>JBDLJC010000019.1:0-59373 GCA_039714535.1 Thermodesulfobacteriota bacterium | reverse complement strand
AGGCAAAGAAATAGAAGACAGGCATAATGCTGAAGAGTTCAGCTACGATCCTTTGGGTAACCGTCTCTCCGGTCCTGAATGGAAAGACAGCTATGCGTATAACTCCGGCAATCAACTGCTGGATAGCAGGAAGTATGATTACCAGTACGATGACAACGGCAACATGATCAACAAGACCGAGTTTGATGATGAAGATCAGGCCAGTTGGAACTACGAATACGATTACGAGAACCGACTGGTAGGGGCCATCAAGATCGAAGAAGACGAGACCAAGATAGTCTCTTTCAAGTACGACCCGTTCAACCGTCGGATTGAGAAGAAAGTTGAAGAGATTAAAGATGATGAGGCCGAGGCTAAGATTTATACCTACGTCTATGACGGTGCTAATTTAATCCTTGAAATTGAGACTGGTGGTGACGGTAAAAAGAAAAAGAAGGAAAAGGCTACCCGTTATGTTTACGGTCTCGGTACCTCAGAACCGCTGGCCATTGAGCAGAAAGGCGAGGTGTACTACTACCATCTGGACGGGCTGAATACTCCTGCCGCCCTGACTGGCGGTAAGGGCAAAGTTGTGGTAAGCTATGAATACTCAGCCTTTGGCGAACGGAAGCATTATGGCAACAAGGTTAAGCAGTACTTGACCTTCCCCGGCCAATATTACGATGAAGAAACAGGACTCCATTACAACTGGAACCGGTATTATGATCCGAATACCGGAAGGTATATAACGTCTGATCCGATTGGTCTTGATGGCGGGTTGAATCTTTACCTATATGCTGGTGCTAATCCGGTTAATCACACCGACTCTAAAGGGTTGTATGGCACTAATTCTTGTGAGTATTATGACAAAAGGTGTAATGAGACAGGTGCAGATTACTATTGCAAGACTGCTCCTAAATATTGCGATGATTTCTTTCCCAAAAAACCAGACCCTGACCCCTCAAAAGATGATGATTATGAAGGATGGGTAAGATGTACACGTCAATGCCTACAAGATTGTGATGCAGATAAAACCAAGGGCATGTGTACTGAAGATGTAGATAACTTTTGGGATAAAGTTAACTTTGACTGCCACGTTAAATGCTATACGGAATGTGGGGCTGGAACAATTACAGGGATAAATCCATATTAAAAATTTCTCAGAACATTAATGATCACGGAAAAAATAATATGAAAATAGACAAATACACATTCGGTGGCATATCTGGCGTTTTAATTCTATATGCAGTTGTATTGTTTGATGAATTGGGGTCGGTATTGTTAGGGGGAGACTCAGGAGCCTTCCTGTGGACAACCTTCCATTTTGTTATCAATCCTCTATTATGCTCAATCTATTTGATTTTGACTGTGCTTAAAATGATAAACAAGAAGGATAAATACAGATGGTTTTCTATAACTGGGATAGCACTAGCCCTTTTCTATCTATATATTGCAGTTTCAGGTAATACGTTGTGGATTGACCTATTAGGCATAGATTTCAAGTCATAATTGGCATTTGATTATTGCTGAGCCAACCAGAGAATAAATCGGGACAAATCTATTTTCTAAGGCGGTCGGAGATCATTTCTTCAACCGCCTTTTTCATTGAAAACGGCTGGGGTCAGGCTTGCATAATTGCATTATTTCATTTCCCCCTTCCCTATTGCAAATATTGTCAGGGTTAAATACGCTGCATAGAGTAAATCCCTAACTTCATGCCCCCGCCTCAGACCGCGCTTTTCAAATTTAGTCAAAGGGCGTTCCACGGGGCCTGGATAATAATTCCCGGAACCGGACCAGTTGCTGAAACCGTCGGCGACTTCCATGAGCCCGCGCATTTGCTGGGCGTAAAGGATCCCAATCGGTGGCCGCATGAAAATGGCCGCAATTTTTCGGAATAACCGGGACAAACTTATTTGAGGGCCAGCGTTGTCTATAAGGGCGAAGGATGTTTCAAGCCAGCAGGCCTTCAATATTCAACTGGAAGCCAGGCTCCAAATCCTGCATATCCTTGGCAATATTAAATTGCATATTGGTCTCGGCGATATCGAACAAGGCTTCCTCGATCTGATACCTGTCTTCTTTCTCCATCCACTTTAAGATCTTGGCCAAGTGCCAGATCGAGGGTTTGCCGTCATGAACGGGGGGAGGAAAATCAGAATTCTTGAGCATCAGTTTCCGCATGTTCTGTCGGGTGAATCCCAGGATATCGGCCACATCAGTCAGGCCGACCAGATCCGGGGTTGCTTCGATAAGCCTGGCGTCTGGAATTGCCCGCTTTACATCCTTGATAGCACTTAACACCGCATCCAGGGCAGATGCTGATTCCCGGGTGAAATCGAGGGCAATCCGACCGTTCACGCCGATACCGATCAGAGCGTCATCGCAGCCGGCCTCTCCCAGTTTCTCCACAAAAACTTCAGGAGAAGTCTCGTTAACCTGCAGGATGAATTTTAAAACGAATTCATATTCTTTCATAAGCCCCCCAGTTTTTCGGGAAAGTTATTTCTTTTGGCGCCTTTTACAATTATCAACCACTCGCCTGATTTGCCGGGCATGATTACCGGCAGCACGAGGGGTACTCCAAACACTGGCTATGCAGAACTCGCCACACCTGCAATCTTTATCGTTAAATGGGCAATAAATCTTACCCCAGGCGTGGGAGCCACCAACTTCAACCCTCCAGCCATGTTCTTCAGCATACCTTAAGGCCTTTTCAATCTCCGATTTTGGGTGTTTCTTTCTGGCCATTTAATTTTCTGGCTTAGGTAAATTATAATTCCTGCCAGTCTCGGTTGTCAAGTGACAACTTAATAGAGAAATACTGATTGCGCTTAAGTTCCCATTTCACGAAGTCAAGCATTGAGGGTTCAGCCGGAATAGGCTCGGGAGGTACGTGAAAACAGAAGAGTATCAAGTCTGCTCTTGGCTCTTGCTCACTGATTTTTCAATACTCTAACCAACTTAACCGACAAAATAGCAATCAACAATGATCAGTGATCAATTGCCAATAAAAACAACCAAGGGAAGCAAGCAAGAGACTATTGGTCTTTGTTAATTGTTTTAATCCGGTTTGTTTTTTTCAGGATGGAGTTTTTAAAACGAAAAAAGGACGGGTCCGCTTATTAGCGACCCGCCCTTGTATCTTTCTGAGTTTCTGTGTCAGATTATTAGCGAAATTATCTGGCGCAGCGGCGTCTGGCGTAGCCCTCTTCAATGTGGTTGAGCCAACGCTTTAATTCATCCGCCCACCTGTTGCTGATGGTCTTGCCGGGATCCCGCCGCCAGAGGATCTGCCCGTCCGGTTCCACCGTCACCAAGAGGGGGATGCAGTAGGCGCCTCGACAGGCTCGTACGTCCATCTCATATTTTTCCTTGCTGATCCGCTCAACAATCCAGCCGCGTTGGCGGCGCAGGATATTCGCCAGAATATCGAAGGACACTTCCCGATCACCCGGGTCGTCGGTAAGACAGGCCTTGAAGACCCTCGGTTCTGTTAAGAGGTAATTCGACGCACAACCACTAACTCCGCTAAGAATGGCAATGGCCAGGACCATAAAAATTAAATTCCGCATACATCCCTCCCGATTCAATGATTAAGGGGGCGACACCTCGGTTTAACCGACAAGATAACAAGCAACAATATCAATGAACAATGACCAGCGCCGTAATCAAGCCACAATTCAGCCAAAGCTCGCTGCCGCTAGGCAATCAGCCGTTCTTACCGGCCTTTATAACTGCGAACTGAAATCATCTTAATCTATTCTTTCAGGAAAATGGGGACAAATCTTAACTCTTACCATTACCACCCACCCTCTCCACCTACTCCCTATTCGCAGCCTTATTTTTCTCCTGCCGGGCCTGAAGCTCCCCTACCCTTTTGCGGGCCCTTTCGGCAAAATCGCTGTCGGGGTGCTTCTCGATGATCTCCTGGTAAAGTTCGGTGGCATGGGGGTAATTGGTTTGCAGCATCTCGAATTCAGCCGTTTCGAACAACTGCTCAGGACTCTGACCGCATGCAACAATGAACAAAAATATTAAACAGAATAATCTTTTCACGCCTACCTCTCTTGCAATTGTGTTCGGGCTCTGCTCTGGACTTATCCTTTTCTGTTTTTAATAACTGATTGCCCTTGGGAGCAGGTAATGAATATACCTGATTCAGTACAGGTTTGCCCCATCTTGTTGTTTTATTTAAGGACGGTCAAGCTGGGAGACACCGCCCCCTTGCATGAGCCTTGTTATCTTAAAACAAAAAAAAGGCCCGAGGAATCCCCCGGGCCTTTCTGCTAACCCACTACTTACTATGTAGAGACTAAAACACGCCTTTAACCCTAGCCCCAGTATCACAATCACCATTGATGTGGCCAACACGGTCAGCGCTAACAGTTTCTCTGCCATATTCTACAAAAAAACTGGTCAAAAGACGTGCATCCTTTGACCAGTTCTGGATAAGAATATGTATAATTGTTTCTAGAACAGTCCTGTTACCTTGCCGGTATCCGTGTCAACATCAATGCGCCGGAAGGCTGGGTTGGAACTGGTGCCAGGCATCAGGCTGATCGTTCCTGCACATGGGCACAGGAACTTGGCCCCGGAATAGATCAAGATATCGCGGATCGGCAGACGCCATCCCTTGGGCACACCTTTTTTGGTCGGATCGTGAGAAAGACTCAGGTGGCTCTTGACCATCATGGTGGCATAGTCAGCGTACTGGGGATCCTTCTCCAGCATCTCAGCCTTGGCATTGGCCTCTGGTGACCAATCAACACCGTCGCCACCATAAACTTCCTTGGTGATCATTTCAACACGGTCACGGAGTTTCATCTCCAGAGGATAGAGGAATTTAAAATCATTCTCTTCGTTGCAGGCGTCAATTACTGTATCGGCGAATTCCAGAGCACCCTCGCCGCCCAATTCCCAATGCTTGGACTCGGCACAGCGGGCACCGGCTGCCTCGGCAATCCGGCGAACAACCTTGCATTCTTCATCGGTATCAGTATAGAAGCGGTTGATACAGACCACCGGGTTGATCCCTGCCTTGCGGATAACCTTGATCAGGTGGACCATGTTCTCACAACCCTTCTCGACCAAGCCGACGTTCTCTTTGGTGTAAGCATCATCCAGCGCTTTACCGGCAACAACTTTAGGGCCGCCGCCGTGCATCTTAAGGGCGCGGATGGTGGTAGTGAGAACGGAGACGTGTGGTTTCAGACCGGAGTAACGGCACTTGACGTTCCAGAATTTCTCAAAACCGATATCAGCGGCAAAGCCTGATTCGGTGATATTGTAATCAAAGAGTTTCAAGGCAACCTTATCTGCAATGATCGAAGACTGGCCGACAGCGATATTGGCAAAAGGTCCGGCGTGCACCAGACACGGGTTGTACTCTGCGGTACACATCAGGGTCGGGTTAATGGTGTTACGCATAAATGCAGCCATGGCGTTGCCTACTTCCAGGTCGCCGCAGGTTACCGGCTTGCCGCTCTTGTCAAAGGCCACGGTGATGTTGTTGATCCGTTCCTTCAAATCGGCAAGGTCGGTAGCAATGGAAAGAATAGCCATCAGCTCGGAACCAACGGCAATACCGAACTTGGACTGCATGGTGAAACCGTCGTAGCGGCCGCCAAGGCCAATGGTGATATTTCTGAGAGCCTGGGCACAGAAGTCAATGATCCAGCCGAATTCAACCCGGGTGGGATCAATATCGAGACGACGCATCCCGGTCAGTCTGGCCAGCTGCTCATCATTATAGTTCCGCTCGTGCTGCATCCGGGAAGTCATGGCCACCATGCCCAGGTTATGAGCGTTCATGATATCGTTGATATCACCGGTGAGGCCAAGGGAGAACTCGGTCATCGGAATCAGGAGCGAATTACCACCGCCGGCAGCGGTACCCTTGACGTTCATGGTCGGGCCACCGGAAGGCTGACGCAGGGCGCCACCAACATTCACGCCTCGCAGACCCATACCTTCCATCAGACCACAGGAAGTGGTGCTCTTTCCCTCGCCAAGCGGTGTCGGAGTAATAGCGGTAACTTCAATATACTTGCCATCCGGCTTGTCCTTGAGACGATTCATGATTTTCAGAAAGTCGAGTTTAGCCAATCTGCCCATGGGCAGGACCTCGTCCTTCTCGAGTCCTAATTTGTCCCGCCACTCCTCGGGGGTGGGCATGTTTTTTTCAGCAGCCTCAGATATCTGCCAGTCTGCCATTTCCACTGCATTATAAGCCATTGTATCCTCCATAATTCATTTTAAACTGCAATTAGCTATAACCGTAAAATCTATAATTCAAATATTAATTCCGGCCCGAAATCCGGATTTTATAACACCTAGCAAGGCCACTAATCTAACAAAAATCAGCTTAAGTGCCAAACAACCTGGCGAAACAATTAAAACTCGCCTGATAATCTCAGGTTTTAAGCCCCCCAAAAACAGAGGGGTAACGCTCGGCAAACTCCTGCAGCAGCGGGATCATCACTTCCCGCATCGAGGGTTCGGCAGCCTTTGTGGTCCGCAGCTTGAAGATATGCAGCCATTCAAGGAGATTGCAGTAAACAATAATCTCGGTCTTGCAGGAGTTGGGCAATACGGTCCGGGCGGCCTGGGGAGATGAGGTCTCGAGGAGTTTCAGGTAGATCTTCTCGGTCTCCTCCATGGCCTGCTGCCAGAGTTTATAGTCCTCGGTACCCTCTTGGTAGAACATCGGCTTGATGAAGGTCACCTGGGAATCGAACTTGTCTTCACTGTAGCGACAATAACGTTGGCTCTCCTGGAGATAAGAACAGGGCCGGTGGCGGACAATTTCATGGGTGACCGCCCGATTGGTGTAGAACTTGACCCCAAGATAGCGGTGTTTGGCCAAGGAATCGGCCGGTAATCCATCGACTTCGGCCAGGGATACCTTTTCGATAATGACCCCAGATTGCGGTACCACTCCCCGCTTAGGGACAATGTCCTTAAAAAAGAGCGGCTGCTTATTGGCCAGGTAACCGGTAATCGCCTTGATCAGTTTTACGTTGCCGTGCTCTTTGTAAAGTTCACGGTAGGCGCGAACGCTACCGGTCAGCAGCAGTTCATTTTTGCCAAGCCGCTCAATGTGGACGAATTTCGGCTGACAACCAAAAAACTGGGTCGCCAGCGTTTCGGTGTCGATTGTAATTCTAAGCGTAACAACACCCATTTCGGCCACAGAGTTGTGGCCATGCTTTAATATCTTTTCAATAAAGGGTTCGGTTGAGCCGGCCTCAATTTTATCTTCACTCTTATAACAGATCCGCCCGCAGGCCTCGATCCGGACGGCCAGTGACTGGCGGTCAAGATCGTCCTGGATCTCAAAAGATGCCGGAATAACTTTCATCTCTTCCCCTTGTTTTTGAAATTCGCATGTCGGAATTCAGAATGAGGTAGTTTCCTCCTGAATTCTGAGTACATTTACTTACAGCTGCAGTCGCAACCTCCTGCTCCAGCCTCTTTCTTCATTGCCTCTGCCCAGAAAGGCGACATGGCCCGCAGGTCAGCGATGATCTGCGGCAGGTGCTCAATTACATAATCGACATCATCTTCGCTGTTATAGACGCTGAGACTGAAACGGATCGAACCGTGGGCCGCCGTAAACGGCACCCCCATCGCCCTTAATACATGGGAAGGTTCCAGAGATCCGGAGGTACAGGCTGAACCGGAAGAAGCACAGATGCCGAAACGGTCCAGGTGGAGGAGGATGGCCTCACCCTCAACAAACTCAAAGCTGATATTACTGGTATTGGGCAGCCGGTCGGTCTTGTGACCATTGAGCAGCGACCGGGGAATAGTTTTCAGTAACGCTTCTTCAAGCCGGTCCCGGAGGGCGCGGACCCGGGTATTCTCGTCATCCAGCTGGGCGGCGGCCAGTTCACAGGCCTTGCCCAGACCGATAATGGAGGCGACATTTTCGGTGCCTCCCCGGCGGCCGTGCTCCTGGTGGCCGCCGATCAGGAAAGGCACATAGGGGGTGCCCTTGCGGACGTAGAGGACGCCAACACCCTTGGGGGCGTGGAGTTTATGCCCGGATATCGACAAAAAGTCCACCGGCACCTCGGCCATGTTCAGCGGGATCTTGCCGACCGCTTGCACCGCATCGGTATGGAAGAGGATCCCCCGCTCTTTGGCGATAGCCACCATCTTCTCGATCGGGAAAATCACCCCGGTCTCGTTGTTGGCCCACATGACACTGACGATGGCAGTCTCGTCGGTCAGGCTTTCCTCGTATTTCTTAAGATCGATGGTGCCGTCGCTTTCAACCAGCAGCTGGGTCACTTTATGCTTATGGCCGGTCAGTTTATCGAGATTTTCACAAAGATGCTTGACGGCCGGATGTTCTACCCTGGTCGTTACGATATGGCGTTTTTCCGGCAAGGCCTGGAGGGCGGACAATATGGCGGTGGAGTCACTCTCTGTGCCGCAACTGGTAAAAATCAGCTCGTCAGAGGTGGCGCCGATCAATGAAGCGATCTTCTGGCGGGCCTCGGCGACCTTACTGCCCACCTGACCGCCGAAGGTATGCATGCTGGAGGGATTGCCATAGAGATCCGAGAAATACGGCATCATCTCCGCCACCACCTCGGGCGCTACCCTGGTCGTGGCGTTATTGTCCATATAGACGATTCTGTCAGTCGCTTCGGAGATCATCCCTTATCCTCCTCAACCACCAGAGTGTCAAGAACCTGCTCCCGCAGCCTTTTTTCAACATATTCCTTCAGAGTGGTCTGCGATTTAAGACAACTGCTGCAGGAGCCCCGCAGGGAAACCGTGACAAAATCGCCGTCGACATCGATCAGCTCGATATCGCCGCCGTCTTTGCGCAGGGTCGGCCGGATCTCCCTTTCCAGGACATCCTCGATCATCTTGATCTTCTGGATGTTAGTGATCCGTTTGGGCCTCTGGTCGGGGATAACGGGCTGAACAGCATCTTTCCTGACTTCATGGATCAGCTCTTCCAGCCGGTCGTGGCACTTGCCGCAACCGCCACCGGCCTTGGTGAAATTGGTTATCTCTTCGACAGACTGCAAATTACTTTCCTGGATGGCCCTTTTTACCTCGAGGTCGGTGACCCCGAAACACTCGCAGACCACCTCGCCCTCGGCCATCGGCAGGGTAACGCCACGATAATCGGCAATGGCCGCTTCCAGGGCCTCCCGGCCCATGACCGAGCAGTGCATCTTCTCTTTGGGCAGCCCGCCCAGGGCCTCGGCAATATCTTCGTTGGATACATTGGCAGCATCGGTGAGGCTCATGCCCTTGACCAGTTCGGTCAGGACCGAAGATGAGGCAATGGCGCTGGCACAACCGAAGGTTTGAAACATGGCATCGGTGATAATCTCGTTTTCATCAACCTTGAGGGTCAGCTTCAGGGCATCGCCACAGGCCAGTGAACCAACCTCACCGATGGCATTAGCATTTTCGACCTCACCGACATTTTTGGGGGTTAGAAAATGTTGTTTTACTTCGTCGGTATATTCCCACATTGCGGTATAAAACTCCTGAAAAGAAAAAAGTGAAAGTGACCGCCTGACTATATTGACAGCCCTTAGAAATAAATTGAATACTCTAGTTTTTTGACTATTAAAATGCAAGATTTATATCTTGTCTCTTTATGGATTTTACTGCTGGTTTTTAAGCAGAGAATCATCCAGAGAAGATCAGCTGGCAATAAGTGCTCTAGAATCTATTCAGGCCGAGCCATTTAAGGGCCAGGGTCTCCCTAAACTGTGCCTGATTGCAGATGCGCAACGATAACCTTGGCCAGCTCAGGCCCGACCCCTTCAACCTCAAGCAGCTCCTGAAGTGAGGCATTCTTGAGCCTTTTCAGGCTGCCGAATTTCTTCAGCAGCAGTTTACGCCGGGCCGGACCGACTCCGGGTATCAGGTCTAAGCCCGATTTCAGGGTGGCCTTGCTCCGGAGACGCCGGTGAAAGGTGATGCCGAAACGGTGCGACTCGTCCCTTACCCGCATCATAAAAAGCAGAACCGGCGAATAAACCGGCAGGAGAAACGGATTCTTGCGGCCGGGCCGGAAGAGCTTTTCGCCCTCGTCCTTCTTTTCTTTGGCGATGGCAAGCAACTCAACGTCCGGCAGATGGCCGGTTTGGCTCAAAACCTGAACCGCAACATTTAAATGGCCCTTACCGCCGTCAATTAACAGCAGATCCGGCAGGTCAGCATCCTTATCCGGGGCAAAGCGCCTGGACAGAACCTCCCGCACCATCCCGTAGTCGTCAGGGCTGTCGCCGCCAGTGATCCGGTAATGGCGATAGCCCTTCTTGTCCGGTTCGCCATCCCTAAAGGAGATAAGGGAACCGACCGGTTGTTTGCCGCCGATATTGGAAATATCCAAACATTCAATCCGCTTCGGGGGAGTTGCCAGTTTCAAGGTCTTGGCGATCGCGGCCAGTAAGGCCTGGTTGGAGCGGTTTTTCTTCTCTTCATCGGCAAAGACCTGACTGGCGTTATTCTTGGCCATAACGGTAAGTTCCGCCAGTTTTCCGCGCTGGGGGGTCTTAAGATGAACCGCCGTCCCGCGCAGATCCGTCAGCCACTCTGCCAGCAGATCAGCATTGGCCAGCCTATGACTCAGTAAGATCTCCGGCGGCAGATAACGATCATCCCCGTAGAATTGCTGGAGACAGCCTGCCATGACTTCGCCGTCATCGCCCAAAACCGTTTCCATGAAAAATGACTGCTGGCCGTTCACCAACCCTTCGCGGACGAAAATAACCGAGACCGCGGCCGCAAACCCACGCCGAGCCAGCCCGAAAACATCCTGGTCACGGGAATGACTGGCCGCCACCGCCTGTTTCTCCAAGGTCTTTTGCAATGAAACCAGGCGATCCCGGCAATGGGCGGCCTGCTCGTATTCATGTTTTTTCGCGGCGGCGAGCATGCCCTTTTGAAGATAGCCGACCAGCTCACTCTTGCGGCCCTCCAGAACCGCAATCACGTTGTTGACGGCAAGCCGATATGTTGCCGGATCAGCCAGCCCACAACAGGGCGCCGGGCAGCGCCCCATTTGCTGGTTGAGGCAGGGTCTCTCTCGCTTCTTGAGATTAATTCCTTTGCAGGTCCGTAACGGGAACAGTTCCCGGATCAAGGCCAGGGTATCGCGCATGGCGGATGTTGATGAGTAAGGACCAAAGTATCTGGCCCCATCTTTAAGGCGGCGCCGGCCCACAAACACCCTGGGCCATTTTTCGTTGACGGTAACTTTGATGTAGGGATAATTTTTATCATCGCGCAGGATGACATTGTAGCGAGGTCGATGTTTCTTGATCAGGGAGGCCTCAAGGATCAAGGCCTCCTTTTCGGTCGCGGTCAAAATGGTTTCGACCCGAGCCGCCTTCTGGAGCATTGCCGCCGTTTTAGAAAACCGCGCGGCCTCACCGCTGCGATATGATGCCAGTCTGTTCCGCAAATCACGGGCCTTACCGACATAAAGGATCTTACCTGCCCCGCTTTTCATCAGGTAAACTCCGGGTCTGTGCGGCACAGAACGCAGGAAAACTGTGGTAACGGGCGACTTCGGCATATTAGGCGTAGGGATCCGGCATGTTAACTAAACTTTCCGCCAGGAGCCTTTATTCTTATAAAGCGCGCCGGGGAGACTCGGAAAGAAATTTACTTATTGGGCCTCCTGGCAAGTGAGAGATAAAGATGTAATCATGGCATAGTAGGCCATAAGAGATTTTATAAGGGAATGCCCCAATCTCTAAATAGGTTGCTTCGCTAAAAACGCAGACAATATCAGCCTTGCTGACTAACCCCGAAGATCTCCCGATAAAGAATACCACCAACCATAATAAACATGGGCACGGTCCAGATCAGTCCTATACCCGCGGGGATTGCACTTAAAGAGCAGATGATTCCCATCAGAAAATATAGTCCGAAAACTTTAAACCAATGTTGCTGGATGCCTTTGCGTGATGCCTCCATGGCCTGCCACGGCCCCATCCCTTTATCGATAATCAACGGCATAACCAACAGATAGGCAATGCTTAAGTAAATGAAGGGGATAACCAGGAGCAGCAAACCGATGAAAGACAATACCGATACCAAAAGTGAAGCAATAACGATGGGCAAAATATAGCCGAAACAACTGAAGGCCATCTTGAAATCGATCGGGAGGCCGATCGCATGACGGATGCCGATCAGCATTAAGCCGGCCATAAAAGGGTAGCTAGCCAGCGAGATGGTAAACTGGCCGGCAACCCCCAGGGCGGCTGCCGACGAATTGGAGCCAATAACTGCCGAAATACCGGTCACAACCCCGCTAAAGACCCCGACCGCCAGAAAGGCCAAGCCGATGGCAGCCCAGATAGGTCCTTTCGTGCCGGAAGTTTTGGCCCAGGCCTCACGAATAATATCCATGATCTTGAAATCATATTCAGAAAAAGCGGTGTCGGCTCCGGATGATTCTTCCTGCAGATTTGCCTCGGGTGAAAAATCCACCGGTTTGACAAAATGAATCTTTTCACTGCATTCAGGACAGCTGACACTCATCTTTTTACCAACAGGAATCTTCTCATCGGCGATTTGGCCGACGTTTTTCTGGCAACTTTTACAAAAGATATCCATACTGCCTCCTGTGATTGATCATTGCCCCTCTTAAGCGCGAGAGGACAGAGTATAAGCCATGGTGATATTGTTATACCACACCAGCCTGATTGAAAATTTTATGCTTCCCCATAGAAATCGACAATGGCCTCAACCATGGCGGCAATGGTGTAAGTATCCGGTTGGACATCGATCTTGAGGTTGTTTTTCAGGGCCGTTTTGGCGGTAATCGGTCCGATTACCGCGATTTTAACCTCGCCAAGCAATCGTTTAAACTCATCATCATTTTTAATCTCGAGCATTTCCAGAAAATTACGGACCGTCGACGAACTGGTGAAGGTCACCATATCGATCTGTTTTTCTTCCAGGGCCTTTCTAACCATCTCGTAATCATCCGGCCGCACATTCTGATAAACGGGTGCTATCGTTACCGTCGCCCCACCCTCCTGCAATTTTTCAGGCAGAATTTTCCTGGCCTTTAAGGCGCGGGGGATCAGGATTTTGTTGTCTTTAACACCTCTCTCAAGCAACACCTCGGCCAGACCTTCGCCGGTGAATTCTGTGGGCAGGAGATCTGCCTTGATCCCGTAATCCTGCAACATTTCGGCGGTGGCAGTACCTACCGCCCCGATCTGTGGTCCTTTGAGGTCACGGGCATCCATGCCTTTATCCTGCAGCCTCTTAAAAAAGAAGCTGATCGCGTTGATACTGGTGAAAAGGAGCCAATCATAGCTGCTGATATTAGCCAGAGCCTGATCAGTTTCCACCCAGTTATCCGGCTCAACCAGAGCAATGGTAGAGCCTTCCAGGCAATCGGCGCCATTATCTTCAAGGAGCATCACCAGTTCACTGGCCTGGGTCCGGGTCCGGGTCACCAGAATACGTTTACCAAACAACGGTTTTTTCTCAAACCAGTTGATGGTATCACGCAACTGGACAACATCACCGACAACCACCAGGGCCGGCGGTTTGATCTCGGCCTCTTTTACGATCGCGGCAATATTCTCCAGGTTGCCGACAACGGTGCGTTGCTCCGGGGTTGAGGCCCAACGGATAACGGCAACACTGCTCTTGGGATCACGACCGTGTTTGATCAGATTTTTGGCGATCGACGGCAGATTCTTGATCCCCATATAGAAGACCAGGGTACCGATGCCGGTAGAGATCTTGTCCCAGGCCAAGCGACTGTCTTTCTTGGTCGGATCCTCATGGCCGGTGATAAAGGCCACCGAAGAAGTGAAGTTCCGGTGGGTGATCGGGATACCGGCATAGGTAGCCGCGGCAGTGGCGGAAGTAACTCCCGGCACAACCTCAAAAGCAACTCCAGCTTCAACCAGCTCTTCAATCTCTTCACCACCACGACCGAAGATAAAGGGATCACCGCCCTTGAGACGGACCACCTTTTTACCTTCCTTGGCATAATCGACCAGCATCTGGTTTATTTCGGCCTGGGTAAAGGCGTGATGGACATTACCCTTTTTCCCGGCGTAGATCATTTCCGCCGTTTGCGGGACATGTTTGAGAAGCCTCTTACTGGCCAGGTGATCATAGACAACAACCTCGGCCCGGCTGAGAATATTGAGTCCTTTAACCGTAATCAGAGTTGGATCACCAGGCCCGGCGCCGACCAGATAAACCTTGCCTGGATTTCTTTTAGATAATTCGTTATTTCTCGACATCTATAGTTTCCTAAGGACAAAAAGCGCAGAGGTAGATAAAGCCCCCGCGCTTTTATTTAAGACATTATCGGTAAATTACAGCTGGAATCAATTCAGATTTTCGCCGTAGACCTCTTCAAGAATGCGCCGGGCGCCCAAATCCAGTAACTCGCCAGCCAGATTAACGCCCAGCTCCTTGGCATCGGCCACCTCGCCGACGACTTGTTTCTTCAACACTTCCTTGCCGTCAATTGAGGCGACCAGACCGGTCATGGTCAGCTTGCCGTCGGCGACAGTGCCGAAACCGGCGATCGGGACCTGACAACCACCCTCCAGACGATGGAGAAAGGCCCGCTCGCCATCGACTGCAATGGTTGTTTCATCATCCTGCAAAAAGGCCAGGCCGGCCAGCAGTTCGTCGGCATCCTTACGCAATTCGATACCAACCGCACCTTGGGCAACAGCCGGCAACATCTCCTCTGCTGAGAAACGGGAGGTGATTCGCTCAGACCATTGCATCCGGTTGAGACCGGCAGTGGCCAGAATAATCGCATCGTACATCCCTTCATCGAGCTTACGGATACGGGTATCCAGATTGCCGCGCAGGTCTTCGATAATAAGATCGGGGCGCAGCGCGGCGAGCTGTGACTTCCGCCGTAGGCTGCTGGTGCCGACCTTGGCGCCCTCCGGCAGCTCAGCGAAAGATTTGTACTTTACCGAAAGAAAGGCATCACGGGGATCTTCCCGCTTGGTAACCACACCAATATGCAATTCCTCCGGCAACTCCGAAGGGACATCCTTCATACTGTGCACGGCCATATCAACCTCGCGGCTAAGCATGGCCTCCTCAAGCTCTTTGACGAACAGACCCTTGCCGCCAACCTTGGCCAGGGGCACATCAAGTATTTTATCACCCTTGGTAATTATTTTGACCAGCTCCACGGTCGTGCCGGGATACTGGGCTTCGATCAGATTTTTGATATTGGTGCTTTGGGTCATAGCCAGCAAACTTGCCCTGGTGCCGATCTTGATGTTTTTCTGCATCTTCTTTTGTCCCTTGGAATAAAATTATTAGCTCAACAGTTTATTAAAAATTACCGACAGCTGGAGCAACTTCCCCCGGTACAACCACTACATCCCGATGATCCCGGGCCGGAGCCACCCTTCCCTGCCGTAGGTGAAGAAAAAGATGACATCTTGCTTCAGAAGATCATCGCTACCGCAGGACGGGCAAAATGGCCGTTCACTGCCCATCACCAGAAACTCGAACTCGCGGCCACAGGCCCGGCAGATAAAATCAAAAAGTGGCATTATACCCAAATTTTAAATATTTCATACCAGCATTATTGTGATGATTCAGGCAAAGTGCTTCAGGCATCAACCCGGGCCAGTAAACCAGCAATCAGTAACGGGATCATCACCTCGTGGTGGCCAATGATGTTAAACCCCCGGCCGCCGCCGGCAGTCGGCCGATTAACGACATTGGTCATAGTCCGGTAATGCCGGATAAAATCAAAATTGGCCGTGGTGAAATTTTCCACCTTATGGCCGAGATTGCGGACCACGGTCAGAGCCTTCAGAAAAACTTCAGGCATAATTACCGCTGAGCCGAAGTTCAGGTACGCTCCACCCTCCAGCTCGGCGATCTGACTACAGAATAATTTAAAATCATGATGGCTGGTTTTGCCTATATCACCGCCATTGGCGGAAGGATGAATATGGACGATATCGGTGCCGATTGCCACATGGATTGTAACCGGCACCCCCAAACGTTTGGCCGAGGCCAGCAGACTCGAATCGTTGAAGGGAAATTCCTGGGCAAGCAGATACTCGCCAATGGCCTCGCCCATGCCCTGGTTTGCTTCGGCCCCGCGCCGGATCGCCTCGTTGACCACTTCACCGGTCTCTTGGGCCGCTCCAAAGGCACCCGCCCCAAGGACCTGGTCAACATCCTCGGAGGTCCGGCCAACCATGGCAATCTCGGTATCATGGACAATCCCGGCGCCATTCAAGGCCAGCCCGGTGATTACCCCTCTCTCCATCAGGTCGATCAGGAGCGGATTTAAGCCAACTTTAATCACATGGGCGCCCATCCCGACAATTACCGGCCTGCCCTGTTCATGACTGACGGCCAGACGTTCAATCAACTCCGGCAAGTCCCGGCCAAGGAGCTGGTCTGGTAACGAGGCCAGAAAATCTTCAATAGTGGCCCCCTTCTTCAGTGGCTTGGCAAAATTCTCCACCGTCACCTTGCTGAAGCGATCATGGACCGAATAGGTGTTAAGCTTACTGAAATCAAGGGGCTGCAGAGTCATTACTTATCACCAAAGAGAATATCATCAACCATCCAGCATAAAAGATGTTCGACCCAGAGATGGGCCTCCTGGATGTGGGGAGTAATATCAGAGGGGACATTAATCACGATCTCGGCCAATCCGGCCAGCTTCCCCCCGCTGCCGCCGGTTAGCACTACGGTATGCAAACCTGCTTCGACAGCCGCCTCAATGGCTTTGACCACATTGGGAGAATTGCCGCTGGTGGATATCCCCAGAGCAAGGTCACCTTTCTTGCCTAGGGCCTGGACCTGCTTAACGAAGATATCGTCAAAGGAGAAATCATTGCCGATACTGGTTATATTGGAGGTGTCGGTGGTCAGGGCGATGGCTGCCAGCGGCGGCCGATCGATCATAAAACGATTAACAAACTCCGCCGCCATATGCTGGGCATCGGCGGCACTGCCACCGTTACCGAAGATCAGAAGCTTGTTGCCGTTTTTGATTATTTCGGCAATAAGTTGAGCCAGGCGAATGATTACCTCGCTCTGGGTCGCAAACAATTTTTCTTTAGCAGAAATTGAGTTCTTTAAATTTTCAGCAATAAACTCTTTCATAATAGGTCGCCGTAAATGGGATTATCAATAAGGCCGCTAAACTTATTACAGGCTGTACCCTTTGTCAATAAATGGCGACATTTGAGGATAAACTCTTGTCCCTTCTTTTCCTTGGCTTTGCGTGCAAAGAGGCGAACCAGGCTGTTTATTCCGGCCCTGGTCATCTCCCTCGCCATACTGGTTATGCCTCTGCAGGTCATAGCTGCAAACGATAGTCATCAAGCTAGCATTCGCCAGCAAGGTCTGCGGGAACTGATCAACAACGGCGCCTATGGCGTGACTAAAAACGGCACCCTGCTTGATTCAGCCAATCTTAACGTCCCACTGGTTCCGGCCAGTATCATTAAGCTCCTGACCGGACTAGCCGCCTTCGATCAACTGGGAGAAAGCTACCAATTCAAAACCGAATTCTTCGTGGATGGAGATAATCATCTCTACATAAAAGGCTATGGCGATCCATTTATGGTCTCGGAGGAAATTAAA
The DNA here is from genome assembly GCA_039714535.1 of Thermodesulfobacteriota bacterium. Lineage (GTDB taxonomy): Bacteria > Desulfobacterota > Desulfobulbia > Desulfobulbales > JAGXFP01 > JAGXFP01. The sequence continues at coordinate 41,775 of JBDLJC010000019.1, read as the reverse complement.
GCGATAATGCTTTCCCTTAAGAATTCAGGGATCAAGATTATCAATGATATCTATATTGATGTCAGTAATTATCAACTGGAATCAATAACCGATGGCGCCGGCAACAGCCTTAACCCCTATGATGTCGCTTCCACCGCCCTGGCCGTAAACTTCAACACTATAAATGTCGTGGTCGCTAAAGACGGCTCGGTCCAGTCCGCTGAGCCACAAACCCCGCTATTGCCAATCATGACCAGACTCGGCAAGCCGTTGCCTGCTGGTGAACACCGGATAAATATATCCAGAGATCCGGCAGATTCTCTACTGCTGGCCGGTCAGTTATTCAGGAGTTTTCAGCATAAAGCGGCGATCAAAGGTGAGGGTCGAATAGCCCGCCGCAAAGCCCCAGCCAGTAAACCGGTGCTTATTCACCATTCGAGCAGAAAACTGCCCGAACTGGTGGCGGGACTCATGCGTTACTCTAATAATTTCATAGCCAACCAGATATTTCTCCAGATCGGCGCGCATAATTTCGGCTACCCGGCCACCTGGCAGAAAGGCCAACAGGCAATGCTCAATTTTATCAAAAAAGACCCGGTTCTTAGATCCGCCGCCATTAATCTGGTTGAGGGCTCCGGCTTGTCCAGAAAGAACCGCCTTAGCGGGCAGGCCATGTTGCGCGTTCTCGAACTTTTCAAATCCCATGCCCATCTATTGCCTGAAAAAAACAACATCCTGCTTAAATCAGGCACCCTGGCCGGAACCTATTCATACGCTGGCTATTTCGGCACTAACGACAACCTGGACGGTTTTGTAATTATCCTCAACCAGAATAAAAATAATCGGGACAGGGTTCTAAAGATTCTCGGAGATATTCATAGAGAAGCAGATTCGGCTAAAAAAATTTCACCTTCAGATTACCGGTGACTCTCTAAAACCAGGTCCGTCCACCAGCAATTCCAGAAGCCGATCAGCGCTCTGCACCCCAGCCGCCAGCACCAGCCCATCCGCGACAAAGGCCGGCACCGCCCTGACCCCGCTATTCATGGCCTCCTCTTCGTCACTGACGACCTGAAAAGTGAACTCGTGATTATCCAGAGATCTTTTCAGGGCCACGGGATCAAGATCGAGATCTCCGGCCATCTTCATCAACACCTCAAGATTGCCAATATCCAGACCAGACTCAAAAAAGGCCCGAAAAATGGCGAGGTGAAATTCATCAAGCCGTTCATAGGTTGCGGCCCATTTTGCAGCCTCATGTGCCAGCCGGGAACGAGGTTGGATAGGCGGCATCTTCAGAGGCATCCCCATCTTCTTGGCGAGGGGATAGACATGATTTTTCCAGGCCGAGGTTAAGTAATCTCCCTGGGGATCAAGGAGCTCTACCGGCTCGGGCCGCAATTCGAAAGCCCGCCAGTGGATAATTATTTCCGGGTCTCGACCGGTAAGTTCTGCAAGGGCCGGCTCCGCCAGCCAACAGAACGGTCAGAGATAATCAGAAAAAACATCAAGAATTTTCATGGAAAGTTACCCCTATCACGAATATCCGGCCTCCGGCCTTTGCATAAGTTTATCAGAAATATGTCCCATTAAACAATAGAGTCCCCCTGGCAAAAAGTGCGCCAGGATATCTACAAGATTAGAGGGACTTACTGTGGATGATAATTCACAAGAGAGAGGCAGTAGGAGTAAAGTATAATTCAAGTTGGTAGGATAAGCACAGAGGAATTTTCTTTTGCAGGGGCGGGGAAAGATTGTGATATCAGATCAATCGAAAATCTCGACATCGCCATGTTTGCAGGCGGAACAACGGAGCATGGCGTTATATTTTTCCTCAAAGGCGACGCGCCAACCCTCTGCAGCGATCTCTTTCTCGAAATCTTCCTCGCATTCATCACAAAGCCATCTATCGCCTTTCGGCGTTACCCATAATTTCATATCGTTTACTCCACGATTTATTTTTTTCGGTCTTTACCCTTAACTTTTTCCTGCGTTCTCTTCCGAGCCTGTTCGATCAACTCGACCAACGAAAGGATTTTCGGTAGCCGGGGCCTTGCAAAAACACTTTGCCACTCTTCCTCGGTCAACTCGCCACGAAGAAGCTCTTCAACCGGGAAATACGGATACCAGCAATCAATGATCTTGAAACAGGGCTGTCCGGAGTCTTCTCGGCGGCAATAAGAAAAGTGGATTTGATGACCCAGCTTTCGACACCTGATCTCAAAATCGTCATCCGGCGCCACATTTTCCGGTATCTTCATGATCAACTATTACTCGCTAATAGTGATTTGACCAAATCAATAGCTCCCCATTCCCGCTTCCAACCAGTTCTGAATCGTGATGTTACTTCTTTAAAGGTCTAACGTCCATCGAAACCGTATTTGGTCGATTTTGCCATCTTCCCGATCAATCAACTCCGTTGACATCCTGCAATAAGTCCTTATATTAAGATCGATAGGAATCACCAATACCAATGGGGTGGGAAAAACGTTATGATCTTTGATCGGAGAAAGGGCGAACGCCGGCAAACAGAGCGCAGCACAGCCGACCGCCGCAAGATTGACCGGCGGCACCTCCTTAAACTTGGCGCCGTCGCTACCGTTACCGGCCTCTTTAGGCATCCTCTGGTTGCCACCGCCAGCCAGATGATCTTGCCAAGCAGGGAGATTTCATTCCTCAATACCCACACCGGCGAAAAACTTTCCGTTGAATACTGTGCCAAAGGGGAATACTACAGCGAGGCGCTGCAGGAAATAAACCATATTCTCCGGGACTTCCGCACCGGGGAAATCAAGCCCATCGATCCCCGCCTGCTTGACCTCCTGCACGCTATCACCAACAAGATAAAACCAGGTTCACAGATCCATATCATCTCCGGTTATCGCTCCCCCGCCACAAACCTCTCGCTCGGCAAAAAGAACGGCGGTGTTGCCAAACACAGCTTGCATATGGACGGCAAGGCCACTGACATCCGCATTCCGGGCTGCGAGCTGAGCACCTTACGCCAAGTGGCCATGGGAATGCAATCTGGAGGAGTGGGCTACTATGCAAAATCAAACTTCGTTCATGTGGACACCGGCCGCGTCCGCTTCTGGTGATCACTTCTAAGGCTGCGGAACCACCCCGTCAAGTGCTGCCAAGAGCTGTTTGTCCCGATCATAGATGTCGTTCCTGAAATGCATTCTCCCGTCCTTATCACTCCATGCCGTCCAGTAGAGAATGTGAATTGGCACCTGTTCCGGCAAGGTGACGACCTGCCGCTCGCCGCTTGCCATGGTGGCCAGAATATTCTCCCGACTCCAGAGGGGATCATCTCCTAAGAGATAGGCGGCAAGCTCAACAGGCTTTTCCAGCCGGATACAGCCCGAGCTGAAGTCCCGGGCCGTTTTCCGAAACAACCCCTGTCCGGGCGTATCATGCAGGTAAACGGCAAATTTGTTGGGGAACATGACCTTGACCCGGCCCAGAACATTGGAAGGGCCCGGCTCCTGCCGCAGCTTATAGGGCAGATTCTCCTTGCTGATTCCAGTCCAATCTATCGCGGTTGGTTCAAGCTCCTGCGTCTCATTACTTCCCGCCGCAAAGATCTTTATCCTCTTCTGCGCTAAATAATTGGGATTCGCTAAAATCTTCGGTACCACATCTTCAACTATTATGGTTGCAGGCAGGTACCAGTACGGGTTGATAACCAGATACTCAACTCTGTCGCTAAAGACCGGGGTACTCCGGTGGAACTTCCCCACTACCACCCGCGTCTCCAGGATCTTTTGCGAATCCTCAAAAACCTTGAGGCTGAAATCGGCGATATTGACCAGGATATAACGGCGGCCAAGATTATGCGGAATCCAGCGCCAACGCTCCATATTCAGCTTTATCTGACGCAACCGTTTTGCCACAGGGACATTAAGGGCAGCCAGGGTCTCAGGACCGACGAGGCCGTCCGCCTTCAGGCCGTGCCGCTGCTGAAAGCGATGGACCGCAGCAGCCAGTTTTTCATCAAAAAGATTTTCATTGGCCATGACCGGGGCATCATAATCCCCTGAAATCATGAGCCGCTGCCGTAAGGCATGGACCCTCCTGTGGCGCATTCCCTGTTGCAGGTTAAAACCGTCCTCTACCATTGGCCAGCCACCCATTCTGGCGATATCACGCAGATCGGCCAGGGCCTCCATCATCCTTCGGTAACCGTCATGGGGCGGCCGCAGCCCCTGGAGAGTGGCTGCCACCCCTTGGGAGGAGGAGAGGGCCTCATCCAGAATTGCCACCAGATCGTCCCCATGATTATAAGGGATCCATTGTTCGTGGATGGCTTCAGGGTTGATCCTGCCATTGATCAGATTGGAGGCGTACGCCAAAAAGGCATCGGTAAGAAGCAGGTCGAGGTCAACCAGATCTTCAAGGGCAAGGGACTTTCCCTCGCCCTGCAGCCGGGCAAGCTTACCAAGTAGGGACTTGATACTGTAAAGGTGATAATCGGCAGGCCGCAGGCCTTCAACATCGGCATTGTTTAGGGCGACAACCAACTCGGTGATATGGGTGGCAAGCTGACCATTATTGCTCCAACTCGGCTGAAAGGCGCGCCTCTCATAAAAACGGCGTATGAGCTGGGCAGTGCAGATCGTCTCGCCCCGACAGATGAACTGCCGGCTGCCTGTTTCCACCTCAAGCCTCTGGCGCAGATACTCCCGGATCTCCATAGGGGCCGCCATAGGCTCAGCAACCGCCATAGGCTCAGTAGCCGCCCAGGGGAGAGCAGAGCTACTCAACTGGCCGAGGAGCATGAAAGCAAGGATGAGGAAGCGCCCAAACAAGGTCATTTTTCAGAAAAATCCCATGTTAAAGTGTAAACGGGATGGCAGCAAGATCATTATTCGACGGGTAACGGTCATTGGGGACAAAATAAAATCAAAACAATCACCTCACGCAATCGTCCCTATACCTAATTAGTCAAACACCTGTCAGTTTGACCTTACAACCCTGTTTTCCCAACACTTCCTTTAAGACCTCGCGATGATCGCCCTGAATCCCGATCACCCCGTTTTTGACTGACCTACCAGAGCCGCATTATTTCTGCTTGAGTTGTTTGGCCAGTTTCTTGAGTCCGGCCCCGTCCAACGACAGACCGGTGGGCAAAGACTCCCCGCTGCCCTTACTCCCTTTCTCCTGCTTCTTGCAAATGCAGATTTCAATATTACTTCTTTAAGGGCGTATCGTCCACAGAAACAGTTGGAAACAGCCTATAACTCTTTCTATCGCTGATTACGGACAAGTAAGATCGCAAGTTTAGACCTGAACGTAAATGGGGTCGCTCTAATATTTGGCATCTGGCCTGGAGAGAGGTGATCCCGTTAAAAAAAACATTATATACAATTTATCCAATCGGGTGAAATCATAGAAAGTGTTGGAAGGTTAGCCATAGAAGCTAGATTTATGTGTGAGAAGGGAGGTCGGTAGGAGTAAAGATTACATCTACCAATCTTTACTTTTTGCCACCCTGGAAACTATAGGCTTGGCCATATAATCTTTACTTTTATACATCCCTAATTTGTAAGATTCTGGAAAGTAATGTTTAATTTGAGAAAACAAATAAATCTTGTCCCTTTTACTCTCTGGCAAACTCATCACTATCCAACGTTTGCCGGACTAATACAGCTAAAGCATTTATTGAAATTGGTTTGAGTACAAAACCCTTTATACCTTGAGCCTGCACTTCGTTTTCATCCAATATGGCACTGTAGCCTGTGCAAAGGATAATAGGGATGTCGGGACGTATATGTAACATGCTTTTGGCCAAATCGATACCTGTCATGCCGGGCATTGTCTGGTCCGTAATTACAAGATCAAATTCGTCAGTTTGATTCTGAAAGGCTTCCAAGGCATCAAGACTGCTCTGTTTAGTAGTTACATGGTATCCAAGTTTTTCGAGAATCTTCTTGCTCATATTTGCAAAAAGATCTTCATCATCAACAAACAGTATCCGTTCTTTCCCTTTTGGAATAACAGCTTCATCTGGTGGTGTCAGAAAGATTTCCTGTTTGATTTGGGGCAGATATATATTAAAAATTGTTCCCTTGCCGAGTAGGCTGTCAACAGTGATAGTACCGCCATACTCTTTTATGATGCCATAGGTGATGGCAAGTCCCATGCCGGTTCCTTTTCCTTTTTCTTTAGTACTGAAAAACGGTTCAAATATTCTTTCAATAATATCAGCACTTATCCCATGGCCTGTATCGCTGACAGAGAGTTCTAGAAAGTCTTCGTTGGATTCAGCTGCAACTTTTCGCAACTCTAAGGGAATGGTCTTTGCTGTTTTTAAACCAACTTTTAAGGTTCCTCCTTTTTCCTCCATTGCATGAAAAGCATTGGTGCATAAATTCATTAATATCTGGTGTATTTGGGTGGGATCGGCATTAACGATCCCAAATTCTTGAGATATATCCTTCTGAATTTCAATAGTAGTTGGTAGTGAAGAACGAAGCATTTTTAGCACTTCCTGAATAATCGGTTGTAGCTTAAGTTGTTTTTTTACTACTGTTGTTTGGCGGCTGAAGGTAAGAATCTGCTTGACCAGATCTTTCGCTCGATCCCCAGCTACGAGAACTTGCTCTAGATCTTCTTGATAGTTTGAACCAGGAGGCGCATCTTTAGCTAATTGAGTGTAGCCAACTATTACGGAAAGAAGATTGTTGAAATCATGGGCAATGCCGCTAGCAAGAGTACCGATGGCCTCCATCTTTTGGACGTGCAACAATTGTTTTTCTGTTTGCTCATGCGCAGTGATTTCATAGCTCAGTTGTTCATTTGCCTTTGTAAGCTGGTCCGCGTTGTTTCGTGCTCTCATCAGCGCTCTGGTTATGTCGCGATGATGAAGACCGACTAAGACGGCAGTAGTGATGAAAGCGGGGGTTATGACAAGAAATCCTTCGGTTGTATGGTCAGAGTAGTATGGAGAAATAAGATTTTGCTTTTCAAGATAAAGCATACTGGTACCGAACATAACACTGATTACGGTAAAACCAGTGGCCCACTTCCCCCCCAATAACAAGCCGGCTGCTAAAATTACAAAAACAAAAAGACTATAGACGCTCAGAGAGACGCCCCCATATTGGTAGGTAAGAAATGCTATTGCCACCCATTGATAAGAGGTGAAAACCATACTGGCAAAACGGACGTGACCGTAACGCATAACCATAAAGACAACAATCAATGCCCCGCCCAACATTCCGTTATGTCTTAATGTAAGATAGAAAAACTCCAGTGAAACAAAAGAGGCAAAAAATGCGCGTATTATCGCAATGGATAACATAGTCAGGATCGTGATATTCAACAAATTTGCGATGCGAGTTTTGTCCTCATCATCAAAAACTGGTGATGCACACGCTTGCTTTATTTTAGACCACATTCATTTCCCCCTTGGATCTAATTACTAACAATCTTTATGCTTAAATTATACCTTTAGTATAAAGATTATATCAAGCGAAAAGTACCACAATGTGGCAACTAGGAGGTGGCCCTGCTTTTATTTACTGTAGGGATAGTCTAGGAGAAACTGTTAAGCGAATAAGATACTTGTTGCAGGGTAGTGGAGTTCCCCGTTTCAGCAGACATCGTTTGTTCTCTGCTCTCCCGACAAATCACCACACCAGTTAAGGGATAGGTTGTGCAAAACAGAAACTATAGATTAGTGCCACAAATCTTTACTCTGCGAAAAATAGAGATTACACCTACCAACCTTAACTTTGCCTGACAAAACAACCACCTAAAAAATCTGTAAAAACAGCCTGTTCCGGGCACTGGACTCATTAAAACACTCTGAAAACGATTCGGAGTATGCATTATTAGCCAACAGAAGGTTTCTTTTTATTGTCCGGGAAATCGTCTGTTATCAATCCCCTCGCGATATCCCCTGTTATAAGCTTTACGCAAAACAGGATTTTCCATCACATCCGCAGGCAAAGAAAATTCTTTAGCGAGCTGGCCATCTCTAATGCCTACCTGATAGTACGAATCCACCGTACCCATTTCTGTTTGCCTACCGTGCTTCACGGAGGCCACACAGTTTTTTAAAATCATGGTTATTAGAATTGCCATGAGGATCAATGATGCCACCCCACCCGCTTTTGTATAAAAAGGAATGGACTTTGATTTTTGTTCAGACTCCACAACCACTTAAAAACCTCCATGCAGTTATGTGCAAATACGTCAAACAGTTGTATTCACTACTGTCTCTTCGCCCATGAAAAAAGGGAGAACCCTATCATTGGCCTTAGACAGGCGGGAGACAACGGCATGAACTTTTACGAGTTACCAGGCTGATACCACATAATAATAATGTAAGCCCAACGGCGGTCTAAACAGGGGGAAGCGATCAGCTAGATCAAACTCATAACCCTAGTGAACTTTGGCATCTATTGCCAGAAAATTATTCGAAGCGTAACAGTCGTGATGAAAAATTCACAGCTCTTTTGGTCATCGGGATCTTATAACACTGCCTTGATCAACCCCCAGCCAACTTAACCTTGTAGCCCTGCTTTTTCAGCTCTCCCATTAAGACCTCGCGCTGGTCGCCCTGAATCTCGATCACCCCGTTTTTGATCGAGCCGCCGGAGCCGCATTTCTGCTTGAGCTGCTTGGCCAGTTTTTTTAGTCCGGCCCCGTCCAACGCCAGACCGGAAATCAAAGACACCCCGCTTCCCTTACGCCCTTTCGTCTCCCGGCTGACCCTGATAATACCGTCACTTTTGGGTTGGCTCTTCTTACTGCAGCAACATTGCCCGGCCGGGTGGCCGCAGCCGGAACAGATCCGGCCCCGATCGGTTGAGTAAATCAGAGTATTATCTTGAACAGTTCTTTTCGCCATAGTGACCCTCAGCCCTTATAGCCCACGTCAATCGGCAGATCACTCTTTCCTGACCAGGCCACCGCCATCTCATCACAACGCTCATTCTGCGGATGACCAGCATGGCCCTTAACCCATCTGAAGATAATATTGAGACCCTCAATGAGCTCAAGAAGTTCCGCCCAGAGATCCGGGTTGATGGCCGGCTGTTTATTGGATTTAACCCAGCCCCTCTTCCGCCAGTTTTTGGCCCAGCCCTTAGTGATGCCATTCACCACGTATTGGGAATCGGAATAGACGGTCACCGGTTTGTCCCGGCGCTCCAGATTGCGCAAGGCGACAATACAGCCCATCAGTTCCATGCGATTATTGGTAGTATGGCGGTAGCCGCCGCTGAGCTCCTTGGTTTCGCCGTTGAAGATCTGCACGACCCCGTAACCGCCAGGGCCGGGGTTAAAGCGGGCGCCACCATCGGTATAGATCGTAACCTCACCTGCCTTGGGCGAAGTATCGGCGGGGGCCATGCTGATTTTTTTAGCGGCTTTGCTTTTTGCCGCAGTCGGAGTGTGGGTCGGCGGATTTTCAAGCCAGCTCTCCGCTTCATTCCTGGTCGGAAAGCCCTTGTATTTGGCGCCGGGGAACCCTTTGACCTGGGCATGGGCGGCTGGCCAGCTAGTATAAATGCCGGGTTTGGCCCCTACGGCGATTGCATAAAATTTTTTCTTTGTTGCCATCAGTAATTATTTCCTTTGGAAAACCTTTTTATCTTCCCTTTCCTCAAGCAGAACCCCATGCTGCCACCTGCCTTCAAGGACCTTGCCTTTAGCGACAAAGAGGCGACCCTGGCCATGGGGTTCTCCATCCTGCCATTCGCCATCATAGAGTTGCCCTTCTTCGGTGAACCCCTTACCACGGCCATTTTCACAATCCCCCTCCAGACATTCATCTGCAAAGACAACCAGGGGTAAGAGCAGAACGGCGAGAACGAGCATAATCGAAACAACTTTTTTCATAATTTCACCTCAATGAGCTACAAAATCGGAGAATCACCGCATCTTAACAGACAAGCGTCATTCTTAAAACAGATGAACTTCGAAAAAGCTCCTAAACGACCTAACAATAAGCGAATGACTAAACAGCCAAGCGCAGGCCAGTACAATTTATCAATTGACTTACCGCTTGAGTTATATGCTAACCTTTAATTACAAGGAGTTCTGATGGGAGATCAAATGAGACGCCGCACCAAAATAATCGCGACGATCGGCCCGGCCACAGCAAACGAGAAAGATCTGCTGGCTTTGATGAAGGCAGACGTTAATGTCTTCCGTTTTAATTTTTCCCACGGCAGTAGCGAAGGAAAAAGGGCGGTGATCAAGCTGGTCCGCCAGCTTGCCGAAAGGGAAGGACGGGTTATCGCGATCCTTGGCGATCTGCAGGGGCCAAAAATAAGGACCGGGGAAATGCAGAACGGCGCTCTGGAGCTGCGACCTGGCACCGAGGTCAGAATCACCACCGAGAATGCCATTGGCAAGGATGAGCTCATTCCGACCAGTTACCGCAATCTACCAAACGACGTTGTAAAAGGCGACCGGATCCTTATTGATGACGGAGCCATCGAACTAAAGGTGCTAAGTGTTCGCGGCGAAGATGTCCTCTGCCTGGTAGTAACCGGTGGCACAGTAGGCGATCACAAGGGCATCAATTTGCCGGGCGTGAAAGTCTCCGCCCCGGCGCTAACAGACAAGGATCTGGAAGATGTGGTTTTCTGCATTCAGGAGCAGCTCGATTTCATCGCCCTCTCCTTTGTCCGGCAGGCCAGTGATATTGTCCATCTCAAAAAACACCTGAAATCCCTGAAAAGCAACATCCGGATCATTGCCAAGATCGAAAAACCAGAAGCTGTCAGCGATTTCGCGACGATCCTGAACGTGGCCGACGGCATAATGGTGGCCCGAGGCGATCTAGGAGTGGAGATGAACCCGGAAAAGGTGCCTCTGCTCCAGAAGAACATCATTGCCAAGTGCAACCGGGCCGGCAAGCCGGTGATCACCGCCACCCAGATGTTGGAGAGTATGATCCATAACCCGCAGCCGACCAGGGCCGAGACCTCGGATGTGGCCAACGCCATTCTAGACGGGACCGATGCGGTCATGCTGTCTGGCGAAACCGCCATCGGCCACTATCCCCACCAGACGATCAGGGTGATCAACCGGGTGGCCCAAGATATCGAGCGGAGTTCCCAGCGGGGCAACAATTCCCCATTCCTAGTTGAACGGGAGCCTAGACGAATCACCAAGACCAGCGCCACCGAGGCAATCGGCCAGGCGGCCTGCCGGGTCGCCGGGGAGGTCAAGGCCAAAGCGATCCTCGCCTTCACCCAAACCGGCAACACCGCCACCCTGGTGGCCAAATACCGGCCGCCGATACCAATCTATGCCGTAACCCCGTCCTTGGAAGTGCAACGGCGAATGTGCCTCTACAGAGGAGTCCGTGCCCTGGTTGTCAATTATCAAGGCAGCACCGAGGCCCAGATCGACGAGGTGGAAAAGGCCGTGCTGGCCTCCGGGGTCATGCCGGAAGACAGTACGGTGGTCATTACCATGGGCAGCCCCCTGTCCAGTCCCGGCACGACCAATTTACTTAAAATTCATCGCCTGGCAAAGCGTTGAGATGCTTATCAACCGAACCGAATCTGCCCTTCTCCACTACCTAAAACAAATACCGGCAAAATTAATTTGACACCTGGAGCATTTCAATAATAGCCTTAATTAAGAGGAAAAAAGCAACGTTATACCCCGATTAAGCATGGATTTGTAATTGGCGGGCATTGCTCAATCAAACTTAAAAGCCGCAGAGGAGAGGATAAACATGAAAAAAGAAGACCTTGAAAAAATGATCGGCAAATTACGGCAGCAAAGGGACGAACTCAAAGTCAAAATTCATTTGGCCAAAGCAGATGCTGAGGACGAATGGGCGGTAGCCGAGAAAAAATGGGAGGAATTGAAACCGAAGATCGAAGCAATGACGACAACCGGCGGAGAGGTTGCCAAAGAGATCGGTGAAACAATTAAGGAGATCGGCGAAGACTTAATGAACGGTTACGAGCGGATCAGCAAGATAGTGAAAAAATGAACCGATAGAGCCGGAAGAATTGCTGATTTTACCGAAAATTAACGTCTGGTAGATTGAAGGCAGGCGATCTACGGATGGAAATTCCAAATCCTGCTCTATGGGAGAGAGGCCTATTATGGAACTGACGAAATGGGAGCCTTTTCGGGAAATGGAGGATGCCTTTACAAGATTTTCAAGACCGCTCGGCTGGCAGCATAGATTTGGCCAGGGACTGACGACAGCCGGGGACTGGGCCCCGCGCGTTGACATCTCCGAAACAGATAACGAGTTTGTTATCAAGGCAGAGATTCCCGATATCAGCAAGGAAGATGTCAAGGTGACCGTGGAAAACGGTGTCCTCACTTTTAGCGGAGAAAGAAAACAGGAGGAGGAAGAAAAAGGCAAAAAATTCCATCGAATCGAACGTTACTACGGCTGCTTCTGCCGCAGTTTTTCTCTGCCCGACAATGTTGATGAAAGCAAAATTGATGCCTCTTTCAAGGAAGGCATGCTGGAACTGACCATCCCCAAGACGGAGGTTAAAAAGCCCAAGTCAATTGAGGTGGCGGTCAAATAGAAAATTGTCCCCGGCTGCAATAATAGATGTTGGAGTAACCAGCATTTTATTATAACCGCCAAGATTATCCCGACAACCAAAGCTGCCTGGCCGATAAAGCCTGGCAGCTTTCTTTTTGGCTGAAAATCCTGTTCCTTGGGGTCCGGACTCTTTATTGGTAATTGAAATTTTCGTGCAGATATGAAGGGAATTTGGGAATACCGGATTTATAGAACCCGTAATGTTTAAAAGTGATAACCGTACCGACCGGGGGCGGATTATTCCGCACTTCATCGCTGAAACCTGAGCCTATCTTGAACCTCATTTTATCCCGGGGGAGTTCAACCAGCAGAGAACCCATGCGCCCGGCATTCCTGCCCTCCCCGCCGAGATGGGCGATAACCACCGCCTCCATATCGGAATAGCTTTTCAGTTTTAAAATATCTTTGCTTCGCCCTGGTATATAAAGGGAACCTGACTTTCTCAAAATGATCCCTTCGCCGCCGACCTCTTCGATCATTTTTAGTTCATTCTGTAAATATGCATCGCTGGTTACCGGCTTATGCTCAATGACGAAGGCAAATTCCGCAGGGTGGCGACCAAACCACATTTTAGCCACGTTCAAGCGGTCTTCAAAACCACCCTTTGCTTTTGGTACATCAAATATGGCAAATTTAAGCTCATGCCAGCCGATATGAGCATCTTTCTGCATGACAATGCTGACTGTTTTTTCAAAGGTCCCCCTCCCACCCCACAACTCACCCTCTACCGCGAAATCAGGAAAGTTCTTGGTGAACGATCGCGGTGGATTAAAGGGGATGCCATTCTTTGACAACAATTTACTGCCATCCCAATAACCCCTGACCCCGTCAAGTTTCTCGCTCATGAGCCAATTGGATAACTCAATGCCCTCCTTGTAAACAAAGGGCTGCATGATCTCCTGGGACTGGAGGTTTTGCAGGGAAAAACAGCTGATGAACGCTAATAGGCAGACAATCTTTTTTATCATTATGATTTCCTGTTTTTTTATTGCGCAAAATTAATGACCAAGCCGACCGCTTGCCTGTCAAGTTGGCACCCCATCACACCATTATTAACAGACTATCATAGCATGAGCAAACAATTTGTCAGATACAGGTAAATAAAACCGTCATTCAGTAATTGGTTCCATTGAAATATCAGGAATCATTCTTATTGTTTACCATATTACAATGGAGGACATATGCAGAACATAGAACACCGTCTGGCAGAACATCTCATTAGCGATGAGCCCTTCTATCTCCCCTTGGAAGATGAACTGACCATCGCCGAGGCAGCTTATCAGCACAATATTCCCTTGCTCCTTAAAGGCCCGACCGGCTGCGGCAAGACCCGCTTCATGCAACATCTGGCCTGGCGCCTTAAACGACCTCTGATCACGGTTTCATGCCACGATGATCTCTCCACCGGAGATCTGGTCGGCCGTTTCCTGATAAAGGGCGGCGAGGCGGTATGGGTCGATGGCCCCTTAACCCTGGCCGTTCGCCACGGAGCGATCTGTTATCTTGACGAGGTGGTCGAAGCCCGAAAAGATACCACCGTGGTTATCCACCCCCTCGCCGACGACCGACGTGAGCTCCCCATTGAAAAACTGGGCGAACTCCTGACCGCCCCATCGGAATTCATGCTGGTCATCTCCTATAACCCCGGCTACCAGAGCGTTTTGAAGGACCTCAAACCATCGACCCGGCAACGCTTTATCTCAATCGAGTTCAACTATCCGAGCACTGATCTCGAAACCGATATCGTCTGCCACGAATCTGGCCTTGACCGGGAAACCGGCTCTGCCCTGGTTCGTCTGGCCACGATGACCAGGCATCTCAAAGATGAAGGGTTACCGGAGGGGGCCAGCACCAGACTATTAATTCACACCGGCAAACTGATTGGTTCCGGCATGGACCGGCGACGGGCCTGCCAGGCCGCCATCACCGAAACCCTGAGCGATGAACCGGAATTGCTGGCGGCCATCACCGAAATGGTTAACTCAATTTTCCAAGCGGTCTGACCGAAATGACATGAACGGTGCAATGCTCAAAAAGAGATTTCTGGACCTGCTGCCACCACCACTGCCCAGTGACTGGGAAGCGGAGGAGAACCTTGAGCAGCTGACGGATCTGCCCGACCACATCCAGGATTTGATTCTCCAACAGGTTCAGGCCATTTGGCCGGTGAGCAACTCGCTCTGCTATTCTTACTTAGCCTGTGCCGCCACCGCCCTCTCCTGCCTAAGTGAAGAGCAGATCAGCCCTTGGGTGGCAATGTTCCTTGATATCTACGAGAAAGAGGGTTTAAAAGCGGCCCAGGCCTTCATGACTGACGTTGAAAACAACTATCTATGTCAGCTCCGGGGAGAAACTGGAATCCGCTTGGACGAGGTTATCCCCCGGCTCCAGCCCTACGCCAAAGGGATCGTGAATAAGCCTATCACTCTTGAAGAAAGTAGCAGTCTCTATACCGATACCGCCCGGATTTTCCTGCCCGCCAAGCTAACGCTGCTGCCAAGCGCAGCCGAGAATTTCCTCTTATACAAACTGATGATCACCACCCAGCTGGCCCTGATCAATAACCGAACCTATGAAATGGTCATCAACATCGATTCTTCCCTTGGCCAAACATTGCGGGAGAAATATAAATCTGATCTTGACCAATTAATGATCGAAGAT
Source organism: Thermodesulfobacteriota bacterium (assembly GCA_039714535.1). Lineage (GTDB taxonomy): Bacteria > Desulfobacterota > Desulfobulbia > Desulfobulbales > JAGXFP01 > JAGXFP01. The sequence goes on along the minus strand of JBDLJC010000019.1, from coordinate 26,588 downwards.
TTCTGGAATATATTTCCGGAACCACGCTTGGCGGAAGATCTCTTCACCCTGGCTGAAGGCTTGAGAATCGGCGAACAGATGGCCGCAGATTTTTCAGGGCTATGGGGTGATACGGCAGGGCTCCGCCGGGAACTGGCAAAGCAGCGCCAGCCCCTGGCTTCTTTGAAGGGTAAGAGCCGGGTGGTTGAGGCCCTGAGCCTCTATCTGCTGACCGGCCGAATCGACCAGGCTAGCGGGCTAACCAACCAACACCTTGGGCGGATTATAACCGAACTCAGCGAACCGGCCCGAACTGCCAGTGACTCCGCCATTAAGACCGCAGCAATCTATGTCCTGCTAAGCAATATCAAATTACCATACAAACCGGTGAAGCCCCTGCCCTATCTAGGCAGATTGCAACCAGCTGCCGCCCACCAGGTCCGCCGGCAGGAACGGGCTGAAACCAAGAAGAAATTCATCGAGGCTCTGGCCGCTATTCTGGCAAACAACCAACAGCCGACGGCTAAGTCGCAAAGTGAAGATAACGATACAGGAGAGACACCGGCCAGATTGAATAGCGATGACGCAGCCGCCCTGCTGATCGCGCCCGGTCAAAAAGATCAAACGGAACCGCCGTCAACAGCCGACCAGTCCGAATCCAGCCAGCTCCTGATCATCGATGGCCCTGAGATAGAGATCCCCGAACCGCTCAAAGAACTGGCCGCCGAGATCAAGGCCGATCTTGGTCTGGTCCCTAATGAATATATCTCCGCCGCCCACGGCCTGGCCGGCAAGGGTGAGCTACCCAAAAATATTGGCGCCGATAGTGACGGGAAAAGTCTGCATGGCGCGATTACTTACGATGAATGGGACCACCGGCGGGCCGGATTTCGTAAGGATTGGTGCATCCTCAATGAAAAAAAGATCCAGCCGGTCAAGGGCACCTTCGTCAAAAACACCCTGGAGAAATACCGAGGACAGTTGATCAAGCTGAAAAAACAGTTTGAGATGCTCCGCTGTACGGAACGTTTAGTAAAGAGACAACGGGATGGCGACGATATCGATCTGGACGCGGTCATTGAATCGATCTCAGACATCCGGGCCGGTCGGCCGGGCTCGGAACAACTCTTCGTCAGGCTGCGCCGTGATGATCGGGACATTGCCGTGATGTTTTTAATCGACATGTCGTCATCAACCGAGGGCTGGGTCGGTGAAGCGCTCAAGGAGGCCCTGATCCTGATGGGCGAGGCCCTGGAAGTTCTGGGAGATCGCTATGCCATTGCTGGCTTTTCCGGAATGAGACGGAGCCGATCTGATTTCTACCAGATCAAGGATTTTGCTGAAAATTATAATGAAGAGATAAAGGGGCGGATCGCCGCCATTGCGCCCCAGGAATATACCAGGATGGGGCCGCCGGTCCGCCATGCGACCAAGATATTGCAAGAGGTGGATGCCAAGGTCAGGCTGTTGATAATTCTTGCCGACGGCAAACCGGAGGATTACGACGACTACAAGGGAGAATACGCCATTGAAGATACCCGCCATGCCTTAATCGAGGCCAAGGCAGTCGGCATCCACCCATTCTGCATCACCATCGACCAACAGGCCCACGACTACAACGCCCATATGTACGGCGAGGTTAATTACATCTTTCTGGATAGGGTCAGTGACCTGCCGCTTCGTATGCCCGCTATCTACCGCAACCTTACGACTTGAAGATGGCATCGCAGTCTGCGCTTAGCTGCGATGCCATCTCTCCCAAACTTTTTGCGAGGATATTCTTAGTTCTTTTGCAACACAAAAAGATAACCTTGCAACCACTGGCCTTTTTCCTTGCGCAGATCAACTCGCCGACAGGCCTCCACTGAAAAGCCATATTCCTCGGCAAGGCCCAGCAGATACTCCTTGGCATAGGCATAGCGACCGGAAGCTTGCAGTTGATGGTCACCGGCCCCTTGCAACTCTTCGACCGTGAACAGCAGATGTCCGCCCGGTCCTATCCGATTCTGAACCGAGGCAAAGAAAGGAGCAAGGTCACCCAGATATATCAGAACATCAGCGACAACTATTAGATCAAAGACTCCGTCATATTCGTCAAGGAATTCGACAATTTCACCACAATGGAGTTGGTCATAATTACCCTTCTCTGCCGCTTTATCCAACATTTTAGCCGATAGGTCCACCCCGATCATCTGCTTGGCAATATCCCTGAATCGACCGCCGACCAGACCGGTCCCGCAGCCAAGATCAGCTATCTTGGAGAACTGCTGATCCGAACCAAGCAGCTCACCCGCAATTTCCCTCAGTAATTCCGGAGAATTATAGCCGAGATCACCGGTGAGGTTATCATCGAAATTATCCGCATAGCTATCAAAAAGGTCCCGCACATAATCACGGGGGGCGGAATCTTGACCGGAACCGGTCAGAGCTGCCAGCATATACGCAGCCGATTCCGCCTGATGACCAAGATCTATCGCCTTGGCGTAGCACTCGCTCGCCTGATCAATCTTATCAACAGTCTGGAGAACAATGGCCAGATTTATATAAGCGGCGCCATAATCAGGCCGCAGGCTGATCGCTTTCCGGAAACAGGCCTCCGCCCGGTCTAACTCTCTTAACTGCTTGCAGACTAAGCCAAACGAGTTATGCAGTTCGGCATCGTCGGGATCGAGCGCCAGAATTTTTCGATAGTGATCGGCAGCAGCTTTAAGCTTACCCTGTTTGGTCAAGGTCACCGCTAGATTGTAATGGGTGTCAATATCGTCGGGACGGGAGGCCAGGGCCTGTTCGTAACAGGTGATGGATAGATCATAACCACCCTGTTCAAAATGAATAAGACCAAGGTTATAGAAGGCATTGGCGTGGGCTGGGTCTAGTTTAACCGCCTGTTGGTAGCTGGACCGGGCAGCCTCCAGATCCCCTTGCTGATAATGAATCAGACCCAGATCATAGTGAATGTCGGCACGATCATAGTCTTGAGTAAGTGCATGATTATAGGTAGCAGCCGCTTTCTCCAGACAGCCCTGATCACGATAGGCATTGGCCAGCTGGTACAGAACTTGAAAATTATCCGGTTCCTGCTCAAGTACCGTGCCATAACAGGAGATTGCTGCCGACAATTCGCCGTTGCTCTGCCAGATCATGCCCAAGTTGAAACAGGCATAGATGTTATCTGGCTGAACCTTTAGAACTTCCTGATAAATTACGCCTGCCTCTGCCAGGCGGTTCTCGTCAAGACAGGCCAACGCCTGCTGGAGCATCTCCTCAATGGCTTCAGGAGATGATAAAGAAGTGGTCTGCGCAGAGTTCCGCTGATCTAAAGAATGATTTTCTTCCATAAGTGATTACGACCCAAGATCTCTGTCTCTGAATTTCCCCAAGACATTAATCATCTCAACTAGGTTTGATTAAGTTGACAGACAAAGTTGCCAATAAAAGTAAAAGTTTCCTTCTCTACCAGAAACAATTTTCTGAATCAAGGGAGATGATGATCGAGGCCGACCTGACTTACATCGTCAGATTGCCCTTAAAAGGTGCCAATGACCCGGCGATCCTGGCCGGAGTGGTTGCCTGAGACCGACCATCGATCAAGCATAATTTGGGTTGTTGCCGTCAACCGCAAGAAAATCTTCCTTCAAAAAAACTTGCTTTTCCGGCAAAGATCCATCTAGCACTGATAGTGCAGTTAAATTTCACCCAAGATGAAGGAGGAAATTATGAAGAAATTATTAATGTTCAGTCTGACCGGTATTTTGGTAATGGGGACCGGTACCACCTGTTTAGCAGGTCCCTATTTTAACGGCAATCTCGCCGCGGTTATCGGCCATGACTCGGACTGGACCGATTCAGTTGGTGATACCGCAGAGGTAGCCACCGACACGGGTTACGGCCTGTCCCTGGCAATCGGCAATGACATGACCAGCGTTCGCCTGGAGGCAGAGCTGGCCTATCGCGCCAACGATCTTAACGAAATCACATTACCGGGTTTGCCGACGGTTCCGCTTGAGGGTGATGTTACCTCGACGGCCCTGATGGGTAATGTCTTCTGGGATCTCAACACCGGCACCGCCGTCATCCCTTTTATCGGCGCCGGAATCGGCGTGGCAAATGTTGATGGAGAAATAGATAGCATACTCGGTATTCCGGTGAATTAAAGCGGTGACGATACGGTCTTCGCCTATCAGTTGGCCCTCGGCTTGGCCTTCAAGGTCTCCGAGCCAGCCAAGATCGATCTGAGCTATCGCTATTTTGCCACCTCTGACGCTGACTTAGATGGCATGGAGATAGAGTACAACACCAGCAATATAATGGTCGGATTCAGAATCAACTTCTAGGCCAACCCTTCAGTTTGATAAAAAAAAGATCCCCATGCCTACCCGGCCGGGGATCTTTTTTTACTTAGATATTCCTGCTCAGCCGAGAGACACCGGCTGATTCAAGAGCCGTTACATCCTGATCTTCGCTTCGGTTTTAGCGGGGTTCTTCTCCAGTCTTACATAATGGTTGGCTGCGGCCTTGGCCAAACGCCCCATCACTTGCGGCAGATCGGAACTGTCCCAGACTGCTTTGAAAGCATTAGCTGAGAGCAACCGTTCATGCAGTTGAAAATGGGGGGCGCCATCGGGCTGTAGGGAGATGTCGTCAAAATCAAAGGTCATTTTTCCGGCAAAAACATTATTGAATAATTCCTGGGCACTGTAGGTAAAAAACTTTTTAAGGTCTTCAGTTGATTCGGCGTGATTAACCTTGTTTCTGAAATCATGGAGAATGGTCTTTTCAATTTTGCTATATGACATCATTTTTGACATAATTGCCCTCCAACGAGAAGTTTATCTTCAATCTAACGAGTTACGCAGTAACCTACTTTTATTATGGAAACAGCAATCTCTGGATGTCAAATTAAAAAAAAGGCGCGCAAAACCATCAAGTGACTAGGCTACTGGTGACTTGACGGGAATTTCCATCAAAAACATGCCCTCTCCCGGCTATTCTTTAAAAAAATCCTTGGTTCCTTTTTTGATGTCTTTGCCGAGTTTTTTAAAACCTTTGCCAAGATCCTTGCCACCCTTTTTTAGTGCTCCAGGCACCTTTTTTGATTCACCGGCGATCTCTTTGCCGGTTTTCTTCAGGCTCTTGCCGACTTCATTGGATTCCTCTTTGACTTCGCCCGGAACCTTCTTGGATGTTTCTTTAATATCTTTACCAAGTCCCTTGAAGAAATTCTTGATTCCTCGCCCTGCCTTTTTGATAGTGGCGCCAGGCCCCGTCTTCTTGACGGTCGCCGGAGGGATTTCCTTTAATTCCCTGCTAACTCCAGGGGTTTTCACGTCCTTCTTTTCCCAAAACCAGGCCGAGACGGGATCAGCCGCCAGAAAAGTCAGGACAATCACCAACCAAATCGTATTTTTTCTCATCACTCACCATCCATTCGTTACAAATGTATCCAATGCAAAGAGCAACTATCGATTCAGCGGCGGGTGAAGCGGATCAGCCTGAACTAAAGCCGCTACCAACTTAGTCGTGACCTGGGCACCACCTCAAGCCACACTGCGCCGCCACCAAGGATATCACCTGTGCGCGCAGGTAATTCCCGGCAGAGGCGAGAGATGCCCTATAATCATCAAGCCGGTCATCTACAACATTTCTTATACTTCTTACCGCTGCCGCATGGACATGGCGCGTTACGACCAATCTTTTCCGAACGAGCCTGGGGCGGTTTAATAATATCACCATCAACGTAAAACCACTGACCATCTTCTTTGACGAAACTTGCTTTCTCATGCAGGCCAAGAAGTGCGCCTTGGGCCCTGTAGCTGGCCACGAACTCGACAACCCCATCATCGTCACCTTCCCCTCCGGCCTCGGTATCCTTTATTTCCAAACCACACCAGTCAACAGCTTGGCCGTCATCGAACTCTTCTTCCCCAGGACGGGTCGTTTCATGGCAGGTTTTGAGGACATAGGGATAATCCTGCAGAACATAGGCGCTATAACGCGATCTCATCAGGGCCTCGGCAGTCGGCGGTAGCTTTGTGCCGGCCAGAATAGGTCCGCAACACTCATCAAGTTCTTTTTCGGAATTACAGGGACAAACGGTCATATCAAAAACCTCTTCAAATTAGTAATTATGACTTAAGAATTGTGGACGAGACGACCAGGATTTTCCCGATCTACGAAACATAAAAGTGCCATGGACAAAATTGCTGCACTTCATCTCTCTCCTGCCAATGCAGTTTATTTTGCTTCAAGCGTTTTTCTGCTGTTTATCTTCTCTGACCAGTTGCCAGTTAAATTTAAGCAGATAAGATCTGACCAGATAGACCCCTCCTGCGGCCAAGGCCGCCATAGCGCCAATAATCGCCATTATCAGATAGAAGCGATCAACACTGTATTCATCGGTAACATAACCGCCGGTGTAAGTGGCAATCGACCCTATCCCGAAGATCAGGAAGAAATTGATCCCGAAGCCCATACCGTGGGAGGCTTTTCTGGTGTACTTGGAGATCAGGTAATTCTGAGCCGGTTGCCAGGCGTAATAAACCAGGCTGAACAGACAGCTGATCAACAGTAATTTAGTATCGATCATAGTGCTGATCAGATAAAGAACCGGGGCCACGATAATGAAGATATAGAATGGCAAAAATTCCGGTCTTTTAATCTTATCGGTGATATACCCTCCGAACCAGGCCCCGACCAACCCCAGGGAAAGAACGATAGTGGTCATAATACCGGCCATATAGACCGGTTCGTCATGGATATTGATAAAATGGACCTCGCTTTGCAACAGGGTGGGGAAGAAAGTCAGCGAACCCCTGAAAATAAAACCGGAAAGGATACTGCCGAGATAAAGCAGCAACAATGAAATGGGGATAATGATCAGGGCCGGAGATTTTATAGATTTGCTGGTTTTGTCATCGACCGTCTCCACTGCTTCACTATTTTCACGAGCCGCCCCTTTCGCAGACCTTCTCAATAATTTACGCCAGCTCAGATCGGCTTCATCATCGATTCTGGCCAGATGAATGATCATCGCAAAGGCAAGACCAATCACTCCGTAAATAATATAGGCGGCCCGCCAGGTGCCAAAATATTTAACCCCATAACTTGCCACCAGCGGGGTCAGGAAAATACCGACATTGCCCATAACCCCGTGAATGCCGAGGGCCTTGCCCTTCTTGGTCTCCACCCTTCTGGCAATCAGCGACAACCCGGCCGGATGATGGATACTGGCGAAAACACCCAGCATCGCATAGGTAATGGCAAAAGCGGCAGCGCCGGGGGAAAGACCGACCAAAATCGATGAAACGGCCATACCGGTAACGCCGATGGTCAGCATTCGTTTGGAACCGAATTTATCGGAAAGATAACCGGCCGGGAAAGAGCCAAGGCCGTAAAGGAAATAACCGACATTAGCGATTATGCCAATTTCAGTGAAACTCAGGGAATGTTCGGCGGTGATAACAATCAGCACCGCCGGCAGCAAGGTCATGTAGCCGTGGGTGATGAAATGGGAGAAACTGGCCAACCAGGTTAATTTAAGTTCATGTGGTTGCAATTATTGCGCCTCCCAGGCCACGGCTTCAGTCAAGAGCGGATCAATCCTGACCTCACCCAGATCACTATCTTTTTTGCGGTCGAAGATCTGTTCATCGATCTTCCGGCGATTTCTGGTGCCGAACCAGTTGTTGGGCGCTTCGACCGGAAAATCCTGGGCCTCGGCCATGGCAATATTGTAATCGCGATTATCGTAAATATTATTAAATTCGAAAACCACCCCCTGGGCCTGATAGAGATAAATGCCTTTCTTGTTGCCGGTGATCTCATTATAGGTGACCCGGGCCTTGCTCTTCTCCTTGGCCCAGATCCCGAAGAATTTATTGTTGATAATCTCGTTATGGGATATCTCGGCATCGGAATTGCGAAAGCCGATCCCACCTTTATTGTTGGCAAAGAGATTGTCGGTGATGGTTAGCCGGGAACGTTTGCCGAACCATGGTACTCCGGGGGTCTCCTCTTCAGCCTTGAAGCTGACCCCTACCCCATTTTTGACAAACTCATTATGGGCAATCCGCACCCCAGAGCCATGGGCATGAACGCCATTGTAACCGTTAATGATTCTGGCATACTCAATGATATTATCATCACTACCCAGGAAATTAATGGCGCCCCAGTCACCGGGCCTCGCATCTACTTCAGCCGACCTGAAAACTATGTGGTCTTTCTTGGTGCCGCGGGCAATCAACCTGCCGCGGATAATAAGTTCGGCCTGGGGATAGTACGGAGAATCGATATCAAACATATTTTGCTCACTCTTTTCATCGATCCGTTTGAACTTGACGGTGGCACCGGGCAATATGGTGAGAGTCACCCCGACCGGCACATAGACATCACCGTTTACCCTGACCTCTCCGCTCCAGGTCGTATCCTTCTCCAGAGTGGCCATGTTGAGCTCGGTCACCGGTTTTCGCTCACAACCAGCCAGCAATACAAATAAGGTCAGCAGGGTTGCTATTATGGTTTGCTTGCTATTTTTCATATTATATAACTCTGAGCTATTAAATTAAAATTATTGATCGTCTGTCATCCCGGGCAGACAGGAATATTCTGGTCTTTCAGGATTATTATCTTTAATATTTCCCACTTCACCTGAAAAGGCAAGCCCCCTTCTTTAATTGAAGTGACTTGCCTTTACGTTATTATACAACCTGGATAGTATAAATTTCTGCAGAGGATATTACAAGGCCGGGATTAATCGAGGCCGGCCTGGTATTCAGGCGCGATTCCATAGCCCCTTCGTCGATTCAAGACGCCGACCATCAACATTATCGCCAGCCCGGCCAGAACGGCAATCTGGCCGCCAACGGGGGTGCCGTCTGCGGTTCCGGCCAGATCCCAGCTCTGAGCAAGGGCCGCGCCAACCAACATGCCCAAGACTGCGGCACCGGCATCATTATCACCTTGGGCCGAAGCAATCAACTGCCGCATCGGGCAGCCCCTGATCAGCACCGAGCCCAACCCGACCATCATCATCCCCATAAAGGCCCAACCGTAGCTATCGTTGGAACTGGGCTGGCCTTGGAGACCGAAATTAAACTGCCCCGTCAAGATACTGGCGACCGTAGCAAACATAAAGAAGGAACCGAGACTGATCAATAACCCGGTGGAACGCGGGCAATTAAGAACTTCGCGCGGCCCCCACAGGAAAATACGGGCAATGCCACCGGTAATACAGAACTGGGTATATTGAGCCAGAGCGCCGATCAGCAGGCCGATGCCGAGGGAAAGCAGGACCGGGGCCCGCAACGCCCCGGAACCCTTGCTGCTTATCAAAACAAACGACGGTTCAAGGAAAAGCAGAACCAGCAAAAAAAGCATGAAACCGGGGATAAATAAAGAGTTGGCCCGGGGCTGGGGCGAAGGACTGCCGAGCCTGAAACCGTTCTCAAGAAACTCGAGGCCGATATAGATCCCGGTAATTAGACCAGCTAGCCCTATTAATGCACCGATATCTCCGGAGGTCAACCTCAAGACCATCTTGACCGGGCAACCGATAAAGATTGTACAACCGATGATCAGGAAGAAACCGATCAGGAAGCGGAGCAGCGGCGAACTGCCGCCGGAAGGAATAAATTCGCGGCGGACCAGAGCCAGGAAAAAAGCGCCCAGGACAAAACCAATCAGTTCCGGCCGCAGATATTGCATACGGATATTGTCGTGGAGGCCCATGGACCCGGCGATATTCTCCATGAAACAGGAGACGCAAAGCCCGGTATTGGCCGGGTTGCCGTAGTACGACAAGGTCAGGGCGCCAATGCCAAGGACTGCGCCCATTAGAATAAACCAGCCTTTATGCATGATTCTTACCTCCTAGCCACAGCAGAGCAGGACTCTTTTCAGTACCCTCTCGGAATCTTCGCTTACCTGCGGGGTACTCTGTTCAGTGCTCGCCTGACGGGCATAAGATCCTTTCGTGTTAAAATCCATTAGTCTACACCCTGCAGTTAATGGTGTATGAACAGATGATTCTAATAAATGTTCTAACCACAACTGCCGGCCACTCGCCTGAGCATATAATACAAAGTCTCCAGCTGCTGTTTGAGCTGGGGATCTCCGGGGCTTTCTGCAAGTCCGGCCCGGATCACCTGACGGGCCTCATCCAGAATGTTTTTAATCTGTTTGCCGCGAAAAAGTTTTTTAGCCTTTTTATCGAGAAAATCAGGGTTGAGATCAACCCCCTTACGGTATTCGAGCATCGCCAAAATCGGTAGCTGCTCACGGACGTAAAGATCACCGAGCAACATATACGGTCTGCCATCGTATGGATAATCCTTGATCATACTATTGATCAGTTCCCGGGCCTTGGTCAAATTCCCACTGTTTAACAGGGTCTTGGTGATTTTAAGCTTACTGTCGAATTCGGGGCTGACAATGATCACCGGTTGTCGGGAAACTCCGGCGCCGCCTAAAGTTGGATTCTCCCGACCGGAAAAGCTGACTATAATGAAGGAGCCAACAATAACCATGACGGCAACACCAAATAAGGCCAATTTATCGAGGCGATCCAAGGTTTTTAAAGAAAAACCATCTTCGTCGATCTGGTCGTCTGGTTGAATCCGGCAGGATTCCTGATCTGGAGTATCGTGATCTGTTACCACGTTTAATATTCCGTATTCATTGGACTGGGAGTCTTATCTAACTTGACCAAAAACCAACCTCTAAGCCAACCAGACTCACCAAGACATAAGAGCAGAGGTTTGCGCCATTATTATTCAAAAATCCAAGGCAATCTGATTACGGAGAAGTTTGGCTCGGAATAATCAGATCAATACCTGTTGTATCATTTGCAAAACCAACCTTCTTAGAAAGAGAGTAATCACTCTTTGGCGGAAAATCCTTACTAGCCCCTATAAAAAATTCACCTTTGGGCAGAAAAAGAACATAACTCCCATCCGTCTCTGTCCAGGTTGAAAGATACTGGGGCATATCACCGAATTTCCGCTGTTGGTCAGCCAGGACATAGGCCATCCCGACCGGCAGGCCGTCATCGTTGAGAATATGGCCGCTGATTTTGATAACGGTTTCGCTGCGCTTCTGATTGACCCTGGCCGCCTCCCGCAGGTCCATTACGGTAAAATCTTTGCTCAACTCGTTTTTACCGGCTGAATCAATCTCAATTGGCTCCCCCGAATGTTTATCGTCCTTGCCCAAGGGTCCGAAACTAGCGCCGCTCACACGCATGATCGCCATGGTCCAGTAATGACCGAGCGGTAGTTCGACCCTGAAATAACCGTCACCTCCGGTGCGATTGGAGATGAAATCGGCAGGCCGCTTTACATTAGCGGAATCGAAGACATAAACCTCGGCCCCGACCACCGGTTTATTGGCTGTATCAACTATCTGCCCCCTAAAAAGAAAATCCTCTGCGGCCGAGATCCGGGCCGGAGCCCATAACAGCAAGAAAAAGAAAACAATTATCAACAAGCGGCTATCGATCATTCCCGGCCCCCTTCACCCTTGCCAGGTGGTTTGATGTTGAGCTCCAGCGGGGCATGCAAAAATGGCTCGAATCGGGCGATACCTATATACGATTCCTGATGGCCGTCAAAAATCATCTCCTGGGGCTGGTCGGTGCCCCACCAGTTATGACGGGCATCGACATCATCCTTGTTGAAATCGCCAAGGCGCAGGTTGTAGCGCTCGTTATTAGAGAAATTATTGCGATAAATTTTTAGCCCCTTACCGCCCTCTCGGACAAAAACTCCGATCTCATTGTTGCTGATCTCGTTTTCGAAGATATCCATATTGCCGCGCATTGCGCGGATGCCGATGCGATTTTGGGAGAACAGTGAACGACTGAGTTTAATGGGGCCGCTTCTGAACCTGATCCCCAGATCGTTGTTGATGAAACGACAACCACTGATTTCCATCGGTACAAAATGGATATGGAGGCCGTAGTCGGCATAACTGAAGTCACAGTTGGCCATTACACTGCCGGTGGCCCTTTCCAGTTGGATGCCCAACCAGTCGGATGATCCAGCCTTGGCAGTTGAGGTGAAGAAGATTCTTGCATCCTTCTTACCCGCCGCCTTGAGAGTTCCATAGACCAGCAGGCCAGATTCTTCTGTAGAAAACTCGGAGATAACCCCGGGTCTGACCGTCAAGGTCGTTCCCTTATTAATGGTCAGCAACTCATCGACCCGGATAGCACCGGCCCAGATAGTATCACTGGTAATGTTCCTCAACGGCCAGACAAAGGATAGTGGGGCGATCCTTCTCTCGGCATAGTTTACCCTGCCCAAACCGGGTTCGTCGTTGGTATCGTATATCTCCTTGTCAAGGTCGCTCTCGCCCCACCAGTTGCTAGTAGCATCGATGTCTTCACTCCCCTCCAGGCCGACACCATATAAACCGTTATCGACGATATTGTTATTGTTGATTATCCCGTCAAAAGAGATGATACCTATCCCCCTTTCGCCATTGGCATTAATCAGGTTATTGCTGATAGCCGCCCGGGTATCCCTGAGGCTTATACCGTTAAGACCGTTGGCCTGGATGGCGTTGCCGGTTATCTCAATATGGTCGCTATTGCGGACCAGCAGTCCGGATTCGAGATTGCCGCTCATCACATTGCCGTTGAAGCTGCCATAAACCGCATCCGCAACGAGCAGTCCCATCCGGTTGCCGGCCAGCAGATTACGGTCAAGAACAGAGGTGCCTTCCCTTATCCTCAGCCCTTCACCGTTGTTATTGGCGAAGATATTGTCGGCGGCCTGCAGGTTGAGGCGGAAGAAATTAGCGCCATTGAGATTATGGAAGATCTCGTTGTTGTTGAAAGCAACTTCTGAGTCCCGGGTCTGAATACCGCTTTTATTACCATAAAACTGGCTATTGCTAATGGAAACCAGTGACTCCTGAAATTGCGCGCCACGGTAGTTATTACGGAGAATCGTCTTGTTGACCGCCACATTGGAATAATGAAAATGGAGCCCCCGATAACCATCTTCAATCTGGCAGTATTCGATAATATTCTGGGCCAGATCACTACCCAGAATATTGATGGAGTCCCAGTCGCCCATACTTCGGACCTTTTCGGCGGAACGGAAGATAATAGGTTTTTCAGGAGTGCCTTTGGCGATGATCAGACCCTGAACCTGCAGACCGTTTTCACCAATCCCATCATTATTGGTATCTTTTTTGGTGAACTCAATAATGGTGCCAGGCATGATGACCAACCGGCTTTCAGGGGGCAGGCGGAGCTGGCCGTCGACCAAGACCCTGCCCTTCCAGACCGTGTAATCCGGCAGGGCCTCATCTCTATAGGTAGCGGAGAGAGGGGCTATGGGTGTTTCATATTTTTGTTCGGTGAGGACTGCCCCAGAGGAAACCGCGCTAAACAGATCGTTCTTACTGTTATCCCTGATGATACTTTTCTCGTCCGAGTCAAACAGAGGTTCATCCAGGAGCAAGATCCCGTAATCATTCTTTTCGACGACGGTATTATGAAGGTTGAGAGCGGCTTTATGACTCTGGGCCACCAGTCCGTAGTGACTTTCTTTAATAAAGCTATTACTAAGAACGGCCCTGCCGCCCATCACGGTAACAGCGGCGTCGGCCTTGCTCAGATCGGTGTGGTTTATTGTGGCCTGACCGCCATCAACAATTATCCCGGCCCAGTAAGCAGATTTATCGTCCGAACTGGAGGAGAAAACCACCCGATCCCCTCCCGTTCCATTGATCTGCAGGGTACCCCGAACCAAAATTTCGGTGCGATGGGACATGTATTCAGGGTCAATCCTGGTATTTTCCGAGGGCTGGATCCTGACTGTGGTACCGGGGGCAACAGAAAGGGTTACTCCGGCCGGGATCAGGATATCTTCCTGAAGTTCGATTTCTCCCTGCCATTGCGTATCCTCGGAGAGTACTTCCCCGCTTGCAGGCAGCGCAAGGAATAGCGGTAGTAGAATATTGACAATTAACGAGATGGGCCTAAACATTAATCTTGGCGGATGTTTTTTTGAGGCGGATAGTTACCATTATTTTCACTAATTCCAGACTAGTCCTAAGACGGCAGCAGAGAAAAATACTGGGCAAAATCTAAGACAAGCCTTTTCCCTGGCCCCATTGCATTCGAGATCTGATTGAAAAAATAACCATAAAAACGACTTGGGCCAGTCTGGATGGCTATTGAAATGAAGCGGTTAATAGCCGTCAGCTCCATAAAAATCTTCCGCTACTCAACAAATTTAATCTCCACCCGGCGATTCAGGCTTCGGCCTTCAGGAGTATCGTTAGTTGCGATAGGATGGGCTGAGCCGACCCCCTTGACGATCAGACGACTTGAGTTAATACCTTTACTGACAAGATAATCGGCCACGGCCTGAGCTCTGTTTTTTGACAGTTTAAGGTTGTACTCCTGGTTCCCCGCACTATCGGTGTAGCCCCCCAACACGATCTTCATCTCCTGCTGACCGTTCAAGAAAGAAACCCACAGATCAAGTTCATTGAATGATTTATGATCTAGAATGAAACTATTAAACGCAAAAGATATATTGTTTAATGCCACTCCCTGATCAAACTTGGGAGCGTTAACGGTACCCTGGATAGAAGTCCTGATTTCCTCAGGGTTAGGTACCATATACATAAAGATGTCGGCGTTACTAACTTTTTCACCAAGACCACCGCTAACGGCCAGTGCCTTGTTGCTGGTCTCTTCATTAACCACTCCCGGCGGGGGGCTGCCAGAGCCGAAGATTGACGGCGTCGCCAGGCCGGTCTTGGACGCAATGCCGTAGGTACCGATAAAACTGCCGGGCCGAGGCCGAGACCCGGCTATGGTCTCACGGGCTATCAGATAAAAGGCTTTTTGCGGAGGCAATTTGAGCTGATAAAAGCCGCTTTCATCAGTCCGTTTAGAAATAAACTCAGGCCGGGGAATGTTGAGCTGGGACTTGCCCAAAATAACCACGCCTTTAACCGGAGCGCCGTTTTTATCACGAACAACTCCCTCAACGGTAAAAAATCCCTCCAGTGATATAAACGTCTCAGATAACGCCACGTTGAGCCGGCCTTTATCCACGACCTCTTGCTCTTTGATAGCAAGCAGACTTAGTTCCCCTGCTTTTTCACTGACAAAATAAAATTTCTCCCCTTGCCGTGGCGGCCCGGGAACAGCACCAGGCGCCCTGATCAAAACACCAATATAATATTCCCCGGCGAGGAGATTAACCTTAAATCTACCATCAGCGCCGGTGCGAGAAAGAAATTCCGGGACCCGACGCATCCCGCCTTCAATTGGTGGCGGCCCCTTTTCCTTAAGGAAGAATGAAACCAGAGCAAAAGGACTAGGAGTGTCGTTAGCGTAAATTTGTCCCTCCATGGTGCCCATTTTCTTGAGCATGAAATCGGGTGGTGCAGCCTGGGAAATTGCAGGAATTAACAGACAGGTAAAGACGATCAGTAGAAACAGGTGGATTATTCTCATAATTCGTAATGTCTCTCCAAAGATAAATTACAGGAATACTGGTAAGGGGTACTATATAAAACAATTTATAATGTTGCTATTCATCATCTCAAATAAACTGACAATCTTCAATGCCATAACGCCACAGCAAGGGCCAGCTCGGCAGCCCGGCGGGACGCCCCCGGTCCGCCAAGGCTGTCGACAACCTCGGCCAACTCCTTCTTCATCAGCGCACATGCCTCTTTATCGACAAGCAGTCTCAGCAACTCAGCGCTTATATTTCCCGGCAGAGCATTTTCCTGAAGCAGTTCGGGGACAACTTCCCGGCCCGCAATCAAATTGATCAACGAGGCATAATCAACCTTGATAAATCTTCTGCCCAGAAAATATGATATCGGTGAGAGCCGGTAGGAAACAACCATCGGAACCTTGAGGATCCCCAATTCCAGAGTAACGGTGCCGGAAGCGGCCACCACCGCATCACAGGCACCCATCAGATCGTACCTGTCCCCTCTGATGAGCCTGATATCAAGCCCGCTTTCCTCCAGACCATAACCGGCCAAGTCCGCATCGGCAAGGGTCGGGGCAACCGGCAGCAGGAAGGTCGTTCGCTCCAGTTTTTTTGCAATGAGCCTGGCGGCTTCAATAAATACCGGCAACATGGCCGCAACTTCCTTTCTGCGACTGCCCGGCAGGATACCAATAATTTTTTGGCCGGTATCTTCGATGCCATGCCCAACCAGAAACTCCGCCCGGGAGCCCTTGCTCTTCACCTCGTCAAGAAGCGGATGCCCGACAAAATCAACCGCCATGCCTCTCTGTTGATAAAAATCCTTTTCAAAGGGCATAATGACCGCCATCCGGTCAACCAGCCGCTTTATCTTCTTGACCCGACCGCTGCGCCAGGCCCAAACCTGGGGACTGATATAATAGAAAACCGGGATCCCCAGTTTCTTGGCCTTCTTGGCCAACATCAGATTAAAGTCGGGTAGATCGATGAGAATAAGCAGGCCCGGCCGATCAACTTTAAGTTGTCGGCCAAGAATGTGTTGCGCAGCCCGAATATCGCGCAAATGGCTGAATACTTCAAGAATGCCTATGACCGAGAGCTTGGCCGCATCGTATAGGGGCTCCATCCCTTGGGCGATAAGGGCCTCGCCACCCATACCGTATACGGACAAATCCGGCTGGATGGCTTTCATGGCCTTGATCAGGTTAGCGCCATGCATGTCGCCGGACGCTTCGCCGGTCACTATCATTACCTTCTTCTCAGTCATTATTCTTTAACCCGTGGGCGGCATTTTGTTCTTTGAGGGCATAAAGAGCTTGGCCTTAAATTCTTGTTTGCAACGCTCTTGAATAATCTCTGCCGAGATTTGTCCGTCACGCAAACAGAAGGTTACAAACCGAGCTGGTCACGGTGGAGGTCAAGATGACTTTTAATCTGCTCAATGATTTCAGTGGCAACCTTCAAGGCCCGCCGCCCCTCTTCTCCGGCGACCTTGGGTCTGGTTCTATTCCTGACATTGGCGACAAAATCCCGCAATTCCATTTCCAGAGCATCTATTTCCATATAACAGGAATTCAAAAAAGTCCGCCGGGGCATCCCGTCTTTATCGAGCTCCTTATCCTGCTTGATAACGGTCAATTCCTTTTTACCGTAATCAACGGTAAGAAACGACTGGGGTTGAAAGATACGCAAGCGCCTGATGTTGTCCTGGGATATTCGACTAACCGTAACATTGGCGGTACAGCCATTTTCAAAGATCAACCTGGCGTTGGCAATATCGGTGGCCTCGGTCACCACCGGCAGTCCGACGGTATGCATAGTTTTGAGGGGGGCCTTAACGATACTGAGGATTATATCGATATCATGAATCATCAGATCGAGGACTACATCCACATCCAGGGCCCGATTTTTAAAGGTATGGATCCGGTGTGATTCGATAAATATCGGCGTGGTCAGGTGTTCTTCCATGGCCATAATGGCAGGATTGAATTGTTCGAGATGACCAACCTGGATGATTTTATTTTTTTCAGCGCCCAAGGCGATTAATTCATCAGACTCAGCAATGGCTGTCGTCATTGGTTTTTCGAGCATGATGTCGACGCCGCTATTCAGACAATCCATGCCAACCCGATGATGCATACTTGTCGGCACTACTATACTGACCGCATCAACCAGCGGCAGAAGTTGGTGGTAATCGGCAAAGGGTTTGGTGTTATTGGCGGCGGCTACAGTTTTAGCGACATCGCTAACCGGATCGACAACTCCGACCAGATCGACATCTGCCATTGCCGCATATTTCTGGGCATGAAATTTGCCCAGATAACCGGCCCCGATAACACCTATTTTGGTTTTTGACATTGAATGGCTCCTAAAAGTAATATGTCAGGAAAGGTGAAGGTACGCAAAATTCACGGAAGGGACAACCTCTTTTTATCTCAAAGACCCAGGCAATCGGATGAGAGCCATGCCTTGTCCACTTCAAACAACCCAGCCTTGTCCGGTAAAGTTTATTGCACAATATTATTGTCATGCTAATATCACGAGTTTGAAATAGCAAATCATCGAAAAGGTCGTTTGTCTCGCTCCGTCAATTTGAACAAACGTCTTAGGTGAAATCGAAAACCAGCATGGAGGTGCAAATGTCACTGGACAGAAGCAGATGGAGAACAAACATTGGTTTCCTGTTGGCCTCAATCGGCTCCGCCATTGGCCTGGGCAACATCTGGCGCTTCAGTTATATGGCCCATCAATATGGCGGCGGCGCTTTTCTGGTGCCATACCTGGTCGCCTTGCTGGTGGCAGGCATTCCGATCATGCTCCTTGAATATGGGTTGGGCCATCACGAGAAGGCCTCGTCGCCATTGAGTTTTGTCCGAATTAATCGCCGCTTCGAGTGGTTGGGCTGGTGGATGCCGGTGGTGGCCATGTTCGGCATCATGCTTTACTATTCGGTGATTATCGGCTGGTGCGTCAACTACCTGGTCTATTCTTTTTCCCTCGCCTGGGGGCCGGATACCCAGACATTTTTCTTCACCAATTTCCTGCAACTCTCGGATTCGGCCGGCAATTTGGGCGGGATTAGATTGCCCATCCTTTTTGCCACCATGTTGGTCTGGCTGTCCTGCTGGTTTATCTGTTTCAGGGACATCCGCCACGGAATCGAGAAAGCCAGCCTGATTTTCATGCCGGTTCTTTTTCTACTCACCATAGTTATTGTTGGCTGGACCGTTTCCCTGGAGGGGGCATCGGAGGCGATCTTCGGCCATTATCTTCATGCCGACTGGACCAAGATCAATCTGTTCGCCGCTGACCCACAGATTCGCAGCGAGGCCGGTACTGTTTGGGCCGCGGCTTTCGGTCAGATTTTCTTTACCCTGTCCCTGGGCTTCGGCATCATGATCACCTATGCCAGCTATCTGCCGAAAGAGACCGATATCAGTAAGAATGCCTTTATTACCTGTATCGTTAACTGCGCCTATTCGCTGGTTGCCGGACTGGCCGTTTTCGGCATTGTCGGTTTTATGGCGCAGAGCCAGGGAGTTGCCTTCGAAGAAGCCATCAAGGGTGGCCCCCAGCTGGCCTTTGTGGTCTATCCCAAGGCGATATCTTTGCTGCCCAGCCTCAACAGCCTGTTCGGGGTTATCTTTTTTACAATGCTGGTTATCGCCGGACTGACTTCAGGGGTTTCCCTGATCGAGGCCTTCACCTGCTCGATCACCGACAAATTTGACTGGCCCCGCCGCAGGGTGGCAACCGCGATCTGCGCCTTAGGTTTTCTGGGCAGTATCATCTTCACCACCAGGGGTGGACTCTACGTGCTCGATATTGCCGATCACTTCATTACCAATTACGCGCTGGTGGTTGGCGGCCTGCTTGAATGCCTGATCATAGGTTGGATACTTAAAGCTACCGTCCTGCGTAATCACATCAACCGTTTCGGCCTCGGCATCCACAAGACTTGGGCGTTTTTCATCAAATACACCACGCCGGCAATCCTTATCTACCTGCTCTATCTTTCCGGCGCCAGCGATCTTACCAAAAATTACGAAGGTTATACCACAGGCCAATTACTTGGTTACGGAATCGGCTGGTTGCTATTCTGTCTGGCGGTGGCCTTGGTCCTGACCGCCTATCCCTGGAAGCCGGCAAAGTTAAAACGGCGTCATCGTCCAGAAGAGGATGACCTCTTGGTTTGATCTACGAATTAATTTTAGTATTTAGTTTTACGAGGACGCAATTCTATTGAGAATCGCGTCCTTTTATTCTTTAATATAGCTACCACTTATTGGAACCCTTGATCTGTGTACAGATGTCGAAACGTATCTACATACCGCTATTAGTCATCATATTTTTTTCTACTCTGGTTCTTCTGGCGCCAAGAGTGCTCGATATTGATGCGGTCCGCTCCAAGGTCGCCACAGTAGTGTCGGCAAAATCCGGTTGGCAAATCGATGGCGCCCAGCTCGACTGGTACTGGTTGCCAAGCCCCCATTTCTCCCTCCTGGATACTACTCTAACCAGAAAAGACGCCCTCCTGATTATTCCTGAAACCAGGATATTCCCGCGCTGGCGTTCTCTGTTGCTGAAAAAACTTGAATTACGTGCAGTGGAACTTATCAACCCGGAGTTACGGATAGAATCGTTCGCCAACCATCAAGACCAGGCGAAAATCACTCTACCCCAGACCCGGATTACCGTGATAGACGGTTCGGTGGTTTTTAGTGAAGGACTATTTACCGAACAGGCTCATATCCTGCCGCTTACCATTGCAGAGATCAATGCAACCCTTGCCTTGGCCTCTGAACGAGGAGATTTTCAGGTATCCGCTAAATCCCCACACTTTAATTTCCTGGAACTAGAGGGAACTTTTACTCCGGCGGACCTTGGTTTCAAAATGGCTTATGAGATTAATGGCTTCAAATTCCACAAGCTGGTCCCTGCTCTGGCTGCTGAGCGCCTGTTGCCGGTTGAATCCGCCATTTCCCTGCAAGGTACTATCGCCGGGAATGGCACTGAGCAGTTCAAAGCGGACATGACAGGTGATTTCCCCTGTTTCGTCGCCCCTGCCGCTACCGAGTCATTCCTACTGGATTGCGGCAGCGCAGATCTGGCTATCAGTAAAGATGAGGACGGTTTCACCATAGACATCAATGAATTGCAATTGAAGAATCCCGGCCTGATCTTAAGCGGCAGAATCGCCAAACTAACCAATAGTAGCGCAACAGAAGACCCTGAACCGGTCTGGTTGCTTGATCTGACCGGCAAAGAGCTGGATCTCACCGCCATCCGCAAAGGCGTGCTGACCTTGTGGGGAGATAACCATATAGCCCGAACTGTCTGCGACATTGTCCTGGGCGGCAAAGCCAGCCAAGCCACCTATTTTTTCAAGGCCCCTCTGGCCGGGTTCAAAAGTATAGGACAGATGAAAATCAGGGTTGATGTTGAAGAAGCGGAAATTCATCCGCCGCACACCCCTCTATTTCTGGAGAAAGCCCGCGGGACGATTGAAATAGTTGACGGGTACCTGTCCGGCCAGGGACTTACCGCCAGACTAGGCAATAGTAAGGGCGAAAACTGCTCCCTCTTCCTCGATCTGGCTGACCGTAAAAAAGAATTCCGCCTTAACCTGGATCTTGACGCCGATCTAGCGGCCCTGCCGGCCGTGCTCGATGACCTGGTGCCGCATAAGGGGTTCCGCCGGGAATTGCAACGTTTTAGCGATGTTCAGGGTCGGGCTGCAGGCCATCTGCGGATCGGGGAAACCCTCGACACCCTCAAAGTCAATGTAAATATCAACTCCGTCAATGGCGGGGCCAAGTATGAGCCGATGCCCCCCTTCAGAATCAGATCCGGGAGTCTTGATATTTCCCCGGACAGCGTCAAATGGCAAGGGATCAGAGGCGTTGTTGGCTCACACATGATCAGAGAACTCAGCGGGGAGGTTTCCTGGGCCAAAGGCGTGTCCCTGGCGATAAAATCAGCACAGGCCACCTTCGATTCGGCCGCCCTGCTTACTGAGTTAAACACAGCCTCGGTGCTGCCTGGAGAGATCAACAAGGCCATCACCAAGGCGGAAGGAATTCTCGAATTAAACAAGGCGACCATGTCCGGCCTGATTAACAAACCAGACAAGTGGCAATATTCTTTAGATCTTGCCAGCTCTGGATCCAGATGGGCCAGCCCCCTGCTGCCCCACGCCATTCTGGCGGAACGGGTCAGGGCCAAAATCAGTCGAAACCGGATTGAGCTTGTTTCCGGAAAAGTATGGTTCCTGGAACAACCCCTGCTTATCGAGGGAGTTTTTTCCCATAAGAATTTTACCGATTGGCAGTTCCAGACCATGTTGTCCGGCACCATTCGTGAACCACTGGCAGAGTGGGTCAGGGAAAAAGCATGGATCCCAAGCAGATATTTCCCGGTAATCCCATGTACTTTAGACAAACTGGAGATCCAGTGGGAGTCAGACACGCTTAAGCTTACCGGTGGCATTGCCGCCGGCATGGGGGGGATAACCTCCCCCTCTGTAAGGCTGCAGTTAGAAACAGATAGCGATCAGCTCATAATCAATGAACTGATCGTATCCTCACCGGAAGAACAGGGCCATTTGACCCTTAAACACCAAAAAAACGCCCCAAAGCGCTTGAATGTCAGCTGGCAGGGCTTTATCGATTCAGAGACGATTCTGGAGCTGCTGAACGAAAACATCCTGGCGACGGAAAGGCTTGAGGGTGATTTTTCTGCGAAATACTCGAAGACCCTCAAAGAGCAAAGCTTCACCGGTTGGGCCAAAGCCCATAACATCGCCTGGTTTGCCGACCACAGCCGCCATGGTCTTATGATCAGGGAGCTTAAACTCTCCGGCGAGCAAGACGGTTCAATCAAGATCGACCATGCCGTTATTGCGGATGAAGACGAGGAACTGAACCTCAATGGCCAACTGGCCATGGATCCGGCCAAGATAACCTTTGATCTTGGTCTGGATGCTGAAAAAGTTACGCGCCGGACCACAAAAAAGATCATTGATGATCTTAAAGGTTTTTCGCCGGCTGCAGCAGAGAGTCATGTGGCCCCGAAGACTCCCGCCGCCAGACAACTGAAGGGGGTTCTACATTTCAAGCTCGGCCAATTTACTTCCAGCCCTGACGACGAGCAGAATGGTAAAACGGCCTCGCCAAATTATGTCTTGTCTCCCGCCAATGGCTTTATCACCATCGATTCCGCCACGGATCTGGCCTCTCTTGACCTGAGAGATTCCAGCCTTTGCGGCTTGAATATCTCGGGAACACTTAATGCGAAGGAGAGCAGCCATGAAAGCTCCCTGACTATCTTTACCGACAGTTCCGCGCCACCTTTGTTCCAAGATGTCCTGCCCTGCTTCGGTTTCGAGAATACCTTGCTGGACGGGACCATACATCTGGATGTTAATCTGAAAGGCACGGCCAATAAGTGGCGGAGCGGTAACGCTAATCTCTATTCGGATGGGGGGTATATCCACCGGCTTGGTTTCCTCTCCAAAGTTTTCCGGGTCATAAATCTCCGGGATATATTTTCGGGCGCCGACCTGCCGGACTTTGCCAATAAGGGCTTCGCATATTCGAAGATTGATATAACCAGCCACGTCGAAGACAATAAACTACGTATTGATAAAGCCTTTATTGCCGGGGAAGGATTGAATATTTTCGGCCAAGGCACCATCGACTTGGCCGATTGGTCCGCAGATCTGATAGTTATGGTGGCCCCCCTTAAAACTGTGGATGCCGTCTTCACCAATATACCGCTTATCGGCAAGGTTCTTGGGGGCAAGGACAAGGCCGTGCTCTCAATCCCGGTGGCCCTGAAAGGAGACCTGCGCGACCCGGACGTCACTATCCTGCCGCCCGAAGCCATAGGCAAAGGTCTGCTCAATCTGATCGGCAACACCCTGATGATGCCGTTTCAGATATTCTCACCTTTATTGCCTGACACCACTCAAGAATGAATAAGATAGCTTGATAATGAAAGATTTGATCGTTATTATGCTCCCGAATTCAGAGCACAACGCCAAACAAGGCCCGGCTCACAACTTCAGCCAATAAAATCAATTGCGGAAATCAACATGCGTATAAAAGATGTCCTCTCCTCAAAAAAAACCGCCTTCAGTTTTGAATTTTTCCCGCCGAAGACCGAGGAGGGTTTCGCCAGCCTTTTCACCAACATCCAAGAACTGATCCCCCTTGATCCTTCGTACGTAAGCGTAACTTACGGGGCCGGCGGTTCCACCAGAGATCGCACCCATGATCTGATAGTAAGGGTTGGCCGGGAAACCGACTTGACCGTTGTCTCCCATCTGACCTGTGTCGGTTCATCCCGAGCCGAGATAAACTCCATACTGACTGATTATAGCGCGATCGGAGTAGACAATATTCTGGCCTTAAGGGGTGATCTTCCCTGCGGCCAAAAGAACTATCAAATGCAGGAAGACGGCTTTGCCTATGCCGCCGATCTGGTTAAATTCATCAAGGATAATTTCCCAACCATGTCCATTGGCGTGGCCGGTTTCCCCGAAGGTCACCCTGAAATGCCCAACCGGTTGAAAGAAATCGATTATTTAAAGGCCAAAGTAGATGGTGGCGCCGACTATATTGTTACCCAGCTTTTCTTTGACAACCGGGATTTCTACGATTATTGCGAAAGATGTGAACTGGCGGGCATAAAAGTCCCGATCATCGCCGGGATTATGCCGATCACCACCAGTGAAGGCATGGTCCGGATGGCGGAACTGGCCGCCGGGGCCAGAATTCCGGCGCGACTGCTGAAGGCGGTGGCCAGAACCAGCAATGATGACTACGTTGAAAAAGTCGGCATCCACTGGGCCACGGAACAGGTTCGTGACCTTCTCGACCATGATGTCAGGGGAATTCATTTTTACACATTGAACAGCTCCTCGGCCACCTTGAAGATCTACGAATCACTGGGGGTCACCAATTCAAACCAGTTGACGGAATAGATATTACTGGTAAAACCGCCTGTCGCTCGCAATAGTCTTCAGGACTTAATAATTATCATTTTAATGAATGCCGCTATAAAATACGGCTCAACATCAGGTTGCAGGTTATATGAACATCATCTGTCCGGAATGCGGTCAAATACATAATCTCCCCGACGATCGACTGCCTAAACGCCGGTCGGCGACGAAATGCAAAAAATGCGGCGGCAAAATTATCATTGATCCGCAACCTGCCGCCATTGGTCCCGATGAACTCAACCGGCAGACTGAAACTACCGAGCAGACCAACTCAGAACCCCATGAATTAGATGTCTTATTAACCGAAAACATTATAGATCATGCCGAGGAAAGTCCCTCCCCCGCCCCTGAAGAGATGGAGATATTGGATATTCTCGGCGATTACAATGCCGAAGCAACTGGTTACGGTCATGACATCTTCGCCTCCTTCCCCGAACTGGAAGAGCTTTCCCCGGATAAATTCACCTACGAAGAGATCTTTGCAACCACGAAGAAATATGGTTATCAAACCAGCGAAGACACCGGCACCCTCAAGATCATCAAGGCGGTCCATGATGTTCTGACCAGCAAGATCCTGCGCGAAAACGAACAGGTCAAGAGGCTGGCCAGGGGCATTGCCTATTATCCCTTTGAGATCCCTTATGCCAACGGCCTGTTGACCATATTTGCCAATTACTATGCCGTTGTCTGCACCAACCAGCGTCTGCTGTTAGTCAATATCAATAGCCGGATAAATCGTCCGACCCGTTATATCTTTCAAGTTCCCTACGATGGGATCAGCAATGTCAGCCGCGGCGCCTTTCTATCTTCGCTCATTATTGAGAGCAAAACCGGGCGGAGCTGGAATTTCACCACCGTCAGGCGCAATCTCGCAAAATCATTGCGTGATTTCATCCTGGCGAAAGGCGCGGGGACAGAATCCCCTGGCTCCTCCCCAGAGGACAATGGGCCAAGGCAATTTTGCCCCGCCTGCTATACCCTCCTGGCCGACGGACTCGCAGCATGCCCCCAATGTTCAGTACCATTCAAGAAACCGGCCGAGGCCATTACCAGGTCACTTATTCTGCCGGGACTCGGCCCGATATATCTTTCCTACCTGCCCCTCGGCATCGTGGAAATGGCCGGTTATCTCGCCATCTGGCTAATTGCCCTGGTTTTGGTGATAATGAAGGTCCCGGGCGGTATTTTAACCGGAATAGCTCCGGTGCTGACCTATCATCTTTTCTCCGTTATTTTAGCCCGAAAAACCGCCGACAAGGGCTATATCCCGGAAAAGCGCCATATTAAACCGCCGGTTGAATCTGAGAAAACCCCGGAGGATTTGCCTAAATAATCCGTAACAACCACCCAACATTCTCCCTAACAGTCCGGCGCCACCCTATCAGACCTTCACCTTAAACTTCCGCTCCCTGAAAGAGTTAGCGTCCGTTTTAGCCAATCCAGCTAGAAAGGCTTGATTTTATAATAAATTCGCTAGTTTCAACTTGACCGCAACTAGATACATTGTTATAATATGAGAACCGACTTGGGGAGAGAACCGACTACACATCTTATTTGCGTGGGGGGAAAACATGCGAATTGAGTACATAAAAAAACCTACACTTATGGCCCTTTTTGTTCCGGCTATTTTGTTCTTGTTTGCATATTCTTCCGCTTTCGCATTTGTCTCAGGCCGCTGCGATGGTTGTCACACCATGCATAACAGTCAAGATGGTAACCAGATAGCGCAGTATTATAATCCCGCTACGCATGTGAAGGAACTCTCCCCCACCCCTATTGCCAGTCTGTTGGTAAGTGACTGTGTCACCTGTCACACAAACCCCAGTGGCGGTGCGGGGACGTATACGCTCAACACCTATCCTGTTCCCGTCGTTTTCACCACCGTCCTCCCGACCCAAGTAACTGCCGGGGGCAACTTTTATTATACAGTTGGGGGGACTGCCGTTGACGATAATAAAGGTCATAATGTTCGCGGCATCACTGGCCAAGATGGTGCTCTCAGCAGAGCCCCTGGCGCGGGCAGCATCGGTTGCAACGGCAGTTGCCATGACAGCTTAACAAAACTTGACGCTGATACCACCCCGGCCAGCGGCTCAAACGTCAAGACTAACGGCTGCCAGGGCTGTCATCTTAAG
>JBDLJC010000018.1:0-61323 GCA_039714535.1 Thermodesulfobacteriota bacterium | reverse complement strand
CCTCCGTTTTGAAAGATTGGGTTCTTTCAATACAGTTTATCAGAGGTCTATCTCCTGATATGCTGATGGGGGTGCCTTTTAGATGATTATCAGGCTTGACATATTGACATTCTCTCTTTTACGTCCCATGGGACGCTGTTCTAAAACAACTTATTGTTTGCTTGTTTTCCGTTATCGATCAGGATCGTATTGCCTGAGCCACTGAAGAAGCCACTTGTTAATCCGACAACATCATTCTCAGACCAGGACTGAAAATAACGCTTTAAAGCAAAATCCTCTCCCCTCATCATCCATTTATGTTATATAAAATGCATTGCGAAAAACATTATTGATTAACGGGACAGTGCATGGAATGGATGATCAGCACCCTTAAATCCTCGATCGGCAAGAAGAGCGTCATGGCCGGCAGCGGTCTGCTGCTGGGTCTTTTCCTGCTTACCCACCTGGCCGGTAACGCCACCTCCTTCCTGGGCCGGGAGGCATTTAACTCCTACGCCGAACGCCTTCACTCCCTGGGCCTTTTGATTCCGGTTTTCGAGGCCGGTCTGCTGGCCGTCTTTATCGTCCATGTCGCTTTCGGGCTGATGCTGTTTTTTGAAAATCTGGAGGCCAGACCTTGCCGCTACGAAATTGATGCCAGCGGTGGCGGCAGAACCCTGGCCTCACGGACCATGCCCTATACCGGTCTGCTGGTTCTGGTCTTTATTGTCCACCATCTGGCCCGTTTTTACTTCGGCGAAGCCAGTTCGATAAGTGATCTGGTTCTAGACAATTTTTCCCGACCGGTCACGGCCAGTTACTATATTTTCTCCCTGCTGGTCCTCACTCTGCACATCAGCCACGGTTTCTGGAGCATGTTACAGACCCTGGGGCTCAGTCATCCTAAATACGATCTGTTAATCAACCGGCTGGCCCTGGCTCTTGGCATTATCATTGGCGCGGTTTTTATGATGATTCCGATCCTGGCCTTTTTCCGGCCTGATTTCTTACACCCACATGGTTCTATCCAGGCCCCCATTGAGGTGGGCATAAGTTTCATTGAACCAGACAAGCTGGTTAATTCAGCTTTACGATAAGTGGAGGCTGACCCCTGATGAAGCTTGACGCCAAGATACCCGATGGCCCCCTGGCCGAGAAATGGGACCGCCACTGCTTTGCCTCCAAACTGGTGAATCCGGCCAATAAACGCAAATACGACATCATCGTCGTCGGCGGCGGGCTGGCCGGAGAATCGGCGGCGGCAACCCTGGCCGAACTTGGCTACAACGTCAAGAATTTCTGTTTACAGGACAGCCCACGCCGGGGCCATTCCATTGCCGCCCAGGGCGGGATCAATGCGGCAAAAAACTACCAGAACGACGGCGATTCGATCTTCCGGCTCTTCTACGACACCATCAAGGGCGGCGATTTCCGGGCCCGTGAGGCCAATGTCTACCGGTTGTCCCAGATCAGCAATAGTATCATCGATCAGGCCGTGGCCCAGGGTGTGCCCTTTGCCCGCGACTACGGCGGCCAATTAGCCAACCGTTCATTTGGCGGTGCTCAGGTCTCCAGGACCTTTTACGCCCGCGGCCAGACCGGTCAGCAACTGCTGCTCGGCGCTTACGGCGCTCTGATGCGTCAGGTTAAGCAAGGCAGGGTCGAGATCTTCTCCCGCCGGGAGATGCTGGAACTGGTGGTAATCGACGGCCAGGCCCGAGGGATCATCACCCGCAATATGCTGAGCGGCGCTCTGGAAAGACATGGAGCCCATGCCGTGGTGCTGGCCACCGGCGGTTACGGCAACGTCTATTTCTTGTCGACCAACGCCATGTCATCCAATGTCTCGGCCGCCTGGCGGGCCCATAAAAAAGGGGCCGGTTTTGCCAACCCCGGTTTCGTCCAGATCCATCCGACCTGTATCCCGGTCCATGGCGTGCACCAGTCGAAACTGACCCTGATGAGTGAAAGCCTCCGCAACGACGGCCGGGTCTGGGTGCCATCCAGAGTAGAAGACCAACGGCCCCCGGCCGAGATTCCAGAGTCGGAACGTGATTATTATCTGGAAAAGAAGTACCCCTCATTCGGCAATCTGGTGCCCCGGGACGTGGCCTCCCGCAATGCTAAGGAACAATGCGACCAAGGCAAGGGCGTTGGCGACACCGGCCTGGCGGTCTATCTCGATTTTAGCGAGGCCATCAAGCGGGACGGCGCAGCAAGTATCCGCCGGAAATACGGCAATCTCTTCGACATGTACGAGCGGATCACCGCCGGAGACCCGCTCCGGGAACCGATGCAGATTTACCCGGCGGTCCACTACACCATGGGCGGCCTTTGGGTTGACTACAACCTGATGACCAATATCCCCGGCCTCTACGCCCTGGGGGAGGCCAATTTCTCTGACCACGGCGCCAACCGTTTGGGAGCCAGCGCCCTGATGCAGGGCTTGGCCGACGGCTATTTCATTCTGCCCAGCACCATTGGCAATTATCTGGCCGGAGCCGGGACTGATAAGATAAACGTGGCTCACGAGGCATTTGAGCAAGCCGAGCAGGATGCGGCAGGCCAAACCGCCAAACTGCTGGGTGTCAAGGGGACACGGACAGTTGACGATTTTCACCGGCAACTTGGCCAGATCATGTGGAACCATTGCGGGATGGCCCGCAACCGCCAAGGGCTGGAGAAAGCCCTGAAACTGATCCCCGAACTCCGTGCAGAATTCTGGCAGAATGTTCTGGTGCCGGGCAGCGGCCAAGAATTGAACCAGTCGCTGGAACGGGCCGGACGGGTGGCGGATTTTATGGAATTTGCCGAACTGATGGTCGAGGATGCCCTGGCCCGGGAGGAATCGTGCGGCTGCCACCTCCGCGAGGAAAGCCAGACCGAAGAGCACGAGGCCCGGCGCGATGACGACAACTACTCTTATGTGTCAGTCTGGGAGCACCAGGCCCAAGACCGCCCAAAACTCCACAAAGAGCCTCTGTCTTTTGAAAATGTCGAACCAAGCCGGAGGAGCTACAAGTGACCATCAATCTGACCCTGAAGATATGGCGGCAGACCGGGCCGAATGATAAGGGGGGCTTCAAGACCTACCCTTCCGGGCCGATCTCCACCGACATCTCTTTTCTGGAACTGCTCGACATCATCAATGAGAAGCTGACCAGGGAGGGCGAGGAGCCGGTGGCCTTTGATCATGACTGCCGAGAGGGGATCTGCGGAACCTGCGGGGCGGTGGTCAACGGCATTCCCCACGGCCCGGAAAAGAAAACCACCCTCTGCCAGCTCCATATGCGCCATTTCAAGGATGGCGACACCCTGGTGATCGAACCGTTCCGGGCCCGGGCCTTTAAACTGGAGAAGGACCTGGTGATAGACCGCAGCAGGTTTGACCGGATTATGCAGGAAGGGGGTTATGTCTCGGTCAATACCGGTTCCGCCCCGGACGCCAATGCCATCCCGGTCCCGCAAGAAACAGCGGAACAAGCCATGAATGCTGCCGAGTGCATCGGCTGCGGGGCCTGTGTGGCCGCCTGCCCCAATGCCGCCGCCATGCTCTTCGTCAGCGCCAAGATCTCGCAGTTGGCCCTGCTGCCCCAAGGCCAACCGGAAAGAAGCCGGCGCGCCCTGGCCATGGTAAGGAAGATGGATAATCTCGGCTTCGGCAACTGCGGCAATGAAAAGGAATGCGAGGCGGCCTGCCCCAAGGGCATTTCGATCACCAATATCGCCCGCTTGAATCGCGAATTTCTGCGGGCCTCTATCTGCTCAAACGAGGATTAGGCTAAGCTGACCATAAAAGACTCTTGATAGTTCTCGACAATTCTTTGATCTGGAAAGGCTTGGCAATTGCCGCCGAAAACCCGTAATCTTGATAATTGGCCAATACCGGATCCGTCGAGTAACCACTGGCCACCACCACTTTGGCGGCAGGATCTTCCTGGAGGACAATAGTGACCGCCTCCCGCCCCCCCATGCCTCCGGGAATAGTCATATCCATAATAACCAGATCAAATGGCTGACCCTTGCCTCTGGCCTGCTTGAAAAGATCAATCGCCTCCTCACCATCAACCGCCATGACCGTTTCACAACCAAGATGGGCAAGCATTTCACCGGCGATATCCCTCACCAGCTCGTCATCGTCCATGACCAGTATTTTGGTGTTTTTGGGCACCGCCATCGCTACAGACTGACTTTGAGCGACAACTCTTTTTTCCTTAGACACCGGCAGATAGATGTTAAAGGTCGCCCCCTCGCCCGGCTTGGAATTAACGGTGATGGCCCCCTTGTGCTTCTTGATAATCGAGTGGGTAATGGCCAGCCCCAGACCGCTGCCCTCCTTCTTCGTTGAAAAATAGGGGTCAAATATCTTATCGACTACATTTTCAGGCATTCCGACCCCGGTGTCAGTTACTGAAATTTTGACGTATTCATTCTGTTTGGGCAGCAGGGGGTCGGGGTATTCATTGGCAGTTGATTCAAGGTTCTCACAACTGACTCTAATAGTTCCCCCTTCCGGCATGGCCTGTCGAGCATTGATAATAAGATTCTGGACAACCTGCCCCATCTGGCCCCGGTCTATATCAACAAGCCAGAGGTTTTCCGGCATCTCAAGTTTGTAATCGGATTTACCGCCATGCAGGACGAAATCAGCTGACTCCTCGATCACCTGGCCGATTGAGGCCGTTTCCTTGATCGGTTCCCCGCCCTTGGCCAGGGTAAGTAATTGCTGAGTAAGGTTTTTCGCCCTGAGTGATGCTTTCTCAGCGCCTCCAAGCAACCGGTGGATCTTGTCTTCCGGAGTTACCAGCTGGCCGGCCAGACTTATATTGCCCATTATAGCCATCAGAAGATTGTTGAAATCGTGGGCGATCCCTCCTGCCAGGATTCCAACCGACTCCAGTTTTCTCATCTTGAGAAGTTCGTCATCAGTTCTTAACTTCTCGGTAATATCCCTGAAAACCAGGACCCCCCCGACAATATTACTCTCCTTATCACGGATAGGCGCCCCGCTGTCGGCAACTGCTATTTCCTTACCATCTCTGCTTATCAGGGTAGAATTATCGAAGCTTACGGTCTGACCATCGCCAAGAGCCATATCCACCGGGTTTTTGATATTTTCGCCACCCTTCTCACCAACAACCCGAAAAACTTCACTGACATTCTTGCCCGCAGCTTCTTCCTGACTCCAGCCGGTGAGTTCTTCGGCCACTTTGTTCAACAGAACAATATCGCCATTAACATCAGTTGTGATAACTCCATCAGCTATTGAGCGAAGGGTAATGGCCAACCGCTCTTTCTCGGCGGAAAGATTTTGCTCCGCACTCGTGCGCTCCCTGATCTCATCGAGTAGTTCCAGGTTTTTCTTTTCGACCTCGTTAGTTCTTGCCCTGACCTTCTCCTCCAGATTCAGGTTAATTTCCTGCAGTTCTTCTTCTGCTTGCCGTCGTCGGCTTATTTCAGATTCCAGGGGCCGAATGGCCAGGGACCTGAAAATCAACCAGAGGATAACCCCGAAAACCAGAGTTATGATTAGAGAAGCGACTAGAAAGAAGTTGCGCAATTGGTCCAGTCCGGCCTCGGTCTCGGAATAATCTTTTTCCATCAACAGGGTCATGAGATGCCGGCCTTCAAAGACAACTTTCTTTTCTAGAACCAGCCGGGAAACGCTATCGGTCTCTCGCTGGAAATCGGTGAAGATTAGACCTTGGGGAGTTATCGCTTTAAAGCGGATGATGTCTTGATGGTTTGAAGACCACAGGTGAATAAACTGTTCAATATCGGCAAACTTGAATTTCAAGAGTGGTTCGACCATGAAAGCGGCCGCCTCGTCCAGTTCGGACTCCAATCCGGTCCTGACCTCAGTCAACCGGTATTGCCGTTCTATGTTGATGATGAAGTAATCAATACCGGCCAGGAAGACCAGCAGCAGCAGCATCAAGGCGGAAACCGCCCTTATATAAATACCTCTGAAATATTGTCGGTTCATGACTACTCGGCGAATTTCATATGTTCCCGTAACTCGTTGTAGTCTCGGTCAGCCGCCGGGGCAAATCCGGTAACCGATTTTTTTATGGACTTAAGAATATAGTCTTTCTGGGGATGTTGATTGACCGCAATAAAAGCCTTCTGCAAACTCTCAACCAGTTCAGGCGGCAGGTCGGACCTGGCCATAAAGACATGCTCTGAAATCGGCGGGCTTTTTGCCAGAGCCCTTAAGCCCCTGTTCTCATATTCGTAAAAGACCTCCTCTTTCACCCCTCCGGCATCGAAATATCCACCGAGAACCCCCAAAGCGACATCATGGTGGGAACCAAGGAATTCGTGCTGACCGAGAAGATCAAGAGTAATGCCGGCCTTTTTAAGATGGGCGCGGGGCACAACATGACTCATGGTAGAGTTGGGGTCCCCGAAAGCGAAGCTTTTGCCGATGAGATCGGCCAAGGTCTTTATCGGGGAATTCTTACGCACAATGATCATTCCACGAAAAAAGGGGGTCCCACGAACCTCAAGCCTGGCGAGGAGGGGTTTGAGACCGAAATTATCGGCAATTCTTAAATAACTGACCGGCCCCAAATAGGCAATATCGGCCTGGTCCTTACCGACAAAATCAATATGAGTCTGGTAGCTCTTCTGGATTCTGATCTCAACCTGCAGACCCAGCTCGTCACCCAAATAAGTAGTCAGTGGTGTAAAACGTTTGATCAGCTCGGTGGCCGGCAAATACGGGTGGATCCACAAGGAAAGAGAATCCCCGGCAGAAACTTCCGGTGCCAAGGGAAAAAGACACAAGACAAAAAACAGTGCTAAAGTGCGCAGCCACATATTTTCCCCTCAATGATATTTGCGCTCTTGTCTACTTAATATTCCTGATAAAACAATATCATAAGCTGGCCACTTTACTCAAAGCGGATTTTTAAAATTTTAAACTGTAGTTGACGATAAGACTAAAGCAAAAAACCAGTGAGATTAACACCTTGTTTTACTGTCCATTTAATGGCAAACCAACCCAGCTAGGAATTGTCGCTGAAAAGCGATTTTACTTAGGACTGATAAAATTATCGGATAATTGGAAGGAAGGGATCCGGCACGAAAAGAGCCTTGCCCAAATAGCGCTTGGGCAAGGCTTAACAGGTGGGGAATCTAAAATAAGTTACTGAATATAACAATTGCCATCTTTCACTTCGATGGTCCTACCTGAATAACGGCAGGAATCGGGGTTATGGGTGACCATGATAATGGTTTGCCCTTCCCGGTTAAGATCCTGGAGAAGCTTCATTATCTCTTCGGAAGTCTCGCTGTCAAGATTACCGGTCGGCTCATCGGCCAGCAGGATCGGCGGATGATTGACGATGGCCCTGGCGATCGCCACCCTCTCCTGCTCTCCTCCGGAAAGCTGGTCCGGTAACCGATCGGCTTTATCAGCCATACCGACCTTTTCAAGGACCGATCTCGCCATCTCATCCTGTTTTTTTGCCGTAATCCCCGTAATGGCCATCGGCATCTTGATATTCTCCAACACGGTCAGATAGGTGATAAGCTGAAAGGACTGGAAGATAATGCCGATATATTCACTGCGGAAATCGGCCCGTTGCTCACTGCTTAACTCATAGAGATCGAGGGAATCGACCAGCATCTGTCCCCGGCTCGGATGGTTGAGGCCGCCCATGATGGAAAGCAGGGTTGACTTCCCGGAACCGGACTGACCCATGATACTGACGAATTCACCATCATCGATATGAAAGTCCATATTACGGATCGCCTGGACGGTACTCTCGCCGCTCTGGTAATCCTTGCCTAAATTTCTTACCTCAAAGAGGTGTTCGCATTTTTTAACTGTTGCAGTAGCCATTTAGATCACTTGCTCCTGTAAACACAAATTATATTTGATGACTATTAAAGAGCCCTTAGTGCTTCACTCGGGTCAAGACGACTGGCCTTTAACGCCGGGTAGAGACTGGCCAGCAAACTTAAGGCCACGGCCAGCAAAAGAGAGATGCCGCCCAAAGTCATATTGATCCCGGCAAAGGCACCATCCTTAATAACCATCGGCATCACCAGCCAGGCCACCCCATTGCCGCCCAGGAAGCCAACCAGGCCACCGACCAGGCCGACAACCATTGCTTCAAGCAGGATGATCTGCATAACATGGCCGCGCCTGAAACCAATGGCCCTGAAGATGCCGATCTCCCGGGTCCGTTCGTTGACCGAACCCATCATGGTTATAAAGACCAGCAGAGAACCGATAAAAACCACCAGGACCGCAATGCCGTAACTGAATGATTTGAACATCTCGATGGACTGCATCTTGGACATTACCGCCTGCTTCAAGGCGGTGACCTTGGCCTCCGGGAATTTCGCGGCAATCTGCAGAACCATATCGGAGATCGGACAGCCGCGGCAGAAAGCGGAAATCTCCACCATCGAAACCCGGCCCTCTTTACCCAGGACCTGCTGGGCCTCCGCCATATTGGCAATAATAACCCCGTCTTCGGCCCCACCAGTCGCCATCAGGACAGAGGCAACTTTGAAATCATGGCCCTTCATCGACAGCTGATCGCCAATCTTGAGTCCCAGTGTTTCAGCCGCTTCTGAACCAACCATAAGTTCGTATTCTCCGGGGACATTGCCTTGAAACTGCCACCAGGTCTTCAATGACAACTCGTCATTGAAATTGGTACCCATCAAGAGAACTTTGCGGCCATTAACTTCAGCGCTACCAAGAACTTTGGGTACAACCGCGCCAAGATTCTTGCTGTTCTCGATCTCCCTGATCCGGCCAATACTGCTTTCCGCGAAATCAACAGATTCGTAGCTGACCCCGCCAACGCTGATTCCGCCATAGCTCAAAGAAAGATTATCGCTCTTGGGCACCATGACGATATTGGCGCCGAACTGGTCCAGCCGGTCTTCGATGTCCCGGGACATGGACTCGGTTATCGAAAGCAGGGTAACGATCGTCGCGACGCCAATGAACAGCCCCAGGACCAGGAAGATCATCTTGCCCTTGCGACGCCGCAGGTTATTAAAAGATATATTATGGAGTTTCAAATTCGGCCTCCTTCTTCAAAATAGTCATGCGCTGCCGATAGCCCATCCGGTTTAAAAGTTCGGCTTTAACTTCAGCCCGGCTGAACACGACCTTGAATTTTTCCGGGCCGGTCTCATGACGGTTAAAGGTGACAACCAGGCGCATATCATGGTTGTCGGTAACCGCTTTCTTGACCCCGGTCAGATCGCCAATCTCCTTGACGATCTCCTGATTCCAGGATGTTGAATCAGCCAGCTTGTAAATAGCATCGTCAAGATTTCTGGTGGTAAAATAGGATATGGTCTTTGGCACCGCGACAACTGCCAATCCTAAAACAATAACGGCCGCAACCAGAGCCGCGACAGCGCCGAAACTCAAGCCGCGTTTGCGGACCCCCAGCACCTTCTCGCGCTTTTCACGATATTTTTCAAAATCATATGCCATAATTCTACCGTCCATAATTGTATTGAAAATAACCAGACAACTCAGGGCTGCACTTCAGCCGCCGAGCCGAGCCTTTTGCCTTTCTGGAATAACCGGCGCCGAATTTCCTTCCATGCTTCTGCCACCGGACTGGCGCCACCAGGGTTGCAGCAACCAGCCCCAGCACCGAAACCAGCCCGTTGGAAACGGTTCGCCTCCTTACTGGAAACCACCAGACTCGAAACAACGGTCGTCGGATAACCAAGCCCGGTGATAATATCGGCTATTTCCTTACTGGCAACCCCAACCTCATGATCAACTATCACCAGCTCTTCCCTGAATTTTGCGGTCATGCCAACGACACCAGGCAACTTTCTCAATTCAGCATCAAAGACCCGCAGACAGGAACTGCAACGCATTTGCACAACCTGTAGAGTTGTCCGCCTGAATTCACTCCCGTAGGCAAGCGAGGCCGCGAGCAGCCCGAACATCAGCAACAGAGAAAGAGCGCCTATTTTTGTCTTGATCATCATTAGCTAAATACCAACCGCTAAAGGCTATATACCTTATCCTTTTTCCGGCGGGGCAACCGGCAAACCACAACCGCCGGGACCACAACCTCTGCCGCTGCCGCAACCATATCCACCGGAAGCGCCGGCCGCCGGGACCCTGGCCCCTGCATCTGCGACTTCAACCAGCTTGGCCGGATAACCGGCGGCAGTAACAACCTCGGCAATCTTCTCCGGGGCAAACACCTCGGTATGGCTGACTGTCACTAACCCCTGGGACAGATCTGCTCTCATGCCCAGCATCCCGTCAAATTTCCGCAACTCCCCTTCAATCGTAGCCAGGCAGGAACCGCACGACAACCTCGACACCTGCAGAGTGGTTTCCAGCGCCTTCTCATTCACGCTTTTACCGTTCTTCGCCGCTACAAATGAAATTGACAGTACCGCGACAATTGCTATCGCTCCAATAATTACCCCAAATTTAGTTTTTCCCTGCATTGTTGTACCCCGTATAAATTTTATTAAAAATATAGTTGGCTTAATTTCCAATCCCGTCCAGCAATACCTAAAAGCACGATACATGCCACATTGGACCATGGCATGACAACTGCCTGTTTTTACACCGCATTTCTATTGCAAACGCCAAATTGATCAGATAGATAATATCATCCAGACCAGCTTCTTAGAGAATATTCATTAGCAAGATGGAGAATATTCTCCAAGGAACTCCCTTTTAATGCCTGCTACAGATGGGAAGATTACCCCGGTAAGCATAGACCCTGAGTCTCCGCTTACCGTGATGATGGGATGCTGCGGAATAGTTACATCTTTTCAATAAAGTTTTTGACTTGCTCGACACTCGTCATTTCAAGCATTCGCATTGCTTTTTGCCATTCAATTTTTGCTTCGTCAGGCCTGTCGGATTTTTCCAGAGCGTATGCCAGCCTGCCATGGTAGATGCCCTCACCTCTTTCCCCATCAGTGCCTTGCCAGGCTAAGTGGGCCTTAATCCTGATCATAATCTCGGAAGCGAATGGAAACGACCACGTCCAGATCTTCTTTGATCCGGCAAATATATTGGCAGGATTGGCAGACAAATCTACAATGTTTTTGTAATGGTGAACTGCCAGAAAATAATCATGGTCTTTCATCGCTTGGATGGCGGCCACTTCTTGTTGCCGCTCATAGGCGGATTGGATAATTGCCAAATGAGTATTACTTGCTCTATATGACAAGACACTCATTAATAGAATGCCCAAAGTAAGGCCAGAGATAAAGAACAGGAGGTATTTCGAGGTGTTATTCATTTTTAAAGGGTGAAAATCTGGTTAGTTAATTTCTTATGAGCGTCCCCCCATTGCGCGTAAGATTCACAGCCATCTTCAGTTTTCAATGTATACGATTTATTATGGTGTAGAAAGACATCTTCAACGTTGAGGCTAACCAGACCGGCCACCGGAGTTATTTCGTCAGGTCGCATGAGTTCATCCGGTCTGGTTGAGCCTTTTGATTATGAGATGGATCTCATTTCTATTGTACATTCAAATCAAATGTAGCGCCTGCTACCGTATTATAATCGCTCGCCTTAATGTAAAGGGCTGAAGAACCGGCTGGCCCCCCATTTGCGGTCGTAGCCTGGCAACTTGTGCTGCTTGTGCTGATCCAGCACTCAGATGGAGTTAAAAATTCAGCATTATCAAAAACACTTACCTCCACCCTGTCACTCTGGTTGTTTTTTGAAACGGTATAGGTAGCGCCTGGATCGAGGTTAGAAACTTTATAATAACTCGGTCCAAAATCGACCGAACCTGAATGGGGAAGATCGGCTGGTCCATAAGCAAGGGACCAAGGCGATGCAACAGTCCCTTCGGATTGCGGGGCAAGTGTTACTTCCAGGTTGAAGGTGGCGCCTTCCTCGGAACCGCTAGCGACAACATACAGCTCCCCAAAATTGTCGGCTTCCCCGCCACAGCGTTCATCGGTATCGTAATTTGTTGATGAGCATAGATAATTGTTTGTATCGAAGGTGTTGTCTGTTACATAGAGGTTTGTAAAGCCGGTTATGCTTGTCAATTTGACCTCATAAAGGGTATTCGCCGCAAGACCGGTAACTTTGTAGTAGCTACGAGAACCCACCTGACCACCGTGTGGAATATCTGTTCCATAGGCAAGAACATGAGGCGATGAACTGGTCCCCTCCGGCATCGGTCCGGGAGAAACCTCTATCGTGAAATTTCCGCCGTTAAGGGTTTTACTTCCCGTAACATCAACATAGAGTGCGCCTGTTGAATCGGAATGATTGAGGCACTCCTCCGCTGTAGTACCCGTATTTACAGAAGAACAGCTATCCCATGGAAACTCTTTTTTGTCCGTTGCAAGGTCGACGTCGTTATTCAAATTGGTGAGTCTGACATAATAAAGTTTTTCAGGGAGCAAGCCCTCGATCTTGTAGTAGCTCTGATCAGTAAATACTTCACCACTATATGGCAGGTCTCCGGTACCGTAGGTGAGAGGCACAGGCGTGTTAAAACTGCCCTCACTGTTGCGCTTCACCTCTGCATCAAGTTGATAAGCCGCCCCTTCATTGTATTCTTTAGCACCCATCATGATCCAGAGCGAAGTGTCTGAAGCAGTTACAGCACAGGACCTGTCCTGGCCCGACTCGGGATAGACCAGACAGTCGTATTCACCAGACGTGGTGCTTCCAAAGTTGGCGAGGGTGGAATAGACATAAAGGTTAGCCGCATCAGTGGCGTTGGAAGCGGATAGCAAATAGGTGGTTCCAGGATTCACTCCTGTTAGGTTATAATAGCTCCCTCCGGCGCTGACCGTCCCGCTGTGCGGGAGATCGGCAGAGGCAAAATTGAGTGTGACAGGTGTAGGCAGTGAACCTTCAGCCTGGTAAACTGATAGGGCTGCGTCGATGCTGTACTGAGAACCTGTAGCCACACCGTCATCATCTACCATGATCCATAAAGATCCGGCCGTTGCCTCAACGTTGCAGGTTTTACTTGAACTATTGCCACGGCATGCGTAATTCGTGTAGCTGGTACTTCCCAGGAGCGCTCCATCGGTGTAGATATAAAAGT
Source organism: Thermodesulfobacteriota bacterium (assembly GCA_039714535.1). Lineage (GTDB taxonomy): Bacteria > Desulfobacterota > Desulfobulbia > Desulfobulbales > JAGXFP01 > JAGXFP01. Next base: position 48,295 of record JBDLJC010000018.1, on the reverse strand, counting down.
CTTGGCCATATACAAGCCCGTCGACAGTAACCGTATGGGCCTGTCCTGCCGAAACCCCGCTGATCTGATAATAACTGGGAGAGCCTCCTACTTGTCCTGTGTAGGGGAGAAGACCGCCCCCCATATCTAATGCTACGGGCATATTGACAGTTCCTTCCGACTGAAAAGGGGAAAGAGTCAGGTCCATGGAAAAAGCTGTGCCCTGTTGGGTGCTGTTAGAGTCTACATCTATAGCGATAGTTCCGAGATCTGTCGTTGTAATGATACAGGTGGAGTGACCTGCTGAAATCTCGTCGGAATAACAGCTCGGCAGCCAGTTATAGTTCTTTGCCAAGCTGAAAGAGAGAGGGCCGCTGTACCCTGTTATGTCTACGAAATAATCGGTGTTGATCTCAAGGCCGGTAACAAGGTAATAACTGGCTGTATCCACCGAGCCGCTATACGACGGGAAATCGGAGAAGGTCAGTGGTACTTCATCAATGGATGTGCCTTCATTGGGGAAATACTTGTAAACAACAAGATCATAGTTAGCCCCTAAATACTGATATGCCCTGGAACCATCCACCTTGATCCACAATTCGCCTGTGCCGGGTGCAGTAGCGAGGCATTTGTCGGCAGTCCCCCTGGCGTTTGTTGAAGAGCAGCCGAGGCTGGTAAAGTCGCTGGCGGTGTAGACATAAAGGTCGACGTTATCGTCTACATGGTTGTAGGCAATGGTGCGGTACTGCTCACCCGGCGTAAGGCCGCTAATATGGTAGTAACTTGATGTATCGTCCACCTCTCCGGAATGAACAACAGCCAGTGTTAGCGCTATTTCACCACCACTGTTGTTCCCCTCAGGCGTAAAGACCGGAGCCGGGCCGTTGTCGGTATAGTCAAACGTGAATGTACTGTCTTTGTCGGCGTTAATTTTAACGTGGAGTGATGTCCCGGAAGCTGTCATTGTACAGGACCTTGTTGTTGAACTGAAGGATGAGCTCGAACAGGCTGTGTTGAGATAGGCGTCTTGATAGAGATACAAGTCGGAGTCACCGGTAATTCCTGTAAGGTTTACCGTGTATGAATGGCCCACAGTCAAGTTCGTAATTTCGTAATAACTATTGTAACCGATTGGAATGTCACCGCTTAAAGGAAGCTGGGCAGAAATATCTATGGGGCTGTCTTGGGTCCCTTCATGCGCGGCAAGCACAACATCGAGAGAATATGTCGCACCGCTAAGTTCCACTGATGTGAATGAGGTTAGCATGTAAAGTTCACCCGCAGAATTAGCGGTCGCCACGCAGGCTATCCCCGGCATATCAGAAACCCATGCGCTACAGCCGTAACCGGTAAAATCAATGTTTGAGAAAGCGGTAACAGTCACCGACTGGCTCGTAGCAAGGCTGACTACATATTCTTGCCCCGCGCCTAGACCGTTCACCTTGTAAAATCCCCCGGTACTGTCGTTGGCCATAGATCCACTATGTGAGAAGTCTGTTGGATAATTCAAAACCTTGGGAGACTCCAGTGTCCCTCCCGAAGTGCCGTCCCCAGTAGGCACTACACCGCCTCCTCCTCCGCCGCCGCCACCACAGGCGACCAAGGTAAGGCCCATACCTATAGCCAGAATGTATAAGAATGTCCTGGACTTTTTCTTCATGAAAATGCGCTTGAACATTGATTGCCTCCCCGGAAACTTAGCTTGTTAATTTCTCGTAATTTCATGATATTATTTGGTTTTGGCCACACAATTATATTAATAACGAGTTCTACAATTGCTCGAAGGTCACCGCAATTTTCTGCTAGCAAGATACCAATTCTAGCCCTTCTGACAAGTCTTATCCTCCGATTTTCCACAATATGTATAGACTGAGAGTAGTTATATGGAATTCCGTATAACTTTTTATAATTATTATTTTAGGAAATGTTTAGCTAGGCTAGCCGTGTTTAGCTTAACTGAAGATCACACCTTCATCATTGGCTTCAAGTATGAGGGCTGCTTGGTTGGGTTTTAGATCTATGAGTAAACCTTTAGGAGATATGTTGACTTACTACAGAAAGGTCAAAAGCGGACCCCTTTCTTTAACAAATATACGCTGATGCCTCGGCGACTACATTGATTACCAACTCCTGATTAAGCTCTCAGGGCCATAGAAATGGCCCACTAAAAACGGTGCATTACATGGGAATTACAGGGTCATGAAGGTAATTTAGGATAAAGCTTGGAGGAAAAACCGAAATGAAAAAGAGCATAAACTATAACTACAAAATCAAGTGAGAGCCCAAGAGTACCCACCTTGAATTACGTTAGGAAACCAGGTAACAATCATCACTCAGCTAAGCAGGATGTCCCAATCACTTCCTTTAAGAATATTTTCGCGAATTTTCTCTTTCAACTCCAGATCATAGAAGTCCATCGGATTATATTCGTCGGTCAGAATAATGGCTTCTGGATGTTCCGGGATGGAATAACTCCCTTGCATGGCAAAAAGGACTATTTGACGGATTATGGGGTGAATTTGCCGTGGTATTACTCTAATCTGTTTTGGCTTCTGTAACTCGGCCGCGTAGGCAAAAACAGCTATATTACCGAAGTCTGCACCTTTTTGGGTATTAAAAAGAGGCATAACCATCGTCTTTCCGAACACTGAGTCGAGGGTCTTAATCACCGAGGCCGTCATCACAGGGTTTTCACGCAGATTTCCGACAAGGTTCATGGCAAAGACCCCATTATCATTCAACCGGCTCTTTATCAAGTTGAAAGCCTCCTTGCTCAAAATATGCGACGGCGTAACGTCCCCATTGAAAACATCAAGAATAATATAATCGTACTTTTCCTCTCCTTTGCCAAGGAAATAGCGAGCATCTTCTATGACAACCTGCTCTCCTGCCGGGTAGCCAAAGTACTTTGAAGCCATTTCAACAACAGCCGGATCGATATCGACAACGTCTGTCTTGACCCCCCGGGCCATGTACCAGCGGGGAATAATTCCTGCACCGAGCCCAATAACCAAACAGCGTCTTCCTTTCGGATTGATGGCAACGGGAACAAACTGCAGAGGATAGGTGTATGCGAAGGTCGAAAGCCCATTCTTTATATCCACCCCCCCTTGGGTCAAACCATCAATGGACAGTTGCCTGATGACCATATTGCCATTATCATAATCAATAGCCTTGATATTGCCGTATCTGCTGTCGGTTCTGTCAATAACAGTAACCTTGTTGCCGTTTTCCAGAATTTTACTGTCAACGCTGGTAGGGGCCACAAACGGGAGTATGAGAATTGGCAGGAGCAACGCTGCCGTAACAATCTTTCCCCGAAAGAACACGAAGTAGCTGACCGCAAGGCCGACAAGAAGAAATCCGACGAGGAAGAAGATATTATTTACACCCATGAAAGCGACTAAGACAAAACCGGTGAGTACCGTTCCCAATACACTACCAATGGTAGAAAGTGCATAGAAGGAGCCGACGGTACGACCCACGTTACTTACCTCCCGGGCCGCAAGCCGGATCACAAAGGGAGAGACACAGCCAAGAAGAGTGAGACTGGGGGCAAATAGAGCCATGCTGCCGGCAAAGGCCCCCCCTCGCAAGCCGAAGGCAAGACAGAATTTCAATACCGGGATCTTGGCATAGGGAATTAGCAGGGTAGATAGTCCGGCGATACCAATCAAAAGATAAAGGGTATCCGGTGATTTTGCTCGATCAGAGAGGATACCCCCGATCATGTATCCTGCTGCAAGTGCAATCATGGTTACCGCAATCAACGATGTCCAGACAAAGAGGCTCACCCCGAAAAATGGGCCGATCACCCTCGATCCAAGCACTTCAATCACCATAATCAAGGTACCACAAGTAAGGGCTGTGATAATCAGAAATAGTTTCGAAACACTCTTATCAATCATATTAAAATATCCTTATTCGCTCAGGAGACGACCAGCCCTCCCCTAATATAGTAGCGACAATCAAATAAAAAAGCAGGGATCAATTCATGTTGAGCCGGATCTCACCATCATTAATCGCTCACCATTTGCCCTGAACCTTAATGAATTGCAGGGCTGTGTGCAACACAAAACCAGGCATCATAATGTTACGCAAAAAAATAACAATCTCAACAAACCAAATCCTCGAAATTATTGGTGTCCCGTCACGATTCGTGACACGCGACCGCTTAATTCACAGTCCGAAATAAAAGCTAAAGTGCGACCAACTGCAGATATTCCGGCTGCCAGCGCATCCGCTCAACCAGCAGGTCAAGCTTCTCTTCGTTGTTTTCGTGCCAGAAAGAGCTGAAGACACAAGGCCGAGACACCCCTTGATAGATGGCCGAACGGCCAACCGCCTGAGCCACCCTGAGACTTACATCCCGCAGCTCGGAAACCGGTGGGAACAGAATCCCTTTACGCAGATCATCATCGGTAACCGCCTCTGCAACGGCGTGGGCGGCGGCGGTGAAAAATTCCGGCAAAACCTCCCTGGCCCCAGAAGCCAGTACGCCGAGTCCTACTCCTGGAAAAACAAAGACGTTGTTCCCCTGCCCAATCCGGATCTTGTCATTGCCAAACCTGACTGGCGGAAATGGGCTACCGGTGGCGACCACTGCCCGGCCGCCGGTCCAGGCATAAATATCTTCCGGGATCGCCTCGGCCTGGATCGTGGGGTTGCTCAAAGGCATTATCACCGGCCTGTCGGTATTTTCAAGCATCGCTTCAACAACTTCTTTCGTAAAACAACCGGCCTGACCTGAAGTGCCGATCAGAACCGTCACCCCGGCCTTGCGCACAACATTCAACAACTCACCATTTTTCTCGCTATCGAACCAATCCAGCTCATGCGGGTCTCTGGCAAAATGTTCCTTGTATGGCTCCAACTGACGATTGTTGACCACCAGACCATGCCTATCCAGGGTATAGATTCTCTGCAGCGCCTCTTTTTCCGGCAGTCCCCTTTCCCTGAGTCCAGCAAGAATCTGATCAGCGATCCCTACCCCACCAGCCCCGGCCCCGTGAACCAGAAATACCTGACCAACAAGGCGTTCATTTTTGATTTTCATAGCTGCAAGGATCCCAGCTAAAGTAACTGCCCCGGTCCCCTGGATATCATCGTTAAAGGATATCAAATCATGCAGGTAGGCGTCCCTTGTCGCAAAAGCGTTCTGTTTGGAGAAATCCTCCCACTGGCAGAGGGCATTTGGGAAAACTTTACAAAAGGCCCGGGCAAAACGCTGGACGAAATCAACATATTCAGCCCCGCTGAGCCGCTCATGCCGCCAACCCAGGTAATACTCGTCCGCAAGCAGGTCCTGATTATTGGTGCCGACATCAAGGGAGACCGGCAGACAATGCCAGGGCGCGACCCCGGCCCCTTGAGTATAAAGCATCAATTTACCCAGACAGATGGCGATCCCGCCCGCCCCCTGATCGCCAATCCCGAGAATACCCTGATTATCGGTAACCACCGCCACCCTGATATCCCGGTGCATATAGCGGCGCAGGATATTCTCGGCCTGATCGATATTGTCCGGATGAAAATGCAGGCCGTTGGCCGTCCTGAACATGGAGGAGTAATTCTGGCAGGCCAAACCTACGGTCGGCGTATAGATGATCCGCATATATCTTTCGATGTCGCTGGCAATAAGAGCATGGGCCAGAGTGACGTTGCGATCAAAGAGGGCCCTGATATAGATAAATTTATCAATATCGCAGTCCTTGTCCGCCACCTTCCGGGCCGAATCAAGTACCTGTTTTGCCAAGGGCCGGACAGTGGGCGGCAGACTGCCGGAAAGACCCAGATCGAGCCGTTCCTGCTCTGAAAAGGCGGTACCCTTGTTGATGAAGTTGTTGGCCATCACCCCGGTACCCCGGCCGTAGAGCAGGATCTCAGAGGTCTTACCGAACTCATCGTAGCGTAAACCGTAGGTATTCTGGGACACGTAATTCTCCTTAGAGGCTATCCACTTTAAACAGGTGATATGATTAAGAACAAAACATCCAGCTCGCGCCGCCTCCGGTAATCAAACATCGAATACTAAACGTCCAACATCGAATGTGGAAATCGCTTCGCTTCTCCTGATTGATTCATATACTTAAGAGTATCTCGGACCCTGTTTACCCGACTATGAAGCTATTTGCTGAATAACCAGAGAATGGTTTGATTCCAATCAGTTCTTCCATATTCACCATTCGATGTTGGATGTTCATTACTTTTTTATAAGGCTTGCGCTAACCCGCATATTTCACGAGTATTTTTGAAAAAATAGTATATGTGTCTGTTTATGCGATTCTTGTTTCATGTCTCTAGCAAGACGTCTCGGTTACAGTTTGTGCCAAATGACAGAATAGATTTTTTTTCAGATAGCGTAGACTTCGAAACTACTCACCCTTCGGGCTAAGTGGCTAGCCAACTTCTCCTTTTCTATTTACGCCTCCAGCTATGCCTCGCGGCATCACGCCAAATAACGCAAAACGAGGCGCCGTCAGCACTGGAACAACTGCGAATGACCGACCACTTCAGAAAGATCGGGGTCATGACCGTTGTCACAAAGGCCATGAAGACCAGGGCCGAAAACTGACTTGAGGTCAGCAGCGGCTCATTGATGACACCTTTGGCCAACAGCTGGTTGCTGAGGTTGATAACCACTGAGGCCACAACCAGTTCCACCGCGCCGCGGCCATTCATGCCAATGCCGATGATGGCTGATTCGCTGGTGGAAAGTCCGGCCAACCTTGCCCCAAACCCACAGCCCAGTAACTTACCGACAATGGCAACCAGAGTGAGAACGACCGCAAAAACAACAAATGAGATACTCCATTCAAATTGAAGGTGAAATCCCAGAGTGGCAAAAAATATCGGGGTAAGAAAGCCATAGCTGATAGCAAAAAAACGGTCACTGATCAGATCATAGACCTTCTTGTCCATTATCTCGCGCCGGACGAACTGTCCGGCCAAGAAGGCGCCGATGACCAGATGCAAACCGGCCTTCTCGGCCAGAAAAGCCATAACCAGCGCGGCGATCAGAGCGAAGGTAAAGGCTTTGCCGCCGTCGTCCTTTAGATTCTTGGTCAGGAAGGGAACCAGAAATTCCCCGGCAAGGATGGTGAAACCGAAAAAGATGACCACCTTGCCAAGCAACACGCCGACAGATACTGCGGAAATACTCCCACTTTCGGCCAGACCAAGAAGTACGGAAAGGGTGACCAGAGAGAAAATATCATCGGCAATGGCTGCTCCCATTATTACATGACCAACATCAGTGCGATGGATCTGCATGTTCTGGAGAATTACCGCTTGGACGGCAATGGCGGTTACCGACAGCCCCATGCCGATAAAGAGAGACTGGTAAACCGTGCCGCCAAATAATCTGGTGGCCAGAAATCCCAGAACGAAAGGCAGAACAAACCCTCCCAACGCAGCCGCCATTGAAGGCCGGATATGCTCCAGCAACTCCTTGGGATCCATCTCCATCCCGGCATAAAACATCACGAAAAAGATTCCTAACTCAGCCAAGAGCTCAAGCTGATCGGTCATATGGATGACATCAAAGAGAGCAGGCCCCAGAACCAATCCTGCCATCAACTCGCCAAGCATTACCGGCAAACCAAGTCTGGAGAAGACAAACCCAAGAAACCAGGCCGCGCATAAGATCAAGAGGAGATTTACGATAAGTGTTTCTGAAATCACTGGGACCTCCCTGGTATTTTATGAGCTGTTTGAGGGAAAATGACAGCTCCGAAAGAGTTTGACATTTAATCCGATGTTTACTTACATCTGCCAAACGTACACATCATGTGTTAAAGCATAACACCAAATTTTAAAAAACATTTCAGGAATTATTGATTGAATGTCTTCGTGGCGCAAGATACTGGCCGACAGTATAACCGATCCCGCTGACCTGCCACCATCGTTCCAAGTGGACCGCCAGGCCTTGAGCAAGGTCGTTTCAGCCTACCCGATGCGGATCAATCCCTATTTTCTGAAACTGATTAAACAGCCGGGCGATCCCATCTGGCGACAGGCCGTCCCCGATCAAATTGAACTGGCAGACCGGGTCTGCCATGAAGACCCCCTCGACGAAGAGAGCCTGAGCCGGGTCCCAAACCTGATCCATAAATATCCCGACCGCGCCCTTTTTCTGGTCAATTCGCATTGTGCCATGTACTGCCGTTTCTGCACCAGAAAGAGAAAAGTCGGTACCGAGCGGCTGCAAACCACCACCGCCACCCTGCAGGCCGCCTTTGCCTATCTGGGCAAGACCCCGGCGATCAGAGACGTACTGGTTTCCGGTGGCGACCCTCTGCTTTTAGACGATGACCGCTTGGAGTGGATCCTAACCGAATTGCGGCGCATCCCCTCAATCGAGATCATCAGAATCGGCAGTCGGGTACCCTGTACCCTGCCCATGCGAGTGACCACCCGTCTGGTCAAGATGCTCAAAAAATTTCACCCGCTCTACATCAACACTCATTTCAATCATCCGGACGAAATAACCCCGGAAGCGGCTGCGGCCTGCAATCGGTTGGCCAACGCCGGCATTCCGCTGGGCTGTCAGACCGTACTCCTCAAAGGAGTCAATAATGATCCGCAGATCATAAAAAATTTAATGAACAAGCTATTAATGATCCGCGTAAAACCGTATTATATATTTCAGGGAGACATGACCAGGGGCACGGATCACTTCCGGACCCCGATCAACCAAGGCCTTGAGATCATGCGTTCCCTGATCGGCCACACTTCGGGTCTGGCGGTACCCAGATTCGCTATCGATCTCCCCGGCGGTTTCGGCAAGGTCCCTCTCCTGCCTGAGTACCGGGAAGAAGAGGGAGCGGGGGAGTGGAGTTTCCGCAATTATAAAGGCCAGTACTGTTCGTATCTTGACCCGGCCTGAACGGACACATAAAGGGACTGAAAATGGAAAAAAAAATCCTGGTGGCGGTTGACGGCTCTACCTATAGCAACAACGCCGTTCATTACCTTGGCAGCCTCTTCAGCCAACAGCCGGAGGTCAAGATCCACCTGCTCAGTATTATTCCCTGCGCCAGCCTGCCGCCCGGCAAAGAATGGCTGGACGATCTGGAGTTGATGAACTGTCTGTCGCCGACAGCCCAAAAGAGGCTGCGTTCAGCCAAAACCTATATGAAATCCGCCACCGCTAAATTTGAAAAATTAGGCGTCAGTCCGGAACGGCTCACCACCGAAGTTAAACTGGCCAGACAATCCGTAGGCAAGGACATAGTCACCGAGGCCCGCCAGGGACTGTTCGATGCCCTGGTCATCGGGCGTCGCGGCATTACCAAGCTTGAAGAACTGGTCATGGGCAGTATTTCCGAAGTAATCCTCAAAGAATGCCATGACGTGCCGGTCTGGATAATTGACGGCAAGGTCGATTCCAGTAAATTTCTGGTGCCCATCGATGGCTCGTTCTGTTCGATGATGGCGGTCGACCACTTGGCCCATGTCCTTCAGGACAGCAAACAGTGCGATATAACCCTGTTTCATTCCTCGGCAATGTTGTCCAGCGCCAGCAGTATCGCCCCCCCGGATTTTTATGCGCAATGGGGCCGGGAATGGTGCGAAGAGCATATGAGCCGACCGGACAGTCTCTTCCACGCCCCAAAACAGTTGCTGGTGGACAGCGGTGTTCCGGCCGACAATATTAACTGGCTACATACCTCCAAAGGGATAGAGGCCAGCCGCCAGATTCTCCGCCAGGCCCTGATTGACGATTTCGGGACCATAGTCATCGGCCGCCGGGGAGAAAATATTAAGAAAGGCATTTTCAGAGGAGTCTCGGACCGGGTGATCCTGATGGGCGACCAAGTGGCCATCTGGATAGTCGGCTAGATGGCGTCGCCAAAATTCCGATCTACGGCGTCGTGGCGCATTTTTGTTCGTTCGGCATACTGAAGTATGGCCTCACGCTCAAAAATGCGCCACTCCTGGTTTATCGAAATTTTGGCGACGCCATCTCGATATTACTATACCCCTTGGATCCTTTTCACGAGAGTATCAAACATTAGTAAGCCAGCGCCAAACTTTACCTTAGCAAGGAAAACATGGCCCCACCCTACCCTCTAAAAACCATTTTCAGGATCATTATCGTAATTGTCTGGGTGGTGCTTTTTGGGCTGCTGCTCCAGCGGGATTACTTCATCGAGACCCTGGATACCCGTGAAGCCCAAGTCCTCAAGAAGGACCGGGAAGAAAGCTTTTCCGGCGTCTATTTCAAGAAAGACCGGATCGGCTACGTTAAGACCCGCTTGCTCAAAGATGACAGCGACAGTTTTCAACTGCTTCAAGAAGCCTATCTGGTCCTCAATATCATGGAACAGAGCCATCCCGTCCACCTACTGGTAAATGCCCGTTTGGACAGAACAATGCTCCTGCAGAGCTTCGATTTCGAGCTGTCATCGCCATTTTATTCGATGACGGCAGAGGGGGAAGTGGACGGCAGCACCGTCAATTTCATCCTGACAACCGGCAAGGAGCTGATCAAAGATTCCATCAAACTGGCTAACCCGCCCTTTCTTGCCACCAACCGCCGGGGTTACCTGCTCAAACAGGATTTGGAACCCGGCGACAAGCTGAGAATCCCCTATTTCGACCCCATATCACTTTCCGGAAAAGATACCGTGCTGGAATATAAGGGTCATGACAAGATTCTGATCAAGGGCAGAATCCACCGCCTCCATCATTTTACCGAATCGTTCTCCGGCATGAAAATCAACTCCTGGCTTGACGACAGCGGCAAGGTTATCAAAGAAGAATCTCCAGCCGGTTTCATCTTCATCGCCGAACCGGAATTTAAGGCCACCGATATCAAGACCGATGGCAAAGAGATTCTGAGCAGTGTCTCGGTGAAGATCGCCGGGACAATGCCCGCTGATTTTGCGACCAGAGCCCAGCTCAGTTACCGATTGTCCTACCCCTCTGAGGCAGAGGTGGAGATTAACCTTGACCGCCAGCAACTCTCAGGCGGCCTGCTTACCGTCACCCGGGAGAAAATACCCGGAGAATCCGCCGAACCATGTCAGGACAAGACAGCCGAACTGGCCTCAACCCCATACATCCAGGCTGGTCATGGCAGAATTGCCGAATTGAGCAAATCCCTGACTAAAGACAGGATGGGCGGGATGGAAAAGGTCAGAGTGCTGTCGGCCTGGGTTTTTGCTAATCTTGAAAAACGTCCGGTGTTGGGAATCCCCGACGCCCTGACCACCCTCACCACTCGCCGGGGAGACTGTAACGAACACGCGGCCCTTTTTGCGGCCCTGGCCAGAAACGCCGGGATTCCCACCAGGATCATCGCCGGAGTGACTTTCCACGAGGAAGCATTTTACTACCATGCCTGGAACGAGGTATGCGTCGGTGACACCTGGCTGTCGCTGGACACCACCAAAAACCATATTCCCGCCGACGTTAGCCATATAAAATTCGTCGAAGGCGAAACCAGCGAGCAGATCAAGATCGGCGCTCTGTTAGATCGGTTGAAAATTGAAGTTGTCCCATGATCCTCTAACTTATGGACAGACACTAACTTAAGCTAAGTGCAATTAACGGAACATGAAAACAGAAAAACCAAACATGACAATTGGCTCCGATAAAATTATAGCCATCAAAGGTCTCACCAAGGTCTTCGGCGACTTCAAGGCCGTCGACGATATCAACCTCGAAGTCGAGCGGGGGGAAATTTTCGGGTTTCTGGGCCCCAACGGCGCCGGCAAGACCACCACCATCAAGATGCTGGCCGGTCTCCTCAAACCAGACCGGGGCCGGATCCTGATCAGCAACACCGATCTGGCAGTCGACCCGGAAAAATGCAAACAACAGACCGGCTACATCCCAGATCGGCCCTTTCTTTACGAAAAACTGACCGGTGAGGAGTTTTTACAGTTCATTGCCAGTCTCTATCAACTGCCGGTGGAACGATACAATGAACTGGTCCCGGAATTTCTTAAGCTTTTCGACCTGACCGAATGGCGCCACCACTTGATCGAGAGCTACTCCCACGGCATGCGCCAGAAGCTGATTATCACCTCCGCCTTCATCCTTGAGCCGCCCCTGATCGTCGTCGATGAACCAATGGTGGGCCTCGATCCCAAAAGCGCCAAGATCGTCAAGGAACTTTTCAAGAAACATGCCCGTAATGGCGGTTCCATCTTCCTCTCAACCCACTCTCTGGAGATCGCCGAGGAACTCTGCGACCGAATCGCCATCATCATGCACGGCAAAATTAAGTGCCTCGGCAACATGGCCTCACTCCGGCAGGAAGCCAGCCTGGAAAGTTCCGGGCTGGAAGAGATCTTCCTGGAACTGACCGGGGCCCACGAACTACAGGCGATCATCCACGCCCTCCGCCAAAAAGAAAACGAATGAGTCTCCGAATTCTTGTTAAGCAGATTTGTAGATTATTCGGGCCAAACCTCCGACAAATATGTATATTGCCTCCATATATCAGTAATGACACTCTCGCAGATAAGCGAAGACTTCTAATGCCCTTGGAGTACGACACCATCAATGATAAAAGTCAAACAGGTGCGCTTAGATGTATAGCAAGCATTTTAACCTGAACGAGAATCCCTTCTCAATCGCGCCGGATCCCCGCTATCTCTATATGAGTAATAAGCACCGGGAGGCCTTGGCTCATCTGATGTACGGGCTGGAAACCGATGGCGGCTTCGTCCTGCTGACCGGTGAGGTGGGAACCGGCAAGACCACAGTCTGCCGTTGCCTGCTTGAGCAACTGCCGAAAGATCTGAATGTTGCCTTCGTGCTGAACCCGAAACTGACCTCTGCTGAATTGCTGGCCACGGTCTGCGATGAACTGGGGATAAAGTACCGAACCGAGCACCCCAGTATTAAGGAACTGGTCGACAACATCAACCGCTACCTGCTTGACGCCCATGCCCATGGTCGTAAAACCGTCCTGATCATTGATGAAGCCCAGAACCTCGCCCCGGATGTCCTTGAGCAGATCCGGTTGCTCACCAATCTGGAGACCAACCAGCGCAAATTATTGCAAATCGTCATGCTCGGCCAACCGGAACTCCGCGATCAACTGGCCCGGCCCGAGTTACGCCAACTGGCCCAGAGAATCACCGCCCGCTATCACCTGGGACCGCTGGATCGCAACGAAATTGCCCCCTATATCAACCACCGTCTGGGAGTGGCGGGCCATCATAAAAAACTCTTCCCGGACAAGGTGGTTAACAGGATATACAGCCTGACCAACGGAATTCCGCGGTTGATCAATGTCATCTGTGACCGGGCTCTGCTCGGCACCTATGTGGAGGGACGAGAGCAAGTTAATCACCTTACCCTCAATAAAGCCGCCCAAGAGGTTTTCGGCCGTACCACCAATACCTCCGAAATACTTAAGTGGCTGCTTCCTGCTCTCTTCGTAATATCTCTGGTCGCAGCCCTCTTCTTCAGCGGCCGGATGCAAGGGGTGAAAGACCCAGACATCGGCCCCGGGAACCAGCCCGTTGTGGAATCACTGCTGACAACGGCGGAGCGGAATAACAACCCAAAAGCCCTTCTTTTTTGGCCGTCGGATACCCCCCTGGCCAAGAGCTGGCCCATGGCCTTTAAGCCCATATTTACTAACTGGGGTATGATCTACCGGGCAGGGCTTAAGACCACTCCCTGTGAACAGGCCGAAAGCCAAGGTCTGGCCTGTCTGGACCGCCAGGGCAGCTTAGGCAGCTTGCGTCATCTGAACCGCCCCGCTGTCCTGCAGCTGGTTGACCAACAGGGCCACAGATTTTACGCGCCATTAGTCAGGCTGACGGAAAACAAGGCCTCTCTATTGATCAACGCCAAGGAGATAACGGTGAGCACCGCTGCCCTGGAAAAACAGTGGTTCGGATCCTACACGATTCTCTGGCAACCGCCGCCCGGCTACAGCAAACCAATCAAACCTGAGGCGACAGGACAAGACGTTGCATGGCTGGCAGACAAAATCAAAATGGCCAACGGGCCGCAGTCAACTTCCAGCAATCTCGGCCAGATGGTAAAAGCTTACCAAAAAAAGGAAGGACTGGTAGCCGACGGAATTGCCGGGCCGGAAACCTTAATTCATCTTAACTCAAGCATCGGCCATAGCGGCCCGACACTTGTGGAGTAGCAAAGATGTCCTATATTCTCGACGCCTTAAAAAAATCAGAACAAGAGAGAAAACAGGGGGAAATTCCCGGCCTGAACAGTCTCCAGGCCCATCCTCGCCCCCCCAGATACTCCAGCCCCATTCTTATTTATCTGCTGGCTGGGATTTTATTGCTCATGACCCTGACCATCGGTCTCTGGCTCTTTTTCCGCCAGCCCCCCGCACCGACATCGCCACAGGCAACCAGCGAGATTATGACCGAAGCTGTTTTACCCCAGACCGCCCAACCGCAGGAGATTGAGGCCGAGGCCCTCCCAATTGCGCAAGAAGTGCCACCAGACAAACCGATCCAACCAGCCATCATCGCCAAGCCGGACACCCCAACCATTGCAGACCTCACCCCGGAGCCTGAACCAAGCCTTGGCGCCGTTGCGCCGCCGTCAGCAACTGCCGGAGATTCTGGAGACAACGAACAATTACGGCCCGATGAGCAGGACAGTCCCGCCCCGGCCCAACCCGAGCTCATTACCTTCGCCAACCTGCCACCGGATATCCGTAGCGCCCTACCGGAACTGGTTATTGCCGCCCATTACTATTCCAGCAAGCCCTCTTCCCGGATGGCCAGCATTAACGGCCGGATTATGAGGCAGGGCCAATCTGTAGCCGACGGTCTCATCCTGGAAGAGATTATTCGCGAGGGAGTGATCCTTTCTTTCCATGATTATCGCTTCAGCCTCGAGGTGTTCAATCGCTGAATATGAGCGAACAACCCGAAGGTCCAAATACTTGGCAATACAATTAGCGGAATTAAAAGATAACCATTCCTGTATTCATTTGACATGCGCCTTTACAAAGGGGTAAACATTTACCAGGGACAGACCAACAACACCTACTGGCAGACTGCGGTATGGACCATGGGTTTAGGATGAAGCGGAGGGATATCCAGATGACAGACCGCAAAAAAAAGAACACGCCCGAACGGCGAAAGCACCAAAGATTTAAAGCCAAGTCCGGTACTTTCAAATCTGAGTCCAAGTCGGGTGACATTGTCGATATCAGCATGGGAGGTCTTTCTTTCAGCTACCTTGAAGGTGACAATTGGACCGACGAGTCCTTTGATTGCGAGATGCTCATGGGTGAAAAAGACCTCTGCCTTGAGGAGATCCCCTTGAAGATCATCTCCGACTGTGCCATCAATCGCGGTCTTTCCATTACCCGCCGTTGCGGGGTTAAATTCGAAAAACTCACCCCCAAACAAATGGCTCAGCTGGAATACTTTATCTGGGCCAATACCGACGCCACCGCAGAGGAAACAAAACTCACCGATGATGATTCATCTTGAGATCGATTGCCCACCCACCCAAAACTCCGATAATTCCACCGCCAAAGCCTGTAGCCAGAGCAAATACTTCTGTAACAAAAAAGGACTCTTAACCTTCACGAGCTATACCTAAATGTCCCGCCGCAACTTACTGCAACCATTCAAATGCTCATTCAAGAATCGCTTCTTCCCGCCGGGACTGTTCCCGAGGAAAACAGCCGGCGCCATTATCTTCGGTCTGGCAATCTGCCTGGGCCTTTATCTGATCTCCGTCCAGGCGGTCGGCTATTTCCATCGGCAGAGTGAATTGGGCATCATTCTAAGCCTCAAGATCTTCCAGATGGCCTGGATCATCATGTTTTCAATGCTGATTTTCTCCTGCATGGTCTCGGCGGTTTCTTCGATGTTCCTCTCCCAGGATAATGAAATTGTCTGCGCAGCCCCGGTTCCGGCCACCGATCTGTACGGTATGCGTTTCGTCACTACCACCATCTATACCTCATGGATGATGGTGGTTTTTTCCATCCCCATTTTCGCCGGCTACGGCACGGTATTCCAAGCCGGCTGGTTGTTCTGGCTGCTGCTGCCGCTGGCCGTCACATCCACCGCTGCCATCGCCACCGGCATCGGCAATACCGCCACTATTCTCCTGATCAATATTTTCCCGGCCCGGCGCACCAAGGACATTATTCTGTACCTGTCGCTATGCTTCGGGGTCTTCATCTATATCATTTTCCGTTTTCTCAAGCCGGAAGAGCTGGTCAATCCGGACCGGTTCGGACATTTTGTCGACTATCTCTCCAGCATCTCCACCCCGGCCGCACCATACATCCCAGCCGCCTGGGCCGCAAATCTGCTGTCGCTTTACCTGCTTGACCGGGAAATAGACGGGCTCATCCTGGGCCTGCTCGTGCTTACCCCGGTGGCCCTGTTCTTCATTGGCGAATGGGCAATGCAGCGCTGGTTCTTCGAGGGATATTCCAAGTCGCAAGAATCGTTCGGCAGCTACCGGCTCTTCGCCTCCAAGAAAAAATACCGCCCCAGGATATGGGGCTGGCTAGCCGCCAAGGAGAGCAAGACCTTTCTCCGTGACTCGGCTGAATGGTCTCAACTCTTCATGATCGCGGCCTTGGTTATCGTCTACCTGTACAACTTCAAAATGTTGCCGGTGGAACGCTCCTTTTTCGAGGAGGAATACATCACCAACATTATCTCTTTCCTGAACATCGGCCTGACCGGCTTCATTGTCGCTTCGCTGTCGGCCCGTTTCGCTTATCCATCGGTGGGCGCCGAAGGAGGCGCTTTTTACATCATCAGATCTTCGCCCATTTCCCTAAGCCGTTTTCTCTTTTACAAATACCTGTACTATGTGATCCCCTTCAGCGGTTTGGCCTTACTGATGGTAATAATCTCAGACCATCTACTGAACATAACCGGGCCCATGTGGTGGTTTTCAGTGGGTACCACCATGCTGATCACCTGGACCGTGGTGGCGGTGGCGCTGGGCTTTGGCGCCCTACACGCCGACTTCAAGGCCGAAAGCAAGGCCGCCGCCCTCGGCGGTATGGGGGCGATCCTTTTCCTCTTTACCGCGATGTCCTATGAGATAATCGTCATCAGCCTCGGCTTCTTCCCGGCCTACAAGCTGGTGGGAAGATGGCTACGCAATGCACCAATCACCACTAACGATCTGTCCATTCTTGGCACCTGGCTCATCTTTTCAGTGTTCAGCGGGATATTTATTGCTGTATTTTTCTTCAAGAAAGGTGTAAGAAATTTACAGGAAACAGCCTGACAGGTCGGTGATTATCAGTCGTAAGCTTAGTGTTTCACCAGCACCCCCAGAAACAACCGGCCCCACGCAAATTAAAAACATACAGAGACAATGCTCGCCACTATTATCACTGGAACCATATCCGGCATTAACGGCCTCCTGGTTGAGGTCGAGACCGATATCGCCCCCGGCCTGCCGACATTCTCCACCGTCGGTCTGGCCGAAGGTGCGGTCCGCGAGGCCAAAGATCGGGTCAAATCCGCCATTCGCAATTCGGGCTACAGCTTCCCAAACCGGAGGATCACCGTCAATCTGGCCCCCGCCGATCTTAAAAAAGTCGGCTCCGGCTATGATCTACCAATGGCCCTCGGTATCCTCTCCGCCTCGGAAATACTCACAAGTGACATCCTGGCAAAATATGCAACCATCGGCGAACTTTCTCTGGACGGCACGGTTCGGGATGTACCGGGCATTCTGCCTATGGTAATGGCCGCCAGAGACGGCGGCCTGGAAGGCGTGATTGTGCCGCGCAAAAATGTCCAGGAAGCTGCTGTGGTGGCAGGCCTCAAGGTCATCGGCGTCAAAAGTCTTTACGAGGCCGTCGAATTCCTGGCCGGCAAAAGAGAGATTACCCCTGCTATCGCCTCCCATAGAAGTGATGAGCAACCAAAGCTTGATTATGAATCAGACTTCTCCGAAGTCAAGGGCCAGGAACAGGTAAAAAGGGCTCTTGAAATTGCGGCAGCGGGAAACCACAATATCCTGCTTAAAGGCCCGCCGGGATCAGGCAAGACCATGTTGGCCCGGCGAATTCCGACGATCCTGCCGGGACTAACCTTCGAGGAGGCCCTGGAAACCACCAGAATCTACAGCGTGGTGGGCTTACTGCCGTCTGGAAAAAGCCTGCTTGAGGATAGGCCGTTCCGCGCGCCTCACCACACCATCTCCGATGCAGGGCTGGTCGGTGGCGGCCAAATCCCCAAGCCAGGGGAAGTAACCCTGGCCCATAACGGTGTCCTGTTTCTTGATGAATTCCCCGAGTTCCGTAAAAACGTGCTGGAGGTGATGCGCCAGCCGATGGAAGACTCCAATGTAACCATCGCCCGGGCCGCTGTCTCCTTAAAATTCCCCGCCAGCTTCCTGCTGGTCGCGGCGATGAACCCATGTCCCTGCGGATATTTGGGCGATCCAGGCCACGAGTGCATCTGTAATTCCATGCAGGTCCAGCGTTATAACAGCCGACTCTCCGCCCCATTGCTGGACAGGATCGACATCCATGTAGAAGTGCCAGCCGTGCCCTATAAAGAGATCAGCAGCGCCAGAAAGCCGGAAGCATCGGCCACAATCAGAGCACGGGTGGCCCAGGTCCGACAAATCCAGGAGAAAAGATTTAACGGTAGGAAAACCGCCTGTGTCAACAGTCGAATGACCCCAGCAGACCTCGACAAACACTGCCAGCTTAATGACGAAGCCAATAGCCTGCTGGAAAGCGCGGCGACCACACTGGCCATGTCGGCCCGCTCCTGCCACCGGGTCCTGAAGATCAGCCGTACCATTGCCGATCTGGATGGTAAACCGGATATCCAGACCAAGCATGTGGCCGAAGCCATCCAGTACCAACGCTCCGCCCCCCGGACATCTTGATTGTTTTCGTTATCTCTGCCTAAGGTCGTTGCAAAAGGTCTATGAAATGACGGAAAGACAACGTTATTGCCGGTTAATTGTCTTAAATCGTAGCGATGATATCTTCGTAGGGAATACTGCCAGCGCGAATCAGTTTCAAGCCGTCACCTTCAATACCGATAATCGTCGACCCCGTCCCACCCGGGACAAGACCGCCATCAATGACATGATCAATCCCGACCGGGAACAGTTCATTTACCTGGGCAGAAGTTACCGCCGGTGGCAGGCCGCTGGGGTTGGCGCTGGTGCCGGTAATAACGCCACCAACCGCCTTGGCCAGACGACGGGCCACCGGGTGGGATGAGAGCCTGACCCCAACGGTGCCGGATGAATCGGTCAACAAAGCAGGTAATTGCTCCAGTCCGGCGAAGACCAGGGTAAGGGGGCCGGGCCAGAGCCCGGCGATAATTTTCAGGTATTGATCAGGGGTTTTCTTAGCCAGGCAGTGCAGCTTTTCGATTTTGTCTATCAGGACGAGGACGGGTTTGTCTCGCGACCTTTCTTTGAGTCGGAACAGCCGTGCAAGGGCCTCGTCCTTAAAAGGATCAACGGCCAGCCCGTAAAAGGTTTCGGTGGGGAAGGCGACCACGCCTCCCCCTCTGATTACTGCCGCCGCCTTGGCCAGTTCTTCGTCCGAGACCGCCAAAGAACTAGCAGAAAAATCAGGAGAAGTCACTGGCCCTGATCTTCCTGGCCTTGGCCTCTACCTGCTCGGCCATCTCCTGTTTCAAATCAGCCAGGCGCCGCGCTAGAGTTTCATCTGAAACCCCGATGATCTGGGCGGCCAGGATCGCCGCATTGGTGGCCCCGGCCTTACCGATGCCCATGGTGGCAACCGGAACCCCCGGCGGCATCTGCACCGTCGACAGCAGCGCATCCATCCCATTCAGAGCGGAGGCATCAATCGGCACCCCGATAACCGGCAGAGTTGTATGGGCGGCCAACACCCCGGCCAGATGGGCAGCCATTCCGGCCGCCGCGACAATGACCTTCAGACCGCGCTCTCTGGCGGTGGCGGCAAAAGCGACGGCCCGCTCCGGAGTCCGATGGGCCGAGGCGACCGTAATCTCAAAGGGGATGCCCAGCTGCTTCAACATCTTGGCACATCTCTCCATGACCGGCAGATCGGAATCGCTGCCCATGATAATCCCGACCAGCGGTTTACCACCGGTGCGCTGCAACGCCTTGCGACCGATATCGGTCCGGTGGAAACCGTCCTGCCAGTTGATCTCTTTCACCCCCTGATAAGCGAGTTTGATTGCTGTTGGCAGATCGTCGCCGATGGCCGTGATCCCGAGAACCCTGCCGCCGACGTTGACTACTTTACCATCTTGCCAGGTTGTCCCGGCATGGAAAACCTCGACTCCATCGATGGCCGCGGCCTCATCGAGACCGGTTATCTCATGCCCTTTCGCGTAACTGCCCGGATAACCGCCGGAGGCCATTACGACACAGACCGTTGGCCGGGGATCAATCTTCAATTCAACTTCCGCCAAGCGACCATCAATCACCGCCTCCATGACCTCAACCAGATCGCTCTGCAAACGCATTAACAAAGGCTGGGCTTCCGGATCACCAAAACGGCAATTGAACTCCAGAACCTTGATCTTGCCATTATCGATCATCAAACCGGCATAGAGAATGCCCTGATAAGCACACCCCTCCGACTCCATGGCCCGCACGGTCTTGTACATGACATTTTCCATGACCTCGTCATGGAGCGCCGCTGTCACAACCGGGGCCGGGGAATAGGCCCCCATGCCGCCGGTGTTGGGCCCCTTATCGCCATCATAGACGGCCTTGTGGTCCTGGGAACTGGGCAACGGCACCACCATCTTACCGTCGGTAAAAGCGAGGAAAGAGGCCTCTTCACCGATCAGGAATTCTTCAACCACCACCCGGGCGCCGGCCTCACCGAAGGCCTTCTCAGCCATAATCAGATCAACGGCGGCAACCGCCTCGGCCACAGTCTGGGCAACAATAACCCCCTTACCGGCGGCCAGGCCATCCGCCTTGACCACCAGCGGCGCGCCGACCTTTTCGATATAATTGACCGCCAGATCACGATCCGCAAAAACCTCATAATCTGCCGAGGGTATCTGGTATTTCTTAAACAGATCCTTGGTGAAAACCTTACTGGCTTCCAGGGCCGCCGCCTTGCCGGTCGGCCCGAAAACCCGCAAGCCCCGCTCCCGGAAGAGATCTACTATCCCGAGAGTCAGCGGCACTTCCGGCCCGACCACGGTCAAACCAATCTGTTCGTTGACGGCAAACTCAACCAGCTTATCCAGATCAGTCGCACCAATATCAACGCATTCCGCCAGCTGACTGATCCCGGCGTTGCCCGGTGCACAAAAGATCTTCTCTACTTTGGGACTCTGACCGATTTTCCAGACCAGGGCATGCTCCCTACCGCCGGAACCTATAACAAGAACTTTCATCAATATATTCTCCTAAAAACGTAACTGGTTGCTAGTTAACAAGGAATCTATCCTACCCTTCACTTCTATCTCTTGTCAACAGAGATAGAGCCTACAGAAACTAACATTATAACGATACTTTTCCCCTTGACACCCAAGAGAAGCATTACTATATCTTAAAAAAGAATGAACGTTCATTCATAAATTTCATACCGTTTTCTTTAGAGCTATGTTCACTAGGCTAATAACGGCAGATAAAGTCATAATGCCAGGATTTCTTTATGAGAATCTCTGACAAACATAACAAAATAATTCAGGCTGCGATCAAGGTCTTTGCCCAAAAGGGTTTTTTCAGCGCCAGAATTTCCGATATCGCCAAGAAGGCCAAAGTTGCTGACGGCACCATCTACCTGTATTTTAATAACAAATACGACATTCTCATCTCTATCTTTGAAGAAGAGATCGGCAAGATCATTGTCGAAGTCAAGCGGCTGATTGATCAGGAAGAAGACCCGCGGAAAATGCTCGAGATATTCGCCATGGAACACATGCGGATGATCAGGGACCGACGCAATCTGGCGGAAGTTCTGCAAATGGAATTGCGACAAAGCAACAAATTCATGCGGGAATACCGCAACACCAAATTCATCGAATACGTCGACATCGTCTCCAAGATCATCCACAAGGGTCAGGAGATGAATATCTTCAGGAAAGATGTAATGCCAGGCGTGGTAAAACGGGCCATGTTCGGCGCCCTGGATGAAACCGCCCGCCTCTGGATACTCTCACCGGACAACCAGTACACCATCGAAGAGGCGGCCCAACAGATCAGTACGATCTTTCTTTGCGGTATTGAGCAGAAATCTTAGCAATAACGCAAAACGGCAGTTCCCCAATCAGGCCTCTTCAGATTTTTCAATCTCCAGTACTTCCAATTGTCTTGTCCCGCCCGGAGTCTTGACGGTAACATCATCGCCGATACATTTACCCAACATGGCACTACCGAGCGGCGAGAGAACCGAGATCCGATTGTTCTTCATATCCGCCTCCTCAGGCCCCAATAGCTGGTAACGGACTTCTTCATCGGTATCAAGGTCGGCCAGGGTAACCACCGTGCCAAAGACCACTTTGTCACAATTAACGGTGGAGCAATCGATAACCTCGGCCCGGCCAAGCTTATCTTTAAGGTCCATCATCCTGCCCTCAATAAAGCCCTGGCGCTCCTTGGCCGCATGGTACTCAGCATTCTCCTTCAAATCACCATGCTCCCGAGCCACTTCAATGGCCCTGATAACCTCGTGCCGCTCTACCTTATTGAGCCGGTCAAGTTCTTCTCTTAGACGGGCATGACCGGTTTTGGATATCGGGATTCTCTGGATCATTTTCAAAACTCCTCAAAAAAAGGGCCGCAAGAAATCTTATTGCCCTGCACCAGAAGTCTGTCTGACTCCTGAAATTAATTAACAAGCAAATTTATTGTTCAGGATTATAAAGCCAAAACAATATTTTCACGACATTTTATCTGTTTTGGCAGAAGACTTATCCTTTCCTTCAGGCTTCACGAGCCTGCAGTCCCCGTTCCGTCAGGAAAAACCGCCTTTAACCTTCGGCACTACATAGATAACCACAAGCAACCAACAGGCAAGCGTCCCGATTATTTTCAGTACCTGTTGCCATCCTTCCATCATACACCCAACTCTAGCAGTTTTTTCACCGGTAGAACAGTAAAACCGGTCCATTTTAAATTGATGCCCCACTCTAGGGTGGAGCTCTATCGCCATAATCAACCGGGGGGAACAACCTTCCTGAATTCCTGTTCCCAGCGGTACCGAACGTACAACGGCACAGCGATAGAATTAAGCTCTCTTTTAGCCTTTATCGAATTATCAACCAGGTGACGGGCACTCATCAATTCCCTGGCTACGGACAAAGGTTTGCCGACAGAAAACGTTAGTAACTGCAAAAAGGTCTTCTTGGCGGGGGGCAGAGTTACCTTTATGCCGGTTTCGCTAACATTTTTTTCAAGAACCACTGCAGTCTTGACCGGGAAAAGATGCTTAATCATATTCTCCGCAGACTCATACTCTCCCAGGGCCGTGAGAGCTTGCGCTTTCAGAAGATGAGCATCCAGACGTCCCGGGTTTCTCTCTAAAAATCTGTCACAGTGCTGCAGCACCGAAGCGTACTGGCCACCCAGGTAACAGTACCGAGCCATCATTAGAATTATTGAGTTGTTCCCAGGGTAAATCTTCGCCATATCTTCAAGCAATTTTATGGCGTCACGACCCTTGCCGGCAACAACCAAGCCATCAGCCATAAAAAAAGCAGCGGCCAGAGATCCCGGCGTGTTGACCAGCACTTTTTCAGCTGTAGCCACCTGACTGGCAGGCAACCCGTATTGTTGAAACAGACCGGCCAGACCTAATAATTCAAAATTATCATCCGCATCATCGAGTAGTTGCTTGAAGATATTGGCAGCAGCCTCAACATTTCCGTGGCGATCATAGATCTTCTGCAAAAGAACCTGAACAGCCCTGTCCTGTTCCGACCTGAGCATCGCCAGACACTGCTGTTCCGCTTTGGCCAGGTCATTACTCTTAATAAAAATTTCGGCCAACAGCAACCCAGCCTGATGCAGAACTTCGCCTTTGCGACCTGTAAAAGCCGAAGGATTGTTTCCGGTCACACTGTCATACAAAAATCTTTCCAGAAGATCCTCGGCCCCATCATAATCACCCGCTCCAGACAGCAAACGGGCCTGCATCAGAATAGTCTCAACCGAACCACCATTTAGCGAAGCATATCGTGCCAGCCAGACCCCGGCATCCTCGCCTTTATGATTGTTATGAACCAGAGCCAGATCGAAAAGACGGGCAAGAACCTCCCCTTCTCCTCCCCCCGCCAGAAATATCTCCCGAAGAACCTGCTCCGCTTCGAAAACCTGCCCCTCGGTCAGATACAACTCGGCAAGGCCCAGTCTGGCCCGCCGCACCAGAGGATCAAAACTAACCTCGCCATTTTGCTCTGCAGCTGATTCGGTGCGAGAAATAATCAGGCGCTGATATCTCATCCGGGCTTGATCAAAATCATAGGCATCGGCAAAAGCCTGGCCGATCAACAACAAGTCACTATCACGGTTCTCAGGATCTATGGTAGCGTCCAGCCTCGTCACCTGTTCTCCCAGGAAGACATTTTCACCCAACTTGCCGGCCAAAGCAATACAACGTCGGCGGATATCAGGCCGGTTTGGTTGCATAACAAGTAATCTTTTGTAATCAGCCAGAGCCGGGGCCAATCGATCCAAGTCTTCGTAGAGAGGTCCCCGGCCTTCAAAAAGGTCCAGCCCCTCATACCCTGCTTTTTCCAGTTTATTGTAATATTCAAGACCAACCAACAGATCACCCCGGGCAACCTTTAAATTAGCCAATTTACTGACAACCTGCATTTCGCCAGGGGCCAGCCGGTGCAGAACCTCCAGAGTTTCAGCCAATTTCTCGTCCCGGCCCAGTCTTTCGAGCAGATCGACAATCTCCTGATAAACTTCGATCCGGTCCGGATACAAACGGGCAACATGCTCCCACATAAACAAAGCCGTTTCGGTATCACCAACCAGTAACAGATCATTGGCCAGACTATCGAGGAGTACCAGATCATCCGGGGTAACATCCAGCAACCGCCGATACAAGGAGATAGCATCGCTGCCGAAGTCGGCCTTGTCTCTGGTGACGGGCATCAATCCATCCAGTTTGTCAGGCTGGAGCAAGACATATCTTTCAAAATATGGCCGGGCCTCAGCAAAATGATCGGCCAGGAGGTATATTCGACAAATCCGGCTAAGTAGCGAGGCATTCAGAGGATCGTTTTCCAACAGGGCCAGCAGGTGAGGCATTGCCTTGATAGCCTGTCCTGACTTTTCGAAATAGAGAGCCAGGCGGCCCCGGGCCTCCCTATTGGCAGAATCGTGCTTAAGACAACGGCGCCAGTAGGTGGTCGCCGTTTTATCCTGCTTAAGTTTTTCATATATCCTGGCCGTCATCAGCAGGGTATCAAGATCGACATCTTTACTTCTAACCAGCGGCAGCATTAATTTTCGAGCCGTTTCCAACTTGCCCAGCTCAAAGGCCAGATTGGCAAGACTCCGATGAATCGAGCGATCATCAGGCCTTCGGACTAAAATCTTCGCGAAGAGGGGAAATGCCTCTTTTTTGCGGCCCACTTCAACCAGACCCTGAGCCATCCCGGCCATCGCGAGCAAATTGTCCGCATCATTTTCATAGGCCTTGCTGAATAGATCGAGGGCCCGGCTAAATTGCCCTAATTTCCGCAGAGCCAGACCCAAAGCATTGAGATAAGCAACCTGCTCCGGTGCTTTTTCAACCAAAATTTCCATGGTTGCCGCTGCCTTCTGCCAATTACCGATCCTTAGAAGAAGGCACCCATATTCCCACCTGGCCAATTCAATATTGTTTTTTAGAGCCAGAAAAATTTCATATTTTCTTTCAGCTCCGGGAAAATCACCGGTTCTGGTCAAAAAACGAGCCTCATCCCAAGTTTTTTTCCAGGCCACGGCGCCGCTATCAAGTGAAACATCCCGCTCCGGGACCAGAGCAGGTATTGCAAGGAGGTCGACAAGATCAGCACGGCAAGACGAAGGAAGCAAGATGCCAGCGCACAGCGCCACAAGGCAGAGGAAGACACTTAACCGTGCACAGAGCGCAGCCCCACCCCAACCGGTTTTTTTTCTAAACTCAGCTTTTCTCATAAAAAGCTGCTATCCGCTCAACCACGTACTCCTGCATTGAGTCGGTCAGTTCAGGAAATATCGGCAAAGCCAGGGTCTCGGCGGCGGCTTTCTCCGCCTCTGGATAACTAAGATCATTATAGCCCATTTCCTCCAGACATTTTTGCTGGTGGAGGGGAATGGGGTAGTAAATTTCAGCGCCGATCCCCTCTTTGCCCAAATAACTCAACAGAGCATCGCGATCTTCAACCCGAATAACGTACTGGTTATAGATATGGTAATCAGGCATCTGCTCAAGAGCCTCAGCCGCTTGCCGGTAAACCGCTTTCGGCAGCCCTACCTGATCTCCGGCCAAGCCCTTATCCCGGAGTAATCTCCCATACAGATCTCCATTGTCACGCCGGGCCTGGTGCCAACTGTCGAGATGGGGCAATTTAATGCTTAAGACCACGGCTTGAACCGGATCAAGCCGGAAGTTGCCGCCAATAATGCCATGGTGATATTTAGGAGCGCCACCGTGCACTCTGATTATTTTGATAAGCTCCGCCAAGGCCTCATCTCCGGCGATGATCATGCCGCCGTCACCAATCCCGCCAAGATTTTTGCTGGGGAAAAATGAAAAACAGCCGGCCGCCCCCATCGTCCCGGCCCGACGCCATACCACCTGGCCGTTCTCGGTTACCGGACACGAAGCGCCGATTGCCTGGGCGGCATCTTCCAGAACCGGAATGTCGTACTGGCGCGAAATGGCCATTATCCGGTCCATATCGGCACACTGCCCATACAGATGAACCGGTAGAATCGCCTTAACCCTCTTGGTTCTGGCCGCATCTTCGGCCAGGGCCTCAGCAATCTTGTCGGGATCGATGTTAAATGAATCAGGCTCGATATCGACAAACAAAGGCTTGGCGCCCAAACGGACGATACAGCCCATAGTGGCAAAAAAGCTATAGGGCGTGGTCAGGACCAGATCGCCGGGGCCTACCCCCATAGCCATCAGGGCGGCAAGAAGGGCATCGGAACCACTTGCCACACCGATGCCAATGCCACCACCGCAATAGGCGCCAACTTCACTCTCAAGCTTTTCAACCTGCGGCCCCAGAATATAACAGGTGGAATCAACCACCTCGGTAACCGCGTTAATTATCTCATCCCGTAAGGGGCCAAGTTGTTTACTCAAATCCAGCAGAGGTACTTGCATTATATATTATTCCCAATATTTTCAGTATATTACTTAGCTGCGACAAGTCTATTTACCCAGACGCCAGCCGCTCAAAATCTCGTCCAGAAAATCGTGGATATCCGGCACTTCCTCTTCAAAAAACTTCCTCATCTTACCCAAAAGATTGGCCTCGATTTGCCTCACTCTCTCACGGGAAATACCGAAGCGATCAGCAATAACCTGCAAGGTCAGGGGCTCATCACTCAATAGTCGATCCCCTAAAATGGCCTTTTCCTTATCGTTTAAGTTGTTTTTTAATTTTTCGATAACTTCGGCCAATTTATCTTTAACTTCGGTCTCAGCTACAATCTCTTCGAGAGAAGGGCCTTGGTGGGCCAGAAAATCCTTCTGTTCTTCGTTGGAGTCATCCCTGACCGGGGTTTCCAACGACAGGTCATTGGAACCCATTCGCTGGGTCATCTCAATAACCTCGCTCTCCTTGACCTTGAGCCGTTCAGCCAGCAATTTTGGTTCAGCCGTGAACCCTTGGGCCTCAAGAAGTTTGCGTTCCTTATTCAGACTGAAAAACAGTTTGCGCTGGGCCTGGGTTGTGCCGATCTTGACCAACCGCCAATTATCCATAATCGACTTAAGGATATAGGCCCTTATCCAGTAAGCCGCATAATAAGAAAATTTGACCCCCCGATAGGGATCAAATTTCTTGACCGCCTGGACCAGGCCGACATTGCCTTCCTGAATAAGGTCCAGAAAATTATGCATCCAGTACTTCTGGAAATCCATCGCCACCTTTACGACCAGACGAAGATTGGCGGTAACCAGCCGATAAGCGGCATCCTGGTCCTGATTTTCCTGAAAGCTGATGGCCAGCTTCTCCGTTTCTTCCCTGGTCAGAAGCTCATACTGACTGATCTCTTGCAGATAGCGATGCAACCCGGTCTGGGCGGCAACGGGCAGATTTTCATCCTCCGGCAGACTGGTCAGCGGTCGATAATCTTTACCTTCTATAGTCTGACCTTCCGCATAGTCGGAACCGGTCATTTTCTTAACCACAACAAACACCTTAAATCAGAGAATTAACAACACACACCACCTACGGCAAGATCCCGCAAACGACCATGGGGAACCACGATTATAACTAATCTTATCGCCAATTACCAGATGTTATGCAAGCACGGAATAACCTGGCTCATCATTTATTGACCATATCCAGGACCACCCCGTAAACACCGGTTGTCGAGATCTTGCGGGCGCTGACCGGCGGCGGCAAATTAGAAGTACTCAACCACTCCCCATGCTGGACCGGTACCTGTTCAATTTCATATACAGAGGCACCGGCAAACTTTCCTGCCACGCCATCTATCTTCTCCTGCAATTGTAGCTTAAGAATGTTACCCCCAGTCGCCAGAAATCTATCGGTCAATTTCTCAAGTTCAATCAGCCTTTTGCTTGAGGCCAACAGGTAAAACCGCTCCGTGCCCTTTAAATTGTCCAGCGCAAACCACTCATGCCCAGAGGGAATGTAAAATTTGTAATCGTCAGGAATTTCACCATTGTAAAAACTCCCATTTGGCGGAAAAACCAGATATAAATCTTCCCGGGAATCAAACAGGTAGAGATAAACAAAAGAGTGAACATGCAATTCCAGGTATATCCGGAGAAGTTCCCCGCCGGAAACCGGCTCTTCTGTCTCAAAGTCGAGAGATTCGACCGGCCCGCCTTCTGGTTTCAGGAAAAAGGCCCAGCTAAACGATACCGACGACTCCCCACTAAAAACCGGCCTGGAGAGAATCCCCAGCACAACAACCAGCGTTGCTAAAATCACCCGAAAAATCGTCATAATAGCCAGCAAAACTTTTTAACCATGTTTTTACAACTCAATACAGGTAACATTCCTCTTGCTTCACTTATCATCATAAATCTTTTTGCGGCGTGAAGACTAATGAAAACCCCGGACATTCCAAAAGTTATTCCCAATGGATATTATTTATGATAAAAAGGTTTGCCCCTTTAAAACCACTTTTGCGAGTATTCTATTCATACCAACATAAATAATTTTGTCTGAGAATGATACCCACCGACACGGTAGCCCCAAGAAAACTATGAAAAACATTAGAAATTTCAGCATCATAGCCCATATAGATCACGGCAAATCAACCTTGGCCGACCGCATGATCCAGTTATGCGGCATGGTTTCGGACCGCGAGTTTAAAGATCAGCTCCTCGACAGTATGGATATCGAAAGGGAACGGGGCATCACCATCAAGAGCCAGACCATCAGCCTGCCGTACAAGGCCAAAGACGGGCAAACCTACGAACTTAATCTGATCGACACTCCCGGCCATGTTGATTTCAGCTACGAAGTCTCCCGAGCTCTGGCCGCCTGCGAGGGCGCCCTTTTATTAATTGATGCCGCCCAGGGCGTTGAAGCCCAGACCCTGGCCAACCTCTACCTTGCCCTGGAAAATGACCTGGAGATCATCCCGGTTATGAACAAGATAGACCTGCCGGCCGCAGACCCGGAGAGCACCATCATCCAGATCGAGGACGATCTTGGTCTCGACTGCGACAATGTCCAGCAATGTTCGGCCAAGACCGGCCAGGGGGTGAACGATATGCTTGAAGCAGTAGTCAAGCTTCTGCCCCCGCCGGAAGGCGATGCCAACCAGCCCCTTAAGGCCCTGATCTTCGATGCCAACTATGACCCGTACCGCGGCACTATAATTTCCTGCCGGATCTTCGAAGGCAGGATCAAGGCCGGCGACACCATCATCTTCATGTCCAACAACGCCAGCTACCGGGTTGAAGAAGTCGGCTTGTTTCACCTGAAAAGATCGCCGCAGAAGGAGCTGCGCGCCGGCCAGGTCGGCTATATCCTGGCCGGGGTTAAAACGATCAACGACACCAAACCGGGCGACACCATCACCCACAAAGACGCCCCCTGCACCGAAGCGTTGCCCGGTTACCAGGAAGTCCTGCCCGTAGTCTTTTCGTCAATCTATCCGATCTCCACCGACGATTACGAGGACCTGGCCACCGCCCTTGATAAACTGAAACTCAACGATGCCGCCCTGACCTACCAGAAAGACACTTCCGCCGCCCTGGGCTTCGGCTTCCGCTGCGGCTTTCTGGGCCTGCTTCACCTGGAAGTTGTCCAGGAAAGACTGGAAAGGGAATTCGACATTCCCCTGATCCTGACCATCCCGACCGTAAGCTACCACTTCTTCCTCCAGGACGGCGCCCAGGAGACGATCGACAACCCGGCCCACTTCCCGGATCCCACTAAGATCGAAAGAACCGAAGAGCCTTATATCAAGGCCTCCATCCTGATGCCGGAACGCTATATGGGCTCGGTAATGAACCTGTGCATGGAAAGACGGGGTGAAAACACCAACTACAACTATCCCACTCCGGGCAGAATTGAGCTGACCTGCGAACTGCCCCTGGCCGAGGTCATCTACGATTTCTACGATATGCTCAAGTCAATTACCCAGGGTTACGGCTCTTTCGATTACGAATTAATTGATTATCGGCCCAGCGATCTGGTAAAATTGGACATCCTGGTCAATGGCGAGAGGGTTGACGCCCTGTCCCAGCTGGCCCATCGGATGAAGTCCCGGGAAAGAGGCCTCCATGCCTGCGAAAAGCTGAAAGAGGAAATCCCGCGCCATATGTTCAAGATCGCTATTCAGGCGACGATCGGCGGCTCCATCGTGGCCAGGACCAATATCTCGGCGATGCGTAAAGACGTAACCGCTAAATGCTATGGCGGCGATATTTCCCGGAAAAGGAAATTGCTGGAAAAACAGAAGGCCGGCAAGAAGCGGATGAAAACTGTTGGCAACGTCGATATTCCCCAGAAAGCGTTTCTGGCCGTTCTTAAATCAGAACAGTAACAAAAAAAGGCATCATCATGAAAAAGCAACTGACCTCCATAGCCCTTACCGGGGCCTTTCTTCTCACCGCAGCGCCTTTGTCGGCCGGACAGAGTTGCTGCGAATTGCTTGAACAGAAATGCACCAGCTGCCACTACAAAAGCAGAATCTGCGATAAGGTGGGCAAAAAGAACAGGCGTTCGTGGAAAAACACGACAAAAAGAATGATCCGCTATGGCTTGAAACTTGATAAATCAGAAGTGGACAAGATAACGGACTGCCTAGTCGCCCTCGAAGAAAATTCTGAAAAGTTCTGCGATTGAGAAAATAACGTCTTGGGACTGTAGAAAAAAACTCAGGAAGGCAATAATCCCGGACAGGTATTATGCGAAGGGCATCCGGCCTTATTTTGCATGATATCCTTAATCTCGTCCACACTGAGCGAATGCTGTCTGGTCAGGACGGAGACCACACAATCACCGCAGACGTTCAAGGCACTCCGGTAATCATCAAAACCACCCACTACCTCCCAGCATGATTTGTCCCCAGCTTGCGCCAGCTTAAAAACATTGCAACCATCCTGGTGACCACAACCGGTAATTTCCCAACACATCAGTTTACTCTGTTTCAAGCCCATTCTCTGACCTTTTCCACCATATTTGTTAAGAGTGCATGTTTAAAAGGCTGGTTTTACCAAGCAAGTTACGATCAATATCACGAGGAAGATACTATCACATTCAAGCTATTTAAGAAAATAATATAACGCTTATTAATTTTCGGTCAAGAGATATCAAGATAGCGATCCAGAGCGGTCAGAAGATCCACCATTCCCGCGCCGGTCTTGGCGGAAAAGACCACCCGCTCATCACGAGCCACCCCAAATCCGGCATCAAGGGTCGCCGCCTGCTGCTGTTGTTTATTCCGCGACAATTTATCCGCCTTGGTATAGACCAGCAAGAGGGGCAACTCCATCATCTGCAACCAGGAAACCAGTTCCAGGTCCTGCTCTTTAACGCCATGCCGTAAATCAATAATCACCACGACGCAGCGGAGGCTCTCCCGCTTTTCCAGATAACTGGTGATCATCCCCTGCCAGTCATTCTTGACCTTCTTCGGCACTTTGGCAAATCCATAACCGGGCAGGTCAACAAGGTACAGATCGTTCTCAACCAGAAAATAATTAAGGCTCTGGGTCTTACCCGGCTTGGCGCTGACCTTAACCAGACCCCGCCGGTTGACCATCTTGTTGATCAGGCTGGACTTACCAACATTGGACCGACCGGCAAAAGCAATCTCCGGATAGTCAGGGGCAGGAAGTTGATTATTCTTGAAAACGGAGGTGATAAATTCAACCTGGCATGATTTACCGAGAGAAGCCGAGGCTGAAAAAGAGTCAGACATGGAATAAGCCCATTACCTTGTGGATCAATTCATATAAGCCGAAACGGAACAAACCGGCTAGATTACCTTGTTAAGGGCATATTCAACGATGCCTTCGGCGCCTGATTTGAGCAGCTGGGGAATCAGGTCCCGGACCTGCTGCTCTGAGATAACCGTCTCCACCGAGTACCATTTTTTCTGGTAGAGGTGGGCAATGGTCGGGGCATTCATACTGGGCAGCAGACCGATCACCTCGTCAAGCTTCTCTTCGGCGACGTTCATCTTCAAGCCGACTATCCTGTCCGCTCGCAGCGCGCCTTGGAGCAGCATGGCGATATTTTTGATCTTCTCCTGTTTCCAGGGATCTTCCCAGGCCTGCCGGTTGGCAATCAACTGGGTATTGGATGACATCATCTCGTAAATGATCTTCAGGCCATGAGCCCTGATGGTGCTCTCCGTTTCGGTGACCTCAACCACGGCGTCGGCTAAGCCGGAAACCACTTTGGCCTCAGTGGCCCCCCAGGAAAACTCAATATCGACGTTGATCTTGCGCTCTTTAAAGAATTTCTCGGTATAGTTGACCAGTTCGGTGGAGATTTTTTTCCCTTCCAGACCCTCAACGGTCTTGATCTCAGAGTCGCCGGGCACAGCAATCACCCAGCGGGTCGGTTTCCTGCTGACCTTCGAGTAGACCAGATCATCAACGACAACCACGTCCGAATCATTTTCCAGAATCCAGTCCTTACCGGTAATCCCGGCATCAAGCACCCCCTGCTCCACGTAACGGGACATCTCCTGAGGACGGCAGATGGAACAACTCAATTCATCGTCATCGACCTCTGGGAAATAATTTCGCGATACCGGTTTGATCTGCCAACCGGCTTTATCAAACAGGGCAATGGTCGGCTTTTCAAGACTGCCTTTAGGTAAACCAAGTTTCAATATATTCATTTTTTGTAAACCTCCTGCGGATCAAAAACCAGTCGGCCCTTAACAGCGAAAGAACCACTCTCAACCTTTCTGAAAAAACAACTCGCGTAGCCCTTATGACAGGCAGCCCCGCCGATCTGCTCCACCTTGAAAACCACGGTATCCTCATCACAATCGACCAGGATCTCCTTAATCATCTGGACGTGGCCGGAGCTTTCCCCCTTAAGCCACAACTGGTTGCGCGACCTGCTCCAGTAATGGGCCTTGCCGGTTTCCAGGGTCTGCAGCCATGACTCTTCATTAATATAGGCCAGCATCAAAACCTCGCCGCTCTGATGGTCCTGGACGATGGCCGGCAACAGTCCGTCACCCTTGGTAAAATTAAGTTTATCCATGATCTCCTGCTTCTCAGCCCCGGCAGCACCGCATTTACATTCAGAGTCTTGCTCGCGCCGCTCTTCCCGTTGCTGTTCCCTGGTTGTAAAATTGATTATACAGGCTTTGCGGAACTTACAATATTCCTCAAGATGGGCGCAGATGGCATCCTCTGAACTAAATTTCTTCTTGTATTTCTCACAGATCAGATCCACGATATTTTCTCAAGAACTTTCCAGATAAAATGTAGCTATGTTGCGCCGGTTACGTAAAAATTAAGAGGTTGAAACTATGCCCATCCGGGCCAGATGTCAAGTTTTATTAGCTTCCCGGGGACATTTCACAAGTTACGAGATCAACACAACTGCTCCAATGGAATGACGGATAGTTGCAAAAAAACAAAATAAAGTTATCTTGACACCCTGCCTGTTGCCAAAAATTGTAATGCACAGATAAAGATAGATGTTTAAATTTCTAGACAAAATAACCTACGCGCCGCTAGTGGGTGTCGCGATCTTCATGGGCCTGACCCCGTTCACGCCCATGCCCCATGTCATCGAAAAGCTCACCATGCTCGTTGATGGCCAATTAAACAGGCCCATTGATGTTTTCGACCTGCTGTTTCACCTGAGCCCAACCATCCTGCTCCTGATCAAACTGGGGAGAATTCGCAGCGGCAGCACCGATTGACCATTACCAGAAAACCAAACCTTATTATTTAAGAGGACACATTATGCTGAAAGTCAAAGAAGGCGATTACGTCACTATAACTTACGAAGGCACCCTTGCCAGCGGTGAAGTTTTCGAGTCAGCAACCGAAGATAATCCTTTCGAATTTGCGCTGGGCCAGCAATGTGTTTTTCCATCATTTGAGGCCGGCATCATCGGCATGGCGCCGGGTGAGACCAAAACCATCAAAGTTGGCCCGGAAGAAGCCTACGGCACGCGCCGGGACGATTTGGTCCACATCCTGAATCGCAGCGCCTTCGGCGAGAAGACCGACCCCCAACCGGGCATGATTGTGGGGATGACTATGGAAAAAGACGGTCAGGAGCATCAGGTCCCGGCCATGGTCATGGCGGCAGACGGCGATCAGATCACCGTCGACTACAATCACCCTCTGGCCGGCCAGGAATTACTTTTCAAGATTACCCTCCAGACTATCGGTGAAGCCGAAGAATCGACAGCCACCGGTGGCTGTGGCAACGCAAGCAACAGTTGCGGCGCCAACTAAACCGGCCATGACCAGCCCAGCCAAGGCAATCCTGGCCATTGCCGGTTCGGACCCATCGGGCGGGGCCGGCATCCAGGCCGACCTTAAAACCTATGCCTCCCTCGGGGTGTACGGTTGCGCGGCGATAAGCTGTCTGACCGTCCAAAACAGCAAAGGGGTCTATGGTGTGCAAGCGGTCGAGCCCGAGTTGGTCAAAGAGCAGATCCGCAAAGTGCTGGCCGACCTACCGGTCAGCCATATCAAGACCGGCATGGTCGGCACCGGGGCAGTGGCCCGGGCTATCGGTGAATGTCTGGCCGAATTTAAGGGCATCATCGTCTGCGACCCGGTGCTTAAGGCCTCCGACGGCCACGATTTACTGCCCAGCGAAGGGCTGGCCGCTCTCGGCGAACACCTCATTAGCCGAGCAACAGTACTCACCCCCAACTTCACGGAATTTCAGGTCCTGACCGGCCTCGTTTCGGACAGCGCCGAGGTTATTGCAAGCGGTGCCGCCGGGATGTTTGACCAATACCCGCACCTCCAGGCCATTATTGTCAAAGGCGGTCACCGACAAGAGGAGCAGCCGCTGGTCATCGATTCTCTTTTCATCCGGGACGGTCGGGGTTTCAGGTCAATTAACAGCGAAAGAGCCAGGATCAAGACCGGTAATACCCACGGCACCGGCTGCACCTACGCATCGGCTTTCACTGCTTATCATCTAAAAACCGGGGATTGGCCGCAGGCCTTTCAACGGGCCGGGGATTACGTTGCGGAACTACTGAGATTAAGCGCTGATCGAGAGATGGGCCATGGCGCCGGACCGTTATGGCATCATCTGTTTAAGGAAGATAACGATTGTTGATGGTCCCGGAAAAAGTCAATCGCACCGCTCAACGATGTCGTTTCGATCCCCCACCCTCACAGCCATCCGGCGAGTTCGAGGTCGCTGCAGATGGAAGGCAGAGGTTGTTTCGCCATGCAATAGTATGCGAAACAACCGATGACGAAGCAGATTCACCACCATCGGGCTCGCCGGTTTACATCATCCGGACCCGCCCGCAGTCAGGACAAACCCAGGTCGGGCCATTACTGAGCCCCCAGAGATTCTCCTTGAAACACTCGTCGCAGATCTGAAAACCGCAGGGACAGTTCCAGCAGAACGGCAACACCTGCTGGCAGCAGTGACACTGAAATTTCTTGTCGCCCCGCCGTCTTTGGGAATATGATTGCTTTTTATCAGAATCTTTCATTAAAAATGACTAACCAAAATCTCAAACAACCTTCATTTATCCATAATTCCAAAAAAACAATTATCAGGCAAGACCCAACCGCGCGGCTTCTTTCTGTTTCCTGATCTTGCAGGCCCTCTTGAACGCCTCCGCCTTGCCGTGCTTTTTAATCGAGACGGAAGTTTTACCAGGTTTGCCATCCATACTAACCCAACTGATGAAATAGCAGTTTACCTTTTCGTCCAGCCTGACCCCGACAATACCGGTACCGGTACTGCTCTGGGTCACGATATGTCTATCGGTCTGCGGTTTGCCGATCTTCTTCCGGGTTTTATCCCGCCAGGTTATGGCCCCCAGCAGGGCCGAGTTTCTACCACCGTTCTTTTTGTCGGAAAAGAACTTGCTATGGATTTTGCCCTGATACCTGACTCGCACATACCAGCCATGCGATCGTTTTGACTCCTGATCAATGCGGGCGATATCCTTATGTTTCGATGCTGTCTCTCTTTTAGCCAAAATAGACCTCCCTCAATTTCCACGTTTAAGAAATGCTTGGTTCCGACTCTTTTTTTGTTTGCCGTAAAATACTAACCACCCCATCCTACGGGATTGCTTTTGTTTAAGTTACATATAGGGCCTTTAACGCTTCGACAGGATATCTATACTCAATTGCTCCCATAGGCATTCTATTGAGCTTCCTGATAATGCTCGGCACAGAACTACTATGAACACCGCCCTCGGTTTGGATATAGTATTTATAATGAAATGCCAGGTCATTCATTGAACCAAGAACCCTTTTAGAATTTGTCTTGGCATACCCAACCCGCTCATACTCAGTCATTATTTTCATTATTGCTGAATCTGAAATATTTTCCTCCGACAGTACGCATTCCAGAAACTCTATAAACAAGTTCGCCAAAGATCTTATTTGCCCCCTGGAAATATCGGGGGCGATAAAGTTAAAAAGTGTCTTATCATTTACAAATAACACACATTTTCTTCTATCGATGTGGATTAGGTTTGCATGCCAAGACCCGAGATATGAAAACACCGGCTCTTCTTCGACAAGATCTGCCTTTGCCAAACCCATTTCCTTCTGTAGTTTCTTGGTGCATCTAATGAGTTGCATGATCTAATTACCCCGTAGGTTGGGGTGAGCCTGCGAACCCCAACATCCCTGGCCCATCATCGCCAGTGTTAATCAAATATTATCTTTCAGCGCCAACACCTAGCCAACAAAAACACCCTATCAATCTTATGACTACCAGATCAAAATCTCTTTAGCCAGTAAAATATTGGACTTCTCTGTCTCTATTCAGTAAGTTTTTGCAAATCAGTAAAGAATCTAGGGAGGGCAACCATGTTAATGGCAGTTGATGTTGGCAACACCCATACGGTGATCGGTCTTTTCGAGGGCGACATCTTGATCTGTCAATGGCGGGTCCGGACAGAAATCACCAATACCGCCGATGAACTGGCCGCGACCATCCATGGCCTGTTCGCCCTGAAACACATCAAATTTACCGATGTCTCCAGCATGGTCCTGGCCAGCGTTGTGCCGCCCATCCAGGCAGCTTGGCGGAATCTTTCCCTGAACATCTTCTCCTTTGAGCCGCTGAAGATCTCCCGCCACCTGGATACCGGTCTGAAAATCCTGACTGATAATCCCGCCGAGGTCGGGGCTGACCGGATCGTCAACGCGGTGGCCGCCTTCGACAAATACGCCTCCCCCCTGATCATCGTTGATTTCGGTACGGCCATAACCTTTGACTGTGTTTCCGGCAAAGGCGAATATCTTGGCGGCATCATCACCCCCGGTTTGTCCATCTCCCTTGATGCGCTGGGCCAACGCACCGCCAAACTGCCCAGGGTCGATATCTCCGCCCCACCACCCCAGGCCATCGGCACCAACACCGTCGATGCCATAAAGTCAGGTGTCCTGTTCGGCTACGGCGGTCTGGTGGAAGAACTGCTCAAAAGGATAAAAAGCGAGATGGCCCCGGAACCCCCCAAGGTTATTGCCACCGGCGGCATGGCAACACTGATTGCCCCCTACGCCCCGTCAATCGAAGCAATTGAACCGATGCTAACCCTGGAAGGACTGCGGTTGCTCCATGAGCGAAACAGCTAAACAGATCATTATCCCGCCTCGCCTCCAGCCCGGTGACACCATCGGACTGGTTACCCCGGCCGGGCCAATCCGCGACCGGGATACAGTCCGGGCCGGAATCGATATTCTGGAAAAGGCCGGTTTCCAGGTCAAACTGCCGGTCGATCTGGAGAAAGAGGAATACCTGGCCGGCAGCGATGAGGCCCGGGCCCGCCAATTGACTGAGGTCTGGCATGACCCCGAGGTGCAGGGTATTCTGGCGATAAGGGGCGGCTATGGAGCCATGCGCCTTCTGCCCTATCTCGATCCGGCCGGGTTCGCAGAAACCCCGAAGATCCTGGCGGGCTTCAGCGATATAACCATTCTGCTCAACGAGATCCAGCGGTGGACCGGCCTGGTAACCTACCACACGCCGGTACTCACCACCCTGGCCCAAAGCGATGCGGCCTCGCAACAATCGTTTCTAGAAATGCTGACCGGACCGGCCAGGACCATCACCCCCCCGGATCTGCAAATCCTGACCGGCAGTAATGCCACGGGCCACCTGATCGGCGGGAATCTGGCCAGCCTGAGCCATCTACTCGGCACCCCCTACGAACCGGTGTGGCGTAATGGCATCCTCTTTATCGAAGATGTCGGCGAGGCCCCCTACCAGATAGACCGGATGTTGACCCAATTACAGGCCTCGGGCCGACTGGGCCAATTAAGCGGCCTGATCCTGGGGACCTTTAGCGAAGGGGATGAACACGAGAAAAAATGGTCGGAGCTGATCTGGACCAGGGCCCAAGAATTGACTGGAGGTCAGATCCCGCTCTGGGGAAATTTCCCGGTCGGCCATGGCGCCAGAAACCTGACCATGCCAATAGGAATGACTGCCGCCATGGATTCAACAAACGGCAGGCTGGACTTTACGAGCTGATGATTTCGGAAAAACACCCAAGGAGCAGCTAGCCAATATCGAGATTGCTAAGTAGCTAAGCGAAGACTGCGAAAATTTCGATATCCAAGGAGTAGTGGTGGTCTTGCGGTGGCGAAGGCATACTTCAGTATGTCGAGCATCCGCAAGAGTGCTACGACGCAGTAGATCGTAATTTTCACGACGCAATCAGGGTGGCAACTTTGTCGTGGAGCAGATCCGCCAATTGCTGTTTTTCTTTCTGGGTGTAGTCTTTAGTGGAAACCGGCTGACCGATCTTGATAACTATCCGGCCCGATTTGGCCAAAAAACTTCCCTTGGGCATAATCTCGAAACCGCCGGTGATCGCCATCGGCACGATATCCACCCCCGATTTGATCGCCAAATACATGGCTCCTGACTTGAAGGGCTGCAAGCGGCCATCACGGGTCCGAGTTCCTTCCGGAAAGATAACCACCGAGGTCCCGGAGGCGATTCGCCTTGCGGCCTCGGCTAGGCTTTTCATGGCCTGCCTGCCCCGGGAGCGATCAATGGGAATACTCCCGGCCAGGCGCATGGCCGGGCCGACGAGCGGGATCCGAAACAGTTCCTTCTTGGCCATCCAGCGAAAATCGACCAACAGGAAACCGTCCAGGGCAAAGATATCGAACTGGCTCTGATGATTGGCGGCAAAGATATAGGGATGATCCTGCTCAATATTCTCCAACCCTTCAACCCTGACTTCAACTCCGCTGAACCTGGCGATGGTCCGACTCCACCACCGAGGCACGGCCTTGATCCGCCGGGTCGACATCCGCAGAATCAGAATGCCGATAATCACCCCGACACAGGTAACAAAAGTAACCAGCGGCACCACCACAAAAATGGCCAGAACAGACCTGATGTAATTTATGAAAGCCATAAGCAGAATATAAACCCAAGCGATTGAAGTTTAGCAGACCAAGAAACAGACGGCGGAAAGCGCCATCGGCCGGTGGTTTATCTTGTTGATTTGATTAGCAATCAACGTTAACATAGCCATAGATTCGTCGCAAGTTCAATAAGTCCCGGCCAGAGACAAACGCATATTTAGAGTGTCCGGCATAGATCAGCTTGCTCTGCCCCTCGGGTCCATTTTCGCAGTCTCCCAGGCTCGCATTATCTATGATGCCATCATCAGAGGTGCAAGATGCTCCGCCCCCCTTACCGACGTTACAACCGGCTTTACGTCTATCACCTGGATGCGGTAGAACTGCCGGTGCTGACCGATCCGGACCTGATCGGCAATTGGGTCGAAGATGACACCCCCATCCTTTTCTTTCACCGCCCCAAGGACAAGCTGATCAAAGAATTATGTTGCCGGCATCACTGCAAGGTTATCTACCAGGCCGATCTGGACTACAGTGAGTGGGAGCCCGGTCAGGTAATAGAACCGTTTAAGGTGGACAACATTGCCGTTGCCCCGGTCTGGGACGCGGTCGGGGCCGATATCGTTCTTGACCCAAGCGTGATCTTCGGCAGCGGCTTCCACCCGTCGACCCGCCTCTGCATGGAGATCCTGATCAAATACTGCCGCCCCCCCAGAACCGCTCCCCACTCGATGCTCGACCTTGGTACCGGCACCGGCCTGCTGGCCATAACCGGCGCCCATCTCGGCCTCAAAAAGATAACCGCCGTCGACAATAATCCACTGGCCTGCGAGATTGCCGCCAAAAACATCGCCTTGAACGGCTATGAAAAAGAGATCGAAATCAGCTGTACAGACTTGAGGCAGGAGCCAGCCGATACCAGGGTCGATCTGGTGGTGGCCAATCTGCACCACACCTTACTGGCCGAACTGTTCAGCACCCCGTCCTTCTGGCAGGCAAAGCTCTATATCGTGGCTGGGTTCCGTCCCGCCATGGAAGAGCAACTGCTGGCAGCACTGCCGGCGCACCGGATTAAAATGCTTGAGAGACACCGTAACGACCGCTGGTGCCTGTGGGTTCTGGCCCCCCTCACCGATTAGAAATCCATCAACAAACTACTGATGAAATCCCCAAACAACGGGCCCATGATGAATCCTCCTGGCAAATCTAACTTCACCGCCAACATTATCGCCCTTAACCAATGGCACAACTGTGGGTTTAAAGGCTGGTTGCTTCAACCGGGAATGGGCTTTGCTGAGCCCGATAAATGGTGGAGCGACCGGGGCGCACGGCCAACCCGCCATGAGGGCCTAGACCTTACCGCCTACCAGGACAAGGCAAATGGCGAACACCCGCTTACTGAAGGCACGATTATCCCGCCACTGTACGGAGGGCAGCTGATCAATATTATCGATGATTTTCTGGGCCGGACCGTCATTATCGATCATGGGATCATCAATCGGCAGAACCAAAACCTGCACGGCTTCTATGCCCATCTCTCGCCAGCCGCCAACCTTAAAAGTAGGGCAATCCTTAATGCCACTGATAGTTTGGGTACTATTGCATCGGGCAACCATATCTGCCCACCCCATCTCCATATCTCTACGGTCTGGATATCACGGGACTTTCCGGTTGAACGCTTAAGCTGGCCGGATTTTAATGAGCAGGAGGGTTTTCAGCCCTGTGACCCGCTGATCTTTCTCTGAACCCATGGCAGCTGATTGTTAAATTTTGGTTTGATTAATTCGTAGCTAAGCGAAAATTGCGAAGATCTGTCGGCCGCTAACGATGGCTAAGTAGATAGCAAGCATAGCGAGACCTTCGGGAATTTCGATCTACGACGCCATCCTCTTTAACATCGGCCTGAGACTGAGCCCCTGCCCCACAATGGAAAAAGCGACAACCCCATAGGTAATCACCAACAATATCTCCCGTGTTTCTCCAGCCGGCAGCGACAGGGCCAGCGCCACCGAGATACCACCGCGCAGACCTCCCCAGGTCAGGATCTTAACCACGTGGGGACTGAAGTCCTTGAATTTCTGCAGTGCCACCACCGGCCCGGAGACGCTGATAAAACGGCACATGAGCACCAGCGGAACCGCCAGGGCGGCTGCCGCAAATTTCAGCAGGGTAACATCAAGGACCAGAACCTCCAGGCCAATCAACATGAAGAGCACCGCATTCATGATCTCATCCAGCAATTCCCAGAAAGAGTCCAGATGCTCCGTGGTTTGGGCCGACATGGCCAGGCTCCGGCCCCGGTTGCCGATCAAGAGCCCAGCCACCACAATGGCAATGGGCGCAGATAAATGCAGGGCTTCGGCCAGGGCGTAACCGCCGGTGGCCAGGGCCAGGGTAATGAGGACCTCGACCTGATAGCTATCAACCTGTTTGAGCAGCCAATAGGCCGCCATCCCGGCCACAAGACCTAAAACAGCTCCACCACCGGTCTCTTTAATAAAGAAAACGACAATATCGCCGGAGTCCATCCCAGCGCCGCTGG
This sequence comes from Thermodesulfobacteriota bacterium, assembly GCA_039714535.1. Taxonomy (GTDB): domain Bacteria; phylum Desulfobacterota; class Desulfobulbia; order Desulfobulbales; family JAGXFP01; genus JAGXFP01. The sequence continues at coordinate 5,672 of JBDLJC010000018.1, read as the reverse complement.
TAGCTATCGTCAGCAGAACCAGGAAGAGCACGACCCCGATCCCATCATTGAAGAGCGATTCGCCGATAATTTTGGTCTCCAGACTCTTGGGAACCCCGGCACTTTTCAGAATACCCAGGACGGCGACCGGATCGGTTGGGGAGATCAGCGCCCCAAAGATCAGGCAATACAGGTAGGAGATATCAAACCCGAGCCAGTTGAAAAGCAGCCATGAGATGGAACCGACCAGAAAGGTTGAACAGACCACCCCGACCGTCGCCAGTAACGAGATGATCCGGTACTGACTGCGCAGGTCGTTGATGTTCACATGGAGGGCACCGGCAAAAAGCAGGACACTGAGCATCCCATGCAGCAGGGTTTGATCGAATTTAATGGTTTCCAGAAACCTGACGGCCCACGTCTCAACCGATGGCATAAATGTGCCTATCACCACTAGGAGCACGGAGGTCAACAGACCAATCACCATCAAGCCGATCGTGGTCGGTAATTTAATAAAACGATAATTCAAAAAACTAAAAAGTGCAGCGACAGTCAGCAACAAGGCAATAATTTGGAACAACTCCATGGTTCATCATCCTCTATTTTTTTGATAAGCACCGTCAAGTTCTCCACCCCTGGCTTGCCCTTGAGAGATCTGGAGAGGCGAACACCTATCGAGAACATAGCAGCAAACACCGACTCATGCCCGTGTCGAGTACCCTTTATCTTTAAGTGATTGACTTGTGGTTTTGGGCCATTCTACAATAAGTACAGCGCTGTTTCACAGCCCCTTGCGGGAACATATCTGGCCGCCTGGTGGGTCTGCTGAACTTAGCACCCCCTATTTCGGGGAGCTGAACGGAGAACATAACAGCAATAAATTGTCTGTGGCCTCCAACTTTTCACCTTAATTACACTGCTATGCCAACTGTAGGGTCTTCCACTTAAACAAATTGTCCGATTGCGGGCAAATCAATAAAGAGGGAAGATGTCGATAAAAATCGGTTTAATCAGCGATGTTCACGCTACGCCGGAACCTCTGCGGGAAGCACTGGCTATCTTCCGGGAACATAATGTGGCTACGGTTCTCTGCGCTGGCGACATTGCCGGATATGGGACAGAGTTAGAGGAAACCGTTGAATTACTAATTAAAAGCGAGTGTGAAATAATTCTGGGTAATCACGACGTCTGGTTCCTCAACAACCCTGTTAACAAAGATAAAAAACGGCTCATCAGCTTTTTCAGGAAACTGCCTTTTGTCCGGGAATTTACAGTCGAAAAAAAACGTTTGTATATGGTGCATGGAAGCCCGCTCCGGCCCCTTGGAAAGGGTGTCAGATTACTGGATAAAGATGGGAAAATCTTGCTTAATCAAAAAGAACATTGGAGCAGATATTTAGAGAAATTCGAATCTGATGTGTTGATTGTTGGCCATACCCATCAGGTGTTCGCCGAAAAACTGGCAAACACCATGGTCATAAACCCCGGCAGTACAACATACAACCATACATGTACAGTATTAAGCCTTCCCGAAATGGAGCTGCAGATATTGCCGCTTTCAAACAAAGTCCCGTTAATGTCATGGAACTGGGGAATGGAGCGCCACAATGCCTGAACCGGATGAAGGGAGATAAGATCTATCCAAGCGCACACTCTCAATTTTCACCTATCTTTTCAGCCGGTCAAAACAACTTCTCATGAGAAAAAGCCAGCGAAGAGATATCTTGACTATTTTGTGCCAAGAGTCGCCTTCATGTCATTATATTCTGATTGACTAATTTCCCCTGAAGCGTATCTGTTTCTCAGAATATCAAAAGCACTATCAGACCTTGGTGAATTTCCCTTGGAAACAATTTGCTTAATTAGCCAAATACAAATGTATGCTACAATTCCCCAAAGCAAAACCGGAAAGAGCCACCCCAAGGGACCATGTCCAAAGGATGGTCCCCAATTACAAAAACCACTTCCCCAATCAGCAAAATGTCTAGGCCACATAGAATTCTTCACAAGAAAGGTTTTCAAGGCTAAACTATTATCAAAATGCAACTTAAGGAAACAATTGAACGATTGCAAGCATAGAACAAATATATATTGAGTTGTGATTTTACTTTAATCGAGATTCTTGTAATGAGATAGTTTCAATTCTCAAGAGATATCTTGACTAAGGATTACACCTAGCAATCTTTACTTTTTCGATGCCCCAGATAACAGAGCTTATGGTATGTAATCTTTTGTTTTTGTTCCCCCCCCTTCCTTAAAATCAGAGATTTTTGGCTACCTAACTTCAATCTTGACTTTATTCTCCCGAAGGCATCCCATTGTTATGTACTTCTCATGTTTTATCCGTCGATAAGCACCAATGGTTAGGCATTAGGTAAATAAATTAGAGCCTGTATACACTAAAAGATGAACCAGTTGTTCCTGCAGCATATGATGTTTCAGAGTATAAAGTTCTTGTTCTGACATCAAGGACATCTCCCGCATTAAGATAAACAATGGTTGAATACTTAAGGTCTGGCAATTGATGGCTGTTGATAATGTCGCTGGAATAGGTGCTTTGGTCTACCAAGCTATTAATATGCACCTCCAAATAAACTACTTGGTTCGGACTATCGCTTATACCAAATAGGTTTATGGCTGATGAGACGTAATAGTATCCCGCTTCGTTTGCTGTAAACCCGCCGGTACTAGGGTCATACTCATTTTGTGTATCTGTAGCTTCAAATGTGAATACAATTGTGTTAGGTGTTGTTCCGCCGACAATGGACTGGTCCCCTGATCTTACTGCCTGTACAGCAGTTACACCGTCTGAGAGCTTGAAAATGCTTAATGATGATCCGGTCGTATCAACAGAATATGATGTTTCAGGATTGATGGTTCTTGTCCTAATGTCAACAACATCTCCAGCATCAAGGTAAACGATGGATGAATACTTGAGGTCAAGTAACTGGTGACCATTAGTTATGTCGTTTGAATATGACTTAGCGTAGAACGATATGTTGTTTATATATGTCTCAAAGTATACTCCTTGATTGGTCGGTCTGTCATCGAGACCAGATAAGACCAATGATGAAGAAACACAATAATATCCCGCTTCGTTTGCTGTGAACTTTCCATTGCTTACATCATATTCATTTTGTGTGTCGGTAATTTCATTTGAGAAAACTACTGTCGTTGCTGTGCTACTACTTGTAATGGTTTGGTTGCTGAAAAGCCCTGCCTGTACAGTAGTTACACCGTCTGAGAACTTGAAAATGCTTAATGATGATCCGGTCATATCAACAGAATATGATGTTTCAGGATTGTGAGTTCTCGTTCTAAGGTCAAGAACATCTCCCGCATTAAGATAAACAACGGAAGAGTACTTGAGATCAAACAGTAAATTGCCATCAACTATATCGTTAGAGTACTCGCCTGAGTCAAATGATATGTTGTTTGTATATGCCTCCAGATAAACCCCTTGATTGCTAGGAGTGTCATCGAGACCAGATAAGATCAAAGATGAAGAAACGTAATAATATCCTGTTTTGATCGCTGTAAACTCTCCTGTGCTGGCATTATATTCATTTTCTCTATCGAAAATTTCATTTGAGAATACAATTGTTTCTGCTGTGGTTCCCCCTGTAATGGTTTGTGTACTCCCTACTGTTGCCTGAACCAGGCTGTTATGATCAGGTAAAACAGTAATATAAAATGGGTCAAGACTCGCAGCAAGAGTGCCATCAGAAACAGTTACAATAATGTCTCCATAACTCCCAGCATCTTCATTTGAGGGGATTCCACTCAATTGGCCAGATGTTTCATCAAAACTCGCCCAACTAGGAATGTTTTCTATAGTGAATGACAACTGATCATTTTCAATGTCAATGGCCGAAGGAGTAAAAGAGTAAGAATTATTAGCTAAGATCTCATTTGATGGTGTTCCGGATATTACAGGGTGATCATTTATAGAATTAATATTAATCAGAATAGTTACTTCCTCACTGGCAATCGATGACTGAGACAGGATATATTTAAATTCATCAGTTCCTGAGTAGTTACTATTTGGGGTGTATGTAAGCATGGGATAGCTACCCAACAATGATCCATTGCTAGGCGGCTTGGTTATTACGAGAGAAATCGCTTCACCCATGGGATTATTTGATGAAATATCAATAAAGATCGGTACATCTTCATCGATAGAAACTTCTTGATTGAAAACCACGAATTCTGGAACGTATGGGGTTGGATCAACTGAGTCGTCAATTCCATCGTTGTCATCGTCATTGTCAGAAATATTAAAAACCCCATCCAAATCACTATCCAGGTATTCATTAATATCTGCAGGGCTATAACCTGAGATATCACCAGCCCAGCTAAGTATATTTTCTTCTATTCGTGTTGGATTGATCTGAGGGATAACTGCTCTTAGAGCAGTTAATTGAGATGCATCGTTTATTACTCCATCATTTCCGAAATCTGATTCCAGCTGATTAACTAACAGTGTCAGTTCAGCATCTGGGTTGGTAGAGTTGTTGATCGATTCATTGATTGCAAATTGGTATAGAACAGAAGAAACTGACAACAAATACGAGCTCCCTTGCGTTGACGAATCTCCAAAGATCGTAAGCGATGTGAAGTTGTCTTCGGTTGAATTAGGGATTACAGCACTAAATGATAATAAGAACTCACTTTCTGCCTGAGTGACAGCTTGATCGAATGAGATATCATCATTTACTATTAAGTGAAGTACACGATTACTTATTATATGTGTTAATAGGTTAATATATGCGAATTGATCAGTTTTTTCGGTTGTTTTATAGATAGATCGTAAAGTTAAAGTTCCAGTTGAAAGCTCTCCTGTAATTTCATTTCTGTAGTATCCAGTAGATGAAATTTGGACCAATTGCTTTTTTTTCGTAGAAAAACTGAAGCTTCCTAAATCATCAGTGGTATTAGTAACTATTGTTGAGTCTGTGTTTTCACCCTTATTAGACAAGAGGCTAATTGTAACTGTTGATCCAACTATAAAAGGCCCTTTTTGAACTGCCCCGACAATACTTATATTGCCTGTGTTATCGACTGAATCACCAGATCCACCGCCACAACTAGCAAGGAGCATAATAGTCAGCAGTATAAACAAGTACGTACTGATTTTATTTATAATTCTCATACCTTATTCCTTACAATTGTTTGTTTAATAGATAACTATATTGTTTTGCTGAATTGCGAAATTACACAGTGTCTACAACTTTGCTTTGATATTACATTACTATCTTTACTGTTTCTGACAAGCTTTATCTGCCAACTTGCACAAACTGACTAACTAAAATAGCACCAAAACCAGGTCAGGTTAAGAAAAACTGCAACTATAGGTTTGTGCCACAAATCTTTACTCTGGCAAAACTATAGCTTACACCCCGTAATCTTTATCGAGGGTCGAGTAGACCGGTTTCTTCAAAATAACCATAAGTGGAAAACCTCAGACTACGCCTTGCCGCACGCGGCTACTACATATCATTAAGGCAATACACTCTGCGTTACTTGTTGGCCCCGGCCCCTCTCAGAACCGTGCTTGCGCTATTTACGCACACGGCTCCTCACATAGTATTCACAGATTGAGCCTTTTGCAAAATGTTCCACTGAGGAGGAACAACATAGTTGCCTTCTTGAAGTTTAATCCGCGCAACAGGACAAGCTGGCCCTCTCAATAC
>JBDLJC010000017.1:0-71295 GCA_039714535.1 Thermodesulfobacteriota bacterium | reverse complement strand
GCAGTCGTTGTCAACCGCGTTCATGTCGCCGTAAGGAGCCGCTAATATATAGCCTTTCAAATTTTTGTCAATCACTTGTTTGTTTCTTTTTTAAAATAATTATCGCATTATTATAAAGCAAAATCCAATGGCTAAATTCATAGTTTTTTTCACAGTGGAAAATTTAGCGAATTATTAATGAGTTGCGCCCTGCAATCCATGCAAGCCAAACATCAGAATACTATCTGAGAGAGTTTTTTTCAGTCAATTACAAGACATGACCGGTGATGACAAAGCACGATCGGCAGGAAAATTCACGAATCCCGGAGCCAGAATGATCGAGGAAAAAGACTTTTCCTTATGCAAAAACACGAGGAAGAGCAGATAACAAAAGATAGCTCGTAAAACAATTCGTCTTTGCTGAGCATTACAACAAAAGATAAGGCTCGTGATACATGCGAATCAAAATCAGCTCCGGTTAATGGCTGCAGCCATGCAACCGGCCCCGAAACCGTTATCTATATTGACCACCGCCATCCCAGGAGCACAACTGTTCAACATGCCGAGTAAAGCGGCAAACCCGCCAAAGCCGGTGCCGTAACCAACACTGGTCGGTACCGCAATAACCGGTTTATCAACCAAACCACCGATTACACTCGGCAAAGCTCCTTCCATTCCGGCCACAACAATCAATACCGTGGCTCGATCCAGAATTTCACGACTTGCAAAAAGCCGGTGGATACCGGCGACCCCGACATCGTACAGTTTCTCGATCCGGTTACCTAGACAACGAGCCGTAATCAGGGCCTCTTCCGCCACCGGGATGTCCGAGGTACCGGCGGCCACTACCGCTATCGTCCCACGACCACAGTCATTATCTTCTTTCAGGTTGCCAACCAGCATTCGGGCTTCTTCATGGTAAGCCAGCCCAGACAACTGAGCAAGAACCGAGGACGCCTTTTCGGGGTTTACCCTGGTAGCTAGGGCCACACTTGACCCTGCCATCATCCTTTCCATGATAACAGCGATCTGCTCAGCGCTCTTATTCTCTCCAAAAACCACTTCCGGCAAACCGGTTCGCAAATGACGATGATGATCAATACAGGCAAAGTCAAGCGACTCGGCCGGCATATGCTTGAGGTTACTTAAAGCCTCATCAACATCACACTCGCCATCTTTGACCATCTGCAACAATTCTTTCAGTTTCTTATTATCCATCCAAACACCATCATAGTTCAGGTATTTTCACACCCTTCCCCGGCATGCTTTTATCCTTGCCAGCATTAATCTACCGTGCTATTCCTAACCATTGTCAACAATAGAGCGAGCCTAATACATTCTGTTATATCATGCAAAACAAGGATATCAGATAGGAATCAAGGCTCCCCCAGTAATAAGATCCCAAGAAAACTCATACCACATGACTGAAAAATTCTGGCACAAGATACTGGTTCATTGTCCGACCGCTATAGATGAGACAGTCGCCTCCTTCGTAACCGAATTGACTGGCAACGGTGTCGAGATCACCGATGATAAAACGTCTACAGATAACTCTACCGTTATCGGCTATTTGTCCGCCAGCGATTCTACCCTGACGGACAAATTGGCAGCGATTCGGAATTATTTACAAGAGCTGGCCAGCCAATTCCCGGAATACCACGAAGCCGCGCTGAAACTAGATTCAATTGCGGACGAAGACTGGCACCGGAAATGGAAAGAGAGTTTCAAACCCTTCCATTTATCCGACACCATGGTCATCAAACCGTCTTGGGAAACTTACACAGCAGCTCCAAGCGAAAGGGTCATCGAAATAGACCCGGGCATGGCTTTCGGTACCGGGCTCCACGCCAGCACCCGGCTGGCTATGGAATTACTGGAAAAACATCTTGGCGGCTTGCCATTTCCACCGGAATCAACCCTTGATGTGGGCACCGGCACCTGTATCCTGGCTATCGGCGCCGCGCTGCTCGGTTGTGAAAACATCACGGCAATAGATAACGACCCCGAGGCCGTCACCGCCGCCAGAAACAATATTGCCGCCAACAATTTATCTGACCAAATCGAGGCCGACAGCACCGATCTGGACGAATTATCTGGCCCCTATGATCTGATCATGGCCAATATCATCCACAACACCTTGGTGGAAATGGCACCTACCCTGGCCAGACTTCTGTCCTCTGACGGCATCCTGATCATGGCCGGCATTTTAAAGGGCGAGCAGGCCGAAAACATTTCCGATATATATAGCAATAATGGTCTAATCAGACAGAAGGAGCAAAGCTCCGGGGAATGGTCGGCCCTGAGTTTCAGGAAACCGTAAAAATGCGTCGTTTCAATATCTCTCCAGCCGACATCGACGGCTCAACCGCAACCATGACCGGCAACGAGGCCCACCATCTCCGGGATGTGCTGCGCCTCAAACCGGGCAACAGGATCACCCTGTTCGACGGCACCGGGACCACCTACGAGGGCGAGATCAATCTCCTGACCGACGATTCGGTCATCGTAAAAATTGACAAAACAAATATCGAAGATGACAGCCGCCCCCGGCTCCATCTTGGCCAGGCGCTGATCACCACCAAGAAAATCGAGCTGGTCGTCCAGAAGGCAACCGAATTAGGCGTTAGCTCACTGACCCCTTTCACCTCGACCTTCTGCTCCACCAGAGAACCATCGCCGAGCAGACAGGAAAGATGGCATCGCATCGCCATGGAATCCTGCAAACAGTGTAATCGCGCCTCCCCGCCGGACATCAAACCGTTAACCACAATCAAAGAATGCCTCCACGAGGCCTCCTGCCATGATCTCAAGATCATCTTCTGGGAAGAGACGGCGGACCTCACCCTGCGGGACATAGAGTCTAAAATCAAGCAGAAACCGCCCCGCTCGGTATTTTTCATGACCGGCCCGGAAGGAGGCCTTGCCGATGATGAAATCGCCACCGCCAAACAGCACGGCTTCCTGTCGGTCACCCTCGGCAAACAGATCCTGCGGGCCGAAACGGCCAGCCTGGCCGCGGCCGCGATCCTCCAATTCTTCTTAGGTAATCTGGAATAACGATATGCGAGCAGTGATCCAGAGGGTAAGCAGCTGCACCGTAACCGTGGACGAAGAGATCACCGGCCAGATAGACTCCGGTCTGCTTGTCCTGCTGGGGGTCCGAGCCGGTGACTCAGAAAAAGACGCGGACTATCTGGCCGAAAAGATTGCCAACCTGCGCATCTTCGCCGATAATGATGCCAAGATGAACCTGTCGGTCAAGGATAGCGGCGGCGAGGTGCTCGTTGTCTCCCAGTTCACCTTGTATGGTGACTGCCGCAAGGGCCGCCGCCCCTCGTACAATGACGCTGCCCCGCCGGAGGTAGCGGAACATCTATATAAATATTTTGTAAATGCCGTGCAAGAGCAGGGATTACCCGTAGCCACCGGCCGCTTCCAGGCCATGATGGAAGTCACGCTGATCAACGACGGCCCGGTGACCATCCTATTGGACTCCGAGAAGAACTTCTGACCAGAGAATCGGCCAACCGATCGCAGCAAGGACAGGACAAGGCAAACTTCATTTAAGCCCAACCGTTATTTGCGGCCAAGAAGTTCGTATACCTTGATGTCATCAACATTACTGTCAAGTTCACTCAGTTCAAGAGGGCTCTGGGCCGCGCGGGAAGTGTTTTCGGCAATAACAATACTATTATGCTTAAACTTGGTCAGTTCCTGCAGTTTAAAGACGTTATTCACGGCATCACCGATCACGGTGTAATCCATCTTCATGTCAAAACCGATATTACCCACAACCACTTCACCGGTAAAAACACTGACCCCGATATTGACCGGCTCACTAACTATGTCCTGAACATACTCCTCATTAACGACCGCAATTGCCGCCTGCATCTCCAGCGCGGCTGACAGGGCGTTTTCCGCGTCCATGGGGGTTGAAACCGGCGCCCCAAATAGAGCTAGAAAGCCATCGCCCAGATATTTATCGACAATGCCGCCATGCTTGAAGACGATGCCGCCCATAACAGAAAAGAAATAGTTCAGTAGAGAAACACTCTTCTGGGGGCCTATTTTCCTGGTCAGTTCCGAAAAGCCACGGATGTCAATGTTAAGCAGGGTGATGGTCTTAAACTCGTCGATGACCGTTTTATCGGATTCAGAACCGTGGATGATTTTATCTATGATTTCCTTGGGCACGAATTTCTGGAACATCCCCCGGATTCCCCGCTCCTTTTCAGCCATCAACAGGGTTTTCTTGTAGAGGCGGGAATTCTCAATGGCGATACTCACCGAGATTGAAATGGATTGGAGAATATCTTTATCGCCATCCGTAAAATCTCCTCCTCGCTTATTCAAAACTTCAATGACCCCTAAGACCTTACCCTGGGAAATCATTGGTACACAGAGAACAGAACGGGTTTGAAAGCCCGTTGACTGATCTATCTGAGAATAGAGCTTTTTTGAATCAAGGGCATTATTCTCGATAATTGTTTCACCGCGCGCAGCAACCGCCCCGGCAATCCCCTCCCCCAACTTCATCTTGAATTTCTGCAATTGGCTCAATTCAACATCAAAGGCAACCGCGAACTCCAACTCGTCATCTTTTACCAGAGCCAAGGCCCCGGCCTCTACGTTCATCAGGGTCCTGATCATATCCATGGTGTAGCTCAACACTCGTTGGATATCGAAGGTCGATGAGGCTATGGCACTGCCGATCTGCTGAATGGCCATTAACTCCCGGTTCTTCTTAATTGCCGCCGCGACCAACCGCCCCTCTTCCAGAGCAAATGAGATAATATTTGTCATAAATTCGGCAATTAAGGAATTTTCGTGGAAGTTAGCGCTGTCTTCCGCGTATAGGGCCAGGATTCCATTGACTTGGCCCCTGGTAGTTATCGGGGCCAGGAGGCAAGACTTCCGGCCGTGATTAACAAAGAGTTTCCCATCCATTTCCTGGGCCAAGGAACTCGTATCATCAATAACTTTAACTGACCCAGACCTCATTATCTTATCAAGAATAGAGTCCTTATAGGTGAATTGATCCCCCACGGATATATCTACAGTTTCTTTGGCCTGCAGATGAACTACACTGAGTTTGTCCTCCCGCCTATAACCATCAACCATGACCATGGCAATATCGAAAGGTAACGCCTCCTGAGCTTCATTCATGATGGTATTCAACAATTCACTGTCCCGAAGGCTGGAATTAAGGGTTTTGAACATCTTTTTGACTGTGGTTATGTATTTCTCTTCCCGGGAGAGCTCATTGAGGAGACGGATGTTTTCGTAGGTGAAAGCAGAACTGCTCAACAGAGGAGTCAGAGACTCGACTTCATCCTGGCTAAAAACTTCCCCTTCATCCTTGCGGGAAATCGTCAATACCCCGATCACATCCTTGATGGTTTTGATCGGCATAATTACAAAAGACTTCGTCCCGTAGTGAACACGATTACTCCGGCCAAAACGACTCTCCTTTTCAATGTCATCGATAATCAGGGGAGTCTTGTTTATTACCGCATACTTGGCGATGGATGTCTCATAATCTATCTTGTCATTCATCTTGATAAAATCACCAAGCCCGATACTGGCTTTCACCACAAACGACTTATTTTCTTCGTCCTTATCCAAAATAAGGATGGAACCCATATCCGCTTTAGCCAGGAGTAAAGCGCGTTCCAGAGTGACATGCAGGATCTCCCAAGGATCGAGAGTTACATAACAAAGGTCGGAAAGTTCTTTGAGGATAGATACCTCGGAAGATTTCCTGGCAAGTTGCGTAGAACTATTTTGAAATTGCTGTTCCAGGGCATTAAACGACTGCACTATCTGTTGCATTTCACCGAGGCTGTCATCAACACCGTCAACCAGGATATCCTTGTTGATTTTATCAGTGAAGGTCTTTGAAATACTGACAATGTTATCAAAAAGTTTTCTCAGGAGGTTGAAACCGACAAAGATATAGATAAGACCGACCGCGATGAAGAATCCCGTATGCTTGTCTTGCAGAAAATCATATTTGTAGCCAAAATAGAGAAAACCGGCGCACGGAAAAAGGAGCATCAAAATAAAAATTATATTGAGCTTATAATAAAGATTCTTGCTGCCCATGCCGCCCCTTTTTGATCTATCAGACTATCTGGAATAATTACTAACTGGGTCAACTTAACTATAATTCACGAGGAGGGCAAGAAGATGTTTGCCTGCCCGGATTCAGGCTTTATCGAGGTTTATAGATGGTTTTGAAAACAGACCGGTAATGTTCAAATAAATGAAGCAACATGGTTGTTCCCAACAATCGACAAAATTATCTAATAATCTTGACAGTTCCCTTGCTTACCGTTTTTGGCACGCAGTCGCATGTTCCCTTGGCGGCTTGGGAACCAATATCCGAGTTCCAACTACTTTACTTTTGCCAGCAAAAACCTGGAAGCTGAATGAATCGTGACGTTTTCAGTCTCTGCTAGCTTCCATCCTTCTAACTATCAGATTTGCAGTTTCTTAAAACGTTTGCCCTTCGGCTTTTCCTTGAAAATCTTGATCAGCAAAACCCCCGCCGCAAAACCACCGACATGAGCCCACCAGGCAACCCCGCCGGCCGCGGCCCCCTTGGCCGCCATTAGATAAGCGTACCCCTGCAAGACCTGGAGCAACATCCAGAGGCCCAGGAAGATAAAGGCTGGCAGCTCAACCATGTAAAAGAAGATGAATAGTGGGACCAGGGTCAAGATTCTGGCCCTGGGATATAGCAGGAAATAGGCGCCCAACACTCCGGAAATAGCGCCGCTGGCACCGACCAGCGGCACCGTCGAGGTCGGATTTGCAAGGGCCTGGGCCAGGACCGAAACCGTGCCACACAAGAGATAAAACATCAGATAGCGGCTATGGCCCATGCTGTCTTCGATATTATCACCGAAGATCCACAACATCCACATATTGGAGACCAGATGGAGAATGCCGCCATGGAGGAACATTGAGGAAAAGACCGGCACGAACCTCGACAGATCAAGAATATTCTCCGCCTGGGCGGCCATGAACCGGGCCGGCACAAAACCATATAACCGGATGAAGCCGTCCAGCCCCGCCCCCAGTTTCAACTCGTAGGCAAGACAGAGCACATTTACGACAATCAGCCAGAGATTGACCACTGGGAAACGGCGGGCCGGAATATTATCTTTAAGCGGGAACAATTATCGCCCCAATCAGATCAGCCAGCCTCTAAGGCCGGGCCAATTTAACGGATTCAATGGTCGCGAGCGGTGGCGGCAGCGGCAAAACAAAGAAGAAATTATTACCTTCTTCTACCAGTTCACAGCCCACCCTGCCGCCATGGATCTCGACCACCTGCTTAATGAAAGAAAGACCGTGGCCGGTGCCGGGACTTTTAGCGGAATTTGCGCCCCGAAAACCATCTTCAAATATCCGGCTCAATTCATCCCTCTTTAAATGGGGGCCGGTGGTAAAGACATTAAATTTAATGCCGGCCTTGTCTGTCCCGAAAAAATCCCGGCAGAATTCCCTGCCATAGGCCAGGGCCTTCCTCTTGCTGCCGTCTTTCCTGACAATCTCGGCGGTGTACTTGACGCCATTTGAAAAAAGGTTGGCGTAGACCTGGGCCAGGAGACCGATATCGACGGACAGATAAATTTCTTCCTCCATCCCGGCGGGATGCTCTACCTCAATCCCGTAGAGTTCAAAACGGCTGAGATAATTTTCGAGCTGGGGCCTGATAATTTCTGCTTCGACCATACAGTTTCTGGTCTTCAAGACCAGATGACCTTCCTTGAAATGGTCGCGCCGGAAAAGACTTTCCAGGAAAAGAGAGGTGTTGGCGTGATGATCCAAGAGGTGACGATGATTTTCGGTCAGCTCAACCTTTAACTCGAGGAGCCGCTCCCTGACCATCGGATCAAGGGGCATGGTTTCGCCGACACCGGGCAAGTCATCGACAAGCTCCTCAAAATTATTCAGACTCTTCCGAAGTTGCTTGAACAGGTGGCGGAAGTACATATTGGGAATAATGACATTGTGCTCAATGTCCATGACCAGATTATTAATGAATTCCAAATGCCTGATATTCTGCCGCACAAGCCGACGATTATGGAGATTATAGGCTATCCGATTGGTGAATTTACCGAAAAAGAAATAGTCCTCCTCCGTCAGGCCCTGCCTGGGAGAGACCTCGAACACTCCCATCAAGCTGCTTTGCAGCAACAGGGTCGGAGTACTATCGACTTTGTGGTGTTTCCGGCAGATGGGCACCAGATAAGACCCTTCGTACTCGTAGGGGCTCTTGGCAAGACGCAGATAGTCCGGCGCCGGCTGCGGTTCGGCGTACACACCATTTTGGGAATCACAAACCAGTTCGAGCTTATTGGTGCTGATATCAAGCAGATAAAGCCTGACCTGCAAATCAAGGTAGACCCTGGGAATAACTACGCAGATTCGGTAAAAATCCTGGAGGGACGCGAATTCTTGAGCCAGATCAAAAAACGTCTTAAGGATATCGTTTTGCTGGTGGCTAAAATGATAGGATTTATAATCATCCGCCTTTTTTCGGACCCGTTGAAAAACATAGCGCAGGTCACTGCATGACTCTTCAGATTTAGTCATGTTCCGCAAACCCTAATGAGAAATTAGCCGTTTCTGGACAGCTACTAACTAGACTCCAGGACCACCCCATCAACTCCGCCCTTCTCCTTGAGGAGGACATCAACCCGCTCATTGTCTTCGGCGTTGACATGCAGTCCGACGAAGTCAGGCTGGATGGGCAGCTCCCGCCCGCCCCGATCAACCAGGACCGCCAGCTGGATAACCATGGGCCGACCGAAGTCCATGATGGCATCGAGCGCCGAACGGATGGTGCGACCAGTGAACAGCACATCGTCAACCAGAACCAGGGTGCAGCTTTCAACCGGGAAGTTAAGGTCAGTGGTCTTGACAATCGGACTCTGGCTGGCCAGACTCCAGTCATCCCGGTACAGGGTGATATCAAGACTGCCGATCGGCACCTCGACATTCTCCCGGCCCTTGATCAACTCTTTTATCCTTTCGGCCAGAAAAACCCCGCCGGTATGGATGCCGACAATCGCCAGATTATTGACATTGCGGTTCCTCTCGACGATCTGCAGGGCAATACGCGATAAGGCTCGGTCAACATCATGGGCTGTCATTATCTGCTGTTTTTCACCTTTCATCCTGCTAAATCCTCCCATTATTTCCAGAAATATTCAACGCCCTTTTCGACCACCAGATTGACCGCCTCCGGAAAGGCCTCACACTCCGCGGCAAAAACCCTGGCGGCAATATCGTCCGGGGTATCATCTTCTGCCACCACCACACATCTCTGGACGATTATCGGTCCTTCATCGTAGACCTCATTGGCAAAATGGACCGTACAGCCGGTAACTTTTACGCCCCGCTCCTTCACAGCCCGATGGACGCGCATCCCGTAAAAACCGGCCCCGCAAAACGAAGGGATCAGGGACGGATGAATATTAAGCACCGATCTGGCCAGGCGCGGCGACGGCTGATACAGCTTCAGATAACCGGCCAGCAGGACCAGATCGACATCATACTTCGCGATTATCCGATTGGTCTCTTCATTGTCTTTGGCATGAAAGGCCGGATAACCGTATTTTTCGGCCTTCTCCAGGCCAAGGACACCGGCTACATTGGCTATCACCACCTCAATGGAGCCCTGCATGGTCCCGGCCGCGATTCGCTCATGAAAATTATCCAGAGTCCGACCGCTGCCGGACAGCAGTACCGCCATCTTCATGGTCGTCTCCTAGCTGAGCTCGGGATTATTGTCAACATCCACCTTGTCGAGCCAAGCAGAGATCGCCGTATCGTAACGACAGGTCAAGGCAAAAACCTTGGCCGCCAGACGGAACCTGGTTTTGAGGGTGGTGTTGCCGTTTTCCTTCATTTCCCTGATGACCTGGGGGTAATCGGCCGGATCAACCAACACGGTGACATCCCGATAATTTTTGGCGGCAGCCCGCAGCATGGTCGGTCCGCCGATATCGATATTCTCAATGGCATCGACCAGAGAGCAGCTGGGATCGGCGACGGTCTTCTCAAAGGCGTACAGATTAACCGCGACCAGATCGATGGGCTGCAGGTCGTGGGCCTTCATCTGCGCCAGGTGATCAGGGTTGGTTTTCTGGGCCAAGATGCCTCCGTGTACTTTAGGATGCAAGGTTTTCACCCGGCCATCAAGCATCTCGGGAAAACCGGTAAACTCGGAAACATCCATAACCTTAATGCCATTGTCACGCATCTTCTTGGCCGTGCCGCCGGTTGAAAGGATTTCAACGCCCATCTCCTCAAGCTGGCGGGCAAAATCTTCAATGCCTGATTTATCGGTGAGACTGATCAGAGCTCTTTCTATCTTTCGCATGTTTACTTCTCCTTAATTAAATTCAAAATTATAATAATCAAATTTGCTGGCCCGGTAAAAAGTACCAAAGGACATGGCAATACCGGGATAATATCAATCGTCACTATTTCTGATAAACCTTCTGATCAGACGGCGATCCCTTTTACCGGGGCGACGGGCCGGCTCAACAGGCCTTATTGCCGCCATGAGACGTCGCTGTTCCCGAGCGCTTTGCCGGGCTGCGATACTGGCTTCGGTCTCGTCATAGAGGGTTCGGGCCAAAGAGGCCGGACCCCGGCGATCATGAAGACCGGCAACAATGACCACAAACTCGTCATACCCCCTGGTGATCCGCAACTCGTCATCAGGCTTAATGGATCGGGCGGGCTTGACCCTCTCGCCGTTAAGATGGACGCGCCCACCGACAACGGCCTGACTGGCCAAAGCCCGAGTCTTGAAAAACCTGGCCGCCCACAGCCACTTGTCGATCCTGATTTTTTTATCTTGATAAGCTAAACCCAATGGCCAAATCCACTGAAATAATTAAACCCCAGACTAACATATTTAATTTGCCACTTCCATAAATGGATCCGGCAACAATAGCAATTTGCTTTGCTTAAAGCCAAATTACGACGAAGGGGGTCTGGACAGTATGCAAAAAAAACGTTAGATTCGCGGTCATGAAACTCAAGAGCGTTGGCATAGAAAACATCTCTTATCCCGTGAAGATCCGTCAGAAAAAAGGCGGCCACCAGGATACCGTTGCCTCAATTGACCTACAGGCCAGTGTGCCAAAATCCTACCGGGGAACCTGCGTTTCAACCTTTATCAAGATCCTGAACAAATACCAGGAAGACTTAAGCGTAACCATCTTTCCAGACCTGATCCAGGAGGTCAAGCATGAACTCAATGCCGCCTCAGCCAGAATGGAGATGACCTTTCCCTATTTTATCGAAAAAACCGCGCCGGTCAGCGGAACCAAGAGTCTGATGGAGTACCGTTGCCGCTTTACCTGCGGACTCGGTGACGAAGATGACCTGGTTCTTTCGGTCTGGGTGCCGGTCACGACCCTATGCCCCTGTTCAAAAGAGATCAGCGCCTACGGGGCCCACAACCAACGGGCCGAAGTCAACCTTAATATCCGTTACCGCAAGTTCATCTGGATGGAAAACCTGATCAGCATGATCGAATCAACCGCCTCGTGCGAGGTTTTTGCCCTCCTGAAAAGACCGGATGAGAAATTCGTCACCGAACAGGCCTACCAAAACCCGATGTTTGTCGAGGACGTGGTGCGCAAGGTTGCAGAGAAGGCCCTGAGCGACCCTGATATCACGTGGTTTTCGGCCGGAGTCGAAAGCTTTGAATCAATCCATAAGCACAGCGCCTACGCCTATATCGACAGTGACGAGATAAGATAGCAGCGCCACATCACCCCGCCTATACCACTTACTACATCACCTAACAAATTTCATCTTTTCCTTGCAATCATTCGCAATTCACCTTACTAACATGTGGATGCTTCACTTCTATTAATAATTGCACAAGGAGAGAGACAATGAGCAAAGCTAAACTGGTAGTGGCAATTCTGGCAGGAACTATTCTACTGGCCGGTGGTCAGGCAATGGCCGGTAAGAGCTCAGTTGAGCTGGGGAAAAAGCTTTTCAACGACCCGACTCTGGGCGGCTCAACCAATGACAAGAGCTGCAACAGTTGTCATGCCGACGGCGAGGGCTTGGAGAAAGCCGGGGATAACAAGAAACTCGTCAAAGTTATAAACCAATGTATCACCGGCCCCCTCAAGGGCAAAAAAATCGATGGCCGCACCGCCGATATGCGCTCCTTAAAGATGTACATCAAGTCCCTGCAGGCTAAATAGACGAAAAAGGGCGGAGCCTCAAGTGCTCCGCCCTAACCTTTTCGTCAAACCTTAAAAAAATTAAAACTGCAGACCTGCTTCCAGGAAAGGTCCGGAGATTTTCACAGTAGCTTCAATATCCTTCTCATCGATCTCCAGATCCTCATGACGCCAGCCTACCGCCGCAAAAGCCAGTTTGGCAAAACGCAACTTGAGCCGCCCGATCATGTCATAATAGTGACTATTATTAATGGCAATCCCTCTTAACTCCGCCTCAATAGCCAGACTGTCGGTCGGTTCGACCTGGATCGCCAGAAAACCCATGGGGATATAGATGGTCTCATTGACTGAATCTTCCACAAAATCCGATTTATCTTTAACGACCATATCGATATTCATCTGGCGCACGTTGATCCCGAGATCAATCCCCAGGGTGCCGAGGGTAGCCAGTCCGGTAAACGGCACCCCGTAATAGATGGCCAGATCATAATGATCCAGCTTTGCTTTAGAATAAAGCTCGCCGGTGATGCTCGTGCCGCCGAAGGTAAAATCCTTACTGCCATTCCCCTCGAACTCCATGGGAGTTCCCATGAAATAGACATTAGGCAGAATCGGCAGATCGGCTTTGATCCTGACAAAGGGGTGACTCTCATCGCCAAAGCCCGCCTCGTTTTCAAAATCGAGACTATTGTTACCAGGAAGGAACGCACTCTGATATGCCAACTGACCATCAATACTCTGATTCCAGCCACCCACCGCAGCCTCAAGACCGATGGCAAAAGAATTTGTTGCCGCAAAAAACACCGAGGCCAACACAACTAAACAACTGATAAAAAATTTCATTAGACTCCCTCCCTTCTTAATAAATATCGTTATCCATCTCAACACCTTGAAAATCAGCTCCGCAAGATCAACAGCCGCAGACAGATTACCAGAAAAACATTAACGGCAACCTGAAAAACATAGCATCCGCAGCCTCCATCCCTTGCCTGAAACCCATGCAGATGTTAGCATAGTGGTGTTATCTATACTTGAATACAATATTAGGTCAAGCAAATAACTTCCAGACAGCAGACTCCGGATCAGAGATGAAAAAGAAGCTTATAGTACCTAACTGGCTACTTGGCCTGATAATCACTACCCCCCTGCTGATCGGCATGCTCATTGAATACCCGCCCCTCCACGCCTTGGATCTAAAGGCATATGATCTGTTATCAACGCTACGCCAACGTGACCAGCCAAGTCCGGTTGTTATTGTCGAAATAGACAGAAAAAGTATCGATGACATCGGGCCATGGCCATGGCCCCGTTCATATATGGCAGATATAATCACCATAATTTCCAAAGCCAAGGCCAAAGCAATTGGGCTTAATGTCCTATATCAGAGTAAGGATCGCAACCCGGCCCTGAAAGAAATAAGAAAGATAAAAAGAACCCTGGCCAATATCCCGGACAGCGAGGGCAATATAGCCCGGGCTAATAATCTCTTGGGAAAAGTAAGTAAAAGAATCGACTGCGACTCCCTTTTAGTCTCAGCGGTCAAGCCCGCCCGGAACGTTGTCTTGCCGTTGCAGTTTTCCTGGTTGGCAACAGACTCAGAATCACCTGAGATCCCGGGCTGGCTCACGAAAAACAATATTGAACATAAACAAAAGTCCCTAACCTACGAAGAACTCATCCATGAACTGCAAAACCCCCTGCTGGCCCTCAAACCGATTAGGCCGCCAACAAGCCTGCGGATGCCTTTCAAGGCGCTTGCCGTAGTAGCGGGCCGCTATGGCCATATAAACCATCAGCCGGATTCTGACGGGGCCATCCGCAGGGAGAGCCTTATCATCAACCACCAGAACCAGTTGTTCCCATCGCTCGCCCTGCAGATGGCCATGACCTCTGATGACCAAAAATTTTCAGAGGCCAAGCTTATCCACGGCAAACATATCAATAGGGCCATTAAGTACGCCAAGAAACGCCTACCGACCTCACATGACTTTGAGATGCTGATCGACTATAGCGACAGCCCCTTCATGATTTCCCGTTTGTCGTTCAGCGATGTCCTGAACGGCAAAATAACCAAAGGCGCCCTTGCCGGCAAACTGGTGCTGATCGGCATCACTGACCCGGAATTGACCAGGATATACCCAACCCCCATCGGTCAGAATAAATCAGAAATCGAAATAACTGCGGCCACCATAGAAAATATTGTCAACGGCAGTTTCATTCAGAGACCGGGCTGGGCCTGGTTTCTGGAATGTTTGGTCTTGCTTTATTTCGGCATAATCCTCTTATATATAAGTGATCGCCTTAATGCAAAAACCAGCTTTATGATCCTGGTAACTTTTCTCGGCGGCTGGTGGGGGATGACTGCTTTTTTGTTCATCAATAACGGCTTATGGTTCTATAGCGCCCCGCATACCTTGGCCGTCTGCATAGGATTCAGCCTGCAGAGACTGACTCACCTGCAGGCCGCACCCGGTAAAAAAATAGCCGAACACACCGAGATGCACAAAATGCTTGGCCTTTCCTTTCAGGCTCAGGGCCTGCTTGACATGTCCTTTGACAGTTTCCGAAAGTGCTCCCTAAATGATGAATCCGTCAAAGAAGCTCTCTATAATCTGGCCCTGGATTTTGAGCGTAAGCGAATGTTCAACAAGGCCATATCCGTTTACGAATACCTGCTTAAAGGTGGTAAGTACAAAGATGCCCATGATCGCATCTGGCGACTCCGGCGGGCGGAAGCCAAGACGATTGGCAGAGGGATTAATAACGAGCGCCAGGAAAACACGGTCATCCACAATGATGATACCCAGACCAGGCCGACACTGGGCCGTTACGAGGTAATTAAGGAGATCGGCAAAGGCGCCATCGGTACCGTCTATCTAGGCAGAGATCCTAAAATCAACCGAAAGGTGGCAATCAAGACCCTGCGCTATGACCAGATTGACGATGAACAACTGGCCGAGGTCAAGGAGCGTTTCTTCCGTGAAGCAGAGGCCGCCGGCCGCCTTAGCCACCCCAATATCGTTACCATTTACGATGCAGGAGAAGACTACGACATCACCTATATGGCTATAGAATACCTGGATGGTCACGACCTGGCCCCCCATTGCAAAAAGACCAACTTGCTACCGGTAAAAGTCGTCCTAAATATTATAGTCAGGGTCGCTTTTGCCCTGGATTACGCCCATAAACAAAAAGTCATTCACCGGGATATTAAACCGGCAAACATCATGCTGACCGAGAAAGGGCATGTCAAAGTCACCGACTTCGGTATAGCCAGAATTACCAGCACCGAAAACACCCAGACTGGGGTAATCCTCGGTACTCCTAATTACATGTCCCCCGAACAGGTTCTCGGTAGAAAGCTTGACGGTCGCTCCGACATTTTTTCACTGGGGGCGGTCTTTTATGAACTGCTGACCGGCGAGAAGCCCTTCAAAAGCAGTAATATCGGCAATCTCATGCATAATATTGCCAGTGCCAAATTTCAACCAGTCAGTGAAATACGACCGGACATACCTCAGTGTTGCGAGGCAATCCTGCGCAAAATGATGACCAAGAGCCGCCGCAAGCGGTTCAGTTCGGCCGGAGAGGTGGTCATCGAAGTGCAACAATGCTTGGGAAGCCTGTAGCCAACAAACCCGCGGCCCATGTTTTAATCGCAAAATATAACATCATCGGGAGTTGACCAGTTGAAGTTCAAAGTATTCGGCAAAACAGATACCGGCATAAAGCGCAGCAAAAATGAGGACAGCTTTGGCATTGATCAACAGCTGGGCCTTTTTGTGGTGGCAGATGGGATGGGCGGCCATGCCGCCGGAGAAATTGCCAGCAAGATGGCCATTGATGTAATTACGGATTACATCAAACGTACTGTCGCAACCGACGAGCCATATCTGACCGGATTCAACAGTAGATTTTCCAGAACCGGCAATCGCCTTAGCTCCGCCGTTATCCTGGCAAATCAGCTAATCTCGGATTCTGCTACCAATCACGAAGGCTGGCAGGGGATGGGTACCACTCTGGTCGCCGCCTGGATGCCAGACCCTAATGTTCCCCTGCTCTCAATTGCCCACGTTGGCGATAGCAGGGCCTACCTGCTTCGCTATGGCGAGCTGAAGCAGCTTACCACGGATCATTCACTGGTAGAGGAACAGATAAAGAGCGGCCTTATCAGCAAGGCAGAGGCCGCGACATCTTCAATCAGGAATATGATAACCAGAGCTCTGGGTTTCAGGAAGAGAGTTAGTGCAGATGTTACTGAGACCGAACTGGAGCCCGGCGACAAGTTGCTCCTCTGCTCCGACGGCTTGAACACCATGTTGACCGACAAACAGATCCTTGCCATCCTTAAATTAACCGGCAGTCTGGAAAACACCTGCCAACAACTGATCAGCGCCGCCAACGCCAAAGGCGGCAAAGACAATATAACAGTCATCATCGCCAGCTTCCTTTAAAAGGAAACTCCCCCCTACTATTTATCTCCGCCAAACAGATCGTGTGCCCCTATGTATTCAGACACTGCCGGAGAAATCAAGCCGTCCAGAGAAGCACCTGACCCGACTTTGCGGCGAACATCAGTGGAAGAGATAGCGATGGGTGGCATATTAACCGGATAGATCCGGCCCAAACGGTCAGGAGCGACCCAGCATGACCTGACGGAATCAAACGAGTAGTAGCCGAGTCTATTGACCAGCGGGCCAATCAGCTCCGAGGAATAGTCCGGACGAGCTACAACCGCAAAATTAGCATAGTCGAGCAATTGCCAACCATTTTTCCAGGTATCAAGTTCAACAAAAGCGTCCATGCCAATGATGAAAAACAAATGGACCCCCGGACCCAGGAAAACCCGCAACTCCTTCAGGGTATCAACCGAATAGGAGGGCCCGCATCTTTGCAGTTCCATATCAGAGACGAAAAAACGGGGCTTGTCGCGAACAGCAATTTTCACCATTGCCGAACGGTGCTTAAAAGAAGTTACCTTGGCATAGCCCTTATGGGGAGGGCGGGCAGCAGGGATAAACAGAACCGAATCCAGTTCCAGAAGATGCAGGACATAGTCCGCCAGACTCAAATGACCGTTATGGACCGGATCAAAAGTGCCGCCCAATAAGCCAACCCGTCGACCCCACTGCTTTACCACCTTGCCATCATCCATCTTTATCTCTGCCATATTCAGCCACCGGCCTGATACTGTATGATTGCACGGCAAATTGCTGGCGATACTGCTCAAGAAAGCCGATAGATAGGGTTTTCAACGGGGTAGGGTTTAACGCCTGAAGCAAGGTCAGCACAAGTTAAGCACCCCACCCTCGACAAACCGGTACAGGCGTAAGGGGGTCAACTTCGAACCTGCCCACCACCATAGACAATGTATTTAAGGGCAGTCAGCTCCTTGAGACCCATGGGACCATAGGCATGCAGCTTGGTCGTGCTTATGCCGATCTCTGCCCCGAGGCCGAACTGGCCCCCGTCGTTAAACCGGGTAGAGGCATTGATCATCACGGCCGAAGCATCAACCTCCCTCAGAAAACGCTGGGAGTTGCGGTAGCTTTCGGTAACAATCACTTCGGTGTGCTGGGAACCGTATTTGACTATGTGGTCCATGGCTCCATCAAGATCGTCAACCACCCGGACCGCCAGGACCAGATCCAGAAACTCCTTACCCCAATCATCATCCCGGGCCGGTTTAACACCAGGCAAAATCCGGCAGGTAGCCTCACAGCCCCGCAACTCAACCCCGACCTCGGTCAGGGCCTTAGCCACCACCGGCAGAAAACTGTCGGCAATATTACGATGGACCAGCATGGTTTCCAAAGCATTACATACTCCTGGCCGCTGGGTCTTACTATTCATCACCAGGTCAACTGCCATCTGTTGCTCAGCGCTGTCATCAACAAAGAGGTGGCAAACTCCCTTATAGTGCTTGAGCACCGGGATCCGGGAATTCTCCGAGACGAAGCGAATCAGTCCCTCACCGCCACGGGGAATAATCAAGTCGATATACTCCTCCATGGTCAACATTACGTTGATAGCCTCACGGTCGGTAACCGGCACGACTTGGACGGCGGCCGGATCAATACCTTCTGCTATCATCGCCTCCTGGAGGACCTTGGCCAGGGCCAGATTTGAATGAATGGCCTCGGAACCACCCCGCAGAAAGACGCCGTTACCGGCCTTGATACAGAGGGCCGCCGCATCCACGGTAACGTTTGGCCGCGACTCATAGATAATGCCAATCACACCCAGGGGAATCCGCATCTTACCCACCATGATACCGTTGGGGCGCTTGGCCATTTCGGTGACCTCACCAACTGGATCCGGCAATACCGCTACCTCACGAAGTCCTCCGACCATGGAATCGATTACCTTGTCGGATAGCTCCAGACGATCCAGCATGGCCGCCGACAGTCCCTTGGCCCGACCAGCCTCAAGATCCTTTTGATTCTCACTCTTAATAAAATCAGCCTTGACCAGAAGACCATCAGCCATCGCCAACAGCAGCCTATCCTTAACATCAGTTGATAATGCTGCCATTTCCCGGGCTGCACTGCGGGCCTGAACAGCCATCTCGGTTATCTGTTGTTTAATCGCCATTTTTACCTCAAAACGCTATTTTAGAAAATTATTCCCACCCATTAACCAGGCGAATTTTAACATACGCCTGGAAAATTTAAAGGGCAAGATTTGTTGACCAGAAGCACTAAAAAAGCGCACCTTCTTGGTAAAGGGCAAATGCCGCCGCCAAAAGACATGATGAGCGAAGAGAGACTTCAGACCGGAGGGAAAAACAGAATCAGGAAAATAACAAGCGAAACCGTAAACAATCTAACATACTAGCCAATCAATCAGAGAACCACCAGATTGTCACGATGAATAATCTCATCACTGTCCTTAAAACCGAGAATATCTTCGATCCTGTTGGTTTGCACCCCTTTGACCTTGTCAATATCCGCAGAGTTGTAATTCACCAGCCCGGACGCAATCGGTTCGCCGTTTTCATCCAGGCAATGCACCGGAGCGCCAACCCGAAAACGACCGCGGATTTCGATAATCCCGGAGGGGAGCAGACTCTTGCCGCCTTTGAGCAGAGCACGACAGGCACCCTCATCAAGCACCAACTCGCCTTTGGGTTTCAGAGTGTAGGCAATCCAATGCTTACGGCTCTGCATCTTTTCCGGCCTGGGCAAAAAGAAAGTGCCAATCTGCTCACCACCGAACAACCGATCGAGGACATCGACTTGCCGACCCGGTCCGATAAAGGAACAGCCGCCACCGGTAGCGACCATTTTGGCCGCCTTGATCTTACTCTGCATCCCGCCGGTACCCAAAGCACTCAAAACGTTACCGGCCATCTCTTCCACCCTGCGATTGACCCTGGCCACGGTCTGGACCTTTTCCGCACTGGAATCAACCGAGGGGTTGCCGGTAAAAAGTCCTTCAACATCGGTCAGGCAGACGAAGATATCGGCCTCAATCAGATTGGTAATCATGGCCCCGAGGGTATCGTTGTCGCCGAAACGCAACTCCTCCACCGAAACGGTATCATTCTCATTGATGATCGGGATAATACCCCAGTCCAACAGGGTAAAGATGGTGTTGCGCACATTAAGGTAGCGATCACGATTGGCCAGATCATCACGGGTAAGCAGAATCTGGGCAACCTTCTGCTCATAACGATCAAAGATATCCTCGTACAATCGCATCAAATTACTTTGACCTACTGCGGCAACGGCCTGTTTTTCTTTGATGTCGACAGCCTGCCGGGTCAACTGTAATTTGCGCATCCCTGCCGCCACCGCCCCGGAACTGACCAGAATAACCTCCCGGCCCTGCTGGCGGAGAGCAGCCAATTGCCTAACCAGACCATCTACAACCTCCTGGTTGAGACCATCTTTCCCAGTCAAAACAGCGCTACCCACCTTGACCACAACCCGTTTTGCCTTTTCAAGGAAATTACAACGCAACTGCATCCCTTCTGTCTGGGAAACCTGAAAGGTCATAGCTTCATCTCGTCCAAAATTTCCGCCAACCGCTCGCGCAACTCACCCAGACCCTGCCCGTCAAGCGCTGAAGCCATCAACGTTTCACAGCCGGCATTGCTAAATTTCTCCACCAACCCCGCCAGATCCTCGCCAGAAAGCAAATCAATTTTATTTAACAGGACCAAATGTCTGCGGCCAGCCAGTTCCTCACTGTACTGTTGCAACTCATTCTCCAGAATCCGAAAATTCTCGAAGGGTTGATCGCCCGGAGCCGAAGCATCAATAACATGGAGAAGAATACGGGTCCGTTCAATATGGCGCAGAAATTTATGGCCCAAGCCGGAGCCGGCATGGGCGCCCTCAATTAACCCGGGGATATCCGCCAGAACACAGGGTTCGCGAAAGTCAAACTGGAGAATGCCAAGTTGCGGCTCAAGGGTCGTAAATGGATAGGAAGCTATTTTGGGATTTGCCGCTGACAAACGGGAAAGCAGGGTGGACTTACCCGCATTGGGCATGCCGACAAAACCGATATCGGCCACAAGTTTAAGCTCTATCCGAAACCAGACTTCATCGCCTGGTTTGCCCTTGGATGACTGGCGAGGAGCCCGGTTCTGGGCCGTAGCAAAATGCACGTTGCCCCGACCGCCGCCCCCCCCCTGGGCACTAAGGAAACGGGCGCCATCGTGATCAAGATCGATTAAAACCGCACCAGTATCGACATCCTTGATCAAAGAACCAACCGGCACCAGAATAGTCCGATCCCCACCTTTGCGGCCATGTTTACGTCGGCCCATGCCGGATTTACCGTTATCGGCCTTAAAATGAGAGCGGTACTTGAAATCGAGAAGAGAGGTAAGATCAGAGGATGCTTCAATAAAGACCGAGCCGCCACGTCCGCCATCACCGCCGTCCGGGCCGCCTTTGGGAACATATTTTTCGCGTCTGAAACTCACACAACCGTTGCCACCGTCACCAGCCTTTACATAAAACTTGGCTTCATCGACAAATGCCATAACTGTAACCAACGAATATTGCGGTCATATGGTTTGGGAAACCGCCCCCTGCCGGGAGCGGCCATAAATAAGAAAAGACTACGCTGCTTCTACCGGATAAACGCTGACCCTTTTACGGTCACGACCAAAAGCCTCGTAGGTAACAACGCCATCAACTTTGGCAAAAAGGGTATAATCGCGGCCAAGCCCCACATTGGTACCGGGATGAATTTTGGTGCCAAGCTGGCGAACCAGAATATTACCGGCCCGGACAACCTCACCGCCATATTTTTTTACACCGCGCCTCTGGCCGGCACTGTCACGACCATTCCTTGAACTACCGCCCGCCTTCTTATGAGCCATATCTAAACCTCTTTATACTTAAGGATATATTCAATAAACGAAGAATACGCCGAACAACCTGACTAGGCGCTAATCCCTTCGATCCGCAAAGCCGTATATTGCTGACGATGACCTCGCTTAACCTCATAGCCCTTACGGCGTTTCTTCTTGTAGACCAGAACTTTCTTGGCCTTACCTTGCTCGACGATGGTCGCGGTAACTTTGGCGCCCTCAACCTGGGGTTGACCAATTTTAACATCCTCGCCATCGGCAACCAACAAAACTTCATTAAGCTCCACAGTTTCACCGACAACACCAGCCAATGTCTCAACCCGAAGCTGATCGCCCTGAGCCACCTGATACTGTTTACCGCCAGTACGAACAATAGCGTACATAATACCCTCCACCTTCATAAAAATTCCAGGAAATCTATATCACGATCAGTTGTGCTGACCGTCTTCTATCGAAAAAGACAAGATCACACCCGCCTTGACGGGCCAAACTTGAATCGGAGATTAATAACAGAAAGCTACATTTTGTCAACTCAAAACAACGAAAAACATCATTAATTAAGAGTATAATTCCCAGCCAGGAACATCGACCTCTCCTTCTCCGTTTATCGATCCTTTCTTCCACGGGGAAGACTCTGCAAATAACCGGCCTTCCTGATTATGCAAAAACTCAAAAGAAAATCGGTTATTCTGCCTCCTGTCTCCTGTTTCCTGACTTCTATCAGAAACAAACAGATGGCACTAAATGTCATAAACCACAGCAGTTCAACTGCATATCGAGATCCTGGACATTAAATTAAGATCTATTTCTGGTCCCAGATAATCTCATATTTTTCAACATGCAGTTCGCTATTAGGGACTACGGTAATGCGCTTATCAATCCCGTCTTCAAGTTCATGGACGGTGGAAGACTCTTCCCGGAGCATTATGGCCGCAACCTGCGGGTTAACACTGACCGTAACATTATTACCATTCATCTTGCCGGCTCTGACCATTATCTTACGGAGAATCTCGTAGCAAACCGTTTGCCGGGATTTGACAATCCCATCACCATGACAATAGTGGCACGGTTCGCACAGGGTACTGGCAAGATTTTCAGAACTCCGCTTCCTGGTCATCTGCACCAGACCGAATTCCGAAACCTTGAGAATATTGACCCGGCTTTTATCTTTCTTGACCGCCTCTTTCAGGGCCCGAACCAGCTCGTCCCGATGGGTTTCTTTCTCCATATCAATGAAATCTATAATGATTATGCCGCCGATATTGCGGAGCCGTAACTGATAGGCGATCTCCCGGACTGCCTCCATATTGGTCTTGAAGATCGTGTCCTCAAGATCATTCTTGCCGACAAAACGACCGGTATTTACATCGACAACAGAAAGGGCCTCAGTCGTTTCAATAATTATATAACCGCCGCAACGAAGCCAGATCTTTTTGTCCAGGGCCCGGTTAATGTCCATCTCAATGCCGTAGGCATCAAAAACCGGCGTCTTTTCCTCATAAAGACTGACCCTTGACCTGAGGTGGGGCGCAAAGGTCTCGACAAATTTCATGATACCCTCAAAGACCTGACGGTCATCAACGATCAACCGGTCAACATCCGCCGAAAAGATATCGCGGACGGTCCGCAGGGTAATATCAAGATCCTCGTAAATCAGACTCGGCACCGGGGCGCGCGCACCACTATCCCTGATCTCATCCCAGAGATGAAGGAGAAACTCCATGTCAGCTTCAAGATCTTGCTGAGTGGCATTTTCTCCGACAGTCCTGACAATAAAGCCCGTTCCGGCCGGACGCAGTTCCTCAATGATCTCTTTAAGCCTTTGTCTGACCCCCTCATCCTCAATCTTGCGGGAAATACCGATATGATCGGTCTTGGGCATGAAGACCACATTGCGGCACGGCAACGTAATATTACAGGTCAAACGAGCCCCCTTGGTTCCGATCGGGTCCTTGCAGATCTGAACCAGAATATCCTGCCCTTCGGTTAACAACTCGTCAATGGTAACCCCGGCAGAGCGCTCAGGGATGGTATCACGGGGCAGACTTTCGCCACAACACCGCCCCTCGTTGTCATCCTGGTCACAGGGGATCTCCCGGCCGCCACCATTTCGCTTGACGGTCACATCGTCGACATAAAGAAAACCGGTTCTCTCAAGACCTATATCAACAAAGGCCGCCTGCATTCCCGGCAACACCCTCTTGACCACACCCTTATAGATATTACTGACCAAGCCTTTCTCGGCAGGCCTCTCAAGGTGGAACTCCACCAGATTACCGTACTCGATCAGGGCGGTCCTGATCTCGAAAGACGTCGCGTTAATGATTAAATCAGTAGCCATAAGTTAATTTACCTGCAAAAATTATTTATAAGACTCTAGCGTAACTATTCACCCTGCCCGGCACCACAACTTCATAACCCTTGCCAGAGCCATCTCCTCAGTCGACAACTCAAACAGCGCCGCCATAATTTCCATAGGCTTCAAGGCGGCCTTACCGGCCTCGGTCAACAACTGCATTTCAATCTGGCAATCCCCTTCGATCATGGTCAGTACCCTGACCAGTGGCCGGGCATCTATCTTTCGCGACCGCCCCTTTCTGACCACCTCGACCTCTACCTTGTCATTACTAAGAAAAGAGTCAAGAATTTCACATTTTATCGGACGACCAAGATGGATATGATAGCAGGTCAACAGACGTTGCTCAACCTTGCCGGAATCAAGCTTAATTGCGTCAATGCTGAACCCCTCCGGCAACTCCCGGTTAAAGGCAGCTTTGATCCCCTCCGGATCGGTCAGAACCACAGACAAATCGACCAGCAGATATTCGGCCTGACTCTCTGTTCCCAGCGGCAGAGCCGGACTGAAAGTAACCCGGGGACTTGGATTATAGCCCTGGGAGAAATTCATCGGCAGACCAACCCTGCGCAGAACCCGATAAAAGACCTGAATTACTTCAAGATGCCCGAGGAAGCGGGCCCTGCCGAGACGACTATAGGTAAGCCGGTAGACAAAACGATTGGCGCCAGTATCGTCTGCACTAGGAGCAGTTACCGGGGAGTCTTCTCCAGTCTCCGCCTCAGCGAAATCACAACTCTTCGCCACCACGGGTTTTATGGTCTTAAAATCACATAGGCCACATTTCTGACAACCATGGACCCGACAATCGGGGGTATAAACGCCATCCCTCGCCCTCTGTTTCTCCAACTCGATAAATTCAAGATCAACGCCGCTATCAAGATGGTCCCAGGGCAACGGTTCAGCATCCTCCCGTTGCCGCAGATAGCTATCCAGATCAATTCCAAGGGTTTCCGCGGCTCCCCGCCAGGTATCAAGCCGGTAATGCTCCGACCAACCGTCAAGACGGGCGCCTTGCTGCCAGGCCTCCTCAATCAAGGCCGATAAACGCCGATCACCCCTAGCCATGACCCCTTCCAGAAAACTCTGGCGAGGATCGCCCCATTTTAGCTGAAAACTCTTACCCTTCACCGCCTTCTTAAGATAATCTATCCGGGCAAAACCTTCATCCACATCGAGCTGACGGACCCGCTGAAATGGGGTATGGGGTTTAGGGACAAAGGTCGCGACACTGATGTTGATGCGCCGCCCGCCCTGCTCGGCCGTCTGCAAGGCCCGTTTAGCCAAAAGCGGAATGGCCTCCAGGTCCTCATCGGTTTCAGTGGGCAGACCAAACATGAAATAAAATTTAAGCAGTTTCCAGCCCAGACTGAAGGCGGCCCGACTGGTCGCCAGCAGATCCTCCTCGGTAATCCCCTTGTTAATTACCTGGCGCAACCGGTCGGTGCCGGCCTCGGGAGCAAGAGTGAAACCACTTTTCCGGACCCGTTTGATCTGATCCATAATCTCGGGGGTCAGGGTTCCGACCCGCATGGACGGCATCGAGACCGAAACCCGCTGCTTGACCAGCCGGTCCATCAACCTGACCAGCAGGTCGGAGATACATGAATAGTCCCCGCTGCTTAGGGACAACAGGGCCAGTTCATCAAAACCACTTTCAGCGATGCCTTTTTCAGCCAATTCGAAGACCCGACCAGGGGATCGCTCCCGAACCGGACGATAGATTATCCCGGCCTGGCAAAAACGGCAGCCCCTGGTACACCCTCGGGCAATCTCTATGCCCAGACGGTCGTGAACAATTTTACCTAAAGGCACCAAGGGCGTCTCACCACCTGTATTTTCAATATCTGCTAAAATACGGCGCCGGACGGAACTTCTCCCATCCTTACCGATCACCCCGGTAAAAACACCTCTCTCATCATAGACGGCTTTAAAATGAGCCGGCACATAAAGTCCCTCAACCATCGCCAAACGAGCCAGAACCTCGGGCCGGGTCAAGCCTTCTTTTTTAGCACCAATGAGCAACTCGGCTATCTCAAGAATCGCCTCTTCACCATCACCAAGCAGGATAGCATCGAAGAATTCCGCCACCGGTTCAGGGTGAAAGGCGCAGGGCCCGCCCCCGATCACCAGAGGGTGGCTTTCATCCCGATCAGCACTGCGAAAAGGCAGTCCGGCCAAATCAAGCACGGTCAAAATATTAGTATAACAAAGCTCGTAGGGCAGAGTGACACCCAGCAAATCGAACTCACCCAGGGGGTGGTGGGTTTCCAGAGAAAAAAGCGGTCGGCCGCTACTACGCAGAAGCTCTTCCATATCCGGCGCCGGAGTATAAGCCCGCTCCGCCAAGACATCCGGCTGGCTATTCAAGAGGTGATAGAGGATCTGTAACCCTTGATGGGACATGCCGATCTCATAGAGATCTGGAAAGATCAGGGCGACCCGCAAGCTCGTCTGTTGCCAGTCCTTTTTAACAATATTAAGCTCATTACCACTGTACCGACTTGGTCGGTTAACCAGCGGCAGGATATCATCGATATTCAATTTACTTTCACTCTTTTAAAAACGGGGGGGAGTTCCAAGGCAAAATCTGCCGCAGAGAACGGGGTATCGGTTTGCCAATCATGCAACCGGATCGACAGTTCACCGGCATGATCACTACTGGATATAGTTACAAGGCCAGGTAAACTACAGGGGCCGGGATAATAATCATTATAGCCGATCTTCAGCGTCACCTTGCCATCTTCGTTCAACCGGAGATATTGGCGGATTAATTGCCTTTCCGGCTCAAAAAGGACCAGACTGTGGATATTATCCTGAATATTTTCAAGCTCCAGCCAGGCCCCCCGCCCTTCCTGATCAGAACTGGTTGTCAGAATCCGCATCTCACCGGGGGCCAGCTTACCGGTCAGCGGATAAAAGCTGGTGGACGGATCAAAACCGGTGGGCACGAAGCGCTGGAACGTGTCGGAATCAACCCTACCGTCATAACTGAGTGATTCGCTCAGCGAGGCATAGCTGAAAGACTCACCATCGCTAACCAGAACCACCAAAGGCTGACCAAAGGGATTAATTCCAACGAGTTTCAAAAAAGCCGGAGCCTTGGCCTGCAGATAACCACTCATCGTCCCGGAATACCATCTTGAATCGAGGGTAATGGTGATTTCGGCATCAACACTGCTTTCACATTGACGCTGCCGACCGACCAGCTCCTTGAAAGATTGCCTGACCAGCAAACTTTCCGGCCCTGAATGGGGCAGACGAGCGGGCAAACCGGCACAACTCGACAAGAAAATTACCAGCCAGAAACAAAGCAGAACATGGCGAGAAACCATTATCACTTACCGGCGGCCTCTATCTTCTTTCGAAGCCGGCTCTTCTTTTTTTCATCTTTCTGGAGAACCAAAGCCCTGCCCCAAGCCTTTCGGGCCTTTTTCATCCTGCCAAGCCGGTGGTAAACATCACCGATATGATCGTTAATAGCCGGATCATCCCCTTCTATCTTAAGTGCTTTCTGTAACTCGGCCAGGGCCTCATCAAGTCGGCCCATCTTGAATAAAACCCAGCCTAAACTATCACGGACAAAGCCATCATCCGGCCTAAGTTCCAGAGCTTTTTCAACATAGGCCAAGGCCTTCTCCAGTTCCACGCCACGCTCAGCCCAGGTGTACCCCATATAATTCAGGGCATATGGCTCATCCGGACTGATTAGCAGAACCTTTGCCATGGTGCGCAGGGCGCCGTCCACATCACCCTGCTCGTCCTGGAAGAGGGCATGTTCGAGAAGAAGATCTTTGTCCTCCGGATAGAGAGTCAAGGCCTCTTGAAAAACACTTGCCGCCTCATCATTCTTTTGCTGCTTCTGGAGGACTGAAGCAAGGCCGGGGTAGAAACTTCTGCGCCGAGTTTTTTCGTCGGAGATTCTTCCCCGCAATAAGTTGATCGCCGCCCCATGTTTTTTCTCTTCAACCAGAATTCGCGTGAGAAAAACGGTGGCATTTTCATAATCGGCGGACTGGGGCCCTATCTTCTCCAAACTGCTTTTGGCCGCGGTTGCATCACCTTTATCATGATAGGCCACCGCCAGCAGGATACGGACGTCATTAAACTCGGGATCAGTGTCGAGAATGTTTAACAGATGGCTAATCGCTTCATCATATTTTTTTCGATCAAGAAGCAAGCGGCTAAGATTCAACTCAACCTTAAGTGGATCTGCCGCCTGGGGCAGTAATTCCTCCATTGCGACAATGGCCTCATCGATGCGGTCCAGCTTCAGCAGCAAGGATATGGCCATGGTTCTGACCCGTTCATTATCTTCGTCTTCGACAATAATCTGCCGATATAAGCGCAGGGCATCGTCCGGAAACCCTTTCTTCGCCAAAAAGAAAGCCGCCTCAAAGGCAAGGAATGGAGACCAATTTAGCTCCAAAGCCTTTTCAAAAGAACTCCGCGCCTTAGCAAACTTCTCGGTCTCCAGATAAATCTTGGCCAGGTAATGATGGCCAATGAAGGACTCAGGATTTAATTTAATCAGTTTCTCAAGGGTATCTCTGGCCTCATCAAATTTTTTCTGCCTGGCATATAAGGCGCCAAGCAACAACATATTATCGTAATCTTGTGGATTTTTATCGATAACACCCAGATAAATTTCCTCGGCCTTAGCAAATTCATCCATACTTACATATAAATTAGCCAGAAAACCATACGACGCCAGATCTTCGGGATTCTCATCAATAATCGTCTTAATCCAGCCGGCGGCAACATCCTTCTTGTCCATATTGATCAACAGAACCGCCAACCGATGCATGATTTGCACGGCATGCAAATCACAGACCAAGGCTTTTTCGTATGCCTCACGGGCCTCCTCCAATTTCCCCTCAAGCTCAGCGGTCCTGCCCCACATGAAATAAAAATAGGAACATTCGCTCTCCACATAATCAGCAGACGGATCGAGCCCCTCTGCCAATTTCGCGGCAGGCTGCCCTCCCCCCGCCGCCGTGCAAGCGCTGGAAAAGAGAGCAAATATGATAAGCACCAGAAAATTGTTTTTCATCATCTTCCCTTGGGTAATTAAACGCAGGATAAGTTTCGGTGGAACCTAATAGTCCTTCTCGGCCAGCATCTCATCTACTTTAGCCACAACCTCTTTATGGACCTTGTCAGGAGAGATTGCAGCATCGATCCGGGTAATGTAATCCATCTTAAATCCGGCAAATACCGCCGCTACTTTGGCAAGGACGTCCTCCTGCTCGAAATCGTTCAGAGACTCGCCCCGCAGGTTTTTGATCCGGTGCACACTCTCCGCCGGAGTCAAAGTCAGCAGCACTACCAAATCCGGCCGTGGGGCAAACTTCTCATTGTCGGCCAAGATGAGGTCGGGATCATGACCGGCAGCACCCTGATACGCGGCGGTCGAAAGATAGTATCGATCGGTAAGAACCACCTTACCCTCAGCCAAGGCGGGGATAAGCAACTCGCGAACATGCTCCCGGCGATCAGCCATAAAGAGCCCCAGCTCCTCATCGGGAGTCAGGCGGTGGCGGCTTGCAAATAATGACCTGATTTTGCGGCCATAAGGGCCGTCGGTCGGCTCCATGGTCGTCACCACAGCATATCCCCTGGTCGCCAGATACTCTGCCAACAAGCCAATCTGGGTGGATTTACCAGTGCCGTCAATGCCCTCGAAGGCTATAAGTAGTCCTTGTTTCGCCATGACCGGATTAACCGAAAATTATGGAGATATTCTGGCCGACAGCAAACAGACAAATACAGCCAGCCCGACCAAACAACATCCCGATATTATTAATACATTTATTGCTTTTCAGCAAACCGATTACGATTCAACGCTATCTTGCCGGCCAAATCGAAGGCAGCAAGCAAACTGGTTGCACTGGCCTTCCCCTGTCCGGCGATATCGTAGGCAGTGCCGTGGTCAACCGAGGTTCGGACAATCGGCAGGCCAAGAGTGACATTAACCCCATCCTCAAAGTGGAGAAGCTTAAACGGAATCAGGCCCTGGTCGTGGTACATACAGACAACTGCGTCATATTGCCCCGCCGCCGCCCGGTTAAACACCGTATCCGGCGGGAACACCCCAGCCACCTGCCAGCCATCGGCTCTGGCCTGGGCAACAGCCGGAGCTATCACCCGCTCATCTTCATCACCAAACATCCCATCCTCTCCGGCATGGGGATTGAAACCGGCCACCGCCAACCGTGGGTTTTCGATAGCAAAATCATTGCGCAACGAGCGGGCCGTGATCTCAATTAGTCTTACTATTTTTTCTTTAGTCAAAAGCCCGGCAACCTGGGCCAGGCCGACATGAATGGTAACCAGGGTGACCCGGAGCCGCTCCCCGGCCATCATCATGGCATACTCATCACTGCCGCACAAGTCCGCCAGCATTTCGGTATGACCGGGATATTGATAACCGGCGAGCTTCAGGGCCGACTTGGCGATAGGACAGGTCACCATCCCGGCCAAGACGCCGCCACCAATCAAGCGCACCGCTTCCTCGATGTACAAGGCCATGGCCCTGCCGGTAGCAACATCGGGATGCCCCCACTTGAGGTTCGGGCCAAGATCCGACAAAGACAACACATGCAAGGCCCGATCCCGGACCGGCTCACCGGGTTGCCAGCGCACGATATCGAGATCAACCGCCAATTCATCCGCACAACGCCGGAGCACTCCGAGATCACCAATAACGACGGGACGGCAGGCTTTAAAATCAGGCGTCTGCTGACAAAAACGGATGATAATTTCCGGGCCAATGCCTACCGGGCAGCCCATGGTAATCCCAAGCAAACCACTCATCAAAAATTCTCCCCATCCAGTTCAAAGGCATTTTTAATCAATTCTAATTGCGGGGCCTGCCCGTCTTTTTGCAACACTGAAACCGCATCAAAACGACAAATACGCTCTTCCGCACCATGTTCGGCCAGATATTCACGGGCTGCCCTGATCAATTGGTACTGTTTCCGAGAGTTGATACTTTCAAGGGGGTGACCAAAGGCCAGCCCAGCGCGAGTCTTGACTTCGACAAAAACCAGACAATCACCATCTTCGGCCACCAGATCAATCTCACCCAAACGACCGCGATAGTTTAACTCCAGTATTTTATAACCGGCTTTTTTTAAATATTCACCGGCCAGCTCTTCTCCGCGCCGACCAAGGGAGAGACGTTTTTTACTCATTGGCTGTCAAGTGCTCCTTCACCCCTTTAAAGGTCCGGCGATGAATTTCACAGGGGCCATGCTGCTCAAGAAGACTTCGGTGCTCAGCAGTTGGATAGCCCTTGTGCCTGGCGAAATTATATTGGGGGTATTGCAGATGATACTCTGCCATTAAACGATCCCGCTCCTCTTTGGCAACTATAGAGGCGGCACCAATCGAGGCGCTGCGAGACTCCCCCTTGACCAGGCTTATCTGAGGGATGGTTAGCGGCACCGGGAATTTGCCGTCAACCAGCAGAAAACCGGGTTTGGCCACCAGCGCAGCCACAGACCTTTTCATAGCCAACAGTGATGCCTGCAGGATATTGATCTCTTCAATATCCCGGACCGTGCCTAGCCCAACCCCGATATCGGCGCCAATTTCGAGAAGAAGACTATAAAGGCGCGCGCGCTCACCAGGAGATGTCTGTTTGGAATCCCTGAACAGAGCGAAATCACAGCCCTCGGGCAGGATCACGCAAGCCGCCACCACCGGGCCGGCCAAGGGGCCGCGACCGGCCTCATCGGTGCCGGCCACCAGATCGCAGCCTTGGCGCCCAAGCTCCCGCTCAAAGGAGAAAGTATCTGTTTCGATAAAAGCAGTCGGGGGAAAAAACTTGGAATATTCTGTCATTTTCAGTAACCGTTCACGGGCGAACCGGTAGCGTAACAAGACTACTTCCAAACAGGTAAGCTTTTACAAGTGCTGTAGATGTGCGTTTTCAGGGCAATCAACTATAGTTTACTATGTTGGTTGTTCTGAAAACGTGCAGATGCAGTGCCTGTGAAAGCTTACCATTTTTATAACGAAAAAAGCCCCGCCGTTAACACTAGGTCATCAGCAGGGCTTCAATAATTTCAAATGCATCCTATCCGTCCTGAAAAAAACAGCCGGATTAGATTAACAGCAGTTTAAAGGATCAACGAAGTCCGCGCTCCTTAATCCTGGCCGCTTTACCACGCAGATCACGAAGATAATAGAGACGCGAACGACGAACCTTGCCACGACTTTCCACCACGATCTTCTCAAGACGGGGATTATGCAGGGCAAAAGTCTTTTCAACCCCAACCCCATGGGACATCTTCCGAACCGTAAAACTGGCGTTCATGGTTCCCTTCTTGCGTTTGAGAACCGCACCCTTGAAAACCTGGACCCTTTCCTTGGTGCCCTCAATGATCCGAATATAGACACTAACCGTGTCGCCCGGACGAAAGTCAGGGACATCAAACCGCATTTGCTCTTTTTCTATCTGTGTTATTACACTCATTATTATATCTCCGTAAATATATTTCCGTAAAACGGAAGCGCTAAAGTAACGTATGGAACAAAAAATTTCCACTATTGATTTACAATTAGGTGCTTTTTTTTACTACCAGCTGTTTTTACCATTAATTTTCATTAATGATCACCAAGGAGACGATCCAAAATAATGGCGGCAGCCGAGCGCACCGACAGGTGATTATAGTCGCCAAGCCCCTTAAGCGGCGGCAAAAGCCCATCAACTTCGGCCATTAACTCCGGGGCCATCCCCCAACCGGTCCCGAAAAGAATCAGAAACGGTTCTCCGCTAAAGATCCTGGCCCGGATATCACCATATTCTACGGCAAGATCGGCGCTGGCAGCGCTGGTGGCCAAAACTGTTGGTCGTTGCTGCCACTTGGCTGTTACTTCCCGGTAAAGTTCTGCCACATCATCGCAGAGGCGAACTATGCTTAAAGCTTCCTTGCGGTCTTTATTATAACCAGCTCCATATCCGGTCTGCCAGTGATCAAGAATATCTTTGACTAACTGCTGCTGATCAGCAAACGGGGTCACCAGATAATATCTATCGATGCCGAAAGTTCGACCAGCCCTGGCAATATCGTGCAGATCAAGATTAGTGACCGCCGAACCGATGATCTCCTGATTGCGATTACAAACCGGATAGTGGATCAGGGCCAGATCAACCCGCAACTGATGTCCTATCTCGTCTTTGATTAGAACACCTCTTTAACCGCCAGATTCAACAGAAGACAAATCCTGATCGGTGAGGACCCGCTCTATCTCAAGCCAGAGCCCGGCCTTGACCAGGATCTTTTTCTCCACAGGGGTAAAATCCACCTGGGCCAAGAGCTCCGGACGCTTGCCCAGGGTCTGTCTGACTGCCGCCACCAACCGCCAGTCTCTGACCAGAGCATGATCACCGGACAGTAACTCAACAGGAACTTCCACCCCCTGGAACTCCCGCGGCCTGGTATATTGAGGATGCTTGAGCATCCCTCGACTAAAAGTATCCTGGCCCACGGAATCGGCGCAGCCCAAAACACCGGGTTGCAATCTGGTAATGGCATCGATCATGACCATGGCGGCCAATTCACCGCCGGTCAGGATATAGTCACCGATAGAGATCTCTTCATCGACATAGTGATCAATTACCCGCTCATCAACCCCTTCGTAACGACCACACAACAAAACAAGATGGTCAAGCTGGGCCAACTCCTCCGCTTTTTTCTGGGTGAAGGTCTTACCCTGGGGGCTTAAGAAAACAACCCGGCCCGCTCCACCCTCATCTTTGACCTTTGCCAGCGCGGCCGCGATCGGTTCGGGCTTCATGACCATACCCTCCCCACCCCCGAAAGGCCGGTCGTCGGTCATGGCATGCTTGTCGGTGGCAAAATCCCGGATATTATGGATTGCCACCTCTATTTTATCGTCTTGAATGGCCCGGCGGATGATCCCCTCTTGCAAAGGGGAAGTTAGAAGGTCGGGGAAAATTGTGAGGATATCGAATCGCATGGCAAAGCAGGGTCCGACCCTAATCAATCATTTATTTCAAAAAGACCCGGCACCTCTGCTACAGTTAAGATACCGGCAACACCGTCCCTGTTTAACAGAAATTCTTTATCCAGAGGGATAAGATATTCCCGACCAGTGCCAAGCACCACCAGAATATCGTGGCCACCGGTAGCCAACAGGGTTTCAACCCGACCCAGCTTCCGGCCGCTCTCGGTCTCAACCTGCAAACCGACCAGATCGTGCCAATAAAAATCCCCAGCGGGCAGATCCGGCAAAGACTTCTTGTCAATCCAAACTTCAGTCCCGTTAAGAGCCTCGGCCATGGTTCGGTCGTTGATGCCATCCAGCTGCAGGATAACGATCTTGGCCTGGGGCCGACAACGGCTGACCTTATAGTCCTGCCGGGAATCCGTATCAGGAAAAACAAGCGACACTTCTAGGTAATTCAGGAAATCTTCGGGTGGGCCGAAATCAGGCAGAACCTTAAGTTCACCCTTAATACCGTGGGCCTTGCCCACTCTGCCGACCCGAACCAGATTGCCGGAATCAAGTGCAGATTGCTGAATAGCCAATCTTACACCTGCAACCGTTCAATAGAGATCAATCGAGGATCTCCAAGCGGGCCTTGCGATTATCCTTCCCAGCCGAGGCCGTCAGCAAAGAGCGAATAGCTCGAGCCGTACGCCCCTGCTTACCGATAACCTTGCCCAGATCTTCCTTGGCAACCAGAAGTTCATAGACCGTGGCGTCGTCACGCTCCACCTCATTTACCTGGACAGCATCGCGATCATCAACCAGGGCTGAGGCAATAAATTTCACCAGCTCCTTCATGGCAAATTACTCTGCTGCCGGAGCGGGATTCTTGACCATGAGGCTCCTGACCGTATCGGTCGGGATAGCGCCTTTATCAAGCCATTTCTGCAGTTGCTCATGCTTGATTGTGATTTCAGCCGGATCCTTCAAAGGATCGTAGGTGCCGACAATCTCCAGGAACTTACCATCCCTGGGTGCCTGTGAACTGGCGACAACAATACGATAAAACGGCTTTTTCTTCCTGCCCAACCTGGCCAAACGAACTTTAACAGCCATTACTTCCTCCTCACTATGATTATCTAAACAACCCTTTGGGTCTTTTTCTCTTTTTCTTGCCGACAGCACCACCGCCACCGCCACCGAAAACACCCTTGCCTTTCATCTTCTTCATCATCTTGAGCATTTCAGAATAACTCTTAATGACCTTATTTACATCCTGAACCGTGGTTCCACTCCCCCGGGCAATCCTCTGCCGACGGCTGGAATTAATAATTTCATAACGTTGGCGTTCCTGGGCAGTCATCGAGCCGATAATTGCCTCTATCCGCCCCAGTTCACCTTCATCGGGCTTAGGCATATTGCCCATCTGCTTCAACTTATTCATGCCGGGAACCATGCCCATCAGCTGATCAAGATTACCCATCTTTTTGATCTGCTGAATCTGACCCCTAAAATCCTCAAGGGTAAAAGCATTACGCCTGATCTTCTTGGCAAGCTGCTCGGCCTGCTTCTTATCAACAACCGCCTCAGCCTTCTCAATCAGGGTGAGGACATCGCCCATGCCGAGAATCCGGGATGCCAGCCGGTCCGGATGAAAAACTTCCAGGGCATCGAGACCTTCGCCGACCCCGACAAACTTAATGGGCCGATCCGTAACCTTCTTGATGGATAAGGCGCCGCCACCACGGGCATCACCATCCATCTTGGTGAGAACCACCCCGGAAATGGCGAGATCATCATTAAACTTGGCCGCTACGGTGACCGCATCCTGGCCGGTCATGGCATCAGCCACAAAAAGAATCTCGGCCGGTCTTACCTCAGCCTTAATCCGACCAAGCTCGCCCATGAGCTCTTCGTCAACATGAAGACGCCCGGCCGTATCAATAATCAGGGTGTCACAATTCTTGACTTTGGCCGCTGCGACCGCCGCCCGGCAGATAGCCACCGGATCAAGGCTGGAATCGGACGGATGGACCGGCAGGGACAAACTCTTACCCAACACCGTCAACTGCTCAATCGCGGCCGGTCGATAGACATCGACAGGCACCAGATAGGGACGCCGCCCCTGCTTCTGGAGCATTCTGGCCAGCTTACCGGAGGTGGTGGTCTTACCCGAACCCTGGAGACCAACCAGCATGATCACAGCCGGTTGCGGTCCTTTAAGATTAAGGCCTTCAGTTGTTCCACCCAACAGTTCGGTCAGGTGTTCCTGAACAATCTTGATGACCTGCTGCCCGGGAGCAAGACTGGTCAGAACCTCATGGCCAACCGCCTTCTCCGAAACTGAGGCTATAAAATCTTTAACGACCTTGAAGTTGACATCGGCCTCAAGCAGGGCCTGACGAACCTCATCCATAGCCTCCTTAATGTTACTGTCGGTCAACTTGCCATGACCACGCAGCGTCTTTAAGGTGGAATGAAGACGGTCTGATAAATTATCGAACATTTTCAGTAATCAACCAAAAAAAGAAAAGAAGACTTTGCCATCACAGGGGCCTTAAGCCTTCTATTGTTAATTTTCCCAAGAAAACACGAAAACATACATGGATAAGCGGCTCATGTCAAGCACCATTAACGGGCCCATTATCATTAGCGCAGACGCTTATAATTCCCTGATACAGGCCGCCACGGCCTCGGGCGTATCGACCTGAAACAAGCGATACTCATCGCCCTTGGGAATGATCTTCTTGGCCAGACCTGAGAGGACATTTTTAGGCCCGACCTCAACAAAGGTC
This sequence comes from Thermodesulfobacteriota bacterium, assembly GCA_039714535.1. Lineage (GTDB taxonomy): Bacteria > Desulfobacterota > Desulfobulbia > Desulfobulbales > JAGXFP01 > JAGXFP01. The sequence continues at coordinate 34,638 of JBDLJC010000017.1, read as the reverse complement.
CGCACGCCTTGGGCCATCAAGCCGTTCATTATATCGAACCACTTGACCGTCGAGGAGATCTGCCGCGCCATCATGGCTCGAATAACCGCCGGGTCTTGCTCTTCAGCGGCCGTAACATTAAAGATAAGCGGCACCTGCGGGGTCTTGAACTCCACTTCGCCCATAACCGCCGAAAAATCTTCAACCGCACCGGCAACCAGATCGCTATGCCAGGCCCCGCTGACTTTCAGGGGAATCGCCCTGCCGCCCCGCTCCGCAACAAGAGCCGCCGCCGCCTCCAGAGGGGCCGCCTCACCGGAAACCACAATCTGTTTCTCGGAATTATGATTGGCCGCCGTAATTACGCCTTTATCTTTAACCTCAACAACGATAGTCATGACTTCAGCAATGGTCATCCCGAGAATAGCGTGCATCACCCCGGGGTTACGATTGGCCTCCCTCTCCATCAACCGCCCCCGCTCGGTCACCAGATGCAGGGTGTCTTCCGGACTCAAAACCCCGGCGCCGCAAAGGGCCGCATACTCACCAAGGCTATGCCCAGCCACGAAATCAGGAGTAACCCCACCATCGCGTAAAGCATTCAGGCAGATAAGATTCAAAACCGTCACGGCCGGTTGCAGATGGGCGGTGCGGGTCAACTCCTCCATCGGCCCTTCCAGGCAGAGCTTCTCCAGGGGATAGCCACTGATCTCAGCCGCCTTGGCCATCAACGACTTGGCCGACTCATCAGTTTCCATAAATTCTTTACCCATGCCAACAAACTGGGAACCCTGGCCGGGAAAGAGAAAGGCTATTTTATTATCTGACATTTAACTACTCCTATTGATTAATGGCATCACAACTAAGCTAAAACTGCGAACATTATGGCTCAGCAACTTCCGACGACCGCTCTCTTCTGATCTCCAGAAAGCTGGCCAGCAGAAAAAAGGCGACTCCGACGGTAATGGCCGAATCCGCCACATTAAAGGCCGGCCAGTGATGACCCCTTATCGAAAAATCGAGAAAATCCACCACATGCCCAAAACGAAGTCGATCAACCAGATTACCCAAGGCCCCGCCACCGACCAGACCGATGCCGATTACATACGACCGTCCTTCATACCGATACTGCCGGAAGGCAAAACAGAGCACCACCAAGGCGACCAGAGTGGTTGTAATAAAAAACAGCTGCCGCCATAAATTCTGTTCCCCGGCCAGCATCCCAAAGGCCGCGCCGGTATTGACCACAAAGGTCAGATCGAAAAAGCCGGGAATAACGGGCAGCGATTCATAAAGTTGGAAGGTCGACAGGATCCACCACTTAGTCATCTGATCCAGGAAAACAACCGCTGCCGCGATTAGGGCCGGACTCCAGGGCGAAGACAATTTCATAGGCCGCTCACCACGTCGACACAGCGACTGCAAATGGTCGGATGATCGGTTGTATCACCAACCGAGTCGGCCCTGGTCCAGCACCGTTCGCATTTTTCACCCGATGCCGACTTGACCATAATCATCAGATCGGGCAGCTCCTCGGAGGTCACCGCTTCGGCTGAGATCTCCTCAACCCGGCGAAGTTCAGAGACAATGGCAATGGTTTTGAGGATCTGCCAGTTTTGCCCTAAAAATTCTCCAAGTTCACCGCCGACCTTGATCTCGACCGCCGCCTCAAGGGGATGGCCGATCACTTTATTCTGCCGGGCCAGCTCCAGAACCTTGGTCAATTCTCCCCGAACCTGAATCAACTTCTCCCACTTCTCGTCCAAATCGGGCCGGGACCAGACATCATTGAAAGTCGGAAAGGCTGCCAGCGCCACATCCTCTTCCCGGTCAGGAACCGGCGGCAGATGGTCCCAGGCCTCGGCTGCCGTGAAGGTCAGAACCGGGGCCATCAATCGCAAAAGCCGGTCCGACAATTCATAGAGCACGGTCTGGGCCGCCCTTCTATCGGCCGAGTCCGGCGCCGAGGTGTAGAGCCGATCCTTGATAATATCAAGGTAAAAGGAGCTCATGGTCACCGTACAGAAATAGAGGAGGCCATGGAAAATGGCGTGAAATTCAAAGGAATCATAGGCGCCGCAGATCTTCTTCTGCAAACGGTCCAACTGGGATAGGGCCCACTGGTCGATCTCGGGCAGTTCCTCATAGGCCACCCGGTCCTTGGCCGGATCGAAATCACCGATATTGCCCAGCAGATAACGCAGGGTGTTTCTGATCTTGCGATAGGCGTCGGACAACTGCTGAATAATATTATTGGAGATCTTGATGTCGTCCCGATAATCCTCGGAGGCGACCCAGAGGCGGAGAATCTCAGCGCCATGCTGCTTGATGATCTTTTCCGGGGCGATAACATTGCCGACACTCTTGGACATCTTCCGTCCATTCTCGTCAACCACAAAACCGTGGGTCAGCACGGCCTTATAGGGCGGGGTGTCGCGGGTGCCGACTGCGGCCAGCAAGGAGCTCTGGAACCAGCCGCGATGCTGATCGCTGCCCTCAAGATACAGGTCGGCCGGCGTAGAAAGCTCATCACGCTGATCTAGGACTGCGGCATAACTGGTGCCGGAATCAAACCAGACATCGAGAATATCCTCTTCCTGCTCAAAGTTGGTCGAACCACAATCTTTACAGGCCGCGCCCTCACCGAGGAAATCAACGATCTCATGGGAAAACCAGGCATCGGCCCCCTCTTTCAGGAAAAGTTCATCGATCCGGCGATTAACCTCCTCATCATTCTGGACGGTGCCGCAATCCCGACAGAGGATCGCGGTAATCGGCACGCCCCAGGCCCGCTGCCGGGACAAACACCAGTCAGGACGGGTCTCGACCATGCCGTAGATCCGGTCCATCCCCCAACTTGGCACCCATTGCACCTCGCGGATCGCCTTCAAGGCTCGCTCGCGCAGATCATTTTTCTCCATGCCGATAAACCACTGCTCGGTCGCCCGGAAGATCACCGGCTTCTTACAGCGCCAGCAGTGGGGATAACTGTGCGACAGAGGACTGTGTTTAATCAGATGCTTACTCTTCTGCAGATCTTCACAGATCACCGGATTGGCCTTTTTATAGAACTGATCAACATAGGGTCCGGCTTCAGCGGTAAAAACCCCGCGGTTATCAACCGGCGAAAGGATCTCCAGTTCATATTTGATCCCGGTCAGATAATCCTCGCGGCCATGACCGGGAGCGGTATGAACACAGCCGGTACCGGTCTCCAGGGTCACATAGTCGGCCAAGACCATTAGCGAGTCCCGATCCAGAAAAGGATGGCGGCACTTGCGGCCTTCCAGGCCAGTGGCCGAGAAGGTGTTAAGGATCTGATAGTCTTCGATGCCGAATTCAGCAAAGGCCTGTTCAACCAGCCCCTCGGCCAGAATCCAGATTTCGTTACCAACCTTGACCGCCGCATAGGTAAAATCAGGATGAAAGGCCACCGCCAGGTTGGCCGGCAGGGTCCAGGGGGTGGTGGTCCAGATCACCGCAGAGACCTCGTGGCCTGCCGCAGCAGGGATCACGTCCTCAATATCGCCGACAACCGGAAATTTCACATAGATTGAATCGGAGGTATGATCATCATACTCCACCTCGGCCTCGGCCAGCGCCGTCTTACAGGAAGGGCACCAGTGGACCGGTTTTTTACTGCGAACCACCGAGCCGTTCATCAGGAATTTATTAAATTCCCGGGCCGTGGCTGCTTCATAAGTATAATTAATGGTAAGATAAGGATTGTCCCAGTCACCGAGAACCCCTAAGCGCTGAAACTCCTTCTTCTGGGTCTTGATCCATTTACCGGCGTATTTGCGGCAGGCTTTGCGAAAGGCGAGCTTACTGATCTCTTTCTTCTTGGCGCCAAGTTCCTTATCGACGTTAAGTTCGATAGGCAGGCCATGACAATCCCAACCGGGCACGAAGACGCACTGAAAACCGTTCATTCGCTTGGAACGCAGAATAATATCCTTCAGGATCTTGTTCAGGGCATGGCCCATATGGAGATGGCCATTGGCATATGGAGGGCCATCGTGCAGGACGTAGGAAGGACGATCGGCGGAGACCGCCAGCAATTTTTCGTAGAGTTTTTCCTTATCCCACTTCTTCAAGAATTCCGGCTCGCGCTGGGCCAGATTGGCCTTCATCTTGAATTTGGTCTGGGGCAGGTTGAGCGTCGCCCGGTAATCCATGGACTGTCTCCTGTTTTACTTGTGGTTCCAACTGGTTATCGGTAAAAAAACCGGCCATATTTCCTCTGGGTACACCAGGGAAACGACCCGTTTATTAGGGTATGGTCGTAAATGTCCGGGTAAAATAACAGCTCGACTACAAGATGCAATACTAAAATGCGGCAATCCGGCTGTAATCCGGTCTTTTATACAGGGTTGGTTTTTATTTAATCTGCAATATCATCTTTAAAATGCACGAGAGGGACGCAAAAGGGAAAGGGAACCACCTGGCAACGATGATTTATTGACAACAAAGCCGACGAGGATGGCTGCCCGGTTGTTAATCGCCAACAACCTCGATTAGATCGAAAAAAACGGGCGCTTCCTCGCAAGGAAGCGCCCGTAGCATTTAACTATTATTTAGTTAACCGTCTTATTTTTTCCGAGTTGACTCGGTGATCATTCTTTCGGCCTCATGCTTGATCTCAACCAGATCTTTCTTCATCTCCGCCAGGCCGTACCAGGTGGTATAATCCGGGTTCATGTGGAAAGCACCCTGGAAGGCCCGCATCCGATGCTCAAGGAACATGACGTAGAGCGTCTGCTCAACCGGGGTAATCGCATCATAGAAGGTCAACAGATCCGGATAGGCAGCCTTGCCCTCTTCCGGTTTGATGATCCCCCTGGTGTAGAGGTCGGCCACTATTTCAATGGCCTCGGCCATCAATTTGTCGGCTTCCTTGATCATCTGGTCGGCATTACCGAGATTGGTCTCGGCGTATTTTTTGCTGTGACACTTGGTGCAAACGTTAACCATCCGATCCCGCTCCGCCTGCCATTCTTCCTTGCTCAGACGGGCAACCATGCCGGCCTTGACAACTTCCAGGCGTGCAGTCGGCGCGCCCTGGGGATCAAGGACATGCAACCCTTTAAGGATAGTGGCCCGATAACCCATCCACTCCGCATCATCCTCGGGCAGTCTTACGGCCAAAAAGCCCCAGGAGGTCATAACCCGGTGGTTACCGTCTTCCATATGACAGGTCTGACAGGTGGGAGCCCGACCGGTATCGCCTTCGGTCTGGTAGATTACACCATGTTTAGAGCCGGACCACATCTCCCATTGGGGATGGTCAAAACCCATATGACAGGTTCGACAGGCTTCCGGTTTCTTGGCTTCGGCTTTGGAGAATTTATGCCGGGTATGGCAGGAATCACAAGGGGAACCGTAACGGGAAGCGGCTTTGGTCGCTTCATCACGGACACCGATCTTGTGACAACCGCCGCAGCCTTTCATGCCCTGGATATAGGCATGGGGCTGAAGGCCGGTTTTCGGCATGGCATCCATGGCAATCCAGGCCGCCATATGTTTACCGGACATGTATTGATCATGCTGCTCTTCATGGCACTCCTGGCAGGTTTTCTCGGTGGGCAATTTCACCTTGTCGACATCAGCCGCACCGGTGTGGTCTGAACCGTGGCAGGTGGCACAATCAACACTACCGGACTTACCCATCTCGCCGGACAGAAAGTCCTTAACGATACCCGGGGTAATCTCTTTATGACAGCTTATACATTTACTCTCGGCAGCAAACAAGCCACCGGGGGCGGCCAGCATAAATGCGGTTAGACAACTTGCCAGCAACACGAACCTTTTCATTCTCATTTCTTTCTCCCTCTACCCTTCTCTTGAAGTTAATATTTCCACCGGGTGAAATCGATCCCGACGCAACCGGTTATCCAAAAAGGAACTGGTCCCTCCCAATGATTCCAGACATCCTAGAATGAAGGGCCTTCACTCGACCTTGACTTAAGTCAAACAGGACTAATTTTGTTCCCTCTCAAAGTCTGAGGGAAAACTCCAGAGGTACCATCCTCGAATAAAATCAAGCTGGAAAACAAAGAGATTATGGAATCAAAGGAGAACTCCGGCGTTTATCCGGAGCAGCTTCTCACTTAATCTACAATTTCATCCTTTGGCATGGACTAGAGGGACTTAAAGAGGAGGGGAAAACACCTGGTACGATGACTTAGATAACAATAGCCAAGAGCGGACTTGAGCTATTTTTATTTATCAAATCACAACAACAGGCTCGGTGCGAATTGAGTAGTGAAGCAATCTAATTCCGTTCCGCACCTCATCCAAAAGCCTAAGATTCTTTTGCATTGACATTCTCCCGCCCTGCCATATATTTGAAGTCACAGGTCTAATATCACACAAGGAGCAATAATGCCCAAAGGCACCTTCAATATCAACTTATCGAGGCAAATGTGCCTGCTAATCAATAGTTAAATTTAAAATAAGAGCGCCCAATGCAACCAATCCTTATAAACATAATTGGTATAACCGTTGTTCTTGCTTTCGTTGTGACTACTATTATGACCCTGCTCTCAATATTTGGTCATGGAAACCCACCAAGATATTTAGTGCACATAGATGAGCGTTATAAGAATTTGCTGTTCAAATCGCTTGTAATAGAACTCATTGTGTTATGTTTGGGTGTAGCATCATCAAATTTCCACAACGTAGAAATAGCTAATGAGCAAACCGAAATAGTAAAAAATGAGTTATCGAGTACTAAGGCTCAAACCGAACTAGTGAAAAATGAGCTAACGACTACCAAAGCTCAAACTGATATAGCTATTTCAAATTTATTGAGAGAGTATTGGAAACCTAACAACATTGTAAACACCTCTAATGAAACAAAACTGAAAACTTGGTTACGATCAAATGAATTAAAGGATGCAAGCATTACCTTATTGCTTCATGCCGAGAGTTTTGTGGAAAAAAGATCAAAAGCAGCAAATGATTTAATTTTAACACCAAAAACATCTTATATGCCTAAGCAGTTTGACGGTAGAGTCGGCAAAATTTTTGTTAAAAACACCTCATTATACCCATTTAAAGTAACACTGTGGCATCCTGACTCCGAGAAAGCATACAAATCATGGGTTATAAATGGTACGACGAAAATGTTTTTATCCGTGAAAGAAGAAGCAATAAATATCGGAAATGATTGGGGGGTACAACTTGGTGAATCTGAAGTAAAATCTATTGATGATACGTCATTATGGGCAAACAATGAATGGCGACTTACCCAGGATTCTTTCTTTGAATAATTTAACAAAAGCGTAGCCTGACCGTGTGAACGGTGGCAGTTCTACGCGACAAGGTTCATTGGCGCGATCAGGTTACGCTAGACGTTATACATAAAAATCATTTAACAACCTTAAGATGTGACCGATCCTTTTTTGTTCTTAAAGAACTTGCTCCACCGCCATTCATTTGAGTTAGCGTTAAATTGAACAACAATTTATCAATTTCAACTGCATAAACACCAAGATCACTTGCAATATCATTTTTACTTATTTTATCTTGGCGCAAAGTTTGAAAAACCATTGGGAGTAATTTAGACAACTCTCTTTCTTTAATGGCATTAGGCTCCTTCTTCATATAACCTCTCTTCGAGAGTTCAATACTTAATGTCCGATATTGCCATTCAGTAATTATCTTTAAATCGCTTAATCTTCTAACTAGCGCCGCAGCTGAAACACGCCAAAATGTCTTAGCTGAAATAAGCCAATTTAATGTAGTAAATTTTGTAGAGCGTGAAACAACACTTCCTTGTGGCATTAAAAATGCGGAAGCAAAACGGTTCGCTTCGGCTTCAACTTCTTTCCCACTAGCATCACCATGCTTATGTAGTATCAAATGACCTAGCTCATGAGCTGCATCAAACCTGCTGCGCTCTACAGTTTTCCTGGTATTTGAAAAAATAAATGGTACGCTATCCTGCCAAAAAGAATATGCATCCATATCCTGTGTTTCTTCATCTAAAGAAAAGACTCGAACACCTTTGGCCTCTAGCAGGTGAATAATATTCTTAATAGGGAGCTCTCCGATCACCCACTCACTCCTTAATGTTTCAGCTGCTGCTTCTGGCTCATAATTTCGCAAATCAGGTAAGTCAGACATCGGCAAATCAAATTGACTATCAAGCCATTTTGAAAATTCCAATGCAATTTGCCCAGCATGCAATGCTTGATCGCGTACTTTTGCAGACATTCTGGCTAGAGAGCGAAAGCTAACGCAGGAAGTGTCTAATGGTATTGGGTCATCAAGGTAAAAAAATTGAGTAGGGAAATCCAATATACTGGACAATAATTCTAATGTGTTTTTCGGCGGTACTCTTTGCCCATTTTCATAATTTGAATAGGCCCTGGTTGTTATATCAATCTTACCGCTAATATCTTTAATGGTAACCCCACGTCTCTTTCTCGCAAATTTGAGCCGACGGTGGTTAAAGCTGCTTTTATTAATCATTCGCTTTACGCCTAATATCAAATTCAACCTCAGGAGCAAAATCAGGCTCTATCTCAATTGAAACACTATCAAATTCAATGGAATCCAAAATAATTCTTTGCATCCAACCACTGACTTTCAATTCATAAAAGTCAAACTGCGTAGGCAGAGAAAGTTCCATCCGCATTTCAGCTCTTTTCAGATCCAAACGGTAGAACAAAAACCAGGTTGACGCATTTTCACCATCACGATGTTCTTTGCCTTCAAGCTCAGGAAATAACGAAAGCTGTCTAAAATTTTCAAAAATTATTTTTTGGGTTTGCCTACCTTTTGGGTTCTTATTTCCTGGGTCACCCTCTTCTCTCCCAATATATTTATTACCACTCGATACCAAAATACTAATTTTCTGCTGAGCGTTTGTAGCCAATTCAATATTAGCCTGCCTTGAAGCCTTCCAGCCATTTCCGTGCAATACGTCTCGTACCCCCCTAACAGCTGCTAAATATGCATACATGCCAGGAGCCATGGTTGCATCATTCGCTGTTGCCTGACTATGAGCCAATAAAATCCTTTGGCCTATCTCCTTAAACATTTCCTGTGTTAAATCGAGTGATTCTAATGCGTTTTTCTGTCCTGGTGTGTTAGGTTGCAATATGGTATTTTGCATAAAATTAATCTCCTAAGATTTTGGTGTTCCTGTTTACATACATCATTTGATGTTGAAAAACAAGAACAATATTTAAGGAAAATGTACAATCAGTAAATTCACTTGGCCGCAAGAAGCGGTGCGGCCTTATGGGAGTGGGTTCCGTGGTCGGCAAGTAATTATGGTCGTTAGAGCAAATTAAATTAGGGGTGGATTATGAAATTTGAGAGAAAGCCAATTAGCTTGATATTGATAACTTTGAGTTTATTGATCATTTTTACCAGTTGTGCTTTCAAGACGAGGCATACCAGTAGCAGTGTTGTCGATTATCTTTACCCTGACAAAGAGGGCGTGATTGAAACACCATCAATTCCAAGACTCACTCTCCCATTGAAAGTAGGGGTGGCATTTGTACCGGAAAGCAGACGGCGTAATCGAAACTTAACTGAAAGAAACAAAATGGACCTGATGAAAAATGTCAGTGACCATTTCAAAAAACATGAATTCATCAAATCAATTGAATTGATACCGTCAGCATACCTGTCCCCCAAAGGGAGTTTTGCCAATTTAAACCAGATTAAAACCATGTATGGCATAGATGTTATTGCCCTGCTCTCATTCGATCAATCACAGTTTACCGATGAGGGACTAGCCTCCATAACCTATTGGACACTGGTAGGCGCATATATTGTACCCGGGGAGAAAAACGACACCCACACCATGATGGATGCTGCTGTATATGATATCCAAAGCAAGAAAATGCTTTTCCGAGCTCCTGGAATCAGTCGAATAAAAAGCAATGCCACTCCTGTTAATCTTGCCGAACAGAAACGTTTGGACAGCGAAAAAGGTTTTATTGAGGCCAGTAAGGAACTCGTCACAAACCTGGACCTACAGCTCGAAATGTTCAAGGAAAAAGTTACGGAAGCACCCAAAGATTACCAGATAGTTCATAGTCCCGGTTATGCAGGTGGAGGCAGTCTTGACGCCTCGATCATAATCGTTATGAGCCTGTTATTAGGTGGATACTGGATATGGAAAAAGACAGATAAGACCGCTTGATGAAGCGTTTACCAAAGACAACAATAGGTGTTTTATCATTAAGTGTTGCTGCTGCGATCTTCCCGGACTTATCCTCTGCGATGATTTATTCCAGAAGTGCTATGACCAGCGGAGAAGTTTGGCGGATGATTTCCTGTCATTTTGTTCATTTTGACCTCCTCCACTTGACTTATAACCTGTTGGCGTTTGGAGTAGCGGGTGTAATTATAGAGAACAGAGGTTATCCATATTTTAAATCTCTTTTATTTTCCACTGCTCTCACGATAAGTTTTGTCCTGTTCCTTTTTAAGCCGAATATGACTCTCTACGGCGGTTTGTCCGGTCTGGCTTGCGGATCTATCTTATATTTTGCCTTCTGGGGCATTATTGAGTCACAACCCTGGCGAACAACCTGTTTTCTTCTGATCTTTTTAATTTTATTAAAGATAAGCCTGGAGTTTATCTACGGTTCTTCTGCCCTGCCTTTTTCGTGGGAAAATACATTCGTCATTGCTCCCCTGAGTCATTTGACAGGAGCTCTTTCAGCAGCACTATTTTTTATTTTTGGAATATATAGACACAATAAGACTGGCACAACATCACAAAAGCCTCTACAAGTTGAGCCGAACCATGCAGTATAGTTCGACGGTAAAACCTGCAACGTTAGCGTGCCATATAATAAAAAAGGGGGTAACAATGCCAAACATTAAAATCAGCAAGCAAGTCTCATGTTTTGTAACCATGTTTATTATTGTGGCTTTTTTGGCTGGAGGTCTTGCCTTTGCATCTAGTATTTATCATGGCAATACAAAATCAAATATTTTCCATGAGTCCGGCTGTCGATATTAAACTGCAAAAAATGCGCCGCAATATTTGACTCAAGAGAAGAGGCTATAAGTGCTGGGTATCGGCCATGCAAAGTATGTAAACCGTAATTTTACTGAATAAAAGCAATCCTACGGCAACCAACATACCAAACAAGCTGGGACGGATCTATTTAACCAGCAAATCGTTATGCGCCTTCCGAAGTTGACTCCGGGAAACGTTTTTTATCTCTTGACCTCCTGTTATATTGTGCCCTTGTCAACTAAATTGACCTCTCGCAACAAATTCAACTTTTACTGCCTTTATATTTTTCTCCCGGTCTTCCCCTAGCCAGCCCTAGACTTTTGACTCTGCAATCAATATATTTAAACAAGCTTATTACGAATTAGACATGGAGGATTTTATGAATATCACCATTAACGAAAAAGCCGAGACAATGTTGAACGACAAGCTGGCGGAGGATCAATTCCTGCGGGTCGGGGTGACGGAAGGCGGCTGCGCCGGTCTTACTTACAGCGCCGATATCGGCAAAGAAATGAAGGGCTCTGAGCGCGTGGTCCATACGGCAGGGAAAATCAGGATTGTCGCGGCGGAAGAAAGCACGAAATATCTGGATGGTCTGGTCATCGACTACTCCGACGACCTGATCAACGGCGGGCTGCAGTTCACCAATGCCAACACGAAGACTACCTGCGGCTGCGGCCAGAGCTTCAGCCTGTCCGGCTTCCCGAAAATCGAGGGCGGCAATTGCCATAACTGAGAATACAGCGCAAACTACTAAGCACAACAAGAGTATCGCAGCAGCCAAGGGGCGTTATACAAAAAATCAACGCCCCTGCTTTATTCTCGAAACAAACCTGCTTGTCAGATCCCCGCCATCGCTGGTTGCAATATATTGCCGTGGCAAGCCTCTTACATCTTTTCCAGGGTCTTGATCTGGTAAACAATGCCGCCGGTAAAGCGGGAGGGGACCTTTTTATAGGTGACCTTGACCTTATCGTCGGCAGCCGGACGCCACCCCTTGGGGATGGATTTCCAGCCCCTGGCAACCTCAAACTTCAAGGCCTTCTTGGTCTCCGGGATATAGATACTAAAGGCCCGGCGTCCAGCTTCTTTGATGGTACCGACCGCGGGGTTGGGCGGCTCCTTGAAGTTCGGATTGGCCTTGATCAGCTTCAGATGACTGACGGCCTGGATCGTCTTGCCGCGCGAGTCTTTGTCATAATAAGTCACCCGCACCTTGTCTCCTTCACGGGCCCTGAAATCCGCCGGCTCATATTTAGTGCCGCGACCGGTATTGAAGGTCTTATTCTCACCTGCACCGGTGCTGAGGACAAAGCGCCCGAAACCGCCTTTGACAACCTTGCCGGTCACAGTCTGGTCACCGGCAGCAGCGAAAACTTCCCCAAGTCCGCCAGAAATAAGTACCAGCAGAACAGCTGCAAAGAGCAATATTAATTTACGATTAAATCCTTTCACCATTTCCCCACCTCGTTCAAATTATTTCAGGCCCCAAGCAAAAACAGAACCAAGGAACCGAAGTCGGCCTCTGGCCTTTATTGCTACCATGAGACACACAAAACAATACCAAGACTCCTGCGAACAAAACGTCCACCCGGTATTCTATCCAACAGACTTTACCGTTAAAAAATAAGGCTCACCCCGGCCATTAGACTCGGGCCGGAAAAATCAAATTCGTTTTCCCTTTCACCATCAGTCCCGGAGGCAAGGGCCTTGCCTTCGATAAAGATGCCGAATTCTTCGGCCAACTGGATTTCCAGGCCGGCATTAATCTGCAGAACGTAATTCAAATCCCGATCAACATCGCCATCGCGACCGAACTTGCTGTAGCCCCATCCCAGACCAACACCGCCAAACGGATGAACCATGCTGCCCATGTTAAAATATTTCCTGGCACTAAATAGATAGAGTTGCGTCTTGGCATAACCATCAGACGACGGCGAAGTAAAATCATGCTCGAAAGTTATGTATTCCATGCCCATGCCTACGTCACGAGAATTGCGAACCTCCCAGGCAATAGCCAGGGTCTTGGCGCTGGATTTATCAAAATCCCTGGTCTCAAGGTCAAGTTTCTGGGTATCATCTGCAAGCTGGACTGTACCGCTTTTGAGGATCATCACAAAATCGGCGGCGGTGGCATTGCCTACAAATATCAAAGCCGCCAGCATAAACAATCCAGACAATAACAATAATTTATTAAATCCACGTATCATGCTTATCCCCTCTGTAAGATAATTATCCGTTAAAATCCTACCGTCTGAAAGGACAAAATAGTCCAAATCAACTTCCCCAGTCAAGGGAATCCTTGGGTAATTAATCACACTTTCTGTTTTACCTGATGGTTCATAAAACAAAAGCAAGACATGGTTGTTATATCCGGTAAAAGCAGTGACCATGTGTTCTAAAATTTGACAGGCATGCCGGAAAAGAATATAGATTGAAAAAGGTAAAGAGAGGAGGGATATTTTTCGTTAAGCAGGTAACGTGTCCGGTCACCCCTGTATTTTCAGGGAGAATGGCCACCAGACACGAACGGGCGTCCCATTTTGTCGTTGTATGTTTGTATGACCGAAAATTAACAGCAAAGGAGGTTGCCGTGTCGTCATCAATTTTCAACATCGTCCCCAACAATCCAATACTGTCAATTGCAATCGTAGTTCTAGTCGTGGTCATAGTGGCAACTGTGATCAGGAGCCATGCCCACAAGAGCATCAGGGGCTTCTGCCGGGTGATCCATAATGGTTTGCGACTGATAGCTTTTTCCTTTATGAAGGCAGAAAAAAGGCTGTCGACCCGAAATCGGGAAGTTCTCCTGGCCGGCGGCATGGATGCCATTGAACGCGAAATTGAACGCGAGTTCCAGCGGGTCGAAAGGGTTGTCGAAAGGGACCTGCAGGGTTATCCGGCCCTGAACAGGAAATTGTCGGAAGAGATCGAAAAGATCGATCAGAGTTTCAGCGAAAGCGAGGAAGTGCCGCCAACTCCGCCGGTCTGGGTGGATGCGGTCGAGGCGGTCTCTAAACTGGCCAGTAAGGGTGATAGTGGCATGGTGACTGATATCCTCACGGACATCCACAACACCATTGTCAAGCAGCAAAAAAAGGCCATGGATGCCTACTGGAAGAGCACCAACGAGCGCCACGCGATCCTGGGTAAAATGATGCCGTACTGGCGCAGTATTGCCAAAACCATGAAGATGGTCGGCGGCACTATGACCGGCCTGGAGGAGCGGGCCAAGTTTATTGACCGGAAGATGGATGATTATGAGGATATCCGTAAAGGCTCGAACAAGGCGGTCGACAAGCTCCATTCTTCTTCAATGACCCAGTTCTTTATTTCCTCTTTCTGGCTGCTGGTCGCCATCGGCGGGATTTTTGTCAACTTTCGCCTGATCGAACTGCCCATGTCCGATATTGTTGGCGGCTCCGGCAGTGTCGGCAATTTCAAGATTTCCGAACTGGCGGCCCTGGTAGTAATCCTCCTGGAGACCTTTCTTGGCATGGCCTTAATGGAAGTCCTCCGGGTGACCAAGCTGTTTCCTATGATCGGCACCCTGGATGACAAAAAACGGCATTTTATTGCCTGGGTCGTCTTTGGTGGCTTGCTGACCTTCGCGGGAGTGGAAAGTTCCCTGGCCTATATCCGTGACATTATCGCGGCCCGCAACGAAGCCTTTTCCCAGGCCCTGCTCGGTGGCGAGGCAATGGCGGAAATGACCCACAGTGTTGTGGCGACTGTCGCCCAGATGATCATGGGCTTTATCCTGCCCTTTGTGCTGGCCTTCGCGATTATCCCCCTGGAGTCTTTTGTCCACTCAGCCCGGGCCGTGCTGGGCTATGTCTCTGAGTTTATCCTGCGGGCCATTGCCTTTACCATGCGCCTGATCGGTAATGCCTTTTATTATCTGGGCTCAATCCTGATCAGTGTTTACGATATCATCGCTTTTCCGGCCATGTTATTGGAAAGTATGGGTGGCGGGGATAAATCACCTAAAAGCAAGACCCAAAGCAAGAAACAGAAGAGCAGCAAAAAAGAGACACGTGCCCAGGAAGAAGAGTAATTAAACAATACGCAGGAGATCCAAGATGAAAAAAGTCAGTTTTTCAATAATATTTGTTTTAGTTGTGGCCATGCTTGCCCCACTGCTCAACGGCTGTTCCCAGGAGCCGGTCAACCGTACCAAGGGTATCTATATGTTGATGGATACCTCCGGAACCTATGCCCTGGAGCTGAAAAAAGCGCAGAATATAATCAACTATCTGCTCGGTAAGCTGCAGCCCATGGATTCCTTTGCGGTGGCCAGGATCGACTCGGGAAGTTTCAGCGAGAAGGATATTATCCATAAAGTGACCTTCGACAGCAGGCCGTCCATGACTACCAACCAGAAAAGGGTATTTGCCCAGAAGGTTGATGACTTTGTTAAAAACGTCAAGAGCAGCCCTTACACAGACATCTCCGGGGGAATGCTGCAAGCCGTTGAGTGGCTTGACGAATCAAAGGCAGGCAAGAGAATCATCCTCGTTTTTTCCGATATGGAAGAAGAGCTGCCCAAGGGTCATATCCGGGATTTCACAATCCAGTTTAACGACACCCATGTGGTTGCCCTTAACGTGACCAAACTGCGGAGCGATATAGTCGATCCCCGGGAATACATGGATCGTCTTTCCAAGTGGCAGGCGAAGGTGGAAAGTGGCGACGGCACCTGGGAAGTAATTAACGACCTTGACAACCTTGAGGATATCCTGGCCGATTAATTCATACGAACACTGATTTTTCAAACCCCGGCCGGAACAGTTCCGTGACCGGGGTTTTTTGTGGCTATTCTGGGCCAGTCTGGCGCGAGCCCTCTTCTAATTATTCACCAGACCTGGCCTGCTCCTGCTTACCGGCTGAAAATTTCAGCACAACCCTTAGAAGTACATTGACCAGCAGCCAATTCCGCCTGGTTTATCAGGGAAAGTCGATTGACAATCGGCCTATGGCTCCCTATAGTTTCATTTCCAAAATGGCAACCATGCCATTATTCATCATCACTTCCAGATCAGAGAGAACAAAACATGACCAAAATCATAGCCATGGCCGGCAAAGGGGGAACCGGTAAAACAACCCTCTCCGCCCTGCTGATCAAATATCTTACCGAAAAAAACCTCGCCCCGGTACTGGCCGTCGACGCCGACTCGAATGCCAATCTCAATGAACTGCTCAACCTTGACGTTGAACTGACCATCGGCCAGATCCGAAAAGAGCTAAAAGGCGATCTCCCCCCCAATATGACCCGGGATCAGTATATGGAGATGAAGGTACACCAGGCCCTGATTGAGGAAAAAGGCTTCGACCTGATGGCCATGGGCCAGCCCGACGGTCCCGGCTGCTATTGCGCCGCCAATCAGCACTTGGCCATGACCATGGATCATCTGGCCGCAAACTACAAATACATCATCGTCGATAACGAAGCCGGGATGGAACATTTGAGCAGGATGAACATGCGGCTCATCGACCACCTTATCGTCACCTCCGATCCTTCGGCCCGCGGCATCCTTACCGCCCGCCGCATCGCTGAGCTTACCGGCCCCCTCGGCATTGAAGTCAAACATAAATGCCTGATCGTTAACCGGGTGCCAGATCCCACTTCTGACGAACTGATGGCCAAAATTAATGAAGCGGTAACCGAATGCGACCTGCCCCTGGGAGGGTTGATTCACTCCAGCGATAAACTGATCGACCAGGAGATAACCGGTGGTTCCTACCTCGAAATGAGCAGCAGTGAGACCGTCATCAAAGAGGCCTTCAGCATATTCGACTCATTTATAGGTAAGTATTGACCTTAATCCAGTCAGGCAAAGACTGGAGGGGCGATAAATAAAGTGCCATTTTCCCCAAATATGTTATAGATTCAACGGTTTAGCTGGTTAGTAAAAACACATACTTACCCCCAATAACGGCTCAATCTTTCAACCGCCGAAATCAATACCGGTAAAAAGCTGATGATTAAATCTTTCCCCGACGACATGCCAGTTGTCGATATTATCAAAGTTACCAAGGTTTACCCGCCGGACATCATCGCCGTACAAAATGTTTCCCTGGCAATCGGCAAAGGCGACCTGGTTTTCCTGACCGGCATGAGTGGCGCCGGCAAGACCACCCTGCTCAAGATGATCTGCTGTATCGAAAAGCCGACCAAAGGCCTTATCGAAGTCGCAGGCCACGACCTAAGCAGAATCAGTAAAGCCAAAATCCAGAAACTGCGCCAGCAGATCGGCGTTGTCTACCAGGATTTCAAGATCCTGCCTGAACAGACGGTATACCAGAACATCGCCATCCCCATGGAAGTCATGTATCGCAGCCCCAAAGAGATACGCCAGCGGATTGACGAACTACTTGAGACCCTCCGAATTTCCCATAAGCGCGACATTGAAGCCGGCAAATTGTCCCGGGGTGAACAACAAAGAGTGGCAATAGCCCGCGCTGCCGCCAATGCGCCGCCTCTCATCCTGGCCGATGAACCAACCGGCAACCTCGACCCGGAGGTTTCCTCATATGTGATGGAACTCTTCAAACAGCTGCACGAGGCGGGCAGCACCGTTATCATCGCCACCCATGACGAATCAATCTACAAGAAATCACGGCATCGCAAGGTTAAACTGCGGCACGGCCTGTTCAGCGGCCATGTTAGCCACAAACAGCTGCCACTTATTAATGTTTGATGGCGTGGATCCTACTTTCTTCAGATCATCTCTAACGGAGTAGAAAAAATGGGCCATAAAACCTATTTTCACATAAAGCAGACCGGCCGTAATCTTCGCCAGAGTTGGCCCACCCAACTCATGACGGTGATGACCATCTGCCTGTCCGTGTTGATTTTCAGTTTTTTCCTGCTCATCTATATGAACGTCGTCAACGCCGCCAATCGTCTGGGCGATGAACTGCGCTTGATAGTATATCTGGACGAAGAAGTCCGGCCCGCAGTTCAGCCGATGTACGAACAGAAGATCCATGACTTCGGCGAAGTTGAAAAAATAGTCTTTATCTCCAGGGCAGAGGCCTTTGCCCGGCTCGGTCAGCAGCTTGATGCAGAGAAAGATGTCCTGGAAGACCTGGGACCTGATTTCCTGCCACCCTCCATAGAAGTCTACCCCAAACAAGGCCTGGGTAATCTGAGCAAACTCAAACAGTTCTCAGACTACCTGACCACCCTGCCCGGGGCGCAAAAGGTTCAATACGGTCAAAGCTGGGTGGAGCGCTTCGGCTATTTTACGAAATTATTGAGGGCAATTGTCGTGCTCAGTGGCGTCCTGTTGATCATGGCCACGGTCTTCATGGTCTCCTCCACCGTGAGACTGACCGTAGTCGCCAAAGAGTCCGAGCTGGAAGTTTTACGGCTGGTCGGGGCCAATAACAGCTATATCCAGACCCCCCTGCTCATCGAAGGGATACTGCAGGGCATTATCGGCTCAGGTTGTGGAATACTCCTCCTTTACCTGCTCTTCCAGTGGGCCATGAATCACCTCAGTGGCCCGGGATTTCTTAACATGCTCGACTTCGCCTTTTTCTTGCCGGAGACATCTGCCATTATTGCCGGCACCTCTATCTTATTATGTGCCGGCGGCAGCTTGATTTCAACCCGAAAATATATGCGCATCTGAACCGCTGTCTAATATGAACAAATACCTCCTTCTCAGCATAGCAGCTTTTGCCCTACTCTCCCTTGACGGCCCAACCGTGACTCCTGCGTCTGCCGCAAAGGCTAAACCGGCAAATATCGCCAAAAAGATCAAACGTCAGCAACATAAAATCCAACGGGTCCAGAAAGGCATAGAAGAGCACAAGGAGCTGGTCCGGTCTTCTAAAGTTAAAGAAACAAGCCTGTTCGACCAACTGGAGGAGATTGACCGGTCCATCAAAGAGGGCAAGATCAAGCTGGCCAAATTTAAAAATAAAATCGCGCTGCATGAAAAGCTGATCAAACAAAAAAGTACCGAAGTGGCCCAGAGGAATCTTGAGAAAGACGCCGTTAAAGAACATGTCCAAAAGAGACTGGCCGCCTTTTACCGAATGGGTGACATCGGCGTTATGAATGTGACTTTTTCAGCCGCCAACCTGCCGGAGCTCCTGAATTTCAATGAATACTTTAAGGCGCTAGTTAAATATGACCGGAAAGAGATCAACAATTACCGACTGAAAATAGAAACCCTGACCGATATTAAAAACATCCTGGAAGAGGAGCAACGTGAACTTCTGGATGTCATCACCACTATCAGGCACCAGGAAAACAAGCTGGAAACCGTTCGCCAAGAGCGCGTGCTCCTGCTGGCCAGAGTCGATACCGAAAAGAAGCTCTACCAGCGGGCCATTGAGGAAATGGAGGCCGCATCAACCCGTCTCACTGAAACCCTGGCCGAGTTAAGAGAAAAACTCGTTAGCAGCCAGAAGTCCCAAAAGCGTTTTTATTCCTCCCCAAAAAAGAGGCGGCCGGGCTCTTACCGGGGATTCCCCACGATGAAGGGCCGACTTATTCCGCCGGTTCGCGGATCGGTAACATCTTTTTTCGGCAAAACCAAACAAGGCAAATTCGGGATCACCACCTTTGCCGATGGCATCAATATCAAAACCGTGGCCGGCAAGGAAATTAAAGCAATCTACAACGGCAAGGTTGTTTTCGCCGGACCATTGAAAGGTTACGGCAACCTGATCATTATCGACCACGATCATCAATATTACAGCCTCACCTCCCGGGCGGCTGAATTATACAAAGAGGAAGGAGATATAGTTAGCACCGGCGAAGTAATAGGGATCATGACCGAAAGCGGGGGGCTGCTTGGCGAAGGTCTTCATTTTGAGATAAGACACGGCACCGAACCGCTAAATCCGTTGCATTGGGTCAAGAAAAGTCTGCTCACGATCAACTCAACCCACGCTGCAATCCAACCTGGCAAAAAAAAACCCAGGAATAATTGATTGTCCGCGGGCCGGCAAAATGCTAAAGTGCCTTCTGATTAGGTGGCGGTTGTAAAAAGCATCTGCCATTTTAACAACTTAGCAAATAATCAAAATCAGACTTTTTATTACTTGAATACTTTTACATAAACAGGATTATCGCAATGCATGGAAAGAAGACATCACCTCTCAGGAAAATTTTATTAATCGCCCTTCTCATCACACCTGTTCTCAGCGTGGCTTTATGGGCAAATGGTCCCGCAGCACACGCCAAACCACACGATACCTACAAGAGCCTCGAAGTATTCTCGAATGTCTTGAGTCTTATTCAGAAAAATTATGTTGAAAGTGTGGATGCGACAGAGGTTCTCCAAGGAGCTATCCGGGGGATGCTGTCTTCACTGGACCCCCACTCATCCTACCTGAAGCCAGATGACTTCAAAGATCTTAAGATGGAAACCAAGGGTAGCTTTACCGGCATCGGCATCGAGATCACGATCCGGGATTCGACCCTCACCGTTGTTTCGCCAATTGAAGGGACCCCGGGCGACCGGGCCGGCCTTAAAGCTGGGGACAAGATAGTCAAAATCGAAAACGAGTTGACCAAGGACATGACCCTGATGGAAGCCGTGAAGAAAATGCGCGGCCCCAAGGGGACTACGGTCAACATCTCAGTCTACCGTGAAGGTTGGACCGAACTGAAAGAGCATACCATCATCAGAGACGTAATCCCGCTCTTAAGTGTCCGGTCAAAGGTTTTGGAGCCGGGCTATGTTTACATACGCATATCAAACTTCCAGTCCAAAACCACCAGGGATTTCAAGAAAGCCCTCAAAGAACTTTCCAGTAAGGGCAGAATTTCCGGCCTGATAATTGACCTGCGCAGCAACCCTGGCGGCCTCCTCGCCCAATCAGTTAAGATAGCAGATATCTTCATTGATGAGGGAGTACTCGTTTCCACCAAGGGTAGAATCAAAGAACAGAACACCACATATAATGCCCGCTCGAGCAGTAAAAAATACGACTTCCCCATGGTTGTAATGGTTAATGAAGGCAGTGCCAGTGCATCCGAAATTGTCGCAGGCGCTCTCCAGGACCACAAGAAAGCACTGATTGTCGGAACCCCTACTTTCGGCAAAGGCTCGGTACAGACCATTATTCCCATGAGCAACGGGGCTGGTTTGCGTTTAACCACCGCCCGTTACTACACTCCCAATGGCGGTTCAATCCAAGCTAAAGGCATCGAGCCGGACATTATCATTGAAAAAATCCAGCCGCCAACTGATGACCAAGACAATAAAAAGAAGAAAACATTCCTGCGGGAGAAAGACCTGAAACATCATATAGAAAACGGTGACGGCCCCGAAGGTAAAGATGAGAAGGCAGAAAAAAAGAAAATAAATAAGAAAAAAGATCTCAAGGAAAAGGCTGAAGAAGAAGCCAAAAAAACTCAAGAACTACTGGCTAAGGACAACCAGTTACGAACCGCCCTGATGTTATTGAAAGGACTGAATGTTTACTCCGGTTTTGTCCCTCAAGCCATGAAGAAATAGTTTATCAAAAACCAGAGAATTATCAGGGATAATTTTCTGGTTTAACCGTAAGCTTTGAGTAAGCCAGGGCCATCTTCAGCATTGAAGATGGCCCTGGCTTTTTTAAACCTCTAAGATATATGGGCGGCGACACTACGCCTGGTTAAACCAAGCTCCCCAGCCACTCGCCTTACCGGCCACATTATTTTAACCAGACATAATGCAAGGTATTGCCAGGGCTTTAATTCAGGCAAGACCAAAAGTTATATTGGGAGAACAATTCCCATTGACCCAGGAGAGACAACTATTCCAAGAATATTATCGGAAGGGGAGCGGCTCAGGCAGCACCACACATCTCGTAAAAATCATTACCAGCAAGATCGTTAATGACAACCGCCGGGAAGTTCTCGACCTCGAAGCGAAAAAGGGCCTCGGCCCCGGCATCCTCGAAGGCAATAACTTCGGCCTTGGTAATACTCTTCGCCAACAAAGCACCGGCCCCGGCGATGGAGGCCAGATAGATGGCGCCGTGCTCCAACATGGCATCTCTCACCGCCTGCGATCTCTTGCCTTTGCCAAGCGTCGCCTTGAGACCAAGATCCAGCAGCCTGGGCGTATAAGCATCCATCCGATAGCTGGTGGTCGGCCCGGCCGAACCGATAACCTGCCCAAGTTTGGCCGGAGTCGGTCCCACATAGTAAAGCAACTGACCGGCAAGATCGACCGGCAACTCATGCCCCTCATCCAACAACGCGCAGAGGCGGCGATGGGTCTGATCTCGCGCGGTGTACAGATGACCGGTCAAACCAATCATGTCACCGGCCTTCAGGGTTTCGACAACACCCTCGGCAAACGGAATTGCAACTTCCCGCAGATTATCCAGGGCCGCTGGTCTTACTTTAAGAAATGACATGGCTATCCTTCTTCTACTCTCTTAGAGTGTAGTTTGTCTAAGGCGACTACTGTCCAGTCAAGGCTCAGCTGACGCATCTCGGAGTCTTGCGCTACCTGCTCGTTGTTTGGCGCGCCTGCTGCGTTGCTGATTCAGTTACATAGCGCTGCTATTCTCCTTCATCCGCGCCTTCCTGGCACACCAAACACCTTCGCAATATTACGACATTTCGCTCTTGACTGGACACTAGCGCCCAAGCAAAATTCTTTCTTTATGGCGATGAGCGTGACACTGGATGTTCACCGCCACCGGCAAACTGGCGATATGGGAGGGGAACACCTCGACGTGCACAGCCAGCGCGGTGTTATTACCGCCCATCCCTTCAACGCCCTGCCCTTCTTTGTTCAATCTTTCAAGAATGATTTTTTCTAGCTCAGCGACATCCTGCCGTTCATGATGCTCGCCAAGAGGCCGGAACAACGACTTTTTCGCTAGAATTGGCGCCTTTTCAAAGGAGCCGCCGATACCAACGCCGATCAACAACGGCGGGCAGGGATTAGGCCCGGCCGCAAACACCGTCTCACAGATAAAATCTACGATACCCTCAACCCCGGCCGACGGCGACAGCATCTGCAAACGGCTCATGTTCTCACTACCGCAACCCTTGGGCAGATAGAAAATCTTGAGATCACTGCCGGGGTGGCTTTCCAGATGGACTATGGCGGGCGTATTGGTCCCGGTGTTCTTTCTGGTCAGCGGATCGCACACCGACTTCCGCAGATAACCATCCGCATAGCCTTGCTTGACCCCCTCCTGGACCGCATCTTCCAGATCACCATTGATCCTGACATCCTGGCCAACCGAAACAAAAACCACGCTGATGCCGGTATCCTGACAGACCGGCACCTGTTCGCGGCTGGCAATATCCGCATTGACCAGCAACAGATCAAGCAGATCTTTGGCCAGGGGGGAACTTTCACGATCACGGGCGACAACCAGGGCCTCAAGAATATCCGGTTCCAGATCGCAGGCCGCATCTATCGCCATCTCTTTTACCGCTTCGGTAATTTCTCCAACTTCAATAGTTTTCATGCCGTCATCTTTTTAATGATTTCCCAGGGAGTGTCCGGTCAAACTAATCTTTGTTTTTATCTTCTATCAGGCCTGCAATATCTGCCTGCATGGCAAAACTATGCTCACCATCCGGGTAGGAACCGTTCTTTACTTCGCTCTTATAAGAGGCTACCGCTTCCTTGATCTGCGGGGCCAGATTAGCATATGATTTAACAAACTTCGGCACGAATTTTTCGAACATGCCCAACAGGTCATGGGTAACCAGGACCTGACCATCACAAGCCACCCCGGCCCCAATACCGATGGTCGGGATAGAAAGCTCCCCACTGATCAGGGCCGCCAGTTTATCGGGAATGCATTCCAGCACCACCGCAAAGGCTCCTGCTGCCTCAAGATCCCGGGCCGACTCCAGAAGTTTCCGGGCCGAATCTAGATCCTGACCCTGGACCTTATAACCGCCCAGATTACCGGCCGTCTGGGGGGTGAGACCGATATGCCCCATCACCGCAATCCCGGCCCGGACAATACCACTGACCGTTGCACAGACCTCGGTTCCGCCCTCAAGTTTAACCGCATCGCAACCGGCCTCCTTGATAAAGCGCCCGGCATTAACAATGGCATCATAGCCACTGGTCTGGTAGGACATGAACGGCATATCGCCAACGAGCAGGGCCTTATCGATCCCACGACTGGCCGCCCGGCAATGATGGAGCATCTCCTCCATGGTAACCGGCACCGTCGACTCGTAGCCCAGCGCCACCATGCCCAGAGAATCGCCAACCAAAATCATCTCGATTCCGACCCCGTCAAGCATCCTGGCAAAACTTACATCATAGGCGGTCAGCATGGTGATCTTTTCACCAGCCTTCTTCATGGCGATTATGTCAGGAACAGTCAATTTCCCCTTCTGCATAACTCCCACCTTCAAATATTTTTGTAACTATTCAAATCAAAACCAGACCATATATAAGAAATGATCTGTAACTACTGATAATAGTCATCTCTTTTTTCTAAAAAAGCTTGGGGTTGCTATCATCCCCACTATCGACAAAGGGCCGCTCAAAATGCTCATAGGCATGCTGGGTAGCCATCCGCCCCCGCGGAGTCCTGACCAGAAACCCTTGCTGGATCAGGAATGGTTCATAGACATCCTCAAGGGTGTTTCTCTCTTCACAGACGGCGGTTGCCAGGGTATCGATTCCGAGCGGCCCGCCCCGGAATTTGTCGATAATCGTCAGGATTATCTTCCGATCCATCTCGTCCAGGCCCTGGGGGTCAACTGCCAGCATAGTAAGGGCAGCATCGGCAACTTCAGCGGTAATCCGGCCCGCCGCCTTGACATCGGCAAAATCACGAACCCTCTTGAGCAGCCGGTTGGCGATCCGGGGTGTACCCCTGGAACGACCGGCAATCTCGCTGGCTCCGGCCGCGTCAATCTTAATGCCTAAAACCAATGCCGCTCTGGTAACGATCTCCACCAGCTCTGCAACCTTGTAAAATTCAAGCCTGAGGATCACCCCGAACCGATCACGCAGCGGCGGGGTCAGCAGTCCGGTCCGGGTAGTGGCGCCCACCAGGGTAAATCTGGGCAGATCCATCTTCACCGAGCGGGCCCCCGGGCCCTGACCGATCACGAGGTCCAGCTGAAAATCCTCCATGGCCGGATACAGAATCTCTTCAACAGTATGGTTGAGCCGGTGGATCTCATCGATAAACAGCACATCGCCTTCCTGGAGGCTGGTAAGGATAGCCGCCAGGTCACCGGCCCGCTCGATAACCGGACCCGACGTGACCCGGATACTGGTCTGCATTTCGTTGGCAATTATATAGGCCAGGGTGGTCTTGCCCAAGCCGGGAAAACCGTGGAACAGGATATGATCAATCGGTTCACCCCGGCCCCGGGCGGCCTGGATAGCAATCTCCAGATTTTCTTTAAGCTGCTCCTGACCTATATACTGCGAAAGCAGACGGGGCCGCAGGGCCAGATCCAGCTGCTCGTCCCGGCCATCGGAGGCGCTCAGTATCCGTTCTTCGTGATTCACGCCATCGACCTCAAGGCCTGTCTTAGTAACTCTTCAAGGGATAATTCGCCAAAACCATCCTCACCGATTGTTGCCCGCACCTTCTCTATTGCCTTTCTGGCATTGGCGGGGGGATAACCAAGATTAACTAAAGCCGAGATCACATCAGCACTCTGCTGATCATCCGGTCCAATATCGGGCGGGCCTAGCACGACTGATTCCGAGGCCACGGCAAACTGGACCTTGTCCTTAAGTTCCAGGCAGAGTCTTTCCGCCGTCTTCTTGCCCACGCCCGGCAACTTGACCAAGCGACCCAGATCTGTGTTGGCGATCGCACTGGCCAGATCAGCAGGCCCCATCCCCGCCAGAATATTAACCGCCACCTTCGGCCCAATACCGGAGATCCCGGTAAGCAGAACAAACATCTCCTTCTCTTTGATATCCAGAAAGCCGTAGAGATTAAAAGCATCCTCACGGACGTTGGTATAGATATAGAGAAAGATTTCCTCGCCATTTTCCGGCAGCCGGTGGAGGCCGGTCGGTGAATAAAAAACCTCGTAGCCAACCCCGCCGACATCGACGATCAGGTGTTCCGGTGACTTATGGGCAAGCACCCCTCTGAGGCTGGCGATCATTTACTGTCTCTCTCTTTTGAGTTAGGCGGCTTACAAGGCATCAAGGCCAGACTGGATATGATTGGCGTGACAGATCGCCACTGCCAGGGCATCGGCGGCATCGTGACTAGGACTCTTGGCCAGGGCAAGAATTGCCTTCACCATATGCTGGATCTGCACCTTATCTGCATTACCATATCCCGCCACCGCCTGTTTAACCTGGCGGGGCGTATACTCCGCCAGCGGTAATCTACGCTGCATGGCTGCTAAAACCAGGACCCCTCGGGCATGGCCAAGCTTAAGAGCGGAACTGGGATTTTTGGCCATAAAGACCTCTTCAATGGCAACCCGGTTAGGCCGGTGACTTTCGATTACCTCGGCGACCCCCTGGTGAATCTCCAGCAACCGCTCCGGGAATGACTGCTTAGCACCAACTCGGATTACCCCGCAACAGACAAAATTCAAACGCCCATTGTTTACTTCAATGATCCCATAACCGGTAGCCCGGGAGCCGGGGTCAATGCCCAGAATCTTCAATAACAATATCTCCCGAAATGCTCAGGAAATAGCCTCCATAATCTCATCCGAAATATCAAAATTGGCATGAACGTTCTGCACATCATCACAGTCTTCGAGACTATCCAGAAGCCTCATAAGCTGATTGGCCGTTTTTTCGTCGGGTATATCGATGACATTATGGGGAATCATGGCGAGATTAGCTTCAATGAAGGTCAAACCCTCCGCCTCGATTGCCTCCCGCACAGCATCAAATTCCAAAGGTTCGGTCAGGACCTGAAAGACGCTGCCATCATCAACCACATCTTCCGCTCCGGCCTCAAGGGCAATATCCATCAGTTTTTCTTCATCGATCACTTCCTTATCGACCAGGATGGAACCCTTGCGATCAAACATATAGGCAACACAACCGGACTCGCCAAGATTACCGTTGGCCTTGGAGAAAATCATCCGGATATCAGCCACCGTGCGATTGCGGTTATCGGTCATACACTCGACCAATACCGCTACGCCACCAGGGCCATAACCCTCATAGAGGATCTCTTCGTAGTTTACCCCTTCCAGTTCACCGGTACCCTTCTTGATGCCACGCTCGACATTGTCCTTGGGCATATTTACCGACTTGGCTGCGGCAATCGCCGTACGCAAACGAGGATTGGCGGCAGGATCACCACCACCCAGCCGGGCGGCCACGGTGATCTCTTTGATCAACTTGGTGAAGATTTTACCGCGCTTGGCATCTACAGCCCCCTTCCGATGCTTGATATTAGCCCATTTTGAATGTCCGGCCATTTGCTGCTCCTTGCAATTATTTATGATTATTTTTTTTCAGTCTGCTTTGCCCTTAAAAGCAGTCGCCAAGACAAACACCTCCCGACTTTCCGGCCGGGAACTCTTAGGTTTTACCACCTTGACTGAACCGAAGAAACGTTTGACCTCTTTTAAAAATTCTTTGAAATCATCGCCCTCAAAAACCTTGCAGTAAAAAACACCGTTATTTTTCAAGAGGGCCGCGGCCAATTGCAGGGCTCGGCGGCACAACTTCAGAGATTGCTGCTGATCCGCCCACTTGTTGCCGGTAGTGTGGGGCGCCATATCGCTGACCACCGCCGAAAATCGCTCACACACCTTACCGATTTCCGCCAAGATGGCATCATCCATAATATCGCCCTGCAAAACGTGGATTTTTGCCCCACCGGACATGTAGATCCCTTTGCCCCGATGGAGATCAACCCCAACCACTAAACCAGCCGGGCCAGCTACCTTGGCCGCATACATCGACCAACTGCCGGGCTGGCAGCCCAGATCGAGAATCAAGTCACCCTTGTTCAGGAAACGGCGTTTCTGCTGAATTTCCTCAAGCTTATAAACGGAGCGGGCCGGATAACCTTCTTTCTTGGCCCTTTTAAAATAATGATCCTGTATTTTCTTCAATTCAGCAAAGTCTGGTCAGCCCCAAACTACCCTTTTTTAGTTTACAATAGGCTAGTTTATTTACCCAATATTGACAAGGAATACAAGGCACAGCCGACCGTTTATTTTGTTTGATTTCAGCTGTTTTCTTAAAGGCGATTTACTACAGATCAGATGTTTTTATCCCGGTTGAACGCCAAAAAAAACTCCGGGAGTGATCCCGGAGTTTTTCAATAAAGACAACCAAACTAACTTAAGATGGGCAAATATCAGCTGAGATTCTCTCTCCTGCGCACATATTCAGTCTCGTCTATCTCCCCGGCCGCATATCGCTGCCGCAATAAATCCAAGGCGTCGTCAGCCTGACTTTCGACACTTTGCCCCTTCCTGGCAATGAACAACCAACCCAAGAGAATAGTCAGGGCCGGAACAACAATCATGGCAAACCAGGGGCCCGCAAATGATCCACCCATAAAACCCGATCCGCAATACTCACTCCAGAACATAAGCTCCCTCCAAGTTTATTGCCAACACTCAACAACACCAAATCTTACAACTTATTTAAGACGATATTTCATGTACCATTTGTTGGCATTAATATCTTTCATCTCGATGATCAGCTTATCACCCTTTACAATCCTGTTCAATGGCGCCGGATTGCAACCACCCTTCACAACATTAATCCGGTTGGAAGCGAACTTCATGCCGCAATTCTCGCAGACCATGAAATCACCTTCCTGAAAATAACCCTTACCGGCCTTATAGCAGACATCACAGGCATCAATTGCCGCTCTGATCACCCCGTCCCTGCTCTTCAGCACGAAGAAAGTCACCATAGTGCCGTCATCCGCCTTCACCTGGTAATGATGCGCCTTACCGTCACTGACTGCGGCCAAGGGAATCTGCAATTGACCGGCAACCGGCTTCAACACCTTGTCCCCGGACCCGAAGAAACCCGCATCACTTTCCGAGGAACTACAGGCGAAGACAAACGCCACCAAAAAGCCGGCAAGCAAGAACATCCGCAATGAAACTTTCATAACAAAACTCCCTATCTATAAGTTAAAACGATTAATCCACATACCACTATGTCATACAACAACTGTGCCAATAATGTTTTTTTGTCTATACTCCATGATATGGGGATTCTTCACGCCTTACCGTTTATCTGCTGCCGAAAGGCCCGCCATACTTAGAGAATATTCTTCACTACCGGACAATATTCTTCAGCAAAACCGGCCAGAATGCGGCTCCAAACACAAAAAAAGCCCCTTCTGTCATAGAGCAGGAGGGGCCATAAAAAACCAACAGAAAAGCTGATGCAGATAATGTATCTAGTGAAAGCGCGATAACCTTATCAGAAAACACCGAAATGCTTCATAACCAGTAAGATGCCGGCCACCAACAAAACCGGGCCGTTGGCGGAATAGACCAGATAGATCAGGGGATATCGCACCCCAAGCATCTCCTTCAGTTTTTGCCTATCAACCAAACCCGGCACCCAGAAAAGCACGGAGACCAAGCCACCGGTCAAAATCAAAATTATACCTGCCCCGAATAATAACATTTCACCCCCATTAAAATAGTCTGAAAAATCTTAGATGTGGTCCTTATACATGTCCTCACAGAACCCTACAAACATGATCTTGCCGCTCTTCAGAGTCGGCGCTCGCAGACCGCCGCTGTGGCCCATGGCCTGGGCCATTATATCTTCACGGGTATCTGCCCCCGGAACCCATTCACTGTACTTCTTCCGGCGGCCAATATATATTTTGGCGGCCGAGCTCAGGATTTGCCAAGCCGCGGCTTCTGCTATCTTTTCCTTTCCGGCATCAACTTCATGGCTGATCTCAATCTGCCCGTTGTCGAGAAACTCCCGAGCCTTGATACAGGATTTTCAGCCCTTTCGCATATAAGCCCAATCGATCGGCATAATCACACCTCTTAAGAAAGAAGTCAGGAGAACAGTATTCAGGAGCCGGAAGAACCGATTCCCTCGCCGTTCTTCTGTCTTCTGAATACTGAACTTTACCCTTTCCAGACATCCAGGGCCCTGGTATAGACCTCTGAGCGTGACAATCCCAGATCAGTCGCGATCTTCCGACAGGCGTCCCGCATGGAAAGATCGGAATGATCCCGGTACCAGAGCAGAATATCCTCAAGCTCACCGGTGACCTGACATTCTTGCTCCGGGGCAGCCGCGCCGATGATCACCACAAATTCGCCCTTGATCTGGGGCCGGGCCGCCAGATCATCAAGCACCGAAGCGAGAGTGGCGTGGAAGAGTTCTTCATGTAACTTGGTCAGTTCCCGGCCCAGAAAAACCGGCCGATCGCCAAAGACATCAAGACAATCCCGCAGTGACTTGACAATCCGACGCGGGGATTCGTAAAAGACCACCGGCCAGGCAGCGCCTGACAAGGATTGAAGAAGGCGACGACGTTCGCCTTTCTTGCCCGGCAGAAAACCGATAAACAACAGGGAACTTTCTTCAAGACCCGCCACACTGACCGCGGAGGTTAAAGCCGAAGCGCCAGGCACCGGCACCACCCTGATCCCTTCAGCAATGGCCTGGCGGACCAGGATAGCTCCCGGATCGGAAACGGCGGGAGTCCCGGCATCGGAAACCAGGGCCACATTCCCGCCCTGCAGCAGTTTCTCGATTATCGGCCGGGAGCGGGAGAATTCCTGGCCCTTATAATAGCTGACAAGATTGGTATGAATATCGAGGCTGGACAGCAGCTTCCGGGTATGCCTGGTGTCCTCGGCCGCAATCAGGGCCACCTCGCCCAGGATCCGGATCGCCCGTCTGGTAATATCTTCCAGGTTACCGATCGGGGTGGCAACCACATACAGGATGCCGGGGGCAGCCTCTTCCTCAGTTTGCAAGTTCGCCCCCCTGGACCACCATCCTCAGAGTAAAGCAGGTCCGGTCGCCAGAACTCTCACAGGTCAGGGAGCCGCCCGAATTTACCGCCATCAGCCGCGCCAGATAAAGCCCCAGACCCAGATGATCTTCTCTGGTGCTAAAAAAAGGCTCAAAAATATGCTCAAGATCACCAACACCGATGCCGGGGCCATTATCGGTTATCCGGATCTCAACATTCCCACCATCGCAGGAGGTGGCTATTGATATCTCCGGCTCGGGTTCGTTGTCAAAATTATCGGCCAGGGCCTGGGAGGAATTTTCCAACAGGGCGGCCAGGATCTGATGTATCTCAATCCGATGACCGATCAAGGCGGGGACATTATCGGCCAACGACAATTCCTTCTTGATTTTATGCTTAAAGAAGCCATCCGAAGTCAGGAATTCCATCTCCGTCCTAATAACGGAATCGAGTTTGAAGGGCTTGGCTCCAGGGGGATCAGATACCACTTCCGTAAGGACCGAGGCTCGCTGCATCGTTTCCTGAAGGACCTCCACCTCCCGGGGCAAATGCTTGACCAGATCGGCTCGACGCCCCATCATGACCCGCAATTTCGCGCTCTTTTCCTGCGCCTCCTCCAGACTCGTGGCCAGACTGATCTCTGCCAGCAGATCGTCCGCCTGAGCGAACATCATGGTCAACAACTCGACCTGCATTGAGAAAGCCTGGCCTACCCCATTAAGGTTGTGAATGATGCCCATGAACAAACGACCAACCGCGGCATCAAAGCCAAAACCGATGAAGGCATCTTCCCACTTTTTGTTATCCGGTAAATCCATGGACATTTCTAAATTATCACTCCGGGGCTGAGTTGCAATTGAACTGGAAGATGAAGTCTGGTTTTCGATTTATATTTATGACGCTATGTTCAAACAATATTCGCTGAAATGCAAGATTTTTCAACCTTCAGCAAAACATGCCCCCCTCCCCACAAAATATTTGACACCACCCCTCCCAGTCATTAATGTATGAGCATATACTCAGACAACAAAGAACGGAAAAGCCATGCATAAAACCAATGAAGATGCCTGCCTGTGCCGGGTAATTCACACGGGGCGGATTGAAAAAGCCAGACAAACCTCTCTGCAGCCGGATGAGCATGAGAAGCTGGCCAATCTCTTCAAGGCCATGGGGGACACCACCCGCCTGAAGATTCTACTGGCCTTGTCCCACGAGGAGATGTGCGTCTGCGATCTGGCCGCTTTTCTGGGCATCACTGAATCGGCGGTAAGCCATCAATTAAGAATGCTCCGCCAACTATACCTGGTCGCCAACCGCCGTGAAGGGCCGGTTCTTTACTACCGCCTGAACGACGAACATATCAGCCGGTTGATCGAAATCGGCCTTGAACATATAAGGGAATAAATTTTAATGGACTTTCTAACGGATGTTTTCCAGGCCTCATGGGACCTCCTGCTGGATGCCTCGGTCTATATAATTTTCGGCATCGTTATCGCCGGTCTCCTGAAAACCTTCCTGTCCACGGAGTACGTGGCCAGACATCTCGGCCGGGGCCGCTTCAAACCGGTTTTAAAGGCGGCCTTGTTCGGCATCCCCATTCCCCTCTGTTCGTGCGGAGTAATGCCCGCCGCCGCCTCTCTTAAGAAACAGGGGGCCAGCAACGGGGCGACCATCGCCTTCCTGATCTCGACCCCGGAGTCGGGTGTTGACTCGATCAGCGTCACCTATGCCCTGCTTGACCCGATCATGACCATCGCCCGCCCCGTTGCCGCCTTCGTCAGCGCCGTAGCGGCAGGAGTCACCGAGAGCCTGTTCAGCCCTGTCAACAAACCGGCCGCACCCACCACCCTCGAAGCCTGCCAGATCGACAACTGCTGCTCCGGCGAAGCTTGCAGCCCTGATGAACATGCCAGTCATCATGGCGTCCACATCAGACTGTGGGCCAGTCTCAAATACGCCTTTGTGGAATTATGGGGAGATCTGGCCACCTGGTTCGCCTTCGGTCTGGTCCTGAGCGGCATAATAACGGTCTGGATACCCCAGGAGGTAATTGCCGGCTACCTGGGCGGAGGGCTGGGCTCAATGCTGATGATGCTGGCGGCGGGCATCCCCATCTATATCTGTGCCTCCGCTTCAACCCCGATCGCCGCCGCCCTGATCCTCAAAGGAGTAAGCCCCGGCGCCGCCCTGGTATTCCTGCTGGTCGGTCCCGCCACCAACATGGCGTCCCTGTCGGTACTCACCGGCATGTTGGGTAAAAGGGCCACCCTGCGCTACCTGCTGGTGCTGGCCGTCTGCAGCGTCTCATTTGGCCTCCTTTTGGACAAGGTCTATCAATGGAGCGGGATTTCCGCCCAGGCCGTAGTCGGTCAGGCCAGTGAGATCATGCCCCACAGTATCCAACTGATCAGCGCGTTTTTCCTGATTATCCTGTCGGTAAAGCCTTTTTACCAGGTCATCAGAAGACAGCTCGTCCGGCTCGGAATCTCTTCGGACAGCAAGGATTCCGGCTGCGGCTGCTCTGACGATGGTTGTCAAAGTTAGACCAGTTTTTGTTTTGCCATGTCCACAAAGATTATGAGGATATTGATGCCGGCCTGTTCTGTCGCCCCCCATGTTGGACAATCCTGTCCAGACAGCTCTCCCGGAATGTTCAAGAGCCACTATTTCCTTGACACCGTCTTCCATAATCTCCTAACATACACAACTTACTAGTTAAAGCAGTCGAAAGAGATCGAATTCTCTATTTATACACTAGGCAGAATCCGTACATATTGAGCTATACAGAATCTGCCTATACTTATTGGACAGATTCTGTATAGCGTACTGATAGGATGAACCGCTCGCTACGCTCACAAACGGACCATCCTATCGGCCAGCTGTAAATAAAAAATGGAGAACAATAATGGCCAAATTTGACGAGAAC
The DNA here is from genome assembly GCA_039714535.1 of Thermodesulfobacteriota bacterium. GTDB lineage: Bacteria > Desulfobacterota > Desulfobulbia > Desulfobulbales > JAGXFP01 > JAGXFP01. The sequence goes on along the minus strand of JBDLJC010000017.1, from coordinate 859 downwards.
GGTTTGTCGTTACTTCTTTCGGATGGCATAAAACTCAGGCAGGTTGAGCCATCTATATTTTCTGTATTTCCAAATGATGAAGTCGGTAATTCCTACGACAATAAATTTGGCACTTTTTACGATTTAATTGCATGCAACCCAATATATAATCGTCTGATATGGGGTTACTCCACAGCAAAATTTGCAAAATTTACCGAGTCAGCTCTAAACTCATCAAATGACGGAATCATATTAGACGTGGGGTGTGGATCTCTGGCATTTACGTCCAAAACATATGCTAACTACAATAAACGACCTGTCGTTTTGCTGGACCAGTCATTAAAATTACTGAAAATGGCTAAAACAAGAATGGCAAAAGTAAATGGTCGTATACCAAACAATATCATATTTCTTCATGCAGATGCGGAGCAGCTTCCATTCAATGACACAAGTTTTGCAACAGTTATCTCATTAAATTTATTACATGTCCTTGATGACATTTCTAAAATTATTTCAGGTCTAAAAAAAATATCCAACGCGGACAGCAAATATTATTTTACTACTTTAGTGGTCGGGAATCGTCTTGCTGATGGGTACATGAAAGCGTGGGAAGACAAAGGGGAGTTAATCGCAAGGAAAATTGAAGAAATAGAATCAATATTTAACGAATTCGGCTTGTCATTTTTGAAAGAAATTAATGGAAATATGGCGTTTATATCCTGCAAATCAGGAAATAATATCAGCTAACAATAGCATTGAGGCTGACTTCGCGAGGCACGGCTTGATCGTGCCACAAAAAAGTGGAACAGTAGTTAAGCCGCTTTTCTCATGTTCCACCATTCCAACTCATATTGAGCGGGAGATTTATAGCCATTCGTTG
>JBDLJC010000016.1:0-73103 GCA_039714535.1 Thermodesulfobacteriota bacterium | reverse complement strand
GATTACCCAGACGCTGCTTCCCGGTGCTAAGGAGGTGTACGGACAACTCCCCCTGCTGGACTCTAACCAGCTAGAAAAACAGCCGTTTTACGGCATACGATCATACTTGACTTGTTGATAAATTTGAGCTGATTGAAAAACTGAATTGGGCTCCCCTTAATCTGTCATGCCCGGACACTCCCGCCCGACTGCTTACCATTCGAAATCGTCCGGGATGGGAAATTCTGCGTAGGGATCATCAGGGTCCAGGGTCTGGTTGTCGTTTAACACAAGCAGGGCCTCCGGGCATCGATCCCTGATTTTTCCGGCGGCTTCGGCCGGAACGATTTCATATTTATCGGCAACTTTGACAATTCCCAGGGTGCCGCTACTAAGTTTATCGATAACCGCACTGGGCAGATACATTTTTTTAATTTTGCTCGAATCGGAAAAATGAAAGGCGATGTCACCTTTGCCCACATCCACCCGATTCGCGGCGGCCAGCTGTTTGACCTGGGCCGCGACTTCTTTTTCCCTGGCGGCCTGATCGCGTTGCACGTTACCCTGCCGTGATTGCTCTTTCCGGCGTTGCAGGGCCAGTTCAACCGCCTTATCGGTCGGATCATTGCCTGGGTTCCGGCGTTGTTTCTTCCGCTTTCTATTCTGCTCAACCTTGGCCTTGTGCACCTGCTTCTTGGTGGCCAGGCCAGCCTTTAAAAATTTATCCTGAAAGGGATTAGCCATGTATTCTCCGTCATCCGCTTGACACCCCCGGTCCTGATAAGGGGGGGATCTGCTGTTAACTCATATCTCCCTGCCACCTAAAAGCGTCAGGCTCGTTTGAACACCACAAAGATTTCTTATCGTTCTTAAACCACCAAGGGATTTGCCCTGTTTTTCGCACTGATCTGCTCATTCAGGGTCCAGAAATCATAGATAATCCCGACCAGAAACAGCCCCCCGGTGAGCAGATAGATCAGGCCGGTAATCCACTTACCGAGATAAAAACGGTGGACGCCAAAAAGCCCCAGGAAAGTCAGCAGGATCCAGGCCAAATTATAATCAATAAACCCGGCTGTGTAGTGGGTATCCGCTTCTCTATCCATCGAGGGAATTAAAAACAGATCAACAAACCAACCGATGAAAAAGAGGCCCAGAGTGAAAAAATAAATGGTGCCGCTGATCGGCCGGCCAAAATAAAAGCGGTGCGCACCCATGAAACCAAAAATCCAGAGCAGGTAACCGATTAATTTACTATGCGTATTCATCTTTCAGCCTCTTTCATCACCTGATCATTCTTATCCGGGCCGAAACTACAGATCCAAAAAAGTAGTATCGGTATTCAACACCTCGCAGCCCTGGTCGGTGACCACCACCATATTCTCCAGCCTGACCCCGCCCCAGTCGGGCAGATAGATGCCCGGTTCGACGGTAACCACCATTCCGGCCCGCAGTTTCTTTTTATAACGGCGGCTGAGCGCCGGCCCCTCATGGACCGCGAGGCCCACCCCGTGGCCAAGGCCATGCCCGAACTGCTTACCATAACCGGCCTGCGCGATAATATGCCGCGCCGCCCGGTCAACCTCAGCCCCAGTCACCCCGGCCCGAATCGCCTTAATTCCCGCCTTCTGGGCCTTGCGAACCAGGCGGAATATCTCTCTGGCCTTGGCGTCTGGTTCGCCCAGCACCACGGTGCGGGTCATATCCGAACAGTAACCGGCCAAAATCAAGCCCATATCGATAACAATCGGCTCTCCTGCCTTTAAGGGCCGGTCGCCGGGAACAGCATGGGGCTTGGCGCCGTTGGGACCACCGGCAACGATGGTCTCGAAACTGGGGCCTGCGGCGCCTTTCTTCCGCATCAGGGTTTCGATTTTGATAGCGACCTGCCGCTCGGTCATTCCCAGCTCAAGTTCTCCGAAGACCTCCTGAAAGACCTGCTCGTTAAGGAGAACCGCCGCCCTGATCCGCTCAATCTCGGTCGGACTTTTACAGAGCCGCAGCCTTTCGATCAGGCCGCTGGTCGGTACCGACTCCACCCCGAGCTTCTTGGTCATCTCCTCAAGTCTGCCGGCAGTCTTGTGGAGAAAATAATGGCTTTCAAAGGCCAGCCTTTTAATCCCACGATCGGCCAAAACAGCTTTGAGGAGATCAAGCATGCCCCGCTTATAGACCAGCACCTCGAAACCGGCCGCCTCACTCTCCGCCTCAAGTTGATAGCGAAAATCGGTCAGCAGGAGCGGCTGGCCGCGCCGGGGAATCACCAGGGCGCCGGAGCTTTCTGCGATGTTCATATCATCCGCCTTAAAACCGCTCAGATAGCGCCGATTATTCGGCTGGGTAACCAGCAGCGCATCAAGCTGGCGATTCTGCAGAGATTTTTTTAAGCGCTTAAGACGATCCATAAAGTCAGTCTTCTTTATCGGTGAATTTGACGTTGACGGTTAATTCTCGATCATAGCAGCGGCTCCGCAGCGCCACCAACACATCCAGACACCGATCCGAGCTGACCTCAACCTGCCCCATGGCAACTATCAGACCGGTGGCTTTGAGCCATTCAGCCATAACGCAATCGGCCTCAGCACCGGGCGGTTCCAGCAGAATATCGAGCCGCATCAGACCATTGAGGTCAAAATCTGCACGACCATCTGCTTGTGCTGGTCAATGGCCCGACCGTACTGGCCATTAATGTCATCCATAGCCTTTTGCATCTCTTCCTGATATTTGGGATGCTGGGACGGCTGGAGCTTCATGTGCTGCCCGGTCTTCTGGGCCATGGCCGCTTCCAGCTGCGGCATCATCTGGGTGAAATTGGCCTCCAGCTGCTCCTTGAGCTGTTCACAGTGCTTACGGTACTGATCAAGGATCTTGGTCAAGTCAGCAAAGACCGGCAGGAGATCCTGATGGTTCCGGCCAACCAGGGTCAGGCCGTTCATGGCTTGACCGGCCTTATCCAGCGCTTCATCCTCACGGGGCAAATTGATATTGCGCAACAGGGCCTCAGCCACCCCCTTGATAAAATAACCGCGACCCTCCGCGGGACAACCGTCCAGGGCCGCGATCAGATCGGTTTTTTCATCCCGCATATAGGCCGCTCCGGCCCTCATCCCGTCCTTGACCTGGTCTTCGGCCATTAGATCCTCGCCACCCTCTTCAGCCTCCATCCGGGCCGCCCGGGCCAACACCATTTCCATCGTACTTTTTATCTCAGCCATGACAGCTCCTGATTTTTTTCAACCTTCCAGCAGAAGATTTTATTTTGTCCTTGTACACTTGTGCTTATCACCGCAGTACAACCTCTTTCATTGCGGGGCAAAGAAGATTTCTCCCTGGCCGCAACACCAAATCTAATCATTGACCAACCTGGGCTTAACGGGGGAAGGCCGCCGGAATCCCCCCGTCAACCGGCAGGGTCGCCCCGGTGGTCGGAGTCTGCTCCGAGGCGAAAAAGACCACCGCCTTGCCGACATGATCGGCATTGACCGTCGCTTTTAACAAATTACGCTGGCGATAATATTCTTTCAGACCTTCCGGATCGAGATTCCGCGATTTCATCCGGTCCGGCCCGACCACGTCCCAAAGTCCGGAAGAGACCCCCTCGTCATCGAAGATGGCATCGGCATTGATCATATTGACCCGCACCCCGATCTCGGCCAATTCCAAGGCGGCAATCTTGCCCAGTTGGTGGGCGCCGGCCTTGGCAGAACTGTATGCCCCGAAGGCCGCGCCAGGATCGAAAACATTCTTGGAGCTGTTGATGACGATACTGCCGCCCATATCCTGCCTCCGAAAAATCGGGATGGCGCCCTTGATCACCTGGAAGACCCCTTTCAGGTTAACCGCCAAGACCTGCTCGAATTTAGCCTCGTCCAGATCTTCAAGCCGTGCCACATGGGCCACGCCGGCATTGGGCACCAGAATATCGAGCCCGCCGGTCTCCTTGACGATTGCTGCAAGCCCCTCTCTGACCGAAACGTTGTCGGTAACATCCATAACCAAGGGGCGGACCATCTTGGCCCCGAACTGTTCGGCCAGTTTAGAGCAGGCCAGATTAAGCCGCTCCTCGCTGATATCACTCAGATAGACCACGGCCCCGGCCTTGAGGAGTTGCCGACCAATCCCCATGGCGATGGCGCCGCCACCACCGGTGACCAGCGCCGCCCGGCCCTGCAGAGGCAAAGGGCTGCCCTTGCCAAGCTTGGCCTGCTCAAGGCTCCAGTATTCCATGTCGAAGATATAGTGCTCTTCAAGTTCCCGAAAACTGCCGACCGCGGCCGCCTGAATCTTGGCCAAGACGGTATGCTCAGCAATATCTGCAGCGATCCCGGCCGCCTTTGGAGTAGAACCGACCCCAACGAGCCCCAGACCCCGGATCAGAATCACCCGGGGCATAGCATCGAGACGCACCTTATCAACCTGCTTGGCCGCCACCTGGTCCGCAAAATATTTTATATACCGGTCCTGATAAACGGTCACCGCCTCATTGCTCCGCCCACAAATCTCTTCTTCGCTATCGAGACCAGCAAAATCCAAAAGGAGTGGATAATTTTTGGTGCGAATCACATGGTCCGGGGTCAAAACCCCGGAAACGAAGAGAGATTCGGCATCCGATCGCTCCAGAGCAGCAAGCAGTTTCGCATCCTGGCGCAGATCAAGACTGAAATGAACCGGCCCTTGACCGCCATCGACTCGGGCCAGAGCCCCGCGCAATAGCGGCAAAACCACGCTACTCTCCACCCCTGGGGCCTTGTTGGTCTCAACAGCGATAAGCTTGGCGCCGATGTATTTCTCGGCCCGGGTCACATAATCGATCATCCGCTCATAGGCGGTCCGAGCCTCATCAGCAAAGGTAAAAATCCCGTGATTCATCAGGATGATCGCCTCAACCTCCGGATTCTTCTCATAAAGATCGGCCAGTGCCAGGGCCAGAGGAAAACCCGGCATGATGAAGGGTAGAATAGCAATTCTGTCGCCCAGTGCCTCGGTCAGTAATCGCTCCGCCTCCGGCTGATTGGTCAAGGTGACAATGGCGTCGGCATGGGTATGATCGATAAATTTATGGGGCAGAAAGGCATGGACCAGGGTCTCGATGGACGGGGTGGGGGCCGAGGCGTCGAGCAGATGGGTCCGGACCTGATTGACCATCTCCTCATCGCTCAGACCCGGCAGAGCCCGAAGTTTCCGGAGATAGGCGAGATCAAGCGCGGGCAGACCGGCAGGTTCAATATCACCCAGGTCCCAACCACTGCCCTTAACGCAGATCACCTCTACTCCCTCCCCGAGGATGTTGGTCATGGTGGTCTTGGCTGAGGTATTCCCACCGCCGTGAAGAACGAGGTTGGTCTCGGCCCCGATCAATCTTGAGGTATAAACCCGTAGGGCCAGATCAGCAGGGCAATCTGGGTATTTTTCGATATAACGCTGGGCCTCATTGTCATCATAACGGTTTTCCATCTTGTCAAAAGCTCCCTGTTCCCGTTGATTAAATCTTTAGCTAAACTCTTTAGGCGCCATAATAAGCAAGGGCCAAAACCGGCACCGCCACTTCCGGCTAAGCGGTTGTCAATAAATAACATGGCCATCTAAATTACCTAAACGCATAAGGGGCTGTACAAAAAATAAAAGAAAAGCCCTGTTATTTTTTTACGGCCCCTAAATCACCCAAAAGATATACAAACCATAACCAAACAGCATGGCCAGGCCGACAAACCGGTCGAGACGATGGCGAAAATAAAGAACCGGCACCAGCAAAGCGGTAAAAAAGATCATCACCGGCAGGTCCCGCGCAAACAACTCACCATCCAGCTTAAAAGGGGTAATTAGCGCCGTGCCCCCCATAACCATCATCAGATTAAACATGTTGCTGCCGATGATATTGCCAATCAGAATATCGCACTCCTTGCGCCTGACTGCCGAGAGGGAAGAAGCCAGTTCCGGCAGGGAGGTGCCGACCGCAGCCACGGTCAGGCCGACCACCAGTTCCGACACGTTAAGATACCTGGCCACATCAACCGCACCATCTATAAACAAACCGGACCCGTAAGCGAGCAACACTAACCCGCCAAGCTGGAGACCAATAATCTTCAGATGCGACTCGTATTCGACCAGATCCTCGACAACCCCATCTTCACCATGCCGATTGCTCTTTTTCTGGCAGGCGTTAATCGTATACCAGATCAAGCCAGCGATAAATAGTAACCCGAAAGCCCGGTGAAAATAACCGCTCCAGGCTATGACGAAGACCAGAACACTGACAGCCAGGACCAGATAAAGCTCTTTAACAATGCTCTCGAATCTGACCGGCACCACCCTGAGCAATGCGGCAAGGGCCAGAACCAGGCCGATATTGGCGATATTACTACCCACCACATTGCCGATCATGATATCGACATGATCATGCAAGGCGGCATTAAGGCTGACGAATAACTCAGGGGTGGAGGTCCCGAAGGCAACAATGGTCAGGCCGACCACCATCGGCCGCATCCCGTGCCGCAAGGCAAATTTGGATGCCCCAGCCACCAGACTCTCACCACCGACAGCCAGCAGGACCAGGCCCGAGACCAACGCCAGCATGGACAAGGTTAAATTTGCAAAATTAGGATCTACGTTCATTAATAATTCTCAAACAGCCACCGAAAATGATCGACCGCACCTTATTATTTAAGAAAACATGATGCCCTATCACCGATTACCGGGAACTTCAATTAAGCACAAAGCCATCAGGATGCCCTTTCAGGGCCTGTTCCGCAAGCTTTTTCAACTCGCGCCTGATCCTGGGCATCGGGACCAGAGGCGGTAAAATCGGCAGAAAACTTTCAACCGGCCCCGGCGGCAGAACTTGCATCTTTTTCTGCAGGCTTGCAACCCCGCCGGTTTCCACCGGCCCGGCCAGCATCTCATTACCCTGGACATCAAGACTGCGCAGGAAGCCAAGGATAGTCTCAATATCGTTTTTCCGGTAAAAAACCTTGATCTCCTCGCTGATCAAGTCACGATCCTCTAAAAGTTCACCGAATTTTTCCCGATATAGATCGACATGATATACCAACAGCTCATAGCAACCCAGCAAAAGCTTGGTGAAACGTCCAGCCCTGGTCAGGCCCCGAGCTTTAATCCCGGTAAAAATCCTGGCCCTGATAGTCGGTGAAGTGGTCATATATTCATCGTAGAAAATCGCCTCCTCCAGGCCACTTAGCTCAAGGAATTCCTCGATCAGTTCCTGATCCTTCAGGATGGTATAAATTCTGGCCAGATCGATGCCGATCTTCTGCTCGGAGGTAAGGCTTTGCTGACGAATGGCGTTGGCCAGGGCCTGCTTGTCCTCTTCGATGAGCTTACGAAAGCCAAAATAGCGATCCGCCATCTCCTTCCTGATCTCGTAGGTCATAACCGTGGAGATATCTATATCCATGCTACTTTATCCAGGTTTTAAGGTTGAGGAGGGCGTTAGAGTCTGGCGAAGATCACCGAACGGCCCCAAAGGGTACTTAAAGTCATGGCATATCTTCTGCCGACAGCGTCCTCCTGCAGCTGCTCGCTATCTATTCAGTCATCGTTAATAAAGAGGCCGATGAACTTTTTACGGGATCATCAGGGTTAACTTTAGTATCTTACGATCAAGATAAAAGGTATCAATTTTTTATGCCTCAATCTTACTCCACACATTACCCTTTTTGACTATACAAATGCAATTGGTCCAGCTGGGGCCGGATTAAAAATCTCTACATAAATACTACCACCGATGACCACATTCAAATCCAGAGATGATTCGGTTCAGCTTGTCAAAGAAGCCACCGATATTGTCGAGATAATCGGCGAACATGTCGACCTTAAAAAGGCCGGTAGCAACTACAAGGGACGCTGCCCTTTCCATAGCGAGAAGACTCCTTCGTTTACGGTGAATCGGGCCCGGAATTCGTTCCACTGCTTCGGCTGTAACGAGGGCGGTGATGTTTTTTCTTTTTACATGAAATACCACAATGCGACCTTCCCGGAGGCATTAAAAGGCCTGGCCAAACGTTACGGGGTACCCCTGCCGGAAAAACCTCTTTCCCACGAAGACCAAGCCCGGGCCAAGCGCCGAACCGGACTTTACGAGGTACTGGAAAAAAGCACCGCTCTTTTCCATGAAATTTTACTGCACGACCCGAAGGGCGCCAAGGCCCGCGAATATTTAGCAGCACGAAAAATACCGGATGAAATTATCCGCAAATTCAGGCTGGGCTATGCTCCGGACAGCTGGGACTATCTGACCACCAAGATCACCGGCGCGGAACAACAGGAACTGGCCAGCGAAGCGGGGTTGATCGTCAAAAAGGACCGGGGCGGCTTTTACGACCGCTTTCGCGACCGGCTGCTCTGCCCGATTACCGACATGACCGGCCAGGTTGCCGGATTCAGCGGCCGGATCCTCGGAGATGGTCAACCAAAATACATGAACTCCCCGGAAAGTCTGGTTTACGATAAGGGCCGGTTGCTGTTCGGACTATTTCAGAATCGGGATTCGATCCGCAAACGTGGCCTCTGTCTACTGGTTGAAGGCAATTTCGATCTGTTGGCCCTGGCGGCCCACGGCCTTGATTATGGCGCCGCTCCTTTGGGAACAGCCCTGACCAAGGCCCAGGTCCGGGCTCTGAAAGGCTATGCCCAGGAGGTGATCATCCTTTTCGATGGCGATGCGGCCGGCTTAAAAGCGGCCATGCGGGCGATCCCGATCTTTCTAACCGAACAGGTCGAGGCCAGGATCTGCACCCTGCCTAAAGGCCATGATCCTGATACCTTCATCCAGGAACATAGTCCTGAAGTTCTCGAACTGGAACTGCAAAATGCCGTTTCCCTTCCTGAATTTCTCTTTGAGCAGTTAGCTGAAAAACACGGTCTGGGCCTGGAGGGTAAGACCAAGATCGCCACCGAGCTACGCAATCTGGCCAAAGAACTTGGTGACAGCCATCTGCAAAGGACCGTCTTCATTGCCCATTTCAGCCAGAAACTGGGAGTCCCCATTGATCAATTGGGAAAATCCAGCCCACCACCGCCGAAGCCCAAGAAAATTCAAGGAGTGCCGGAACGCCACAACGATCCGCAACATTTGCCTTTAAAGCAAAAACAATTACTAGAATTTTTGATTATTTTTCCAGAATACTTGCAAAAATTCATGGAAGCTGGCATTGAAGAAGTGGTGGTTAGTGAAGTAGGACAAAATATATTGAAGCATTTACAGGAGTTTGCTCGTGATGGGGACGGCAGCTTGGACCAGCTTTTAGATCTGGCCGCTGGTCCGGAAAAGTCCTTTATATCAAGATTATTGATAAATTCCCCCTCCTACTCCGACGAAGACCGGGAAAAAATAGCCGCCGAAAAAATGGCTTGGCTCAAAAAAAATCGCTATACAGATCTTAAAGAGGAACTTACCAGACAGATCAATGCCGCCCAGCAAGCGGGGAATACCGCGCTTTGCATGGAATTGATCGCCAAAAAAATCGACTTGAATAAAAACACAACCTGACAACTCAACAACCGATCAATACTTTACAAAAGTGAAAGAGGTTCAATGAGAGGCAGCAAATCAAGAAGCAACAAAAATCACCTTGGCGACTCCCATTCCAGCCCAAACCTCATGGGCGGCAAAGCTGCCGAGCCGGACGACAGCGCCTTGGAAGAAGAGGCAATTGATGAGTTGACTGCCATTCTTGGCGATGAAGCGGCAGCAATCGGCGGTAAAGTATCAATAAAAAAACCTGAAAATGATAACGAGTTTGCCCAGCTTGACAGCGTTGATCCCGTCAAGGTCTACCTGCGTGAAATGGGCGCCGTCTCCCTGCTTTCAGCCAAACAGGAAGTTGAGCTGGCCAAGCAGATCGAAAAAGGCGAAAAGCTCATCCAGAGCGCCATAATTCCGACCAATATCGCCCTTGTAATCCTGCAAAGAATCAGTGCCGATCTGCAGGACGACAGTCTGGCGATCACTAGTGTTCTACGGGGCATCGGGGAGACCAATCCCGAAACAGCTAATGAAATCAGGGATCGCTTTGTCTGGCAACTCAACGAGGCCGCCCGATTGCAACGCGAGATTACGGCCTTCCGCAGGGACCTGAATCACCCTGAGATTGACAAATCGACCTTCACCCAGATTACTGTCAGGATTGAACGCAACGAGAACTCTATTATTCGTCTTTTCCAGGACAACCGGCTGCACAACAAATACATCAATGAAATCGTCGAAAAACTTCAGCGCCTGAACGATATCATGGAAGAGGTCCGCAACCGCCCCCTGAAACACCAGCAATCGTCCCCACCGCACGATTCATCTGCACAACCAACTTCAGACGAGCTGCGCCTTCAGATGATCGAGAACAAGCATGGCATAGACTACGAAACCATCCAAAAAGTTTTCAAAAAGGTGCAGCTGGGCCAGGACTCCGCTCGTCAAGCCAAGGACTATCTGGTCCAGGCCAATCTGCGGCTGGTGGTCAGTGTCGCCAAAAAGTATGCCAACCGTGGCTTGCAACTTCTCGATCTGGTCCAGGAAGGCAATATCGGCCTGATGAAGGCGGTTGAAAAATTCGAATACTGCCGGGGCTTCAAATTCAGCACCTATGCGACCTGGTGGATCAGACAAGGTATTACCAGGGCTATTGCCGATCAGGGTCGAACCATTAGAATCCCGGTCCACATGATCGATACCATCAACCGCCTGCTCAAATGTTCAAAACAACTGCAGCGGGAGACCGGCAAAGAACCATCGACAGCCGAACTCGCCAGAGAACTTGAAATTGATGAGTCAAAGGTCAAGAGCATCCTCAAGATTTCCAAAGAACCTGTTTCCCTTGATGCCCCCCTTGGCAGCAATGAAGACAGTTTTTTAACTGATTTCATCGAAGACCACGACACCATTTCCCCCCAAGACGCCAGTATCCAGGAAAGCTTACGAAAAAGCTTGAGCAATGTCTTGGCCACCCTGACTCCCCGGGAAGAGAGTGTGCTACGGATGCGATTCGGGCTGGACACCCAGGTCGACCTGACCCTTGAGGAAGTGGGGAAGAATTTCTCGGTCACCCGGGAACGAATAAGGCAGATTGAGGCAAAGGCCATCAAGAAGATGAAGCACCCCAACCGCAAAGATCCCTTGGCCAGTTTCAACGAGGAACGCTGACCGGCCTACTACTCAGCTAGACCAAGTTTTCCACAAACCTTGTCCTGGGCTTACGGCCCAGATCATCAATCTTCTATTCACCTGCGATCAGACTTTATGGCACCTCTGAAAGACTGGCTAACCCTTTACCTGACCCCCGGCCTTGGTCCGACCGGCTGCAAGAACCTGATTGACCACTTCGGTAGTCCCGCCTCCGTCCTCAAAGCATCCCAACAGACATTACTGAAAGCCCCGGGGCGACCGAACAAAAAAGCCTGCGCAGCAATAGGTCGCCAGGACATCAGAGACGCTGCCAGCCAAGAACTTGCCCGAACCGCCAAAGCCGGAATCTCCCTGCTCTGCTGGGACGATGATGATTTCCCCTCCAGGCTGTTAAACATTCCGGACCCACCTATCCTGCTTTACGTCAAGGGCAAGACCAGCTCCCTGAGTAACCCCGGGGTCAGCATTGTCGGTTCCAGGGCCGCCAGCGCCTACGGCCTGAAAATGGCGGAAGATCTGGCCAAACAGCTCGCCCGCCAAGGGCTGACGGTTATCAGTGGCCTGGCCCTGGGGATCGATGCCGCCGCCCACCGAGGCGCTTTGAGCGCAGGCGGCCCAACAATCGGTGTCCTGGGCTGTGGCCTTGACGTTATCTATCCGGCCCAAAACCGCAAACTTTTCGAAGTGATCCCGGCAAACGGGGCTATAATCTCCGAGTACCCAATGGGAACCAGCCCCGACGGTTTTCGCTTCCCCGCTCGAAACCGGATTATCAGCGGCCTGGGCCTAGGTGTAGTAGTAGTCGAGGCCACCCAGAAATCCGGTTCCCTGATTACTGCCAATCTGGCCCTTGACCAGGGCCGGGAGGTATACGCAGTCCCGGGCCGGGCCGATTCCATCAAAAGCACCGGCACCCATCGTTTACTGCAGGCCGGAGCCAAACTCGTTCTTGACGTTAATGATATCACCAGTGAACTCCTGCTCTCTGAAAAACCGGAGCCCCTAGGAACTCCAACAAACAGCATAACCCCCCGAAACAAAGCCGGGGTAGATCTTGATGATGAGGAAAAAAAGATCCTGGATCTGCTTGAAGTCTACCCAAAAACCGTCGATGATGTTATTGTCGGCTCCAATTTGCCGGTTGAAAGGGTAAATGAATTATTACTTATTCTGGAACTAAAAGGTCTGTGTGAGGTTTTGCCGGGACGGCAATATCAGATCAAACAATAGCAAAACGGAGTAACTATTCAGCAGCACCCCATCTGCGCACGATCAAGCTGACTCGCATATGCATATATAGCTCGTCAGCCTGCTTATACCCCAAGGGCACTACCGTTGGGCGTACACATCTGGAGCACTGCTGAACAGTTACATTTAAGTGTTTCCCCTTCTATTGGGGTATTACGCTGACCAGTTACAAAACGGAAAACAAAATAATGGCCAGATCTCTTATCATCGTCGAGTCACCCGCTAAAGCCCGGACCCTGCAACGTTATCTGGGAAAATCTTTCACGGTCAAGGCCTCGGTCGGTCATATCCGCGATCTGCCGGTAAGCAATCTGGGCGTGGATGTTGATAAAGACTTTACGCCTAATTATGTGACGATCAGAGGCAAAAGCAAGATCATCAGTGACCTCAAAGCGGCGGCCAAAAAGGCCGACGAGATCTACCTGGCCCCGGATCCCGACCGGGAAGGCGAAGCTATTGCCTATCACATTGCCACGTGCCTCAGTAAATCCAAAAAACCGATTCACCGAACCCTCTTCCACGAACTGACCAAAAAGGCCATCCTGACTGCGATTGAGGAATCATCTGAGCTTAATCTCAAACTTTTCGAGGCCCAACAGGCCCGGCGTATTCTCGACCGGCTGGTTGGTTATCAGATTTCACCGCTCCTATGGGAAAAAGTCCGCCGGGGCCTCAGTGCCGGCCGGGTCCAATCTGTAGCGGTCAGAATGATCTGCGAGAGATACCAAGCCATCCAGGCGTTCAAACCGGAAGAGTACTGGAGCATCATCACAACCCTGAACGGAAATCTGCCGCCACAGTTCAAGGCCCATCTTGAAAAAATAGCCGGCAAGAAGATCGGCACCAAAAAGAGTCTGATTAATAACCAGGTCACCGCCGATAAAATCTGTGAGGAGTTGCAAAAAGCGAAATTTACGGTTGGCAAGGTCGTCAAAAAAAGCAAGAAGAGAAATCCGGCCCCACCGTTCATCACCAGTAGCATGCAGATGGAGGCAAACCGTAAACTGCGATTCTCGGCCAAGAAAACCATGACCCTGGCCCAGAAACTTTATGAGGGTATCGAACTGGGCGATGAAGGCCCCACCGGCCTCATAACCTATATGCGGACCGACTCAACCAGACTCAGTGACGATGCGGTTACTGCGGCCCGTGAGTATATCAACAACACCTACGGGGCAAAATTCCTCCCCGCCAAAGCCAATGTCTATCGCACCAAGAAATCGGCCCAGGATGCCCATGAAGCAGTCCGCCCCACCGACACCAACAACACCCCGGAGAAGATGGCCGGCCTGATCGACAAGGATATGCTGGCCCTCTACTCCTTGATCTGGAAAAGATTTGTTGCCTGCCAAATGACCCCGGCCAAGTTTGACCAAACCAGCATTACCGTGACGGCCGGTAAATATGACCTGAAGGCCACCGGTTCAATCATGCGTTTTCACGGTTTTATGAAACTGTATGTCGAATCAACCGATGACATCCCTGCCGAGAAACCCGCGACGGCCGACTCAAAAGATCTCACCCTGCCCGACCTAAAAGAAGGGGACAAGCTTACCCTGAAAGAGATCCTGCCGGGCCAACACTTTACCCAGCCGCCGCCCCATTACACGGAGGCCACCCTGGTCAAGGCCCTGGAAGACAACGGCGTGGGCCGTCCCAGTACCTACGCGGCGATTATCTCTACTATCCAGGACAAGGAATACGTGGTCTTGGAGAAACGGCGCTTCGATCCCACTGACCTGGGCCTGTTGGTTAATGATCTGCTGGTCAAGCATTTTCCAAAGATCATGGACGTCGAATTCACCGCCGGCATGGAACAACAGCTCGATCAAGTCGAAGAGGGCTCCCGGGAATGGGTGCAGCTGCTGAAAGATTTTTATGCCCCTTTCAAGGAGACCCTGGAGAAGGCGCGGCAAGAGATGGAATCCGTCAAAAGCGCCACCAAACCAACCGATCTGCCCTGCCCTCAGTGTGACGGCATGCTGGTCATCAGATGGGGACGCAACGGTGAGTTTCTGGCCTGTGAAAAATACCCGGAATGTAAACACACCCAGGATTTCCGTAAAGATGAGGATGGCAAGATTGTCCCTGTAGCACGGGAGGAACCGGAAGATTCCGGCGAGAAATGTGAAAAATGCGGGCTACCGATGGTATACAAGCATGGCCGGTTCGGCAAATTCCTGGCCTGCTCAGGATATCCGGCCTGCAAACACATCAAAGCCCAGAGTACCGGAGTGCCCTGCCCGGAAGAAAATTGCGGCGGCGATATTGTCCAAAAGATTTCAAAAAGAGGCAAGGTCTTTTACAGTTGCAACCGCTACCCGAAATGCACCTTCGCCATCTGGGACAAGCCGGTCAAAAAGCCATGCCCCGATTGCGGCGCGTCTTTTCTGGTAGAGAAAACCAGCAAGAAGGATGGTCTGCAGTTACGGTGTGCTGATAAATCCTGCGGTTATATCGAATCAATTGCCAGCACGGAAGACTGAGCCGGCCAGTTTATTTCGAACAAAATATCTCCCTGCTGGAAGCAGGGAGACTAGGCACGGTATTTCCGAAAAACTAGGTTATTTCTCTTCTCCCACTATCTCACAGATAAGGAGTTGACTCGAAAAGCTAGGGAGTAAGGACAATGGCCGCTTTAAAAACCTACAACTCGTTATGGGTTATAGCGCCACCCATCATGGTCAGAACCGCTTTACCGGTCAGATGCCGGTCGATGAAAGGTGAATTTTTACTCTTGGAGACAATGGTATCTTCGCTATAGACAAAGCTCTTTTCCGGATCAACCACCGTAATATCCGCCCGACTGCCTAGGCTCAAATCGCCACCCTCAACCCCTAAAATTCTGGCTGGATTAAGTGCCATTAGCTCCACCATCCTGGCAGGACCAAGCACACCATCTCGGACCAGTGCCATCGTCAAAGGCAATGATGTTTCCAGGCCGATAATACCATTGGCGGCCTGATCGAATTCCAGGTCTTTTTCGAGACGACTATGGGGAGCGTGGTCCGTGGCAATAGCATCAAGAGTGCCATCGGCCAGGCCAGCAATTATTGCCTGGCGATCCACCTCGGACCTGAGCGGTGGATTCATTTTGGCATTGGTATCATACTCACCGACATCCTGGTCGGTCAGGGTGAAATAATGGGGTGCAGTTTCAGCGCTGACCTTGCATCCTCTGGCCTTGGCCCGCCGAATCAAATCAACCGCCTCACTGGTACTGACATGGGCAATGTGGACTGGCTGGCCGGTATAATCGGCCAGGGCCAGATCACGATAAACCGAGACGCTTTCAGCAACATTCGGGATTCCACGCAGGCCCAGGCGAATTGACATCTCACCCTCGTTCATTGCCCCGCCCCGGCTGAGAGAGATTTCCTCTGAATGGGAAATCACCAACAAATCGTAATTGGCTGAATACTCCAGGGCCCTTCTGAACAGCTGGCCATCGACCACCGGCATGCCGTCATCGGATACCGCAACCACCCCGGCCTGCTTCATTTCGCCGATATCCGCCAACTCCGTGCCCTTGGCCCCCTTACTGATACAACCGACCGGGTATACCCGGCTCCGGACCCCATCAGCCTTGGCCATTATCAGGGAGGTAACCCCCTGCGAATCGTTGACCGGTGAAGTATTAGGCATACAGGCCACGGCCGTAAAACCGCCTGCCGCTGCTGCCCTGGCGCCTGACTCGATAGTTTCCTTGTACTCTTCGCCCGGCTCCCTCAGATGGACATGCATGTCGATCAGCCCCGGCACAACCCACATCCCCTTAAGATCAAAGCGCTGGCAATCACTCGGAATTTCGACCTTGTCAGCCGCTTTCAAAACAGCAGCAATCCGACCGTCAACGACCAGGACATCACCCTGTTCATCAATGCCGTTGCCGGGATCGATCACTCTGCCGTTCTGCAGGAGAAAAGCTCCCAAGTCTCCATTTTTGAGCTCAGCTCCGTCAGCCAAGGACATTTCATTCTCCTCCCATCAAGAGATAAAGCAACGCCATCCGTACCGCCACACCATTGGTCACCTGGTCAAGAATCACCGAATTGGGCCCGTCGGCAATGGCCGGATCAATCTCAACTCCACGATTAATCGGACCAGGGTGCATTATCAGCGCATCCGGCTTGGCCAACTTAAGCAGCTTTTTGTTAATTCCGAAAAAAGTCGCGTATTCACGTAGCGAAGGGATCAAAGGATCCAGCAACCTTTCGCGCTGAATTCTTAAAGCCATTACCACATCCGCATCGGCAACAGCATCCTGGGGCTGCAAGCAAACCCTGGCCCCCAACCGCTCCACCTCAGTCGGCACCATCGTCGCAGGCCCGCTTACCGCAACCGAGGCGCCCATCTTGGTAAAGCCGATTATATCGGAATGGGCAACCCGGCTATGGGCTATATCGCCGATTATTGCTATTTTGAGCCCGGCCAGATCCCCTTTATGCTCCTTGACAGTCATCAGATCAAGCAGACCCTGGCTGGGATGCTCATGGGTGCCGTCCCCAGCATTGATCACCGAGGCCTTGATATGACGTGTTAAAAGATTAGGCGCGCCGGACGAAGAATGCCGGATAATGATCATATCTGGATTCATTGCTTGCAGATTAAGGGCTGTATCAACCAGGGTTTCTCCCTTGGTTGTACTGCTCGTCGATGCGGAGATATTGAAGGTGTCGGCGCTCATCCTTTTGGCGGCAATCTCAAAGGAGAGGCGGGTTCTGGTGCTGGGCTCGAAGAAGAGATTAACAACGGTCCGACCACGCAAGGTGGGCACTTTTTTGATGGAACGGGACGATATTTCCTTAAATGACTTCGCTGTCAGCAGGACCATATCAAGGTCCTCGACCGACAAATCAGCCAAGCTTATCAGGTGTTTATGCTTGAAGAAGTGCTCTGATTCCATAATCATTTAGTTCATCATAAGGCTTTGGTCGGAAAGAAACCAACCAGTTCATAGTCATCATTTACAATCTCACCTAAAACAAGCCGTAACTTCAATCATTTTCAGCGGATTATCTGGCCCAATCGCCTCCATCGCACCCCAAAATGCTCTTTATCCCAAGACCAGTACATAATGAAGGCCTTGCCTTTCAAGTCCTTAAAATCAACAAATTTCCAGAAGCGGCTGTCATGACTGTTATCACGATTATCCCCCATCACGAACAGAGAATGCGCCGGCACAGTTATCGGCCCGAAATTGTCCCGCGCGCTGATCTCACGCGGCAAAACACGACCCTTTTTATTAACGCCGGGGTCATCCTGAATGGGTGAGCCGTTAACATAAACCTGCTTGTTAATCACCTCAATGGTATCACCCGGCAGGCCCACTACTCTTTTTATAAAATCCTGGGAAGGATTAAGGGGATATTTAAAGACAACAACATCAAGCCGCTCCGGTTCCTTCACCGGAATCAAGAGCGTGCCGGTAAAAGGATTGCGCAAACCATAAATAAATTTACTGACCAAGATATGATCCCCGACCAGAAGAGTCGGGATCATGGATCCGGAAGGAATCTTAAAGGCCTGAACGACAAAACCTCGGATGAATAAAGCCAATAACAAGGCAATGGCTATTGCCTCGACATACTCACGTAATAATGATTTTTTCTTAAGAGGTATTTCCCTAGAGTTTGACAAAGAAAGCTCCTTGTAATTGACTTGCAAGTATAGACATACTCTTTTTAGTACTACTCCATAGCAACGCTATTTACAAGGTAGTTTGTCCTGGTTACAATCCGAAACACAATCTAGATTAGCCTTCCTGCTTCCCCCACCAAAAAAACGCTACTCCCGCCGCCTCACAACTTATTTAGAATAGACCCCACACAAATTTGATGATATCAACTTTTCGCCCAGGCAATTTTTTTGACGATAACCGGACGATTAGGTAAAATTTTTGACAACAAACTAAAAATCTCCAACAAAAAACACGGGGTTTTCATGAGAGAATTGCTTAACAATAACAACTAGCTATCACCACCCCCGCAAATCGACAAGAATATAACCAAATGTGTTGCTGTAAAATCAACAACGCGCCACATTTCATTAAGCCACATTCTGTGTAGTAATTTCACCTCTGAAACAAGCCGCCAAACAAAATTTTTTTAAGTATTTCGCAAAGTAACGGCCATTTTATCCTTGACATGACCTTACTTTTATGTCTTTTATTGCAATAGTAAATTTACTGAAATTGCAATACGGGTCAAGATATCCAAGTGCAACTTATTTTTTCCCGAGCACGACAAGACACCAAGGATCACACATAGTACATACTAGGAAGAATTGTTTTTCAGCACCGCGTGGCGACTTGAAATCAGTTGAGTTTGTAGAAGACAAACAGCAACTCCCCATCAATAGCTTTTACAAGGTCATCGCATTATGGGTGGTTTAACAATCCCAAATTTCGGCTTTCCCTTCTTTGGCGGCCAGAAGCTGACTATCGGACTCGACATTGGTTCCCATGCCATTAAGGCCTGTCAGCTAATTCCATCTGGCGATGGATACAAACTCACCAGCCTCGGAAGCGCCAAATTACCACCCAATTCCGTTGAAGACGGAGTTTTGCAGGAACCTGAAGTCGTTGCCAAGGTAGTGAGTTCCCTCATTAAAAATCTCAAACTGAAGGGCAACAAGGTTGCCATATCCATCTCTGGCTACTCAGTCATTGTCAAAAAAATAAACCTGATGACCATGGAAGACCGTGAATTATCTTCCCATATCCAGACTGAGGCTGAGCAATACATTCCCTTTGATATTGATGAGGTTTTCATCGATTACCAGGACTTAAAAACCAACACCGAAGAAGATGAACGTACCGACGTGATCCTGGTGGCTGCAAAAAAAGATGTGGTCAACGGCTATCTTGAGATGCTGAAAACAGTTGGTCTGGAAGCGGTAATCGTCGATGTCGATGCGTTTGCCATGGAAAATGCCTATTGCGCTAATTTCAGCAGTGAAGATGAAAATGTCGTGCTGATTGATATCGGTGCCTCAAAGATGAACATCAACATTGTCGCCAAAGGCACTTCCATCCTGGTCAGGGACGTGGTGATGGGCAGCAGAATCTTAACCGAAACAATTCAGAGCCATTTCAACATTACCCCCGAAGAAGCTGAAGATCTAAAGACCGGCCAGACCTCTCCCGGCGACAAGATGAAAGAGCTTGAAGAAATCTTCGTCAACACCTGCAATCAGTGGCTAACTGAAGTAAAAAGAGCTTTGGATTTTTATTCCTCGAACTACCCGGACGGCACTATAAATAAAATCGTCCTGAGCGGCGGCGGCGCCAAGGTAAAGGGGCTGGCAAGGCTATTCTCGAATGACACCGGCATCAAAACTGAGATTTTCAACCCGTTCGCCCGAGCCACTGCAGATCCTGACAAGATAGATCCTGGTTATTTAAAAAGCATCGGCCCGGAAATGGCTCTGTCAACCGGTCTCGCGACTAGATCAACTAACATCTAGGCATGGCATAAGAACCAATGACACATATTAACCTAATACCAGTTAGGCAAATACGGGCGAGACTTCAGGTTCGCAATGAAGTCGCCATGTATCTTGCTTCAATTATATTTCTGCTGATTGCATTGGGGATGTTTGCCCTCAACAAGATTTCCACCAGCGAAAGGTTAAAAGCTGAAAATGTATCTTTGACTAAGAAAAAAGCCTCCTACCAAAAAACAATCGACGAGATCAACAAACTTAAAAAAGACAAGAAAATTCAGGAAACCAAACTGAATGTCATAAAGAAGTTAAAAAAGAACTCTCAGGTTTCCGTACACGTCATGGACGAGATTGCTAATTTGACCCCGTCAAACAGGCTATGGTTTAAAACCATGAGCTTAAAAGGGATGAGATTAAATATCGCCGGGACAGCGCTAGACAACGCTACAATTGCCCAATTCATGAACAGCATATCGGCATCTACTTACTTCAAAAAATCAGCGCTTACAAAGTCTTCACAAACAGTAATTGCCGGAGCAAAATTAAAATCATTTTCTCTAAAAGTAGGTATAAAAACTCCTAAATAATCAAGGTAGGGGCGAGAAGGGAAAAGGTAAATGCAGGATCAAATCACGAAAACAAAACAGGCCTACGTGTCCTTTATTGACAACAAGCTGGCCGGCCTGAGCCAAAAGCACAAGACAGGGATTTTTGCCGCCAGCATGCTGATTCCAATATTGCTTTTTTTCTTCCTCTTCCTCTCTCCTAAAAACGAGGAGATTGCTAAGTTCAGGAAAGCCAATATCTTTCTAAATAGTGAAATCCAAAAAGTTGAAGCCATCGCCGACAAGCTTGATGAACATAAGGCTGAAAAAGCACATGTAGAATTACAGTTAAAAGCGGCATCTCTCTTATTACCCAAACAAAAAGAAATCCCGAAGCTGCTTACAGATATATCGGAGCACGGAACCAACTCTGGTCTTGAGTTTGTCTCTTTTACACCTAAAGCAGAACAAAAAAAGCAGTTCTACGCGGTCATCCCCATAGCAATAAAAATAAACGGTACGTATCACAACATTGGTACGTTCTTAGACAAAATCAGTAAGTTAAACCGCATAGTGTCGGCAAACAACATCGCCCTAAGCGGCGCAAAGCTAGTTGATAATGAAATGCGACTCACAGCCTCCCTTCAGCTTGTGACTTATAGATTTCTGTCAGCGGCAGAAAGTAAGGCTAAACCTAAAAAATAAAACAATAGGTATGTTGCCAACCAATTTCATGAAGAGAGAAAATTCACTGAAAACATGTTTGCATTATTTTGCCTTAACGACGACCTTCATCGTTCTGTTCGCCGTTGCCATCCCCACGCTTAGCTGCGCGCAAATAACAACAGAGAACAAAGGTGCTACAAAGGCGGCAATAGAGGAAAACTTGAAAATTAACGAGGCATTGAAAGAACTTATAGCCTCAATGGAATTGAAGCCTTTTACTTACCAAAGCGAAAACAGAACAGATCCTTTTTTGCCATTTATATCACAGAAGATTTTGCAGGAAGTAGCCGAAACAAAACCAGAGATATTGACGGGAATGCGGCAATTTGAACCAGGTCAGTTAACGCTGGTTTCAATTATTTTTACGGACAGCAGTCCCATGGCAATGGTTGAGGATTCTGCACACAAGGGCTACATCGTCAGGAAAGGAACTAAAATTGGCAGATCTGGAATAATTTCAAATATTTTACCCAACCAAGTAATCATCAAACAATTATCCTACTCCATGTCGCGAGAAAAGAAATACAAGACCGTGGAGATGAATTTAAGAAAAGAGGGGGAAAAGTAGTGGTTACCCTTACAAAACGGCCAGCTGTTGCTTTCTGGGCAATTCTAATTATGTCCAGTCTGTTAATTTATACTCCATGCAGAGCAAAAAGTGAAAGCCAGGATTCTTACCTGATCCAGACACTGGAATGGGAAGAAACTGCCGATGATTTTGTGCTGGTGATAAAAGGCGAAACACCGCCAACCTATACAATGTACGAATTATTCAACCCATTCAGGGTAATAATTGACATTGCCGATGCCTCCATCGATCCATCTTTGGATCTGTCTCTAGGCACACCTAAGGGCCCGGTTTCTCAGATAACAGGGAAAGTTCTTGAAGACAAGGAACCATTTATCGCCAGGATCGAATTCTTCCTTGGAGAGGATAACAGCTACACAATTGACCGGCTGAACAATGACATAGTTGTCAAATTCGCCAAAGCGGCGACTGCCGAACAGCCCCAAAACTTAGATATCTCTTCGTCGCAAGAGACGCAAGTAGTTGCTGTAGAGCCAGAGACATCGGCGGCGCCAACGGCATCCTCTGCAAATGAAGAGCACGTTGAAGCTTTGACAGATACCGGTCAATCAGCACCTATCTTGGGAAAAAATGAAGCTAGCGTTCTTTTTGATATTGAAATTGAACATTCCGCTACCGAGACAAAGGTTTTTTTAAGAGCTGATGGCTCAATAAACGATTACAAGGAAGTTCAACTCGAGAAAAACTCCAAGGCAGATCGGCCGGATCGCATGTACCTTGATGTCAAGAATGTAAAATTAGCTGGGCCCATCCAGCCCAAAAAAGTCGATACCGCTTTAGCCCAGGTTAGAACAGGCGCCCGGAGCGACGGATTCCGCGTCGTCTTCGATTCCAACCGTGACAAATTATTTGACTACACGGTAAGCGCCCGGACCGATGGTTTGCTGGTGACAATCAAAGAACCGTCAGCCGCAACCTCAGTTATTGCCGGTCTGTTGAGTGCCGATAGTCATGCCGATGCCGAGCCGACAATCTCGCCGGAACCACAGATAATCGAGACTACCACAGGAGAAGTTCTTAATGCGGAAACCAAAACTGCAGAAACCGAAATCTCCCCACCAACAATTGCACATAAAGAGTCAGGTAAGAAGAAATCCGGCGGTTCCGGGTCGCCTTTTGCGGGCTACGAAAAAGAGCGTATAACTGTTGATTTTTACAAAATCGACCTACACAATGTCTTCCGCCTCTTCGGTGAAATCAGCAATCTTAATATGGTCGTTGACCAAGCGGTGGGCGGCTCTTTGACCCTCGCCTTAAACGATGTCCCCTGGGATTTTGCCTTGGACATCATCTTGAACCTCAAGGATCTCCAGAAAGAAGAACGCTATAACACCATTGTAATCTCGCCTAAGAGCAAAAAATTTGAATGGCCGGAAAAAACTCTTGAAACTGTGGAATTCAAAACAGACGAGTCCTTTGATTTCAAACAGCAGCCAGGAAAAGAGGGCATCCAAATCAGCAAACTCCAAGAGATCCCGGAAACGATTGTCGCGGCCAAGAATCTTATTCACCAGGCCCAAAACAGTGAAAAGCTGGGGAATTACACAGCGGCCCTCGCCCTATATGAAGAGTCGTTCAGCAAATGGCCCGAAAATACAATTATAGCCAAAAGGATCGCAGCCTTATCCCTGGTTCGCCTTGGTCAAAATGCCAAAGCAGTTCATTACGCGAAAACGGCCCTGAAGGCTGATCCCAATGATTACGCTTCAGCCTTGCAAGTAGCTATCGGTTTGGCTCGGATGAAAAAAACGGACCAGGCTGAAGAATATTTCGAGAAATCAATTAGCGGTCCGGAGCCGTCCAGTGCAGCTCTCACCAGCTATGCGGCCTTCAGCGAAGAACACAATCAATTTGATCGCGCCCTGGACCTCTTGAAACAACACGAAAGTTTCCATGGAGACTCATTGGAAACCATGATCAGCAGGGCCCGTATCCATGACAAGCAAGGCCGGCAAGACATAGCAGCATCGGAATACCGAACCATTCTGCTTTCCGGGTATGAAATCCCGGCAGACCTGAACCGCTACATCAAAGGAAGAGCTTCTCTTGCGGGCCAGTAATCTGAAAGATAAGTAATTTAACGGCTTATCTAAACACTTTAAGCAAAAAGAGAGATCAAAAAATGAAAACCAAGAGTTCCATATACATACTAGGAGTGGCGGCCAGTCTGCTTACTATCCTTTTTGCCTGTTCGCCTTCAGCACAAGGCCCGGCTGAACGAGATGTTGCCGCTAAAACAAACGAGGCGAGCCAGATCAAGGCGGCGGCACACGAGACCTCCTATTCAAACCGAACTTCTTCTGGGCCGGCTTACTCACAACCAACTTCCCTGCCGGTTCGTTTTCAAAGTCCCTCTTACAGTCTCACAGAAACAAGTGACGCCATTGACTCCTTTGGCATTGATGAGGATTTCGTCGTCAAAGTCGGGGCAGACGTATCATCCGCCACCGGGCCAGTGGTTCTCAAGGATATATTGAAAAAGCTTGCCGCCCTGAAAAAGATGAATATCAGCTGGGCCAGTGACGTTGATCAATACTCTTATGTTGACGTCGATATCAGGGCAAATGATGACTTTTTCAAGGCCCTTGACAACCTCCTTCGGCAACGGGACTATTTTCACGAAGTTGAGGGCAACACCATTGTCGTCAAATACAAGGAGACCCGAAGATTCCATCTGGCTATGCCTTTCATGAAGGCAACATACGCATCCTCCGTCGGCGCGAATGTTTCTGATACTTCCCAGAGTAGTATTCAGAATACCGGCTATGAATTTGATATCTGGGACAACATCCAAAAAAATCTGGATCAGGTTTTAAATATCTGGGAGGAGTCTGCTTCAATCCCCCCCCCCACAGCTAAATCATCCGACAAAAAGTCGGAGACCCCTGAACCAGCCAAGGTATCCCGCACCCAATCCGCCAAGGGATTTTATACAATTGACAAACCGATTGGCCTGATAACCGTAACTGCGCCAAGACGAATTATCAAAAAAGTTGAGACATACCTCAGCAATCTGAAAGGTGAACTATACAAGCAAATTTCCATTGAAGCCAAGATCCTTGAGGTCTCGATCAACAACGAGCGGGAAGTCGGGATCGACTGGGAGTCCCTTTTTAACAGCAGTCCTTTCACCTTTAACATGGACTTTGGCTCAAGCACGACCCACCAGCCCTTGGGGCCAAGCAGCAGCCGCTCCTTCACCTTGAACGCAAAAAGTTTTACCACCCTGGTCAGCGCCATAGAAAAGCAGGGCAAAACAAAGGTCCTGGCAAACCCTAAGCTAAGTGTCTTGAACGGCCAACCAGCCCTGATTAATGTCGGCAAAAACGTAACATACATCGACAAAGTAACGACAACCGTGGAAGAGGGTGTCGTTAAGACTGATGTCACGACCAAAGACAAAACATCAGGCATTGTTATGTCTATTATCGCTACTGTCCTTGAAAATGATGAAATAATCCTAAACCTGACCCCGGTCACCTCCCAGCTCGAAGAGCCCATCGTATACAGGGATTTTGGCGACTCAACAGTGGGCCTGCCGGTTACCAACGTCAGAGAGATGTCAACTATTGTCCGGGTCAAGAAAGGTGAAATGCTGGTTGTAGGTGGGCTGATCGACTCCACCGATGACGGTAAGGATGAAAATGTGCCGGTGCTGGGGAAATTACCGCTGATCGGCGGGCTCTTCAGCCTTGACAGCAAAGTTAAACTACGAAAGGAACTGATTATTCTACTAAAGCCGGAAATTATCTAATGAGATTGCCAAGCAAAGCAATAAAAGGAGACAAAATAATGTCCACTTTACGTCTATTCGCCATAGGTTTTTTAGCATTTGCAGTTTCCGGATGCGGTCAGTTGGTTTCCGAGAGATTAGCCGTGTCCGCAAGCGCCAATCCGGAAAAATGCACCAGCAAAAAAATGGTCATCCTGCCGTTTGCCGATTACTCATACACGAAAGATGCAGAAAGGGCTTTTCGGCGCAACATCAATATAATGGAGAATCTTACCGCCGGATTAACCGGCAAAGGCTTCCGCTTGCCGGTTCAGGAAGATTTACTGGCATATTTAGCCGAGACCAACGTCGCCACCCTGAATTCAGACCTGTCCCAAAACAGCGCCTTACCCGGTTACATCCAAGATGCCATCAGCAACGATTCCAGCTGGTCATCTTTAATGAAGTCCGAGCTTGCCGACATGGTTGAAAAAGAACAACCTCGCTCCAATAGCAATCAGGCCAGCAACTATGCTCTTGATAGCGCAACCCTGGCCAAAATAGCCGATAACTTTAATGCCGATTTTGTTATGCGCGGCCAGATTCTCTCCTACGAATTTGACCAGGAGAACACCTGGTCGCCCCTTAAACGCGGTATTATGCCGGTTCTATTTGCAGGCTCCAGCAAGGCCCTTTTCGGCGTCACAAACTCTGACACCTACGATAGCCTGGGTTCAGCGCTAATGAGTGGCGCTGCCGGAGCTGTCATCGGTTACAATGCCTCAGGACCTTACGACTATACCGAAAAGCTTAACCCGGGCAGACACAATAGCATGATCTGGGGGATGGGTGGCGCGGCCTTGGGTTATGTTGCAAGTAAAGGCGGTAAAGCCAACCAGGCGGCGATCCAGCTGAGATTATGGGTCCAGGACCCGCAAACCGCTGAAGTTGTCTGGACCAACAGCGTCAAGGTCCTGGTCAAGCCGCAGACCGTTTTTGCTGAAACCAGAGAAGATAAGTTGTTCGACACCGCCGTCCAGCAAGCGATTGCCGCCCTGATCAATGATTTTGCTTCCAAGTCCAGCACTGTGTTATAATAGAGAGCTTCTTTCGTTCGTTCGGGGGAACAAAAAGAACTTATAAATTTTCCAACAACATTGGAAAGAGTGGAAAAAATGAGCTACAAAACACAACCCAGCAAGAAACTATCTCTAAGAACCATCAAGCACTTCCTGGCAATCATTGCACTCCTTGTTGTGGCTGGTTGCAGCGGTGGTGATATCCCGCCGCCGGCATCTACAGGGGCTACAGGGGCTACAGGCGGAGGCGCGGTCACTGTTGGTGACTTGACCATGGGGGCCTTGACCTTTACCGACCCCGTGCTTTCCCCGTACGGCAATACCGAGATCAGCGTCACGGTATTAGACAGCGGTGTGCCGGTGGCAACATCCATCCCGGTTGATTTTACCTCGGACTGTGTTGAGAGGGGTGACGCGACAATAACCACTACCGCTAATACCGTTACCGGCACCGCCACAGCAGCGTACACCGATAACGGCTGCGGCGGCAATGATACCGTAACCGCTTCAATTGTCGACGGGCCAAGCAATACCGGGACGCTTACGGTAACCCCGCTAACCTTGAGCGCACTCACCTTCGGCAGCAATCCCCTCCCGGCCCTTGGTACTACTTCGGTAAGTGTAACCCTTTTGGATGGCTTAAATAATTACACCGCCCCCGCCATAGTTGAGTTTGATTCCCAATGTGCCACAGCGGGTCTGGCAACCATTACCAGCACAGCAAATACTATCGGCGGCGTTGCGAAGGCTATTTACACCGATCTTGGTTGTAACAACGTCGATACAATCAACGTTTCAGTGCCCGGTTTAAACAACGTTCTTCCAACTTCCGGGACTTTAACTGTAAACCAGATATCCATGCCGGCACTAAGTTTTGCCGACCCCATCCTTTCTGCATATGGGACGACAACCATAACAGCCGAAGTCTTTGATGATGATGGGGTTGCGCCCAAACTGACCACAATTCCAATTACGGTTAATTTTTCTTCCACATGTGCGACTAACGGCAACGCTACCATTACCCAAAGCGCCACAACCGCTGGCGGCGTTGCAACGGCGATTTTCACCGATAACGGTTGTGGCGGCGCCGACACAATCACTGCCTCCATAACCAATGGCCCAACGGTATTGGGTTATTTTGCCATTAATCCTCTGACCTTTAGTCCCATTCGCGTAGGCACAGATCCTGATCCTTTACCGGCTTTCACGACAACAACTGTAGAGGTTACCCTGCTTGACGGAACGAATAATTACACCACTCCCTTAACTGTAGAATTCGAGTCTACCTGCGCAGCGGCCGGTCGGGCCGCCATTTCCCCGAGTACACTTGCTTTTAATGGCGTCGCAACTGCCATATACAGTGACAATGGTTGTCAGGGGACTGATTTCGTCACTGTTACCGTCCCGAGCTTGAATAACGGCCCTGCAATTACCGGGGCAATCAATATCACCCCACTGACAATGGGGACAATGACCTTCGACAGTGATCCTGATCCTTTGTCCGCCTATGGCACAACCCAGATAAGAGTGCCCATTCTGATCGGGACAGACCCCAATCTTTCGCCGGTAGCCGTTAATTTTACTTCTACCTGCGCCAATGCTGGTCTGGCAACTATTTCACAAACTGTTACGAGCAGTGGCGGCACAGCCACCGCGACCTTTACCGACAATGGCTGCGGCTCAACCGATAACATTACAGCATCAATTGTGAATGGCCCAACGGAATTGGGTTCTCTTGCCATTAATCCTCTGACCTTTAGTCCCATTCGCGTAGGCACAGATCCTGATCCTTTACCGGCTTTCGCGACAACAACTGTAGAGGTTACCCTGCTTGACGGAACGGC
Organism: Thermodesulfobacteriota bacterium; assembly: GCA_039714535.1. GTDB lineage: Bacteria > Desulfobacterota > Desulfobulbia > Desulfobulbales > JAGXFP01 > JAGXFP01. The sequence continues at coordinate 44,801 of JBDLJC010000016.1, read as the reverse complement.
TAATTACACCACGCCCTTAACCGTAGATTTTACGTCTTTCTGCGCGGATTTACTTAACCCTAGTCTGGCCACCATCACCAAGACCGTACCTGTTAGCGGCGGCGTCGCAACTGCCCTATACGTTGACGAGGGCTGTCAGGGGGATGTCGTCACTGTTACCGTCCCGAGCTTGAACAACGGCCCCACAATTACCCGGACACTCGAGATCACCCCACTGGCAATGGGGACAATGACCTTCGACAGTGATCCTGATCCTTTGTCCCCCTATGGCACAAACCAGATACACGTGCCCATTCTGATCGGGACAGACCCCAATCTTTCGCCGGTAGCCGTTAATTTTACTTCAACCTGTGCCAATGCGGGTAAGGGAACCATTTCAGAAACCGTTACGAGCAGTAACGGCACCGCCACTGCGACCTTTACCGACAACGGCTGCGGCGCAACCGATACCATTACAGCTTCGATAACGAATGGCCCCTCCACCTCAGGACAATTTGACATCAATGTCCTGACTATGAGCGCTCTTTCCTTTGGAACGGAGGTTGCCCCTGACCTCCCTCCGTATCAGAGCACCACCGTTAGCGTCACCTTACTCGAAGGGACTGCGGATTATACCCTTCCCACTGCGGTAAATTTCTCATCCTTCTGTGCTGACCAGGGCTGGGCCACCATAACCCCAAACGTGAGCACCAGTGGCGGCACCGCGACGGCGACATACGTGGATAACGGCTGTCCGGGCGATGACCAGATTGAAGTTACAGTGCCCAGCCTGGCTAACGGCCCTTCCCAGACCGGAACATTGCCTATCGTTCCTCTGACGATGGGGTCTGTCAGTCCCGGGCTCGCAACCATATCCGCAAACGCCAGCACCTCACTAACCGTTACCCTGAAGGTTGGCGCCGACAATTATCTTACCCCCACTGTAGTTGATTTTACTTCCATCTGTGTGCAACAGGGCAAAGCAACTATCACTCCGGCCCAGACCAACACCACAGGCGGGGTCGCAACAGCTATCTATAAGGACCAGGGCTGCCTCGGCGACGATCTGATTACCGCCACCCTGCCCGACATTAACAACGGACCGAGTTCCACCGGAATGATTACCGTCGAACCGCTGACCCTGGATCCCATGTCCTTCGGAGTAAGTACGGTTTCAGCCTACGGGACCACGACCGCAGAGGTCGCGGTCAAAAGTGGCGGGGCCCTCATCACTACCCCGGTTATCGTCAACTTCAGTTCCCTCTGCGCGGGCCTTAGTCCGGCCCAGGCGACAATCAGCGCCAGTGTTGTTACCCATAACGGGCTCGCCACCGCCACCTATACAGACAACGGCTGTAACGGTGATGACCAAATTACAGCTAGTATCACCGACGGACCTTCGGTATCGGCTACCCTCGCGGTTAGCGCCCCGGACGTCGGCAGCCTGCAATATATATCCGCCACTCCGACAACCATTGCCCTGAAAGGTGTCGGCGGCGATAACACCTCCCAGGTTAAATTCAAGGTCGTGGATTTCAATATGAACCCCATAGCCAACCAACCCGTTGATTTTACGCTAACCACCTCCATTGGCGGGCTTTATCTTACCAATGCCTCCGGCATAACAAATATTGCGGGTGAAGTCGATGCCATTGTTAACTCCGGCACTATAGGCACCCCGGTTAGAGTGACAGCTTCAACCTTGACCGCTGACGGCACCACCACCATTTACTCCCAGTCCGAGCAGTTATGGGTTTCGACCGGCCTGCCCGACCAGGACAGTTTTTCCCTCGTAGCGAGCACCTGGCGTCCTGCCAAATTCTGGGAGAGTGCTGGTGAAACGATAACCCTTTCAATTATTGCCTCAGACCATTTCAATAACCCTGTTAAAGATGGCACAACTATCTTCTTTACGACTGAATGCGGGCAAATTGACCCGTCCTGCCAAACAGCCGGCGGCGCTTGCACCGTGCAATACAAAAGTGACGACGGAAGACCTGCTGATGGCAACTGCGGAATTCTGGCATACGCCATCGGTGAAGAAAGCTTTGTCGATAGCGATGGCGATGGTTTAGCGGATCTCGGTGAATTCACTAACCTCGGCGAACCCTGGCTCGACGCCGATGATAGTGGGGGCTATACCGCAGGCGAATTGTATTTGGATTACGACGGTAATACTAGCTACAGTACCGCCGCTGCTGACCCTAAGTTTAACGGGATTCTCTGTAATGATGTGACTGGCACCAGTACCCCAGGGTCCTGCAGTAGCAGGGACACAACATACGTCTACCGCAATCCGGTAGTATATTGGCCAACTGCGAATGTAGGAACATTTACAGTTACACCCGCACCATTTGCACTGACTGACTGCACAACTGTTGACGACTGGACCCTAATCATTGAAGACGACAACGGCGGCCCCATGGCAACCGACACCACATTCGCTCTGGCTAATGGCGCTAGCGGCCTCGTCGAGATAGTAGGGCTTAGTACTTTCACCACAACAGACGCCGAAACAAACGCAGCCGGCAATAAAACCCAATTTGATTTTCAAACAATTGGTTCCGCGAGCTGTGCCGCTGCCGCCCCAACTTCGGACAGCATAGAAGTCACAGTCACCCCGCCGGGTGGGACACCGCAAACCCATGTTTTTAATGTTACTATTCCCTGATTTCTTTTAAAATTAGCGAAAAAAGGGGGGATGCCGTAAGCATCCCCCCTTTTTTTTGCATGTAAACCGGACAGTTTTCTATTTCATTGGGCCACGCCCTGCTCCGGCTGATTTTTCTGCTGGGCATTCTGGAACAGCCCCATGAAGTTGACCGGATCCATCAGGAACGGCATAAAGCCGCCGTCAACCGCCAACTGACTCATAATCTGCCTGGTAAACGGGAAAAGCATGGTCGGACAATCCACCGCCAGTACCGCGGCCATATGCTCAGCCGGGATATTCTTCAGCAGGAAAACCCCGGCATGCTCAATCTCGATGATAAAAATGGTCTTTTCCTCGGCCCCGGTGAATGAGGCGGTAATCGAGAGACTGACCTCCCAGTTTTCATCATCAAGCTTGTTGTTCTTCACATGCAGCTGGATATCAACCTTGGGGCTCTGACTATTCTCGAGGAATACCGCCGGCGCATTCGGATTCTCGAACGACAGATCCTTGATAAACATCTTCTGCATCTTAAATACCGGTTGTTCAGTTCCCGCCTGGGGGGTTTCTTCATTATTCTCTGCCATGATTTATTCCTTTTTTGCTTGTGATTATCGGCGATACTTCAGCCTTTTTGCTTTAAAATTGCGCTAATGCCTGTCTTTCGCTAACTAAAATAACATTGCCATCCCGAACGGCGCTGCTGAAAAATCTTACCCTCAACATCGCCCATCCCAAACTGACCATTCCATCAAAGCGTCCGTTGCACCCAAACCGAACCTTGCCGTCAAGCGCTATTAAAAGCCCCTTGCAGAAAATGGCCGGTAAACGAACTATCAACCTCGCAGATCTGCTCGGGGGCGCCGCTGGCGACGATCTCGCCACCCCCGTCACCACCTTCCGGACCCAGGTCAATAACATAATCCACCGTCTTGATAACATCAAGATTATGCTCGATGATAACAATGGTATTGCCGTTATCAACCAGGCGGCTTAACACCTTGAGCAGATTCTTGATATCAGCCGGATGTAAACCGGTGGTGGGTTCATCCAGGATATAGAGGGTCCGGCCGGTACCGCGCTTGCTCAACTCCCGGGCCAGCTTGATCCGCTGGGCCTCCCCGCCGGACAGGGTAACCGAAGACTGGCCAAGGGCAATATAAGACAGCCCGACATCGTGCAGGGTCTGGAGGCGGTTGCGCAGCACCGGAATCTTGCTGAAAAATTCCAGCGCCTCTTCGACATTCATGGCCAGGATCTCGGCAACATTCTTATCGCGGTACCTGATATCGAGGGTCTCCCGGTTATACCTTTGGCCCCGGCAGGTCTCACAGGTCACATAGATATCGGGCAGAAAGTGCATGGCGATCCTGATCACCCCCTCGCCCTCACAGGCCTCGCAACGACCCCCCTTGATATTAAAACTGAACCGCCCCGGTTTGTAGCCCCGGGCCCGGGATTCCGGCAGGTTGCTCAACAGTTCCCTGATCGGGGTCAGCACCCCGGTGTAGGTGGCCGGATTCGATCTGGGGGTACGGCCGATCGGGCTCTGGTCTATATCGATAACCTTGTCAATCTGCTCCAGGCCCTTGATGGCCCGGCACGGCCCCGCCGCCTCCCTGGCCCCGCCCAGTTTGTTAATCGTCTGCCTATAGAGGGTCTCGATCACCAGCGAACTTTTACCGGACCCGGAAACTCCGGTCACGCAGGTCATCACCCCGAGGGGAAAGCCTGCCGTGACATCCTTAAGGTTATTGGCCGTTGCCCCTTTCAGGTACAGCCACTTCTTTTTAGCCGGTAAGCGCCGTCTTTTCTCAGGTATCTCTATGGCAAGCCGCCCGGACAGGTAACCGCCGGTTTGGGAGTCCCGGCATTGGAGCAACTTCTTAACCGGGCCAAAGAAGACCACTTCGCCGCCGTGCACCCCGGCCCCGGGCCCAATATCAAGCACCTGATCTGCGGCCATGATCGTATCCGTGTCATGCTCTACCACCAGAACGGTATTCCCCAGATCCCGCAGGCTGATCAGGGTATCAATCAACCGTTGGTTATCACGTTGATGGAGACCGATGGACGGTTCATCGAGGATATAGAGGACCCCGGCCAACCTCGAACCAATCTGCGAAGCCAGCCTGATCCGCTGGGCCTCACCACCGGACAGGGTTGCCGCGCGCCTTTCCAGAGACAGATAACCCAGGCCGACATTAACCAGAAAGGTCAGCCGGTCGCCAATCTCCTTGATCACCCGTTCCGCGATCAACTTCTCCTGGGCGCTGAAGTTAATCTCCTGCAAAACCGCCTGTAACCTGGCAATGGACAGAGAGATCAATTCATCTATCGCCCAATCGCCGACCCGCACGGCCAGCGCCTCAGGTTTAAGCCGCGCCCCATGACAAACCGGGCAGGTCTGCTCATTCATATACCTGCCCAGCCACTCCCGGATTGTTGCCGAAGCAGTGTCCATATAACGCCGGGCCAGGCTGGGTATCACCCCTTCAAAGGGCAAGCGGCTGGTGGTCAGGCGCTGTCGCCGCCGATAGGTGAATTCGATCTCTTCACCCTTGGAGCCGAACAGGATGATATCCCGAACTTTTGCGGTTAACTTGGCAAAGGGCTTATCCAGATCAAAGCGGTAATGGGCGGCCAACGCCTCCAGTTGCTGCCCGTAAACCGAGACCCCGCCTCCGCCGCCGAAACGCCGCTTACCGCCAAGCCGCCACGGATCACCCCAGGGGGCAATGGCCCCACCCCTGATACTCAAAGTACTATCGGGGACCACCAGTTGCTGGTCAAAGAACTGCTTAACGCCCAGACCGTTGCATTCGGGACAGGCGCCATGGGGATTATTAAAGGAAAAGAGCCGGGGGGTCAGTTCCGGCATACTGCGTCCGCAACTGATACAGGCCGCCCGCTCGCTGAACATCACCTCACGATCATCATCGGGTAAGTTAGCCAGCAAAAAACCATCGGCCAGACCCACCGCCGTGGTCACCGAATCATAAAGGCGCCGCTCCACAGTGTCATTGATCACCAGGCGATCTACCACCGCCTCGATGTGATGCCGCTTCTTGCGGTCAAGGCTGATCTCCTCATCCAGCGACTGGATCTCACCATTGATTCTGACCCGGACGAAACCATCTTTTTTCAACCGTTTCAGGATCTCACGATGCTCACCCTTGCGGCCATCGACCAACGGCGCCAGCAAGATAATCTTGCTACCCTCCGGTTCCTGCAGCAGGGTTTCGACCATATCCTGAATCGACTGGGGCGAAATTTTCTCGCCGCAATCGGGACAAAATGGGTGTCCGACCCGGGCAAAGAGCAGCCGCAGGTGATCGTAAATCTCGGTGGTGGTCCCCACCGTCGACCGGGGATTACGGCTGGTGGTCCGTTGTTCGATTGAAACCGCCGGCGACAAACCCTCCAGCGAGTCCACATCCGGCTTCTCCATCTGCCCCAGAAACTGGCGGGCATAGGTCGAGAGAGACTCGACATAGCGCCGCTGCCCTTCAGCATAAAGGGTATCGAAGGCCAAGGTAGATTTCCCGGAACCACTCAGCCCGGTGAAAACCACGAGCTTGTTGCGGGGTAGATCAACATCGATATTCTTAAGATTGTGCATCCGGGCGCCCCGGATCTTGATATATTGCGGTTCCATTATTGGGCAATTAAGAGTGAATAGTTAAAAGTTAAGAATTGATGATGGTATACCACACAGACAGGAAAGCGCAGATTCCGAAAATTCGCTACGACGCTGGGAGATCGGATGCTATGCCCTTTGGGTAATTTTTGTGACGCCATCACGAATTGTTTTGTTTTGAGGTGATTAATATTGACGATATAATTTTTGTTATCTGATCCGTCTCATCCTTAATATCATGCAACCTTGCCGCAGGCAGAATATTTGCCTCACTAAATAATCGGAGCCAATAAGCGCTTTCCCTTGCCTCCTTATGGGCGATCGACATTTTGGCAATAAAATCAGCCTTGCTTTGCGCGCCCTGCGCTTCATGGACATTCGCACCAATTGATGTCCCGGACCGCAATAGTTGCTTGCCTAGTATTCGGCCCACACTATTCTTTTCAACCTCTTGAAACACCTTTATAATTCTGAGGGAATAAAGGACACTTCTCTCAACAATATCTTCCTGCACATTATTCACTTTTCATTCTTCACTATTAACTTTTACAAGTCTGGCGCCAAAGAAGCCATCAAGGCCCTGATCAGGCAGGGTCCGGAAAAAACCTTGTTCATCGATCAGTTCCCCACCATTCTCCGGTAAATAGGCCCGGCAATTCTCCGTTTGGAAATCAGGATGCATGGCCAGGAATTTCCCGATCACCTGCTCGTTCTCTTCCGGCTCGGTACTGCAGGTAATATAGACCAGTACCCCGCCCGGCTCCAGCAGTTGGGCCGCGATCTGCAGCAGGGCCAGTTGCTCGGCCTGGTAACGTTGCAGATCCTCAATCTTCCGGTTCCAGCGAATATCTGGATGCCGCCGAATCACTCCCAGGCCAGAGCAAGGCGCATCAAGCAGAATACCCTTGAAGCTACCCCCGATCTGCTCAGCAACATCCTCCAGGCGACCTTTAAAGGTTTGCACTGATCCTGCCAAACCAAGCCGCCGCAGATTAACGCCAAGTAACTCATAGCGGCGCTTATCCGGCTCTATCGCCAGCAGCGAGCTATTATCAGCCAGTCTGGCCGCCAATTGAATGGTCTTACCGCCCAGACCCGCGCAACCATCGAGGTACCGACCCGCCGATAATTTATCACCCAGCAAACCCGCCGCCAACTGGGCCGCCTCATCCTGGACCAGAAAAAGGCCCTCGGCGTAACCTGGCAGTTCGGCAACCTGGCCCTTGTATTCGGGCAAGACAACCGCCTGGCCTGCAAATAAGCCCTTCACGCCCTCTATATTGACTGCGGCCAGCTTTTCTATAAATTCTTCCGGGGAGATTTTGATGAGCCCCAGGCAAAGATCCGCCTCACGGTTATTGGTCAGACAAAGGTCCTCGGTCCGCTCCTGACCATAGCGCTCACACCAACGGTCATACAGCCATTGGGGATGACTTAAGAGGCTATGTCCCGTGAAGCCCTGTGCAGCACCCTGGCCTGGGGATGGCAGAGAATCCAGCTCCCGGCTGACCCGGCGCAACAGGCCATTGACAAATCCAGTCAACCAACGGGGCTGCCCTTTATCTTTGAGGATCTTGACCGTTTCATTGATGGCGGCGGAAACCGGCACCCGGTCCATGGCCACCAACTGGTAAAGCCCGGTGCGCAGGGCCTGCCGGGTCAGGGGTTTCATCTTTTTCAGGGAATGTTTCGAATATTTGAGCAGAATCCAGTCCAGATAGCCAAGCCAGCGGACCACCCCGTAAACCAGGGCCCGGCAGAACTGACTATCCCGCTGGTCAGCAAAGGGACGGCGCAGCTCGTCTTCCAGGAGCAGATCCAGCGACACAGACTTGCGCTCCCATTGCTCCAGAACCGCGATGGCCCTTGATCTACCATTATCGATCTTGCTCAATTAACCACCTGACTTATTAATAAATGGAGCAATGTCATGAACTTAAGAACACTGAGCTCTTTTAAAAAGATAACATCGGATGTCGAGGTAAACGAAGACTCCGACAAGGAATTTTGGACCAGAGAAGTAAAAGGCGGCAGACAAATTGTTGGGGTTCGCAAGCTCACCCCAACCTACCCCGGACCTTACTCCAGAGACAGACCTATCACCGTACCACCACGCCCGGTAACCCTGGAACGCCGATAGGAAAAATGATCCGAACTGCAACGGGTGCAGATTCCGGCAGTATTGATATTGACCGGCCGGAGGCCGGCCTCCTGCAACTGGGTTCGGCTGATGGCCCAGAAGTCGAAGTAATTGGGCCGCACCTGAAAATCGTGCATCCACTCCGGTAATTCCCGTTGGTAATTGATAAATTCAGCGCAGCACGGGCCAAGGGAAGGACTGATTGCCGCCCTGAGATCAGCCGGATCAGAACCAAAATTATCGGCCATGGCCCGAACTGTCGCGCCAATGGTACCTGCGACGCTACCGCACCAACCGACATGGGCCGCGCCAACTACCTGATGGACCGGATCATGAAAGATCACCGCCTGGCAATCGGCCTGCTGGATCAGCAAAGCAGCAGGCTGATCGGTTATCAGGGCATCGTAACCGTCGGCCTCAAAATCAACAGTCGGTTCCCGGTCAATGGCCAACACCTTATTGCCATGGACCTGCCGGGCCGACACCATGGCCTTAAAACCGAGAGCCCGTTTAAGCCGCGCCCGGTTTTCCCGGACGGCGTCCCCATCGTCGCCGACTCCGAAACTGACATTCAGGGAGGCAAAAGGCCCGGGACTCACGCCGCCGTGGCGATTAGAAAAACCATGGCCAAGACCCGGCAGATTAAAGGAATCAAGCTGCAACAGATCAAGTTCCCCCGCGCGGTCCTCTGCCAAGCCAGCATCCCGGCAACTTATTCCGTCAGGCAAGATGCAAACCCCACCGGATCAGAAACCAACTGAGAGGCCAACCCGTGCAGTTTTGTCCAATGTACGCTCCCCCTTAAATTCAATATCCCCCTCAATCTCGGTATATGAGACAAAGGCAACGGCCTTGGGTGCGAGTTCAAAGGATGCCTTAACCTCGGCATCCCAAAGCCCCTCACCATCCAGGATATTAAATATTTCCGGGCAATAATAGACACTACCGCCAAAACTGAGCCTCCTGCCCAAGCCCGGCGGCACAAAACGAATCAAGGCGCCAATACCACCGGCGCCGATCTCATCACCATTGACACCGGAATTAACGAAATACCCCCGGATCCCGGCCCCAATCTCCAGACCGGTGTTGGCAACTGGCCCCAGCACATCGAAGGAGGCCGAAACCAACTCGGTATCCTTACGGTCATTATAAAGACCCCGAACCGAGAAAACAGAGCGGCCATTGCCATGATCGGCAACCTGCTGCCGAAAAAACAGCTGGGCGCTCTTGTCGCTGAAGCTGATACCCAGTTCAGCGGCCTGGGCGGTAACAGCCCCGAACATCAGGAAGGCACTGCATAAAATCATTTTTCTAAGCATTTTTTTCTCCTTTATATCGAAGTAAAGCAACAATTGGCACGAGGATATTCGCACAGCAATATGATGCAGAAAAAATATGCCACAAAGAATGGTGAATGGCAAGGAGGTTTGCAGTGGCGGGAATCTTGCCTAGCTGTTTTAGCGCAGGATTATGCTCCCCTGTAAGTAACCTCATACGGCTTTACCAGCGGGCCTGGTGAAGCTATGAGGCTGGCTGTAATGCCATTTAGAGCTGCTGCTCTGTCATGCGGACTCGTCCCTTACCCCGGTCGCAGGGAGGAATCTTAGGCCAAGCGGAGCTGGATCTAACCGGCCCCGTAAGTAACCGATTATTCCCCGCTTTGCGCTGCAAGACAACTGAATAGATATCCCGAAACACCGGCGCTCCAAAAAGAAAAAGGGGGACAGCCCGTTGCCGGACCGTCCCCCTCTCCCAAGGATGAAGAAAATCTACTGCTTATGCTTTCTAGAACCACGCCTCCATGGTCAGGTAAACCTGGTCCATGTCCTTGATGGGGGCATAAAACTGGCCCATAAGCGGATCGTTCTGGATATCGTCAATCTTGTTCGGGGTACCGAGCCACATGCCGCTATAGGTGTAATCGTAGTCGTAGTGCTGATAACCCAAACGGACAAAGGCCTTACCGAACTTGGAGGTGGGCTCGCCGGCCGGGAGGTCGTAGATCGTGTACAGCTCGATTACCGAACCGCGGGTCTGCAACTTGCTTGAATACATGTCGTCATGGCCCGGGGTAAAAGCCAGCCAGTTCTCGGAGCCCCAGTTGTACTCGGCGCCCAGCATGAGACCAAGATCGTCCAGATCATAGCGCACACCGAGATAAACGCCGTAGCCGTCTTTGTCTTCCGGTGTTTGCCAGAAGTCATTCAGGAGGCTGACGCCCAGTTCGTCCGTACCCTTGGCATCGGTGTGACTCCAGCCCAGGGTCAGGAAATAGTTAAGGTCCTGAAACTTGCTCAGGTAGACAGCAGAGGTATGGTAGATGTTACCCAGGTTCTTCCGGTCCAGATAGGTGTTGTTATAGGCGACAGAGTCATCGCCCATAGTAGCGGTGCCATTTGTATTAATGTAGGCACCGGTAGCAACATCCTGGTACATGGTGCCGGCGGCAAGGCCCTGATTTACCGCCGCCAACTCAAGCGGGTTGGGGAAGTAGGTGTCGCCCGGCACATTAAAGATGTTGAAGGCGCCGAAGGACTGGAAGCCGAAGAAGCGATCGTCCTTCTTGAAAACATCCCAGGAGATGCCGCCAAAATCAACATCGTTAATGCCGCTATCTTCTGGATTAGGGCCGGACTCAAAGCCGCGACCGTAGCAGAAACGGATCCGGCCGGGCAGATCTTCGATACCGAAAAGATTCCCATAGGCATAGCCCAGAGAGAGACCGTCGAACGGGTAATCCATGTAATTGATTGGAGTGGCCATCTTCTTGCCGGTACCCATCCGGATATGGGCGGGCGGGCCGTCGGTAACCGGCCGCCGACCAATGGAGAACCAGATCGGCATATCGCCGATATTGTTCCAGTTCATAAAGGCGCGGTCCACAGCCAGCCTGCTGTCGCTGGGCTGGCGGCTGGCTGTGCCATCAAAGGAACGGGAGTTGAGAAAGTAGGGGCTGTCCGTGTCATGGATGCCGTTCTCATTGGTTTCGGGGGTGGCGGAGTCCTGCATGCCCCAGGCCTTGTAGCCCACCAAACGGGCCTTGATCTCGACGTTCTCGGTGGCCTTGACCCGCATGTTCAGCCGCAACCGGGTGGTGTAGAGGGTGTCATTTTCATAATCGGTGCCAGGGATTGCCTTATAGTTACCGGTCAGGCCGGCAAAAATGGCTCTCAGTACATCCGGGCTGAAGTTTCTCATAAAGCCGGCGAGGGTTTCCGGGCTTGCAAAAGCAGCGCCCAACGCAGACATAGGGCCTGCCGCATTATCCGTCATATATTGCCCAACAGCTGGATTGTAAAAAATTGCCGCCAAATCTGTTGCCTGCTGAGTAGACATTGGACTTGTCCGGGCGGTATCCGTTGCATAAGCGATAAAATCAGCAGGTGTAAACAACCCGGCAGCACCCATCGCGGCCTGCAAATCACCAATATTGGGGCCTAACGGGCCAAGATCCCCAACAAGGGGATTAAACAATGCGCCTGCACCCAAAACATCGTACACACCGGTGGCAACATCCGTGGCCTTATAATAATCAGCCGTGGAGGCATTATGAAAATCCACCCGTGTGCGGATATCGCCGTTCCACTGAATCCGGGAACTCATGTCCCAGCTTTCCTGTCTTTCCTCAAGGGCCTCGATCCTGTCCTCCAGATCGTCCGCCAGGGCGACCGTCGGCAGGACCAGCAGACCGGCCAGCACCAGTGATGATAGTCTCTTAATCATGGTTTTCTCCTTGCTTTTTAAAGCTTTTTTTAAGCGACTGGGCATCGCGCCAGCCAGACCAAACCTATAAAAACGACCGTAATCTCCAGTCGGTAATACCTTAATCTTTAGATATTCTCGTAAACAACTCCCAGGGGAGAGCTAATCTGCGAGACGCCATCAATCCTTACAGATAAATTTCTTGCCGACACAATTCATGATCATCGCCAGGGCCGGCTCGGCTACCCAATAATAGATCTTACGCCCATCCCGCCGACTGTTCAACAGGCCCCTGTCTTTAAGAAGCCGCAAATGCTCTGAGGCCATATTACTGGGAATCCCGCAGGCCTCGGCCAATTCGCCAACCGACCGCTCCTCTTTGAGCAGAATCTCAATGATCCGCAAGCGGCAGGGGTGAGCAATGGTCCGCAAACACTCGGCGGCCATTTCCAGGGACTCCGGACTCAATAATTCAGAATCTTCGTTCATCTATAAAAGTCTTCACAGATTGGCGGGTTAACGAAAGTTATTTCTGCAGCACCCAATTATCAATTGACATAGTCATACATCTAAACATTCCGACATGTCAATATGATTTTCAGCAACTTAGCAATTTTGCCGTAAATTCATAGCAATCTTGCCAAAAAACTCTTGCGGCGCCGGAGCGCTATTAGTAAATAGTATTCTTTCTTAAAAAAATACTGCGGGGCAGACCCTGCCATCCGTTAATAAGGAGTAATCCATGTATTTTCAGGACATCATCATGGAGCTGAACCGCTTCTGGGCTGAACAGGGCTGTATTATTCAGCAACCGTACGATATGGAAGTCGGGGCCGGGACCTTCCACCCCACCACCCTGCTCCGCGCCCTGGGGCCGGAACCGTGGAAAACCGCCTATGTCCAACCTTCCCGCCGACCGACCGACGGCCGCTACGGTGAAAACCCCAACCGTCTGCAGCATTACTATCAGTATCAGGTAATAATCAAACCCTCAGCGCCGAATATTCAGGAACTCTACCTGGAAAGCCTGCAGCGTTTCGGCCTCGATATGCTGGAGCATGACATCCGCTTCGTTGAGGATGACTGGGAATCGCCAACCCTCGGCGCCTCGGGACTTGGCTGGGAAGTATGGCTGGACGGCATGGAGATCACCCAGTTCACCTACTTCCAGCAGGCCGGCAGCATGGATCTTGATCCAATCACGGTCGAAGTCACCTACGGCCTGGAGCGGATCGCCATGTATCTGCAGAAAGTTGACAGTGTCTATCAGATCGCCTGGAACAGTGAAATAAACTATGGCGATATCTTTCATCAGGCCGAGGTGGAATTTTCGGCCTTTAACTACGAAGAGGCCAACGTCGATTTTCTGTTCTCGCTCTTTGATTCCTGCGAGGGAGAGGCCCTTAAACTGCTCGACAAGAACCTGATCTTGCCGGCCTACGATTACTGCCTGAAATGCTCGCATACCTTTAATCTGCTTGATGCCCGCAAGGCCATCAGTGTCGCCGAACGGACCAGATTTATCGGCCGGATCAGAAATATTGCCCGAAAGGTCGCGGTTAGATATACTGAACAAAGAGCGGAGATGGGGCATCCTTTGATCAAGAACTAGAAGTCCGCACCCAGGCAGGAGTCGCAGCCGGCACGACAAGATATCCTGCTTAAAAAAATTTCTTGTCCGGCAGAAATAACGTTACGGGTTTGCCATGGTTTTAAAAAAATCATCCTTGATTGGCCGGGAAGAATTTCTGATAACTTGTCCGAAATGCCCTCGGACATGCACGGTAACCCCCGCGGATGTCGATCATTCAGACAAAATTTTTAAGATTTTCGGGATGAAGGGGCTTTATATCTATCAATGCGAATGCGGCACCCGGACCAATGTCGAACTTGATTTCAGACATAAGCAAAGACACGCCAGTGAAATCGGCTGTTTTTACACCACCCTGACCGAAAAAAATTCCATCCGGCAGATGGGCATTAATGATCAACAATATGGAACCAGTATCAACAGTGTGATTAAAGACATGTCGGCCGACGGGATCGGCTTTATCACCCATGCCCACAACCACGAGATCAAACCGGACGATAAACTCCTGGTCAAATTCATTATCAAAAGAGGGAAAAGGGTCCGCATGCTCAACAGAAGGGTTATCGTACGAAAGGTTTCGGGCAATCACATTGGGGCGGAATTCTTTGCCGAGGACAAGAAAGACCCCGAAATCGGCTTTTACCTGATGCTCGATTAAGAATCCCGGGGAACCGCAGCAGCCACGTTAACGAAATGGCGGAAGTGCATGGGAATCGAACCCACCTACCAAGCTGTTAACCCGGTACACCGGATTTGAAGTCCGGGAGAGCCACCAGAGCCCCTTCCACTTCCGTACATTAACAACAAGCATATTAATTGGCTGAACTTGGACTGACAACTATTTTCTGGTAAGAGATAATTTAAGCCCGGCCAATATTAAAATTGAAAAGAGGAACAAAAAACAAGTTATTGCGTCGATTAGCCATCGATAGGCAGATTATAGTTAACTAGCAGATACAATTTAACTGGGAGTCCGTTTAACAACATGGAATGCGAACGTCTGAAAAACCTTATTAAAAACTGGTATGTACAGGTGCAGGATGAATCAATGGCCCCGGCCAGGATGGTTGACTTCATGAACAATCATACCCGTGACTGTTCAACCTGTATGGCTGATCCAATTGTTGAAATTGAGATTAAACGAATAACTGAGATTGTCCTGCCCCCCGCCAAAATCCCCAAGGCCGTCCGCAAGGTAAAAGATCCGGACAAGCAAGAAGAGGCTGACACCGCTGACGATGCGGCTCCCGAAGACGTCGAGACAGAGGATACCGACACGAAAACCGATGTTGATCAGAGCGAAGATGATATTGACGAAGACGATGTCGACTTGGATCCTGATGAGGATGAAATATAGAGAATTACAAAGCAAGACAAAACACTTCTTCACCGACCATAAAAAAAGCGCCCCTGAACAAATCAGGGGCGCTTTTTTGTATATGGTGGCGATGCAGGGACTTGAACCCCGGACACTACGGATATGAGCCGTATGCTCTAACCAGCTGAGCTACATCGCCTTAAACGCATAGGAAGTGACTATATGTAAAATTTTGACGCTGTTGTCAATAAAAAAAGGGCCTTTTTGCAAAGGCCCTTTCAGGTATTAAAGCAAAAGCAGGGGGCTTTTTACATCATGCCGCCCATGCCACCCATACCGCCCATGCCACCCATCGGCGGCATAGCAGCACCACCGCCGCCACCGGCGCCGGCTTCTTCGGGCTCATCGGCAACCATACACTCGGTGGTCAGCAACAGACCGGAAACACTGGCCGCGTTCTGCAGGGCAAACCGAGTAACCTTGGCCGGGTCGATAACTCCGGCCTTGATCAGGTCTTCGTACTCTTCGGTGTAGGCGTTGAAACCATTGGCATCCTTAAGGGACTTAACGTGATCAACGATTACCGAACCTTCACGGCCGGCGTTATTAGCGATCTGGCGAACCGGCTCCTCAAGGGCGCGGGTGAGGATATTCTTACCAAGCTCCTCTTCCCCTTCGAGACTAAGTGCCTCCAGAGCGCCCAGGCAACGCAGATAAGCAACCCCGCCACCGGGGACAATACCCTCTTCAACAGCAGCACGGGTGGCGTTCAGGGCATCTTCGACCCTGGCCTTTTTCTCTTTCATCTCAATCTCGGTGGCAGCACCGACATTGATCACCGCAACACCGCCGATCAACTTGGCCAGACGCTCCTGAAGTTTCTCGCGGTCGTAATCAGAGCTGGAATCTTCGGCCTGGGTCCTGATCTGCTTGACCCGGGCGGTCAATTTGTTCTTGTCGCCGGCGCCATCAACGATAGTAGTGTTGTCTTTATCAACAACAATCCGCTTGGCGGTACCGAGATCATCAATGGTGACATTCTCCAGCTTGATGCCAAGGTCTTCGGTAATGACCTGACCACCAGTCAGAATTGCGATATCTTCCAGCATAGCCTTACGGCGGTCGCCGAAACCAGGGGCTTTAACGGCGGCTACATTCAGGGTGCCACGCAGCTTGTTGACAACCAGAGTAGCCAGGGCCTCACCATCGACATCTTCGGCAATGATGAAAAGCGGCCGGCCCATCTTGGCGATCTGCTCAAGGATCGGCAGCATATCTTTCATGTTGCTGATCTTTTTCTCATTGATCAGGATATAGGGATCTTCAACATTGACTTCCATCTTGTCGGCATCGGTGACAAAATAGGGAGAGAGGTAACCGCGGTCGAACTGCATACCCTCAACAACGTCAAGGGTGGTATCCATGCTCTTGGCTTCCTCGACAGTGATAACGCCTTCCTTGCCAACCTTGTCCATGGCCTCGGCAATGATGGTGCCGATGGTCTCGTCATTGTTGGCGGAGATGGTGCCGACCTGGGCGATCTCTTTCTGCTCTTTGGTCGGCTTGGCGACCTTGGCCAGTTCAGCGACAACGGCCTTAACACTCTTGTCGAGACCACGTTTGATATCCATCGGATTATTACCGGCGGCAACCAGTTTGGAGCCTTCGGTGAAGATGGCCTGGGCCAAAACGGTGGCGGTGGTAGTACCGTCACCGGCCACGTCACTGGTTTTGGAAGCTACTTCCTTAACCATCTGCGCGCCCATATTCTCGAACTTGTCGGCAAGCTCGATCTCTTTGGCAACACTAACACCGTCTTTGGTGATGGTCGGTGCGCCGAAGGACCTGTCGAGCAGGACATTACGGCCCTTGGGCCCAAGAGTAACCTTGACGGCATCGGCCAAGGTATTCACGCCTTTCAGGATGGCTTCCCGTGCTTTAACGCCATATTTTAGTTCTTTACCAGCCATGACTGTCTTTCTCCTTGTTTATAAATTCTTTGCTTTTAATATTGACCGGGGCAAACCTTACGTCGCCCCATGCAGTCAGATCAAGATTTATTACTCGACAACTCCGAGGATATCGTCTTCACGCATGATCAGGTAATCTTCACCCTCGATCTTGACCTCGGTGCCACCATACTTGCTGAAGAGAACCTTGTCACCGGTCTTCAATTCAACCGGCACTCTCTCGCCTTTATCGTTGAGCTTGCCAGCGCCAACGGCAACAATCTCGCCTTCCGCCGGTT
Organism: Thermodesulfobacteriota bacterium; assembly: GCA_039714535.1. Classification (GTDB taxonomy): domain Bacteria; phylum Desulfobacterota; class Desulfobulbia; order Desulfobulbales; family JAGXFP01; genus JAGXFP01. Next base: position 27,530 of record JBDLJC010000016.1, on the reverse strand, counting down.
TCTCCTGGGCGCTATCCGGGATAATGATCCCACCCTTGGTCATTTCTTCTTCCGCAAGCCTTTTAACCAGCACTCGATCATTAAGTGGACGAATCTTCATTTTAAACCTCCCAAATGTTTATCTTCTAAAATAGTTCTTAAGTCAGACATCTGATTTATTGTCCTGCTTACCGGGTTATATTCTTCCGGCTCCTGTCGATCATACAAAAAAACAAATCCTGTCATAAATCCGCAAACGGCATCTATACAGGACATATAACCAAAGCACCTTACGCAGGTTGAGCGAGACTATAGTGACGGACATTTTAAAAATCAAGCTGACCAAAAAACTTTTTTTAATTTTAAACGAAAGTCACTTCGTGTATGCAAAATCCCGGAGCCAGAACCCAGGAGAAAAGATTATAAAATCAACGATTCTGCTTTCAAGATACCTATGGTGGGCCACCAAAGACGATTCAATAGATACGCTGCACTTTTCTACCAGTGAAAGTGGCTAGTCAGAACGTTGGGACAAGTAAAAGGCCAAGCCCCATCACCATGTCTAATCCAGAGAAACCCGCCACCCAAAATGATCCTGCCGATCACCAAACTGAATTCCCTGGAGTTCGTCGAAAAGGCGCTGGGCCAAGGGGCCGGTCTTTTCACTGTTAACCGGATACTCCCGACCTTTATAGTTAAGCGCCCCCACCGGGGAAATCACTGCGGCGGTACCACTGGCAAAGATTTCCTGGAGTGAACCGTCCTCCAGGGCCGCAATTACCTCATCGATCGAAACAGGCCTTTCGGTGACCTTGATATCCCATGACCCGGCCAACCTGATTACCGAATCGCGGGTGATCCCCGGCAGGATACTACCGGACAGGGCCGGGGTCACCAATTCACCGTTGATCATGAAAAATATGTTGGAGGTGCCGATCTCCTCAATATATTTACGTTCAATCGCGTCCAGCCACAGAACCTGAGTATAACCCTTCTCCTGGGCCTCCAGGGCCGCCATGATACTGGCCGCATAGTTGCCGGCGGTCTTGACATTCCCGACCCCGCCTTTGACGGCCCGTACATAATTGTCGGTGACATAGATCTTGACCGGATTGAACCCCTCCGGATAATAGGCGCCAACCGGGCTCAGAATAATAAAAAACAGATATTCCCTGGCCGGACGAACCCCGAGGGCGGCCTCGCTGGCAATCATGGTCGGCCGGATATAAAGAGAGGCTCCGGCCGCACCGGGAACCCAGTCACGGTCGATATCCAGTAATTTTTCCATGGCGACAAGAACATCATCAACCGGGATATTCGGCATACACATCCTGGTTGCGGAATCATTCAGGCGGCGAAGATTGTCAGCCGGTCTGAACAGGAAGATCCGGTCATCCTTACCGCGATACGCCTTCAGACCTTCGAAAATTGCCTGCCCATAGTGGAGGGACATCGCGGCGGGATCCAGGGAGAAATCTCCGTATTTTTTTATCAGCGGCTCCTGCCACCCTTCACCTTCCCGATATGACATAACCAGCATGTGATCGCTAAAATGGACCCCGAAACCGAGGGCATTTTCATCCGGTTTAACCTTCAGCTCATGCTCTGCAGCCCTCTCAACTTTGATACCCATAACGCTCTCCTGTGATGAAACCGGCTTTATCAGGAGGCTGTCCAAGAATAGAAAACCTACTGCAAAAGCGGGGAAACCGGTCCATTTTCCTGCAAATTTTCGTTGAATAGCGCTGTTGTTCGCCTCAAATTTGTAGAAAACTGTCCTCGATTTTCCACTTTTTCGCTACGGCTTCTATTCTCGGCCAGTCTCCTAGCGGCCGAGAATAGGTGAAAAATGATGACATAATAGCTAATTAATGCTTCATTTGGAACAACAAATTAACTATAATTTAGATAACTTCAAGGTGTTGAAATTTTAAAGATCGAGGCCGCATGACTCCCCACAAGCCATCAAAGATGGTCCTGTACTATTTCCTGTTGCTCTTCGTGTTAGCAATAATCATGGCAGGCCGTCTCCTCTGGCCTTTTCTGTCCATCCTGGTGCTCTCTTTCCTGCTGGCCGGTATTTTTCAACCAGTCTACAGCTATCTAAGACGCTGGTTTTCAGAGACATTTTCGTCGCTGCTGACCTGCGTTGTCATTATCCTGCTGGTTTTCATCCCCCTGATGTTTTTTGTCGCGGCCCTCTCCTCCGAAGCCCTTGACCTTTATCATCTGAGCAAAGGGACCAATATTAACCTCAAACTGAAAGAGTTGTTTGTAGAAAGCAGCTTGATGTTAAAAGTGCAAAGTGTCCTGGCCGGTTACGGCATTGTCCTGGAACCGGAAAAATTGACGGCGGCCCTCACCGATTTATCCGGGAAAACGGGGCTGTTTCTCTTTGATCAAGCCAAGGCCTGGGCCGCCAATGTCATGGTGATCATCTTCAACTTCGCCTTGATGATCATCACCATCTTCTTCCTGTTGATCGACAACGACAAACTGATCAACTTTATACTGCAGGTTTCTCCCATGCCCGACGAGGAGGAGAAGCAGCTCATCCGAAAGTTCAAGCAGATCTCCGACGCCGTCCTGATCGGCAACGGCATCTGCTCCCTGATCCAGGGAGTGCTCGGTGGACTTGCCTTTGTCTTGTTCGGCTTGGGCTCACCGATTCTCTGGGGCGGCATCATGCTTATCCTGGCCTTTTTACCAATATTCGGTATCGGCCTGGTCTTGATCCCGGCAGCGGCCATATTAATGCTGCAGGGCCATCTTGGCCAGGGGATCATAATGCTGATTTTCTACGGGGTTCTCTCCTTTTCTGTGGAATACGCGCTCAAACCCAAACTGGTCGGCAAACAAGTCAAGATGCATACCTTGCTTGTTTTTCTGGCCATCCTCGGCGGCCTGCAGCTTTTCGGTTTTCTGGGAATAATCTACGGGCCGCTGATCATCACGATTTTCCTGACCATGTCTGAAATATACATCATCAATTACAACCGGTACGTTACCGACGAAGAAAGTGACTGAACACACGCTAGGATGATCCTGCAAATAAACCGCCCATTTGCAATATATTGTCACCCAGACAAACTGCCTGTCCACACCAGATAACCGCCACGGAAATCGCTACAAACAGGGTTATCCGAATGCATATAAAATCAAGAAAAAAGGGCATCTATAGCTAGCCCGTATATTTCATAAGTCGAGGCGCCGGATAGACAAAGTGAAAGGTGATTTCGCTATACTTTAGTATGCGAATTGCCTTTCACTGCAGGCTATCTGGGTGTACCGGCTTGCACCCCTCAAGGGGGTATTACACAGAACCCGAAGGGTGAGTAGTTTCGAAGTCTACGCTATCTGAAAAAATCTATTCCGTTAGTTGGTACAAACTGTACCCGCCAAATCATGTAAAAAAACCAAATTTAACAATATAAAAACAGGCAGTTATATTAATTTTTCAAAACTGCTCATGAAATATGCGAGCTAGTGTAATACAAGGCAAGAAACCGATATACAAATCAGTCGGTTTAAAAGTGAATAACTATGAAAAAATTGGGGCACTAATTGATTTGCTTCGCGAGAAACTCAATCTAAGCGGTACCAATCACGCTTAGCCCAAGCCTGCCGGGAAGATATCTCGCAGACAGCAATTTACTGGAAAAATGGTCGGGGCGAGAGGATTCGAACCTCCGACCTCCTGCTCCCAAGGCAGGCGCGCTAACCAGGCTGCGCTACGCCCCGATACGGGTATAAGTTGAGTGGGGCCGGTTATCGGCTCAAACGAAACTTATGCCCCCGCAAGGGGAGATTGAACAGAACCCTTGCGGTATAAATAATGGGAGGAAGTTAAATACACCTACTCGCTCTTTTCGTCAAGCAAAAAGCCCGCAACAGCCCATAAGCAACTGCAAAAACCACTCCCATAAAATCTTGACGCTAACTATAAAAGATGCTATAAACCTCATTCTTGAGCGAATGATCCCCTGTAGCTCAGTTGGTAGAGCAGGTGGCTGTTAACCACCTTGTCGGCGGTTCGAATCCGTCCGGGGGAGCCATGAAATGTAAGGCCCGATTCTTTTGAATCGGGCCTTTTTTTTATTTACGGGTAACGACTGCAAAATTCTCCGGACAAAAAAAGCCCCGGTCAACAAAGACCGGGGCTTTTCACAACAAGCAACTTTATTTAAGGGGCTGTCCTAGATAATGAAAATTTTTAGGATGGCCCCTTTGTTCTTTTCTCGTAGCTGAGAAATTCCGCCTAGTTGCCCATGATAGATTGGGTCGCTTCTATCAGTACCTGGGCGGCAACAGGGTCGATCTTCTTGCCATTCTGGGCCTCAACATGATTAATGAAGGCCCCGTAGACCCCGGTCGTGGCCTGGATGTTCAGGCTGGTTGCCATCTGGGAATCGATAAGTCCCTGGGCCAGGAAATGATCTATCAAGCCACTGATGCCGGAGGCGTTGGCCTCGAAAAGCGAGAAAGCCAGACTACCACCCTCACTAACGTTTCCACCATTGTCCAAAGCTTCATAGGTGATTGAATGGTCTCCGCCGGAACTGATAGTGGCAGAGGCATAGCTTCCCGAAACGTTAGTCTGGGTGGTGTCCAGAGCATAGCTCACCTCTGCAACTCCCGAGCAGGTGTCAGTCGCTTCCATCTCAAAGAGCACGTCGGAGAGATAGAGACCGGGCAGAAGTTCATTGCCGCTCAAGGTGGCCACTGTCACCACTGGCGGCGTAGTGTCCTCAACTGTTATTTCAACATTGTCCGTGGCCGTCCCACCCTTGCCGTCATCAATCGTGAGCGTAATGGTGTGGGTGCCAAGGGGCAGTGTTACCGTGGTTACTTTCCCGATTTTCGTTCCGAAAGGGCCGCTCCAGGTATAAGTGAGCGCATCGCCGTCAGGATCTGTGGAACCCGATCCGTCAAGGGTGAAAGTGGAACCGAAGGCACCGGCACATTCAACGGTCTGGTCCACTCCAGCCTCTGCCAGGGGCGGTTGGTTTGGGATTCCCTGGGAGTATTTTATAATATTAAAGACGTATGAACTCTTCTCGGGAAGGTAACTATTACCAGCCACATAGACATTACCCGCACTGTCGGCGGTCATTGTCATAGCCATATTATTAGTAGAATTCTCAGGACCTTTATAGCTGGCCACCCAGAGCTGACTGCCAAAGGAATCGTACGCGACGGTGGTACTGTCAAATGAACCATATTGGGAGTCACCACTATTACCATTCACATAGACATTACCCGCACTGTCGGTGGCTATTGCTATAGGCATGTTAATAGAATTATACGAACCACTGTATTGGGACAACCAAAGTTGATTGCCATAGGAGTCGTACGCAATAGTGACATATTCAGTTTCAGTGTAAGTTTTGTTAGAACTATAGCCTGTCACATAGACATTATCTGCACTGTCAATGGCCATTGCTAAGCTTATATCAACACTATTATCCGGACCGTTGTAGCGGTTCACCCAAAGCTGTTTGCCAGAGGAGTCGTAGGCGATAGTGACAGAGTCATATTCAGTCCCTAGGCCCGCACTATAACCAGTCACATAAACATTGTTCGCATTGTCGGTAACTATCGCACAGGGTATATCGTGAGCATTCCCCGGGCCGTTGTAGCGCGCCACCCAACGCTGATTGCCCGAAGAATCATACGCTACAGTGGCATAGTCATTCATCCCATTAAGGCCCGGACTAAAACCCGTCACATAGACATTACCCGCATTGTCGGTGGCTATCCCAACGGCCATATTCTGCGCATAATCTCCCCCCACACCGTTGTAGCGGGCCACCCAGAGTTGATTACCAAAAGAATCGTAGGCGACAGTGGCATAATCTCTTCCCCAGGTAGTATTGTAACTTTCACTAAAACCCGTCACATAGACATTACCCGCACTGTCGGTAGCTATTGCATAGGGAATGTCTTGCGAATTAAACGGACCGTTGTAGCGGGCCACCCAACGCTGATTGCCAGAAGAATCGTAGGAGACAGTGGCATAGTCAGCACTAGTTCCGAGGCCAAGATTACCACCCGTCACATAGACATTACCCGCACTGTCGATGGCTATTGCAGTGGGAGTTCCACCATTCATCGGACCTTTGTAACTGGCCATCCAGAGCTGATTGCCAGCGGAATCGTGGGCGACAGTGACATAACTATTACCAATTCCGGGGACATAGCTGCTATAACCCGCCACATAGACATTCCCTGCACTGTCAGTGGCTATTGCATGTTTAGTATAAGCAATCGCACCATCGTAACTAGCCACCCATTCTTCCGTAACATCTGCGTGGACTATTGGAACCTCTATAGCAGTAGCAAAAAGTGCCATGACCATAAAAGATGTGAAAAACGTCCACTCTAGTTTTTTCCTGCTGTTCATTGTCTCCCCCCTATAATTGATCAATTTCGCAAGATTGCCAAAACAAAGAAACCCACCTCCGAATGGGCGGATTCATGCCTGACATATCAGCCAATCCTGATGCCTGGACACCTCCTTGGCAAGATAGGCAAATCCAATCTAACATACTAATGCCGAGACGCAAGGGATTTTTTGCTAGGCAAGTTGAGCAGAATGCAATAGTCAGACCTGCCTTTTATGGATTTTGGTGGCTAGAAGAAAACTTGTGATGCCTTGCCAACATCTTAAAAAAAGAGCTATTCGTCTCTGTAGACACTCGTTGCTGTCATCCGGCTTCGTCGTTCGAGATGACAGAGGAGGGTGTGACGTGCGGTGGTCAATAAATCAGGAGTTACAACGACACGCTCATTGGCTGGAGCGTAATGATAATCAGATAAAAAAAGCCCCGGTCAACCAAGACCGGGGCTTTTCACAACAAGCAACTTTATTCAAGCAACAAGTTCTATTCAATCGTAACTTCGGCATCCTCAACAATCACGGCATACTTATAACCGGAACCGAAATCCTTGTCAGCAGCGACAGTGCCGCTGACCAGAACGGTATCGCCAACGGCTGCTGTTACCTGAGTGGTAACCACCAGATCATCAGCCCCGGCAGCACCGGTGCCATCCTTGATATGCAACCAGTTTTTGCCCATGATCCCGGACATAAACTTGGTAACCTTGGCCCGCATCTTGACATTTTGACCATTTAGGGCGGTTTTCTCAGCAAAAATATCCGCTACGGTTTTACCACCCTCCGGTTTAGCAAGGCCGCTAAAATCCGTAACAACCACGGGGGCGGGGGCAGCAGTTTTATCAGCTGAACCCTCAGCACCAGCGAAGGGTGCCTCAGCGCCGGCTACGGATATTGAAGAGGCAAACAATATGGTCTCGAAAGTGCGGCCCAGGGTTTTGCTCTCGAAATTGTTGATCGGGGAGCCATCAGAGATAAAGACCTCGTCCCCGACTTTCACCTGGGTTTTAGGCCCGGCAACCCAGACCGTTTCGGTGCCGGTATCAACTGACACATAAGTGTACCCCGAGGCATCCATGGTTTCCGCAATTGTTCCTGAAATACCCGCGGCCGCTGTCACAACCTGCGGGGGCTCTCCGGTTGTTTGCGCTTCCTTTCCATCATTATTGCAGCCAACAATTAGGGCCAGGACCAACGACATAGCAACTATCAGATTACTCTTCTTCACGGTTATCCTCCTGATAAAAAAATCCCACCCGCCAATTTAGAGGGTGGTAATTAAAATTATTAAATAAACCACGAGCGCAACACATTAACACAATCAAATCGCCGTTGCCAACAATTATGAATATAAGCATTGCACAAAATTATGCAAAAAGAGTTACAGATAAAAGAATAAGAGGCTCAACCCTTCTGCGACAGAAAAACCAAAAAAATTAAAATGCAAGGAACAGTTAAGTAAACACAGAAAAGGCCAACCTGGAAACAGATGCGTCTGGTGACCTGCTAAGGGCTCATGCACAAATAATCTTTGGATTTTGTCACTACAAAGACTACCCTCCTGGTTTTTTTGTCAGGCCTATGAGCTATTGCCCCTATAGCAAGCAAACCTTTTCTGCATTGTTCTGATACCTCTAAAAGAGCTCGCGGGGGGTTAATACTCCGATATTGGGAGCAGGAATATTATTGATGCCGTCACTGGAGAGCTGCCCGGTGACGGCCCCATGGAAATGGCAAAGATCGCACTTAATGCGGGTGACAGGGGCAACAGCTTGAGGGTGGCAACCGACAGTAGGGGCGTTGCAAGCAGGAGGAGGACCGGTTAAATCATATGGTTGATCCACATGTAGGACTATACCGTTGCCGACGCTGTTGGACGGATCCGAATGGTGCTCGTCGCGCCAGAGGGTTGCAGTATAATGGCATTGATTGCAAAGAAACTCGAAATTTTGCGGGGGACCAACAACAATGGCGCCGGGCAACACTCCACCATTGACTTCCTTCCTGATTAGCGAGACATTCCCTGAGCCATGGGGTTCGTGGCAATCGAGACAGGAAAGAACATAGGAGCCTGCTGCTAAAACGTATGGATTATTCATCGCGATGTTTATATCCGCATTAAATTGGCCATGTTTTTCATTAAGCCAGTTAATAACCTTCAAGGTCTTAGTGCCAAAAAGGGTGGTGGCGGCATCATGACACTTGGTGCAAAAGGTAACGTAATCGGGCAGATTGGTGCCGTTAGCAGTGCCATCACACGCCGGTTCATTGCCGGCAGTCACGCAATTAGGGGCTTGATAATTAATGGTATAGTTCGGGTTCATCTTCTCCGTACCGGCCACCCCCCAGAGTTTTACCGGCGAAGAATTTATTTCGGTAATCGCCCCGCCTGTCACAGCAAGATCACGCTGGACAACATGGGGATCGTGACAAACAGCACAGGCGTTTGAATCTGCCGGATCACTGTGGATAACTGCCGTATATTTCCACCCTCGCGCGGGATGGGCGGCGAAGTCGACTATGTCAGAGAGTTGATGCGATGAAGCCTGGCCGAAGGCATCCTTGATATTATCATTCAAGGGGTCGGCCCACCCGCCAGCCCGATAACTGTAACTTCGGTTGCTAACATGCCCCCCTGTTTGGTAAGCGGTGCCGGTACCATGGCAATTGAAACAAAAGTTTGTCGCCTGATCTATGTTGCTTTGATCAAAAAGCAAATATTTCTTGGGGCCGGTGACAGGTAAGAGCTCACTCCCGCCGGTATCATGTATACTCGCATGTTGTTCATGACAATGCGCACAATTTGCCTTGGCGAATCCAGCCGTTGCCAGATCAGGCCGCTCAACACCATATGTCGTACTGCCATGGGCCGAACTCAGATAGATTCCTGCTTGCACGGCAGTTGATAATAAAAAACAAATCATACCCATCGTTAAAAAAAACAGCAATATCCGGAGTTGCATAATAGATACCCAGAAATCAGTTTATGAATTTTCGCAATAAATAGTGCGAACTTGATAAAGAGCGGGAGACACCGATCCTCGGCATCAGCCAGCCAACGGTAACAACCTGTAATCAGGCATAAATCATATTTATTTGCGCCGCTGGTTTATAAAGAACCATTCCCGGCGACTGCTATGCCTAGCGGCCTTGCCCCCAGTTCAATCTCAGCGATGACCCGGTTGGAGGTGTTATCCAAAACGCTGACACTACCGCCACAATCCTCATTATCGTTTTTGCCGATATATACAACTTGCTCTTTTTCGGAAGCAACTATTTCATAGACCTCATTGCCCAACGGAATTTCCCTGGAAACGCGATTGCTTAGTGTTTTCAACAAAGAAACACTACCACTCCCGGAATTTGCCACATATATATTGTTATCAAGCCCGGTTATGCGGTGAGGGGCATAACCCACAAACACAGACTTTACCTTCGTGCGAAGATTAAAATCATAAACCATTATGCTGTTTGATTGTTCCTCGGCCACATAAAGAAACCCATCCTTTCTAAATATACCTGCAGGACTGCCGTTGACCACGATCTGGTCCCTGATTTCAAGGTCTTGCTCGTCCAAAAGATAGATTCTGCTGTCCATACTCGATGAGACGGCGACCGTTTTAATTTCGGGTAAATAGGCAACGTAGATTGGTCGCTGACCTATTCGTTTTCGGGCAATCACATTACCCGCATGAAGATCAACCACGGAAAGGAGACCAAGATCGTCAATTATATAAGCGTTATTTAAATCAGCAGAAACACTCATGAAAATCGGACGAAAGGTCATCGGCAAAGAGATAATATCGGCAAGAGAGTTGGTCAATAGATCGAAAATCTTAATGTCACCATCCTCTTGACAGAGAACATAAATTCTTTGCCTAACGCTATCCACAACAACATAAGTCGGACGACCCGCAACAAAGAACGAGTTATTAACCCATTTTTTATCTTCTCGAACAACATAAATCGTATTTATGTCGGGACAGGCCACATAAATCTGATTTGCCGTTATGGGCGAAAGCCCCGAAGTAGTGAGGGTGATAGCAAGGGGTCCTAGATTTCTGCCATTAAATGAGCTCTCAACATCCCAAGAGAGAAAAATAGAATCACTGGTCTCACTTTGCAGGTTAAACGTCCCGGGAAAAGGAATCTCTGTCTCAAGTTCCTCCAGAATCATCTTTGACTCTTGACCCTGGGAGACAATCGTCGCTTCCGGGGAGAAGGTCAATCTAACCTTCTCATAATTTGCCGGATAAAGTTCTATACTACCGAGCCAAACTTGTTGCCTGCCAATTTTTTTGGTGTCAATTTCTCTTGTATCGAAAGAAACCGGAACCCAGAGATCACCGTCAAAAATTTCAACAGCATTGATTTTCAGGTTTAGAGGAGGTACTTCAGAACGCGCAAAATTTAAAAAAAATGACAAGCGGCTACTATTTTCCTGAGCGGCCGGGACCGCACAAGCCAAGGATGGATCTTGAACACTTTTAACAGACGTACAACCGAGCAGACCGTGGAGCAGTAACAAGACCAGCACCGCCAGAGAAGGACAGGTAAACAGGCAACGCCTTATATTTCGCAGCACCAAGGCCCCCATCATTATTTCTCCATTTCAAGCAAAATCACCAAAAGCCAGGTTAATTAAAAAAAATAACACCAGCAATTTCCATAAAACTAGCGGGCCCGGTTAAATTTTAACGGTATGGCAATCATAACAACCACCATCCAATGCACCGCCTGGCCAGTTTTTGTAGTCCCACCTGAGGCTATAATCGTAAGGGCTGCCATGGGCCCGGTGACAGGTTATACAGGTAATAATAGCAGAGCCGTCACCAACCCCACCAAGTGTTACCGTACTCAACACGCCAAGGACGATGTTATCAGACGCCAATGGGGTAGTTACATTATAACTTCCAGAACCGCCATAAAAGGTATATTCGCTACCGGCAGCATCACCCATATCAAAATCAACGGGATGCCTGATCCAGGGAGACACGAAACTAGCATCAGCAGAAACACCAGCAAGACCGGCACCGCTATGAAAATCACCATGGCACTTGGCACAAAGATGGCTAATCGTACGGGTATCGAGGTCATCATCCCCACTTCGAACGTTGCCAAAATATTGATTATGGTCACCGACAGCAAGGGAGTACTCCCAATTAGGGTCCTCCACTCCGCTAATGCCCAGCAACAACCGATAGCTCCTGCCTAAAGTTGAGCCATCAGTGGACAGAGATTCCTCAGGGGAATGATGACCTCCCCAGATAGCCTTGACCTGACTAGCAACCGAAAGATCGCCATGACAGCCATTTGTTCCGGCACAGGTAAGAAAATCAAAGGTCGTGCTCGTGCTATCCCCCGGTGGTTGTCTACCTAGTACCTGAGTTGCACCTACCCCAACAACGTTATGTCCCATCAGGTCAAAGCCCTGAGAGACCCAGTAGAAACTACCTCCTGCCAGGGTAGTATGCGTCAACCCGGCCGTAGGATCATAGCCAGGGTTGGCGATCTGAAAAACAAAGGGCTTGTCTATAGTGCCATTGTTGATGCCGGTATGACAGGCGGTACAAGTTGCACTCATCAGGGCCTCCAAAGGGCCTGTTGACGCTCCAAAGGGATCAACCGCAACCGGGTTGGCATTCTCGCTGTTGTGTATCGTATGGCAATTTACGCACGGCTTTTTCATTTCGGCCGATCGCGCCGAACACATGTCGCGAAAAAACGGACCAAAAAGCACAATACAGACAATCAACAAGATAATATGACAACGCCACACCATAAGAATCATTCCCCTACCGACTGAATATCCCTATCCGGCCATTCCCGGTATCAACCACACATAAGCGCCCTAAAGGATCAAAAACTATATTCTCAGGGAGATACAATCTGTTTTTAGTATGACCTTTCTGTAAAAAACTGTATTTAAATTTACCGGAGCTATCAAAAACAACGATGGCCCCTTGATGTTTATCAAGTACATAGAGAAAGCCGGATGGACCAATTTCAACGGCTACGGGGAATGACACATTATCAGCCAAAGTGATTTGTTCTTTCAGTTTACCTTTAAGATTGAACCGGGATATCGTTTTCATTCTGGAATCCAGGGCCCAGAGCTCCGAATTTTTGACAATAAAATCGATAAAACCTTCCCCAGGGCTTTTATAAACTGCCAGAGAGGCCAAATCCTGATTATAAGCGATGACGTCGCCGCTAAGTTTGTTCAGGACATAGAGTTTATCATCAAGCATGGTAAGGCGGTCCGGATAAACAATCTCACCTTTAAATTTTAAGGTTTCAGGGCTTAATTTTTTGGCCTTTAAATCAATTTTGGTTAGAGAGTTCCGACCTTTTTCAACAACCCACAACGTACCCAACTTAACATCACGCGCCATAGCAAATGGCTGCTTCAAGGCATCTCCTGGACTGAAGGTGTTTAAATAACTGCCGTCGAATTGAAATGAATGAAGACTTCCCCCCCCGGATTCAACGACATAAAAGCGCTTGGAACCCACTTCAATGAACAGGGACGTCGGCATCAAAAACGGGCTCTTAGCCTCAGGACTGACCAAATCAAAACGCCATTTCCAACCACCGGATGCAGCCCAAGAAGGGCTCGGTGAGATGATACAAACAGCAAGAAACAAAAAGCACACTTTAACCGCAATTAATGTCTGTCTTCTCATAAGGCCCCGATCATTATCCGATTTTTTCTTCATAGCTAGTTTCCTGTAACCCTAGTAATCCGTATGACACTGGATACAAAGTTCCATTGATCCACTTAATTTCAAATTATAATTATAATTGGTTCCATGTGGGTAATGGCAAGTCACACATGTCATTACCTGTCTGTTACGAGGATCAAATACCCCTTCGCCAACTGGGTGAGTAAACTGTCCTTGGGTCTCATGACAACCGCTACAGACAGCATTGCCATCACCTTTGAGCATGGCCAAATTGTTCGAGCCGTGAATGCCGTGGCAACTACTGCACATATCACCATCGGGATGTTTATGGGGCTTATCAATATAATTAGCCCACGTATCCGTATGACACTTTCGGCAGAGATGATCCTGCTTATTTCTCAATAAATTATCGAAATCGGAGGCATGTGGCGAATGGCAGTTAATACAACCATTGCCAGATTTACTGGTTTGATGGTTGTGAATAGCGTTGAGTTTCTCCCCAATTTCATCATGACACTCGAGGCATTTCTCAACACCCACCTTACGCCCCTTATCATGACAGTTAGAGCAACCATCCTGGTAGGGTTCATGAAGAACATTGCGCACCAAGGCCCGTCGGTCACTGCCATGAGGATTATGACAGGTTAAACAACCACTTTGTTTGACTTTAACCGGAAAACCTTTATGTGCGGCGGTGAGCCCGCCACGATGACAGGAGACACAAAGCTTCTCAGGCTCATCAATAAGCAGTTGAAAGCGGTCGGCGTAATGGGCATTATGGCAAGCTCCGCAATTTCCAGTAGCAAAAGGCGAATGCATGTTCTTGTACTGGCCGGCCATCTCTTCATGGCACTTGAAACAACCCACCCCCTTGCCACTAGCACGCACGAGGCCCTTCTGCCCGGAGCTATGCGGGTCATGGCATGCCATGCAATCAGCTTCGGCGAACGGCTTATGAACAATTTTTTTACCAGTTTCATTCTTTTTTAAATCAGTATGACACTCAAAACAGAGTTCGCTCTGCGCAGCCCCGAGCAGCCCCTTATGTTTTGCCACATGGGGATTATGACATTTTTGACATGTCCCTTCCGCAACCGGCTTATGAATATACTTGCCGCCGAAATCTTTTTTGTCGTGACACTGGAAGCAGTTAAGCCCAGCCCAAACGGCGGTACTGTTTATCAAAAAAACAAACAAGGCAAACAACAATATCTTTAAAATTCTCATTTACCGTCTCCCCGATTTATGACAGGGGGTACATTTACCTTCCCTGAAAGGCTGATGGCTCTCTGGATGAAGCATGGCCTCACTTTCTCCACCATGTGGGTTGTGACATTTAAGACAGGAACTGTCTTTTGATTTAATAAAACGATGCGCTTTTTGTGGATCGCTTGAATCTACCTCATGGCAATCGACACAGATCCGGGCCTGCTTGTCGGCAAGCAAGTTCTTAAACTTAGAACTATGGGGGGCATGGCAATTACCACAATCCTCCTGAGCAGGGGGATGGGCAACACCATTTTGCCAATCCTGATTAATATGGCCGTGGCACTTCAAACATAACTCCATTTTTTCAAGAATCAGGTTGGCTTCGTTAGTCGAACCATGGCCACTATGACATGCCGAACAATTCTCATCGGCAAAGGGTTTATGCTTTACCTTGTCGGTTTCAATTTTCTTCTTAATCGCATCATGGCATTTCAAACACAAAGCCCCCCCTTTCTTTTTCAGGACTGGAACAAAATCACTGGAGTGGGCCTGATGACATTTGCCACATTCACCGTTAGCAAACGGAGCATGCATTCCCTCTTGTGCCATCGTCGCAGCCATTTCGTCGTGACAGGAAAGGCACAGCTTGCCATCAGCCAAGGAATGCCGAAGCAAGGCGTCCTCAGCACCTTGATGCGGTTGATGACACCCGGAACACTTCCCATTCCCAAAAGGCGAGTGAAGGCTGTATAGACCCTTTTCTTCCAAAAGATTTTCATGACACGAAACACAAAGTTTTTCTTCTTTCTCTCTTAATAAATTGTCTTCCAGGGAGTTGTGGGGGTTATGACATTCCAAACAAAGACCTTCATTGGCCGGCGGATGCGATAGCACCCCTTCAGCATAACTATGCCGATCATGACATTCAAAACAAATTACCTCGCCCGCTTTGACCAACAACGAATTATCATGTGAAGAGTGTCCTTTATGACAAGACAAACACGCCCCACTGGCTACGGGTGAATGGACCTGAGTCCCTTCAGTTCCTATCGATGACTTTTGCTCGTGACACGTTACACATAAAGTGCCAGAAGAATCCTTAAGCAGATATTGATGATCACTGGCATGGGTCACGTGACAGTCTGTACATGGATTCTGGGCATACGGTAAATGGATTATCTCCGGGGCAGCCGCTTCATCATGGCAAGAAAGACACAAAGATCTGATATCAACCGCATTAATAATCACCTCACCTTGATCATTCATGGCATGGCAATCAAAACAACTTCCTTCATTGATCGGTTCGTGGACAACTTCCTTTAACAACCCTTTTGTCGTGGAACTATGCGCATCATGGCACTTAACGCAACTACCTGCAACCGGGATTTTACCATGTGCTTCTGAAAACTTATCAACCTCGATTTCATGGCAATTCAGGCAAAGGTTATCAGCTTTCTGACTGAGCAAACTTTGATTATCAGAGCCATGGGTCTGATGACACAAAAAACAGCTTTTCGTAACGGGTTGATGCACATATTTTTTTACGAACTTCTGTTTATCGTGACAGGAATAACATAACTCTGTCTTTTCAAGCTTGAGCAGTTTTTCATTGGGGCTGTTATGGACCTCATGACAACCTAAACACTCCCCTTTTGCGAAAGGAGCATGCCGGTACTTCATGCCAAGCTGTTGCCACTCTGTCTCATGACAGCCAAAACACTGTTCTGGAACCGGCTTACGCAGTTGCACTCCTCCCATGATGCCATGGGGTTGGTGGCATGTCTTGCATTGCTTTTTTTCTACCGGTTGATGAACCACCCCGGTGAAAAACTTAGCAGTCAATTCAGGATGACATTTCAGACAAGTTTTTCTGGTCTTTTTTGGCCCCTGTTGAGGTGCTATACAAGCAGTGAGCCCTACCAGGATAAGCGCGGCAATTAAAAGAAAAATTTTATTCCTGTTTTTCATTTTACGTACTCTTTTTTGAGTTTTTTCCAAACACCTTTATTAACGACTATTTTTGCGCGCGATCTTAACTTTTCTAAATAAACGGCCTTGGCAGCATTAAATTTTTCTTTTGTTACTGTTTCTTTGATCTTGCCCCGAACTTGCTCAAGTGAAGCACGCTTTCCCTCTACTCGCTTGAGAAGTTTTACCACGGCACGGCCTGCCCCAAAAGCAAATGGTCCCCCAATTTCACCCTTTTCCAACTTGGCTAATTCAACTTGCAGTATCGGGCGAATCTTATCAACCGCAACAGTTTTAATCTTGGCATCCAGAGAGTAGGCCTGGGCCTGATCAAAAAAATCATCCCCACGGGAAATCGCCGCAGAGATCTTGTTCATCAAATCAACATCCCCTTGAATGACCGCATAAGAAATCTTCGCTGATTCGGAATACAACGACGGATTATTGTCATAATAATTTTTGACTTCCTCTGAAGAGACCTTTATCCTTTTCTTTATCCCTGACTCTAAAGCTTTTCTGAGTGAATTATCAGAGTAAAAGTCATACAAGGCTTTGAGAGGAGGTCTATCCTCATAATGGCGGCTCAGAGCCTCATTATTCGTTAGCGTTTGCGAGATAAATGCATTGACAACCAATCTTTTCAATTGCTCTTCAGGTAGCTTGCTGCGCAACGGCAGCTGATCTTTCATGTTCTGGATTAAAAGGCCCACCGAAAAAGCCATACCATCCATCTTCACCACCGACTTCTTCAAAATCTCCTCGGAGTAGTCATCCTGAAGCTTAACCTTTGCCAATAGCTCTTCATCAATTTCGACGTGATACTCTTTTTTTAGACGTCTCATCAACTCTGCTGTTAAACGCCCGCCAGCCTGTCTCGCTAGCTTCCTTCTGATAAGCTGTCGTCTCTTTTCAAGTGCCTCGTCGCCCGGATCTTCGTTAATATCATCCATCCGGATTACAACATATTTATCCTGACTTTCCAAAAAAAACGGCTCAGAGACATACCACTTCTGCAATTTGGTAATAACCGGCAGCCAATGCTCATTTTTGGTTTTACTAATTGTTGCCGGATCAACGGCAAGTTCATCATAGTTCAGCGGCCCACCTGCTTCCACTGCTACACCCGCTCGATCCGCAAAAACCAATCGCCCGGCTTTTTGCCCGTTGAAGGGTTGTAAATCATCTGCCGCCGCTTGAGCCTCAGCTTGATCAGCATAAGTTAAGATCTGCATGGACCAAATCGGCGCATAGTTATTTGCGAAATAAGCCCGGATTTGTTTTTCTGTTATTTTTATTTTACTATCAACTTCTTCAGTTTTCAAAGCGCTCAAAGCCCTTACTGTTAAAAAAACCTTCAGTTTTCTTTGATATTCCGGGGTTAAGTCGTATTCCATTTGACGACCCTCTTCCACGAACAACAGGTAATCGATAAATCCCTGCGGGTCGGGAGGAAAAACCATACCGGGATCCTGCCATATTCCCCACCAATCCCGATAGTCCTGAGTTGTATACTTGGTATCATTAATGGTAACTAATGTCTTATTCGATGCCGCCTCTACCGAGCCAATCATCAGCAAAGTTAACAATAAATAACATAAAACTAATCTATACATTTTTTAAACCCCTTTTCCTGCCAGGCATCAATGATCTCAGCAGAAGATCTTTTAGCCAGCTCATTTATGGTATTAACTACCCCAAAGTGCATTACAACCCTATAGTGAGTGCCCTCTGACCTATTATAAGTTGTCCAGAGCGTTCTCCCGGAAGACGCTTCCATAATCCTCACAACAACAGCCACTGAAGGATCAAGCTTTCTACCAAATCTGGTTTTATCTCTCATCTCCAAAACGGCACCGGTAATAACGATCTGAACGCCAAGCCGGTCGGCCAAAGCACGTAATTGCTCGGAACTTAGCGTTTCGCCCGGCAACATGCGCATTTGCTGGAGAATTTTGCGAACATCACCCTCCTGGGAAACAACGTAGTTGCCCTTGCCGATTAATTCAGAGGTGAAAACCCGAGTAAAAACACTCCCGCCCATTCTGTAGTCGATCTGATTGGTAAAAGGCAAAACCGCAACCCGGCAAATCTCACCGCCAAAAGGCAACCCCGACATTTCCATAATAACAGGCGCATCTCCCTTGGCACACGCCCATAAGAGCGCGGGCAACAATACGGAAATAACGCCCCATGTTCTTAGCTGTGATGACAACTT
Source organism: Thermodesulfobacteriota bacterium (assembly GCA_039714535.1). Classification (GTDB taxonomy): domain Bacteria; phylum Desulfobacterota; class Desulfobulbia; order Desulfobulbales; family JAGXFP01; genus JAGXFP01. Next base: position 9,076 of record JBDLJC010000016.1, on the reverse strand, counting down.
GTCTTTTTTCATCCATATAAGCGCGTACATTGGTTAAAAACACTCCGGAGCGTTCCCCTTAGGACCAATCAGAAACTTTCCAGCCACACCGGCGCCGTTATTGTTTCCACCTCTTGATTATTTTTCTGCTCAGGAAAATAATCGTAAAGATTATCGACTTTTTCTTTCCTGATATTACCAAGAATATCTCTGATTATAACGGTGGCGGAGACCTTTCTCTTGTCCTTGTCCTCTGGACGCAAACCATCAATTTGCAAGGGACTGTCTGCTGCCGCTACCTTAATTGTCGTACTTTTTCTGGGGGGCTGCAGTCTCTCTGCAACCTTGATCGTTTTGCTAGGCGGCCTGAGCTGGTCGGCAACCTTAATCGTCTTCCCTGGCGACCTTAATTCCTCGGCAACCTTGATCGTTCTTCTTGTTGGCCTATTAAGGTCTATCCGTACCGGTAACTCCTCACCTTCAGCCACTTTTATAACAGAACCATCATCGCCCCGCATCTCTATCCGCCAAAATGCCACAGGGACGTTACCCTCGTGACTAAGATCGACGATCATGTCTCGTCCGCGATTTTTTGCCTCCAAAACCATGGTAGGTGGAGTTCGGGCAACAGCAACAGGCTCAACAGCCTCAGCGACATTGTCAGCCCGATCCCAAACCTGCAAGCTTATCTTGTAAATACCTTCTTCGGCAGGCCAGCCATCCCGCCCCAAACCATTCCAGACGAAGCGCATCGGCAAATTGCCATAGCCATACGTACTCATCTGTTCTTCACCCATGTCATCATCAACTCGCAACTTCCACCGGGCAACCGGCTCACGACGAAGCATTCTCGGCACAATGATGATTTTATCCCGAAAGGCAACAGTCCCTTGAAGCTGCACCCCCTTAAGATCCAGAACCAACCGCGGCGGCGTGCTATCTACCCGATAGCTGCCAATATAAGCCACCTTTTTCCTGCCGGAAGGCCAGTTAACGACCATTGTTACCGGGTATCGCCCGTCCTTGTCGGCAACAATCCACTCACTGTTATACTTCTGGGATGCGGCAGAGTACACTGCCCTGTAAACTCGCCCGGCAGCCTTAAAAAAGATCCGGGGCATATCTTCGTCAGACCACTTATTGCGCAGAGTTACATTGCAAAAAACCTCATCACCACGCTGAACATGCTCCGGGGTCAAGCTATAGCCAGCAATCTCTAAAGGCTGTTGCTGGGAGGCAATGAGGTTCAAATCTTCAGGCCAACTCTGCAAAACATTCTGGGTCAACTTAGCCATTAGACCTTCTTTTTCCGACTTTTCGTTGATCCCCAGAATATTAATAATATCCTGAGCGCTCAAACCCGCATTCCCCGTCCAGATGGTCCGAGTATCGCTGGTCCTTACTAAGTAGAGAGTTAAACCGAGGGAGGGGGACAAAGATTCCTGCCGGGTGGAAACAGTACCAAAAAGAATCAGATCCGCCCCTAATTCTTCTTGGGCAGAAACAATATTGCTGGTATCCAAGAAACCAAGCCAGCGCATCCGATGCCTGGCCATAAAAGCAATCAACTCCTCGTCAGCAATAACATCATAGCCTCTCTGGTTCATCTCCCAGGCCAAGTAGTTGGACACCTCGTAATTTACTCCATTGCCGCCCTTGCTCAAATCTTCAATCGGGAAAATCGCAAGGGTCTCGGCCTGCACGGGCGCAAGTGCCGCAACTAAGGGGGCTATAAAAAGCATAAAGCAAAAAATGCACCGCAGCATCCCATCTCCTACCAGAAACAAAATCGAACCAGATATAAACTCTTCAGCACCACCTTTTCCTACATCAACATGACCATTATAACAAATTTCCCATTTATCGCTCAGCTAAACTTTTCATCATGCGATTCAACAGTTCAATATTTATGTGATAACTATCTGTCGGGGCGATCCCAAACATTTTCCCAACAAACGACTCAGAGGTCCAATGACCGCTACTTTGCCAGAGGATGCTGGCCGACTGGCCTTCTACCAGGCGTAGCGTCAAAGCCAACTGGGGGTAAGCAAAGGCACCAGATTGCTTTTTGGCCACCATATCCACACTCCCCAGCAAAAAAGCCTGAACATTAAGACGCTGACCCAGACGTTTCAAATTTATCAGATCAATCGGTTGAAACGGGTCAATGACTTCCTCGTAAAGAACACTGTCAACAATACCCCGGTCAACCACATCAGCCACACCATTCGCCAACAGCTGGGTTATCGCAACATTCCTGACCCTCTCGTGGATAAATTTGTCGCTGGTGTGGTTTAAAAAGGGCAATACCGCCACCCGACTTACCACCTCAAAATCGACATCCCCCCGGACAAACTCTTCTCTGGTAAATTTACCGCCACAGCCAACCAGCATACCGAGCAGTACAAGACATCCGATTAAGGCGAACCTCTGCATCTCCCCTCTCCTTTATTTTATTATTTACTGGCGGGCCATCGATGACCGATCCGCCGAATTGCCGCGTTGCTCGATAAAAGGGAAAACTCTTAACTAACCCTCTTTATATGCGCTTACCACCCATTCCCTTTCTTGCGCACGAACATATGTAAACTAGCCCACACGACTCTGGATCTTCAAATCTTCTGAATCAATAGCCTGGGCCATCAAATAACTTGCAACAAGTCCGCGATCATGGCATCGCAAAATTAACGCTCAGGCTCCCATAAAGCAAGAAATTCTTACCGGTCTGGGTCTGATCCGAAACAAGGCTGTATTTACCACCGCTTTCAAGCCGGAAACCTTTTTTCGGATACCAGTTTAACGACACATCACCCACTTGGCTGTCATTTTCAGCCTTGGTAAGACTGTATGTAACCCCCAGCAGAACATTTTCCGTTAAAACCAGATCCATGTTCAGGCTTAAATTGACCGGATTAGAGTCTGCGGTATCATCGGTATATGATACCGCGCCATGGAAATACAAATCATCAGAAAAGCGCCACTGCATGATGAGGCTGGAAGCATATGATTGTAAATCAGAGTCACTTTTCTGCTCAACATACCCTTCTTTTAAGGATAGATACAGACCCGGTCTCAATCTTGAAGATAGAGCCACTTCTGCCAGGATTGTGCTGGTTTTTGCATAATCTTGAAAAATTTTGCTTTCCCTGGATTCAACCAAAAAGTCAAGGTCAAGGTCAGGATACAACTGGGCATGACTGTCCAGGCGATATAGCGACGCTTCTGCAACCCGCACCGAGGCCACCGAGACTGTGCTTAGATTCCAATCGAATGAAGAGGAAAGAGTAGGCAAAAACTGCTTGTCCAGGCCAACTGAATAGCGCACAGTTTCCTGTTCATCGCCAATTATCGTACCCCGATCTTCCTTGTTATTTAATATCGAGCAGCCAACTACAGAAGAAAAGGTGTTGTCGGTAGAGTTGTATTTAAAATCACCCCCCATAGTTAACTGCTCATTATCGTTAGTTGTCACCGTCCCCCTTGTCTGTTCCCGGATCTCCAGATTAGCATGGTAATTGAAAGACCAATTAGCAGAGAGGCGACCGCTCAGATTAAGAGCTGTGTGGCTGATCGTACTATTTCGAGCACTTCCATCTGTAACCGCAATGAGGGTATCGACCACCCACACTTCCGTAAAATCAATCGCGGGACCGGTCAGGGGTATATCCAGAACCAGCTTTAAGTATTTTGCAGAAATACCAACGGTATTTATCTCAAAACGCCGCATGCCGCCATTGTACGTTACCCCGGTTATCGAGGGGGTTACAGGATCCCAGCCCGTCCCAAGAATATCGTTGGTAAATAGAGACCAGGTCAGGGTATTTAAGGAAAATCCACTTAAATCGGTCAGGGTATAGAGATATATCTGGTCTACCGGACTGTCCAAGGCCAGCATAATATTATTAAAACTGCTGTTACTGGCAACAGCATAAGCCATGGCGGTCAGGTTCCCGTCTAACATACCAGGGGATGAGACCACTGCCGGGTCCTCAAAGGCATCAGCCGGGGTAATATCCTGCCCAACCCGCACCTCTTGGATAGATTGACGAAACAAGCCAAGCGACGTTGCGGTGCCCTCCCGCACTCTTTTACTATTAGTATATTCCTGCTTGAACCCGACCTGCAGCTTCCTGTCCCAATAGCTTTTATTAAACCTTAAATTACCATTATGGGAATCTCCGGATAGCAGCAGCTCACCCTGCGCGGAGAGATTTTCATTTATATGGTAGTTATAATAGAGCGTTAGAGCATCCCGGCGCCATTCGAGCGTGGTACTAAGCGATCTATCTTCTTCATTGGCCCCTCCGGTGAGCAGACTAGTCCGGTCTTTCCTTTGACTGACAACAACCTGCAGAACCGGGAACAGATCCGACTGCCATTTACTCCTAAAGGCCATCTCTTTGAAACTGAAGTCGCCAAGCGCATCCTTGTTTTCCAACTTCATAATACTAGACATGGACAGGTTTAGCCTGAAGAGTAAATTGTCATCGACCACATCGATGCTCGGCGACAACTGCTCCTTGTTTGGCAATGGCTCAGCCAATCGAGAGCTATAACGCACGCTCTCATTGACAGACAGGAAGTTGGTAACTCTTTGGTTAAGGCTCAGGCTCAGATTGTGATTGCTAATCTGCCTGAAACTGCCGGCACTATCTTCTTCAGTTAAAATTGTGCCTGTATAAATAAGCTTGGCGTTAACCGGGGCCACCCAGGACAACACCAAAAAAATTGCAAAAAACAGGTTACATAAGCGATTTCCCCGCAATTGCTTTGAATTAAGTTTTATCTTCATACCGTCCAATCAAACAGTCCACACAAAAACCGCCACTCCCGATTGCAGTGAATTTTAACCGCCGAAAAAACCCACGATTGCCCTCAACATTGAAGACTTAATTCCCAACCAACTGCTGCAGGCCATATAGAACCGGAAGAAAGCAGCGACGGCAACCGTCCGTGTCTCCCCAGTGATTATCGTCGAATTTTAGGGTTTTGCCGATCATACTCTTTCGGCGCGTGACAACCGACCACACATGTCCCGCCGTTGATAGTTTTGGTAAGGCTAATAGGATAACTCCAGGCCCCAAAGGGCACCTCATACCTAACATGCTTGGCCTGATTACTGGCGTGGGGATCGTGACAGGCTGTACAGACCCTGCCCTTGACGTTATTTACATGAAAAAAGTGGAGATTATAATTGCCGTCCCGAAAATTAGTCAGGCTTTCGGTTCTCTTGGTCCGGGCAATATCCGGGTTATGGCAGCCAAAACAGAGATCGTAGGTGTTCTTATCGTAACGACTATAGAAATTAACCGGATAAAAGCGGGCCAGCAATCGATCATACTGGGAACCGTGCACGTTATGGCAGGCGGTACAATCCCCTGTTTTTACCGGACCGTGCCTATTCTTACTCTCGGCGATGATCTCGCCCAAATCGGTGTGGCAGTTCAGGCACATCTTCTCCATGGGTTCCACCAGCAAAGCGGCCTGGTTGGATGAATGGGGCCGATGGCATTTAACACACTGCCCTTCACTGACCGGTGGATGCTCAACCTTGGCATTATCGATCGTTTCATATACCTCGGGAGTGGCATCCCGATGACACATGGCGCACAGTTCCCCACCCGGCTCCTTGAGCATATACTCGGCCTTACTGCTATGGGGGTCGTGACATTCCGTACAACTCTCTTCAGCGGGGGCATGGAGATATTCCAACTCAAAATCCTCTTTGAGATCATCATGGCATTCAAAGCAGAGGGCGCCGCCATCAACCGGTGCGATCAACAGGGCTGCGTTTGCTGAAGAATGAGGGCGATGGCAGGCAATGCAATCTCCCTCCTCAACCGGCGAATGCTGCGTATCCTGCATAAACATATCCGCGTCATGGCAATTCAGGCAAAGAGCGCTGAGCGCCTCACCATCATATTCCAACTGATAGCGATTAGCAGATTCGTGGGGGTTGTGACATTCAGAACAGCCCTCTTCAACCGGCGGATGGACGATTTCCTGCTCAAACTCGTCCTGTCGATCCTGATGGCAATTGGTACACAGCGCCCCACCCTCTTTCGCGACAAAACTGGGATTAAGGGTTCCGTGGGGACTGTGGCAGGATATGCAAACACCAGCCCCGACCGGACCGTGGACATGTTTGGCCTTGCCTTTGTCCTGATGACATGCGGTGGTGCAGTTGACCCGGACCGGCTTCAACTGTTTAAAATTGAAAACACCTTTTTTTAAGCGATGACATTCCTTGCAGGTAAAGGCTGTTGGTTTCTGGTGGGCATAAAGACGAGTGAAGTCTGCGGGCGGCGCCTTTTTCCTGGCGTCATTGGTATAAAACACCCGGACCTGCGCCTTGGCATCAGCCGCCTTAACCTCGACCTTGTTAAGACCACGCCCAAGGGAAACAATGGCGCCAAAAACCCCGCCCGGCTGCACGGCAACCTTGCCAGCTCCCCGGATCTTAACCGTTTGGACCGGGCCGGTAATGGTGCCGGCCACAAAAAGTTTATCCTCGGTAACCCAGACCCCGTCGGCCGGGGAAACAATCCGAATGGCATTCTCCGCACTTGAAACCCTGACACCGGAGAGCAAGAGGAGCGCAAGAGCAAAAACCGCTACCCTGGTCAATCTGTTAAGCCAAACCCTGCCCCCCTGTCCAATCATCAGCCTTCCCCCACCGTCAAAATAATATGCCGCCAACTTGCCAAAACACAGTTCCAGCCAAAGCGGTCGCATCTATAATCAGTAGACCATACCACCTTAAATAAACCCGAAAAATACCTTGTCACAGCTAAACTGTCAAGGACAAGCCCCATTTTTAACCACCAGAAGACTATTCCTCCTTGCCCCCAAATCATTAACCCGCCGACACCGGTAAAGAGATCTTTTTTTACCGGCACCGCTATTACCTGATGTCCTTGTCAAGCTGGCAAGGAGCGCAGAGCCGACCTTATATCTATCAAAAAAAAAGTGTGAACGCCGCGAAGGCGTTCACACTTTTTCAAGACCGGCTCCTCAGGAACCGGCTATACAACAAACTGCTTACTTGGCGCCGTGACAGGTCTCACAACCGAGAGTTGCAGTTGTGTTACCAGCGGTGTTGGCAGAGTAGTTGAAGCGGAGCAGATCAAGCTCACCACTACCATGGGCCCGATGACAGGAGATACACATAACCTCGTTTGCCACCAAGCCGGTGGGGATGGCGGAAAGGGTACCGGTATAGTTAACACCGAGGATACTAGCATTAACATCTGTAGGATGCCTGATCCATTCACCGGCGTCGTTGTTCTGATCGTCAGTAGCAATAAGTTGACCATGGAAGCCGCCATGACAATCGGCACAGAAGTTGTTCAGGGTGGTGGCGTCATAGGTGCTGTCAGTTGCTTGACCGTAGGTTGGAGAGACGGTGCCTTCGGTTACATACGCACCGGCCCAAGTACCATCGTTGGCGCTATCAGCGTCCAACATCCGGTAGGAGACTGACGCGGCATGATGACCGCCGATAGCAGCGCCGTGACAATCTTCACAGGTAAAACTGGTACCGACCTCGAAGGCTGCTACTCCACCGCCACCAGGAGCATCCATGACCGCGTTCATGGTAAGAATACTACCATCGACACTATGGGAGTTGGCATCAACATCGAAGTAACCACCGGCATTGGCGGTAGCACTTGCAGCAACACCAACCTGCGGGGCGGGGATTGTACCAGAACCCAAACCAGTTGTGGGATTGTTGGCGGAACCGGTATGACAACCAACGCAGCCAGCGAACTTGAGCAGCTGGGCCTGGGCGCCGGTAGCATCCTGATCGGCACCATCAACACTATCATGCATGGTATGACAGTTAACACAGGTACCGCCAACAACGCCTGCGGCATTTGCTGCGGTAGGCACCAGCACAGCGGCGCCAACCAGCAGAGTGGCACCAGCCAAGCTACCTAAAACAAGTTTCTTATTCAACATCACTCTTTCCTCCTTAATACAATTTGTAAAATGCCCGAATCGGGCTCCCCAAATAATAGTCCCTTATCGTTGTACCTTAACAACGGAGACAATGCCGTTCCCAAAAAAAGAAAAGGCATAGAATAAACTTATATCACAATGTGTGAGACACGGCAACCATTTTATTCAATTTTTCTCCTAAAGTGTCCCTTGGATTTCAGCTTCACATTGTATTGACTGAATATTACCACAATCTGGAGCAGGCTCTAGCGAAGATGTCTCCAAAACTTAGCCGGTTTTAACATTTTGATTTTGCCGGGCAATCTTTCCGGGAAGAAGCCTTGACCGGTGTTTAGCCCCGTAGCCCATATACCTGTTCAACTCGGCTTCGATTTTTTAGTCGGTGGCGGCTACCGGACTTCTTGATTAATGGCAAAGAAGGCTTTGCTGGTTCGAAGGAAGTTTGCGCCTGCCATGACGTGACATTTATATAAATATTCCGCCTACCTCTTCCGACCGAGCAACATGATGCCGACACTGACCACCACCGCCACCGGTCCGTAAACCCCAACTACTGCCCGGATAACTTTCTCTGTCCTCCCGTCCCCGTCTTTACCGACCACAACCTCCGCAAAAGGAACAACCGTAAATTCAGGCGCCGGGGCCGTCGATCCCGGCTTAACGACCTGCTTGACCGCAGCCGGACCAGCAACCGGAAGCGGGATGGTTATATCGGGGCGAGCGGCCTTATTTATCTTTTTCTTTAACTGACCGGGACCAATCGTTTGAGCCGACCGAAGAGGAAGCCCAAGCGGAGCACTTGAATCCTTCATCCGCACAGAGACCTCAGATCCAGCCAGCGGCCCGGGTAAAACAAGAGCTACCAAGGCTTCCTTGGACGGCACCACAAGGGATGACGACTCACCGGCGACAGGACTGATACTCGGCGCGTAAATCTCAGGAACTTTTTCTCCATTTAATGTTTCATCAACCTCTGCAGACCTTGAAACTCCGGACAAATCTTCCGGAGAGACCAAACCTTCCCCTGCGTCGTCTGCACCTATCAGCTTATTTACACCTGCGGCCAGCAAGGCAACCGGGGCTACGATCGGGGCAGTGACCACCAACCCGGCTTTTGCCGCCAACGACATCTCTC
>JBDLJC010000015.1:0-74362 GCA_039714535.1 Thermodesulfobacteriota bacterium | reverse complement strand
ATAGGTATAGGTCAGCACCTCGCCGTCGGGATAGGTAAGCTGCCGCATGCGGCCGAAGGAGTCAAAGGAATACTCGGTGGTATAGGTCAGCCAGTTATGGCCGGGCGACTCGCTGCGGATGGACTTGGTGCTTTTCACGGTCTCACCCAGCTTGCCGTAAAAGCGCTCCTCATTGATGTCGCCGTTGGCTATGGTGACAATACGTCCGGCCCGGTTGAAAGCCTCGCCCGGATCACCGTAAGTGTAAGAAACATCGGCCATGTCCGGATAATCAATGGTGGCCAGCCGGTTATACTCATAAATATAGTTGACGGCCTGTTCCGCCTGACGCAGGTTCGGGGTAACCTTGCCGGTCAGATTCCCGGCCTTATCATACCCATATGCCACCAGGCCGGTGTCCGGATTGCTGATGGAGACACGGCGGCCCAGCTTGTCATAGTCCACAATGGTTGCATTGCCTCTGGCATCCGTCACTTTTTTGATCTGGGTGAGGGGATCATACTCGTAGCTGGTGACCAGCCAATCGGAGTCCACCAGTTCCTTCACCGCCAGGATAGCGCCGCGCACGTCCTTTACGGTCTTTTTCACCTTTACTTTCGGGTCCGTGGTCTGGGTGAGGAACAAGCCGTCTTCAAAGCCGTACTCAGTGGTCAGCAGGGTCGGTTCGTCGTTGGGAAAAGCAGTGGCGGTAGTGCGGTCCAGCACATCATATTCAAAAATGGTTGGATTTTTCGGGGCGGCCTGGGTCAGGAAACCGGTCTGAAAGCCGCCCTCAAAAACAGGCTGGCCCTGCTGGAGCGCCCGGCCCAAGGCATCATAAATGACCTTGCCGGACACGGTCATGCCGTAGGACTTCTCATCACCAGCCAGCACCTCGGCCTCTTTCTTGGTCTGCAGCACCCGTTGCAGGCCGTCGATGTAGAGGAGGGTATCAATGGTCCCACTACCCTCCCAGTGCTCCTTGTTCCTGGTCAAGGCCCAGGGCACTGCGGCATCAGGATGGTAGCTGAATTGGATAGTCGGCACACCAGCGCCGATATCATAAGGACCCCATATCTTTTCCGTGCGTCCGATTGAGTCGTACTGATACTTAATGACATTATTATTCAAGTCCTTGGTTTTCAGGGGCTGCCCGAACCGGTAATCATAGATTGCCGAGGACTCGTAACCGAACGAATCGGTAATGCGTTCCACAAAACTCTGGGTGGATGCGTCATATGTATAGGTCAGGGTGTATTTTTGCTCATCGTCGTTTGGCGGTCCTATAACAGTTCGGATATTGCCGTTATCATAATACTGGATTTCCGTGACCGCGTAATCGCCATCCTTGATGAGACCTTTATGGAAACGCAGATTGCCGCGCGCATCATATTCCCCGAGCCGTTCCCGGTACAGGGCGCCATCGCTGCCGAATACCTGCATGGATTTGGGCCGATTCATGATATAGGGTGTTGTTTTATAATCATATTCAATGATTGCGGTCACATCGTCTTTATCGTCGGAGTCGGCCGCATCGGTGAACTCTTTGACATTGCCGTATTCATCAAACACAAAGGTGGTGTAGGTGTATTTTCCGGGTTGCTCCTGGCCTTCATAGAAATATTTCTCCGTTTTAAAGAGCTGCGGAAAGATGGTGGCAATGAGCAGGGTTTTATCATCCTTATCGGCAAGATCTTTCTCGTAACCGGAAACGATATCGACAAAGCGGTAGTTATTAACTGTTTTGATAAAGGGTTTTGCATCTCTATCAAACAACGTCTCATCCGTGAGCATCCCTTTGCTGTAATAGGAGTCGTTGCGAAAGGTACGCACCGTCTTCCTGTAGGCTCCGGATGTCTTGTCGCCCTGCTCCACGGCCACAACTTCATAGCCGTAAAACTCCCGCTCCAGCCGGTCATAATAGGGTTTTTCATAATCATAGCCCATGACCTGAATGTCCACCCCGTCGCCGGCATGACCGTCTTCCACAATGACCGATTCCAGCAGCCATTTACTCTGCGGCATTTCGTAGGTGTTGCCGTCCAGCTTATAATCCAAGGTAATGGCGCTACCCAGAGGACGGGTAATTTTTTGCAGAAGGTTGGTTTTACCGTGCTGGTTCAAGGCAACATTCAGAGAACCGCTATCAGGTGACAGCAGATGGTCCGGATAGCCGTCGCCATTTACATCCTTGATGGTCATTGGCTGACGGGATATCGAGCCGCTGGCATTGATTCCAGGGTTAATGGTAAGCTCAACCCACGTGAAGGTAATATTTATGGAGAAATACACACCGCCATCAAGACCCACGGTCTCCCCAAGGGTCAGTTCATTGCCGAAGGAGCCGGGCCAGGCCACCGCAGGTGCAAATCCGGCGCCGGTGTTAAAAGCCACGGAGAATTGCCCGTTCATGGCCACAATTGCGTCGGGGAGGCCATCGCCATTCACATCGATCAAAGAGCGCTCGGTTCTGGCCTGATTGGTGGTGACATTAACGCCGCCGCCCAGAGAGTAATTACCGAACGCTGAATTAAAACCGCCGCCCGCGCCTTGGGTCTCGCTGCTTGTCTTCTCCAGGACCACCGCACCCCAGTTCTCAAAGGGGCCAAAACTATTGCCTTGATTGAGGCTTACTAAGACATCAACACCACTTTGACTGACCTTATCTGGAAGACCGTCACCATTTATATCACGCAAATCGCTGGTCACATCAGAATCACTGCCGGAGACACTACCGGACGCACTGAAACCGATTCTCGGATCGGCATTGGCTGGGCTGCCGGTCGTCCCGCCGGGTGGTTTATTGTATCCATTAACAAGCCCTTTCACATCCTGGACGATTTGCCCAGAGCTGGCTCCCAATGACCATGTAGTGTTATCACTTGTGCGGATACCGTTGTTGCCGGCCGAGCCAACCCCCATGGCGCCGGTGGGACCGGTATACACAATATTGCTTTTCCCCAAAATATCAGGGAACCGGTCGCCGTTCATGTCCATATAATCGAGAACGCTATAGCTTTCCCCATCAGCTTCGGAACCGGTAATAATTAAGCCAAGGCTAGTGGACGTTGTCTCACCTATACTCATGCGCGGCACGGCAGAGGCGCCGGCAAAATCGCGGGAACGCGGCAAATGGATATTATTGAGGCCCAGACGGGAACTGCTCATGCTTTCCTGTTTAACCCAGCACTCTTCATCCACCCCGCCCCAGCGGTTCTTGATTTTGCTTGGATCGCTAACATTCGGGTTGGACAGCTCCGGCGCCAGCGGAAAGGAACGCATTTTATTTAATTCCAGTTCCGCCTTGCGGCTGGCGACATCGCGAAAATAGTCCTCCGGATTCTCAAAGGCGGATTCGTCCAACGGCTTATCACTATTATCGCCAAAACTATTATAGGAGGCAAAGGACCAGGAACGGTATGATTCGGTAAAGAGAGCAGGCGAACTGGAACTGTGCAGCACCGCCACAAACGAATCTTCAGCATATTGCAGGCCGCCGATAATGGGGGATGTAACGCCTTCCCACAAAACATTGACTTTGTGGTGTGCGGAATCGTTGTAGATTGCCTGGTCAGGGGTCCAGTAATTGAAAATGAGCCGTTCGTCCTTGAGAACCTCGATATCGGTCTTATGACTCGCCGGATCAACGAACTGGCCGGACTGGATGTCCAATAAGCGTGCGGCCAGCAATTCATTGCCACGGCGCACCGTCCACAAGACTTTTGATGAGCTTGGCGTATTGTCGCCGGGCGGGTCAAAAGCAATATCCGGCGTCAGTTCCGCCAGACCGTTTTCCGGGGCTGTCCAGCCATTTTGCGCCCCATAGACAAAATTTACACCAGCCTCATCAAGATAGGCCGCCATGCTGTGGTCCCGGGTGCTGAAATCATAGAAAAGGGTCTCCCCTTCTTGGACCTCTGGCAGATAGACCCATAATGTATCAATATCCGGCAGTTCTCCTTCACGGATTTCGATTTTCCTCTTGCCAAGCAAGCGGCCATTGCTTTTTATGGTGAAAAATATATCAGCCGAAGGCTTTTTATCGCCAAATTCAAAAGCAAGCTCCGGATAGGCAACCAGGGCGCCTGTCTGTGTGGCAGTCCACGCCTGCTGATGGCTCTCAAGCTTGTTTGACGGATAGAGGTCAACATCATAGGGCGGATTAAAACGGATATAATACGAACCGTCAGCAGCAACCACGGATTGCTGATTATCGGCAGCCGTATAATAGACTTCCGGAACCCACTGAATTTTTTGGACGTCTATTGCTGAATCCACCTGGACATAACATTCCAGTGTGTCCATTAGATCAAACTGGTCGCCCGGTTGCAGGCCAGCGTCTGCCATTTCGCTTGGTTTCAGCCCAACACTATCTACAGCAATGGTTCCGGCAACGCCAATTTCAATTTCTTCATCAAGGGAAATGGTTTCTATTTTGTCTGCCGCAATTGTTCGGCTGAAAACAACCTCGCCGCTTCTCTCCACCACTACAGTCACATCATCCGAGGTGGCGCCGCTTTTGACAAAATCACCAACGAGGCGGATCGTGCCCTTCAAGGGCATGGTGATACTGTTTTCGCGGCCGGCAAAAGTGAAGTCTTCCGCGGCCTTGAAGCGATAGGGATTAAAATTATTTGCATCAACAAGCGCAGGAACATTCAAATAAACGATCTCCGGGTCCCAGAGGACCTCGTCATAGGCGCCGTCATCCACGGACTGCACCCGGAAGTAGATACGGTCCCCCTTACTGACCGGAATATTTTCTACATTTTGCAGCGCAACCGCTTCGTTTGCGGCATCAGTTTCCGGTACCTCCAACCTGTGATGCCATAATTCGCTGCCATTGTGTTGGATCGCCACCCGGACTCCGTCTGCCTTGTCATATGCCTTATCGTTTTTGAGCGTCTGCTGGCTATATCTCAGCCTTACCCCACCTTTGATGGCGATATTGCCGGCAAAGGGCGCTTGCCAACGGCGGACAATGTCAACAAGGGGGAACTGATCTTCCCGCTGTTTTTCCCGCCTTTCCATAGCCGCATCATCGATAATGTCTGCCGTAACGCCTCCCCCTGATTCAATTGGCACCGGAGTCAGTTCGCTGTTGAGGGTGAAGGTGGGCACCCCATTCACCAGATGGTTAAAAAAGACTGTCCCCCCATTGACCACATCCACCAGGCCGTCACCATTAACATCACTGAAATAGGACGTAGCTGTGGTCATGTTTTCACTGGCAGTCACCCCGAAACGGAGCACAAAGATATTGATACTACCGCCGAAGTTGACCGACTCCGTCTCTTCACGGGATATGGCAGGTAGTGAAATGGGCACCTTATTGGCAGCATAGCTCACCATGCCGTCAGGTTGCAGGGTGCCGGGCCGATAGGCAAAACCGTTGCCGTCTTTGAATATTTTGTCTTGGATGCCATCGCCGTTTAAATCAAGTAAGGCCATGGTGCCTTCACTGTCGCCACGGCCAAAGCCAACATCAAGGCCGCCAGAGAGATTCTTACCCTGTTTCACAAGGCCAATGCCGACGTAAATATGGCCGCCTATATTAGTACCATCGGCACCGCTGAGGGCCGTTGCATCCTTGTCATCATGATGAGTGTTCCAGACTCCGGCATCGGCAAAGCCCTTATAGGAGCCGTCTTGATTCTGGGTTTCATTAAAATAGCCAAAGGCATGGGTGTTAAACAGTTTGCCGGCATCGTCAAACTGGGATATGGCGGCAAGCCTGGTCTTTTTATATGCCCCCTCTTCATACAGAAACCCATAGCTGCGGACCATTTCGTCTTTATAGCGCACTTCTACCCGTTTAAGCAGATCCGCAGTGATGGTCTTCATGCCGCCCCGGGCATCGGTGATAATATCCGGTCGCTGCTCGAAGCCCGGCAATTCACGGTCTCGGACAAAAGTCACAGAGTATGGCGGCGCAAAACCGCTGTTGCCGGTATAGGCAATCTTCTTGAGATAACGCTGTTGGCCGGAAATAGCGCCATTGTTGCCAACAGCGGAACCGGCATAGGTGTATTCAATGGTATTGCCGTTGGGATCCTGCATCTTGTGGAGGCACCACTTGAAAACATTGCCGCCTGCGCCATCCGACAGGACTGCATCACCGACAAGCTCTCGCCCTGGTTCGCCGCCATAGAAGTAACGGGCACCACTTTTATCCGTGACCTCCCACCAATAATTTTTCGGGCTAGTGCCATGCCGGACAATTTTCTGGAAATTACCCTCAATCCTGGTGTGGAAAACTTTTTCAGCGCTTCTTTTCTCCCACTGGCCCCGATGGGCAACCGGGGTGAGCATCTCACCATTCAGGGTATAGGTCTCTGTTTCATCACTGCTGGAGTAACGCGGCACGCCCCATCGGGTATCGATGGAAATGGCCTGCAGGGGGATGTCCCAGCCAATGCCCATCCAGCCATTGCTGCGGGACGAATCATAGGAAACCGCCAGCTGCGGCTGCATGCCGTTGCGTCCCGGCGGCACCTCTAAAGAATAGGTGAGTTGCGCATCGCCCTTATTATTGGCCTGAGGCGGCTCGATGAGATTGATGCCGGCGGATGGATCAGCCGCTTTGATGTCCTTGATGGTATTGGGGTTATAAGTGAGGGCATCGGGATGCTCCGGCACTATCAGAGTGGCGTTGATGATATCGGTGAAATGGTCGGTTTCCGAGGTGACAAGGGATGTCGATGGGTCAACACTTACTTTTTTCAACGGCAGCCATTTTTTGGCGTTCTCATGAAAAAAATACATGCTGACTTCGTCGTCTTTCTGCTTGTCAAGGAAGTAGTCTTTTGAGTAGCCGAATGAAAGTTTGATGGCCTTCTTGAATTTCATGCCATGGGGCAAAAAGCGGTATCCTGCCGCCGGGAATGTCACATTGATCATGCCCGCATCCAGTTGAGGCACTTCTTCCTGGTTTAAGGGGATGATGGTTATATCTACTTCACTGTCAACCGCACCTTCGGGAATATCAATGATGATATCGCGATAACGAATCTTTTTGGCCTGACCGGGGATAATTTTTTCCGTGTGCTTTTCACGGCCGACGGTGGGATCGTCACCTGAAAACAATTTTTTGAAAAAATTGAGCAAACCGTCGTTGTCACCACCTGAATTACCTCCGTTGCCAGCACCTGAATTACCTCCGTTGCCACCACCTGAATTACCGCCGTTGCCACCATTTGAATTACTGCCGTTGCCACCACCTGAATCACCATTTAAGGAGTCCTCCTCTCCCGAGGTAGACTGGATATGGTTATAGAGATGCACATATTTATAAATATCATCCTTAACTATGTCGCCGTTTTGCAGTTTTTCGACTTTGGATTCAACCAAAAGGTCCCACGGTTCTGATTCCTCAAGGTCTTTAAAACGTGTTTCTTTTCTGGGCACTGCAACGTCAAAGGCGCCATCTTCAATTGAGTTGCCGACCGGTTTACTTTCGACTTTTACCGTTTCGATATTCAAGGCAGTAGCGGAGTGTCGCACAAATCCCTGGATGTAGGCTGTTTCATCAAAATATTCGCCGTTGAGGGGATAGCTGATGACAATATCGGATTTTCCCGATCGTTGGCCGACAGGGCTTGCGCAAACCCTTATTTCGTCAATCTCGGCATAAGAAGCGCCACTGGAAGGCTGTATTGATAGACGCAGCTCATTGGTGGCAACCGGGGCAGGTAAAACGATTTTATTCCATCCGGAATCCATGCTGCCCAGATCGACAGACCAGTCTTCCGCAACGTCAAGCCATTTACCATTCTGTGAATATTGGATTTTTGCTTGCCCATTGACAGTCCCTTGGAGTTGCAGCATGACATATTCGGGCTCAACAGTCCGGTCAAAAGAGATATCCAGATAATTATTGCCGACGGAGCCGGCAAGCGTAACGGTTGTGTTGGCATCAAAATCATAGGCCGGCGCCTTTGAGATTTTTTGAACAACATTCCAACCGTTATAGGTTTCAATAGCAAGTCGCATATTAGCAATGGAAAACTCGTCATTCAGACGGAACTCGATCTGGTTATTTCCCCGAACCAACCACGCAGGATTTATTTCTTCAAACTGTGTTTTCCAGTTCCCTGGATCAAGTCCTGAAACCGGCAAGGCATAGCCGCCTATCCATGAGAGACTGTTGATTCTTTTTTCAATGTTTATCGGGGCATAAATGTTTAATCCGTCATAAACAAGGAATGCCCTTTTAATTTGATGGGGGTCGATGGCAAGATCGATATTCACCGTGGATATGTTTGGATCGGTCCATTCCTGTGCCGGCTGTGAACCTTCAAAGACAAGAAAATTTGTTGCGCCGTTTTCGAGGGCTATTTGAAGGTCATCTCCTGAATTGATATTTTTTTCATACAAAGGCACGCCATTGCCTTCAATGGCCGTTGTTTCCATGCTCCAGATTTCAAGTTCCCGCAGAATGGATTCCTTTCTAACGTTGGGGTGGGGGATAAATTCAAAAAGCAGTTCACGGACGGGAACAATTTCTTTTGCCTGGATGGTGTTCCATGTATCAAGAAGCTCTCTTGCGTCCAGACAAAGTGAAGGCACTTTCTCCCAACGGCCGTTGACTTGCTTGTAGACATTAAACACAAAAAAAGTGTCAGCATACAGCTTGATATGGCTTATGTTTTTAATCCCGGCAAAGGACGTTTTCATCCAAACCGTATTTTCTGATGTAAATACCGAGCCGGTGTCACGATCAAAAAGAGACCGGAAGTTTGCCGCCTCTTGCTTCGTGCTTGCTGACGGCGCACCATCAGCATATTTTGTGAGTGCAATAGGAGTCAGCTTAGTTAATGCAGTACCTGGTATGGTTACGATGCCTTGTAAGGGAAATGAAACAAGGAGAAATGAAACAACGGTAAAAACGAAAAGACTTAGACGATTTTTGCAATGTGCCATTTTTCAGGTCCTTTGTTGAGGCAGTATAAACAAACCTCTTCTCTCATTGGTGGTGATTATAATCAAAAAGCCCATCTTCTATGGATGTGTCCCTAAACCTTCTACCGCTCGGAGTAGAGGCAGATTGCTGAATCGGAAGAGCCAGAAATTTATGGCATTACCTGTCTCAGCAGGAAAGATTCATAGCAAATAAAGGATTTTATCCTATGTTAGAAGCAGGTGCTTGTCAAGGATTAACTTGTCAGGCAGGTGGCACACCTGAAGATGTGTGGAGTTTTGTGGAAGGGGGCTGGCTTCCATATCTTAACAAAATATCATTTGTATAGTACAGGGGCTGTGGCCTGGGCTCAGACCGACAATCTTCAGCAGTCATCAACACTGATACTCGCGGTATAACGCAGAGCGCCGTCTTTACCAAAATACTCGTGGCCATATTTAACTCCGAGTTCTAAAGCCTTGCGGCTGTTCTTATCGTTACAGTATTTCTCGGCAAGATAGGGGCCGATTTTATTTTTAAAGATGTCTTTATCCGCCGTTTCGGCAGAGAGGTTCACCAGAGTGGTTTTGTAGATTATCGTCTTATCTTCAACCACAACCAGGTCCAGGCGGGTTGACTTGTCGATCATCAGAGGCACTTTGCTGTTAACTTCCATGGCCTTATTTATTATTTGGTCAATAGCCCGTGCCTGCGAGCTGTTCTCGACCGACCTACTGCTTTTATCATTACCTGCTTGCCAGACAAAAAAAACAGCAAGGCCCAGCAGAGCGAGAATTATTCCACAAACCTTGCCCGTCCCGATCTTCTTTTTTGCCACCACCTCTTCTACGCCTTCTTTCTCAACTAGCCCGGTGCCACAATCCGGACAGCGGTAATTGGCCTGCTCCGCTTCCGGCTCACTAAACTCAACCCCACAAGCCAAGCAATAAGATTTATCTGCCATATCCATTTTCCTCTTTAGGAGAGATTACAGGTATTGCCAGCCCACCGGTTTTGCGGATAAAATCACTGGATCAACCGCCGCCGCAGCAGAACGATGGCCAGCCAGACCGTTACCATGGTCAAGAGCAACGAACCGCTGATCTGGAGCAGCCATGGCCCCTGGAACTGACCATAGCAAAACATCCGGGCCAGATTTACCGTTGGGGTCAGGGGCAGAAGCTCAAAAAAGAGTCGAGCCTTCGGGGCCATGGACTTCAGCGAAAAGAAGATACCGGAAAAGAGAAACAGCGGCGTAATGACCAGCGAAGTAAAATAATTGAAGAAATCATAATTGGTGGCCAGGGCAGTCATGATCAGACCAAAGGCCGCGAAAAAGACCCCGGACAGAAAAAGCACCGGCAGCAGGGCCACGGTCCAGATCGAAGGCCAGACCCCGAACAGGGGCAGCGTCGCCAGCATGATAATTCCGGCCAGGACACCTTTGCTGGCCGCCCAGCAGATTTCACCCAGCACGAGATCGGTCACCCCCAGGGGCGTGATCAGGATTGCCTCATAGGTTCTCTGGACGGTAAGCCTGGTGTAAGAGCCATAGGTTGTTTCAAAGGCGGCGCTGTACATGACGGCCGAGGCGACCAGGCCCGGGGCGATAAACTGCAGATAGCTGAGTCCTTCAATGATCTTGATGTCGCGACCCAGGCCATACCCCATAGCCAGCAGAAAGAGCAAGGGTTGCCCCAGGTTGCCAATCAGGGAAGAGAGAAGATGCTTGCGCCAAACCCGGGCGTTACGCAACCAGATTGTCCAGAAATAAAAGCCGTTCATGATTCCCTTAATGACCTGCCGGTCAGCTGGATAAAAAGATCTTCAAGGTTGGCTGGACGCCGCAGCCAGTTCCGGGTATTAGCCAGTAGCCTTTCCAGATGGGCACATTCCTCCTTGGTATAGACATAGAGTTTATCGTTAGCCCGCTCAATAACAACATTGCACTCCTTGAAGGATTCGGCCAGATCGTTTAGTTCAGCGCCAGAGCCTTCCACCTCGAAAACCTCAAGGCCGACCATGTCATTGATCAGCTGTTGCGGCTCGCCCTGGGCGACGATCCGGCCATGATCCAGAATTAGCACCCGATTGCTGAGCCGGGACACCTCATCCAGATAATGACTAGTCAATAGCATGGTCGTCCCCTGTTGCCGGAGGATTTCGAGCCGCTCCCACATCAAATGCCGGGCCTGGGGATCGAGACCAATGGTCGGTTCATCGAGGATCAGCAGTTGCGGATCATTAATCAGGGCGCGGGCCAGTAACAGCCGCCTCCTCTGCCCCCCGGAAAGATGTTCGATTATCTCATCACACCGGTTGGCCAGGGCAAAGAAATGGAGTAATTCCTCGGTTTTTGCCAAGGCATTTTTACGGGGAATATTGAAGTAGCCGGCATAGGTGAGCAGGTTCTCGGCCACGGTAAGATCAGGATCGAGACTGTCGGTCTGGGGCACTACGCCGATCCACCGCTTGACTTGACGATGATGTTTGGGGACTTCCCGGCCCAGGAGGTTGATCTGGCCGGAAGTTTTACGAACAAGGCCCAAGAGGATGTTGATAGTGGTGGTTTTGCCGGCGCCGTTTGGGCCTAGAAAGCCCAGACATTCCCCCGGTTGGATAGCAAAGGAGATGTGATCAACCGCGCAACGGTCAGCGAAATATTTGCTGAGGTCGGTCACCGAGACAATTGGCCTGTCCCCACCACTTGCCTGTTCAGAAGATAAGGGCGTTATTACAGGCATGGCATCGGTCATCAATAATTCTTTATTCGATATCAAAAGAGAGGAATCACGTTTTTTTACTGTTTTTCTTGCAAACCTTGAATGCTTTTGAGAACTTTATCAGCCCTGGCAACTTTTTCTTTGGCAGTTTGGTTTTGTGGATCAAGCGCCAGAACTTTCTGCCAGATTTTGCGAGCTTCGCTGATTTTGCCCCGGCGATACAATTTGCCACCTTCTTCCAATTGTTTGGCAATACGATTTTCTCTGGCTTTATCCAGCTTCTTCCGATAGCCCTTTAACTGTTTTTCTTTGCCGACAAACTTTTCAAGTTTTGCCAAAGAATCATAGGCCTTAAGTAATTCACCTTTATTAATTTCCCGCTTCAACTCCGTCTCAAGCTCCAGGAACAAGGCCAATAATACCGAGGCTGGCTTTGATTTCTTGGTCACCGACAACAGGACTACACATTCTTCATATGAAACGGTTTCAGTCTTTGAAAATGAGTCATCAATCTGGGCGAGCAATTGGTTCACCGCCTCAGAATCATCTATCTTTTTGGCCATTTGCAAGCATTTATCGGCAACAACATATTCTGCCAACTCGATCGATTGTCGCCCACAGTTAAACAAATCGGGCTGGAGACCCATCAGGGCCTTCTTCTTTCGCCTCGTCAGCCAACGGGTTATGGGTGAGGGCTTCTCCAATCTCGCTTGCTCTTCATACCATTCCAGCCGGGAAAACAGATATTCCGCTTTAGCTAATAGCATATAGCGGTCATTGGCAGCCAACCTCTTGTTTCGCTCTTGCCTGAGATTATCGCTCAGTTTCAACAGCTTCTTACTTTCGGGTATTTTCTTTAGGGCCTGCTCAACAATGGTAACAGCCCCCAATAAATCATCGAGCCCGGTCCGTTCATCTGCTTTTTGCTCAACAGCCGACTCAAGCTCTTTGGTCAGCCGAGCAATACGGTGATGCTGTGATTTATAAAATTCGTCATCGCGTCCCGCTTTAATTTTATCCAGATATATCGAGGCCTTATGGTAATCCTGACTGGCGACCATTTTCTCCAGCGCAGCCTGACTCTGCTGGGAGCTGTTGACCCGGGCATAATCCAAAACCACACAGCCGGGGGTAGCAAACAAGACAGAGACCAGCAGAATAACACTTATCAGACCATTAACTCGTGACCGGCAACATGAGCCGAAGAAGTCCGCTGACAGATGACGAATATCTCGCATACGAGAGAAAAAATGCCTATCCAACAACAGCAATTTCCCCGCAACCTGCTTTCTGTTTTTCTCTTTAAATATCATATTGCTAAAAACCAATCTCACCTAACAAGTCAGGTTAGTTGCCACTAGATCTGATGATGGTTTCAAACTGCTCGTCGAGACGAACTTGATCTTCACCGACAAGACCTTCCAGCAAGAATGTTTCAACCACGCCATCCACGCCGCGCAGTTGCATAGGGATGTGCTCGTCGGCAATCATGCGGTGGTTGATATTTTCCTGCCTGTAAAACTCCCTGCTTACCACTATCTGATTGGCATCGGCGATGGAACAGAGTCGAGAAGCCAGATTAACGGTATCACCGACCACGGTATATTCCATCTTTTCCTTGGATCCCATATTACCGGCCAGCATGCTCCCGGCATTCAACCCCACCCGGAAATAAATCGGCGCCAATCCCTCCGCCACCCGTCGCTCATTTTCATTATCAACCAATCGTCTGATCAACAAACCGCAGGTAGCGGCATGAAAGGCATGTTCTTGGTCTTCCTCCAGGGCGCCAAACACCAACATTACACAATCGCCCATGTATTTGTCCACCGTACCCAAATTGAGTTCACCGGCCCAGGTGATGAGGGAGAAAAACCGATTGAGGATCGCAGCCAGATCTTCCGGATCCATACTCTCACTCATCTGGGTAAAACCGACAATATCAGCAAAGAGTACCGAACCGACAACCCGCTTGCCACCTAATTTAATTGAGTCAAGATTAGTTAGAACCTGGCGGGCGATCTGGGGAGAAAGATAACGATCAAGAGCCCTCTCTACTTGCACTTTCTGCGTCATGCCCTCGGCCATATGGTCAAAGGCGGTCATGAGCTGGCCAATCTCGTCCCGGCGCCGCTCATCAAAGCGGTAGTTATAATCCCCTTGATCAAACGCCTCAATCGCCTCCATGAAATGATGGACCGGCTTTGAGATCCGTTTGCTCAGGAAATAAGCCATTATAATGCCTAGCAAGATTATCAGCACGGTGGTGATGGCTATGGAGATAATGGCTTTCTCCAATGAGCGGTCAAGGGCCTTTTGACTGAAAGTCACCAGAGCGTAACCGGCCGTAACGTCTTCGAATGTAATGGGGCTTATAAAGGAGACCACGCCCACCTGAATCTCACTTGAGATAGTGAGCTGCCATGGCCAATGCCGGAGACTGTCTGCCTGCCTGATTATTTCAGCTGGCGAAATTTTGCGGGAGGATGCGTCGCTTGCAAAAGGGCTCAGGCCGGATCCGACCAGCCTCTCCCCGGCCGGTGACAATATTTCCGTACCGATCACACTATGACCAGCAGTCAGACTGGAAACCATAACGCCCATGGCTAATTTGTCCTCTGCCAATAAAGGCTCTTGGACTGAGCGGGCCAGATGGGAGACTATGGTATTACCAAAACCATTGATTTCATCCTCCATGATTTTGGCTTGACCATAGACCAGGATGCCACTTAGAGCGCTACTGCAGAAAACGATCAGCCCCGTGATCAACAGAACAATCTTGTAGACGACGGGCACGTGGTCCGGCAATAAGGCGACCGCTCTGGTTATTAAGGCAGAGCTGATTTTCTGAAGATTACGCCGCATAATAGTAAAAGAAGTTCTATCCACCGCACCATTGCTAGTAGTTAGCCAAAATCATTCACCCTTAGGACAATCCAATCACAACTTGTAGTATTACAACAAACTTACCGGAGTTGCCGCATAAAATGCTATTTTTACCAGATTGTTATCCCTTCACAACTGAAGAGGAAGGATCTTTGGCGGCTGTCCGCCGCTAATTATTTGACGGGAAAGACTTTCCTGTAATATCATCCCCTATAGGCGCATAAACTTTTCAATGAAAAAATAGTGAATTGGGAGTAGGGGATGCTCAAATTAATCGCCAAATTTTTAAAAGTTCTTAATTCTGAAGCCGAACCCGGCCAGATAAGCCTGGCTTTTTGTTTGGCCATGGTTGTCGGACTGACACCGCTAATGAGTCTCCACAACATCCTGGTCCTCTTTCTGGTCTGTGTTTTACGGGCGAACCTTTCGGCATTCCTGCTCGGAGTTTTTGCTTTTACAGGTGTCGCCTATCTTCTTGATCCTTTGTTTAGTCAATTGGGGATTGTCCTGCTGACGGCGGGAACACTCAAATCATTATGGTCCTCTTTATACAACATAACCCTGTTCCGCCTGGAAAACTTTAACAACTCTATCGTGATGGGCAGTCTCGTGTTTGCCCTGATAGTTTTTGTACCGATGTATTTTCTGTTTAATCTGCTCATCACAAAATATCGTGATCATCTGCTGCGCTGGGTTGAGAAAAGCCGACTTATGAAATTCTTCCTGGCCAGCAAATTATACCGTGTCTATAAAACCGTCACAGGTTTGGGGGGTGCGGTATGAAGGCAATAATCCGTTGGCAGGGCTTAGGTGTTTTTGGTTTTGTTGCCGCTCTGATCTGTTTGTTTGCGCTCTTTTTTATTGATACCATTATTAAGGGGATAATTGAAAAACAGGGCAGCGCTCTGGTCGGGGCCCGGGTCGAATTGGCAGAGGCCGACCTGACCTTTTTCCCGGCTGGTCTGCAAGTGTCCCGCTTACAGATCACCAACCCCGATAAACCCTTCCGCAATATTGTGGAGATTGACCGTCTCGCCATGTCGCTTGATGCCATGAGATTACTGCAAAGGAAAATCATCATTGAGCAAATGGCGATGGAAGGCATTCGCCCCGATACCACCCGCCGGAAATCCGGCGCACTACCGAAATATTCAGCCCGGAAAAAGGCGGCAGCTCCCGTAGATAGCAAGGACGGTTTCAAGATACCAAGTCTGCAGATCCCCGACGTCAAGGAGGTGCTTGGCAAAGAAAAACTGGCCAGCCTTGAATTAGCCAAAAACTACCAGGAACAGATCAAAGCGGATATGCTGAAGTGGCAACAACAGCTTGCTGAGCTCCCGGATGAGAGCAAACTGGCCCAGTATAAGGAACGGTTGAACAAACTCAAATCAAGCTCCGGTCTGGCGGGACTGCTGGGCGGAGCTACGGAGTTGGTTGCCATCCGGCAAGAAATCCAGACCGATCTGGATCGCTTGCAGACAGCACAAAGGGACTTCACCGAAGTTTCCGCTTCCTACAAGAAGCGCCTCGCCGAACTACAAAATGCCCCCCGGCAGGATATAAAACGGCTGGTGGCCAAATACAGCCTTTCGGGAAGGGGCTTGGCTAATTTAAGTTCGCTCCTCTTTGGCTCAAAAACCGGCAATATTGTCGAGCAGGCTTTATCCTGGCATGCAAAAGCGCAACCTCTGTTGGAACGGCGTAAAGAGAAAAAAGACGGCAGCGAGATAGTTAAGCCGGCCAGAGGTAAAGGGGTGTGGGTGCGGTTCGAGGAACGGGAGCCGCTGCCCGATTTTCTGGTCCGCAACATTACAGCTTCTGTGCAGATTGCGGCGGGCAGTTTTGACGGGACCATTAAAAACGTTACCCCTGACCAGGATGTCCTCGGTGCACCTCTTTCTTTTACCTTTGCCGGGGATTCCATGCAAGGCTTGCAGGCCATTAGCTTTGATGGCGTACTTGACCATGTAAACCCTACATTGCCCCGTGACACTGTTAATCTGGAAATCATCGGCTTTGCCTTGGAGAAAGCGGTGCTAAGTGACGATGAAAACCTACCGGTCACCATCAACAGCGGCCTCGTTGATCTTGCAGTGCAGGCTGTTTTGCAACAACGGGATGTAAACGCGGATGTGGATGCCAAACTGAAATCGGCAGACTTTACGACCGCCTCTCCCCAACAAAGTGATGCTATCTCCCAGGCCATTGCCAAAACATTATCCGATATAACCAATCTTACGGCAAAAGCCAAAATCACCGGAACCGCTGACAACTACGATATTCAGCTAAGCTCCGACTTGGACAACATCCTCAAACAGGCCGTTGCCAACACCATCAAAGACCAAACTGCCAGATTCGAACAGGATTTGAAAGATGGCGTAATGGCCAAGACGAAAGGCCCTTTGGCGGCGGCCACCACCAGTTTTTCCGATTTTGACGGTATTGCAAAGGAACTAACCGCTCGCCTGCAAGCAGGCGGCAATCTTCTGTAATAGTTCTGCCCCAAACCGATATCGTGTGAGAAAATTTGCCAAACAACCGGAGGAATCCATCGTGGAAAGAAAGCTGGTGTCGGAAAAAGAAATATTATCCTATTTGAATTTGGAGCTGCAAAAGGCCGGGCAACATGACAATTGCCACTTTGAGTCAATTGTGAGACTGAGAGTAGACGACCGCACCGGTTGTAACTGGGCCTATGCCAATTTAAAAGGCATTGCCGGCGCCAACAAGGTATGCCCAGTCGATGCGGAAAGAATTGTTAACGAGGCGAGAGCGGAATATAATTTAAAATAGGCAGATCAAATCGGTTGATCTTAAAAGAGATGATTAAATCAAAAGCTCTTACGCTGGCCCTATTAATGCTGATATTGACGGTTGCCTGCCAAAGCCAAACGGCAGATAATGGCAATAACTGCCAAGCCACAGCCTACGATGAGATCGGCCCCTTCTACCGCCCCAACGCCCCCATCCGAGCAACTGTCGGCAAGGGTTACCAACTCGAAGGCACGGTGAGGTCTGTCTCCGGATGTCAACCACTGCCAGGTGCCGTCATCGAATTTTGGCTGGTCAACAAACAGGGGAATTACGATGATGCGCACCGGGCCACGGTGATCGCCGACCGAAAAGGAAGATACTCTTTCGAAAGCAACCGACCGAGCGACTACGTCGGCCGGTTGCCCCACATCCATATCAGAGTTTCAGGCAAAGGCCATGAAACGCTGATAACCCAGCATTATCCTGCAGAGGGAAAATCTACCGCCCGCTTTGATCTGATTCTATCGGCAACAAAGAATTAATCCAGTTGCAGATTATAAGATCTGGGCAGAGAAGACTTAAACCCTTCTGCAAAGATGCATGCAGAACCTAAAAAAAGCCGCATATTTCTAAACGAAATATGCGGCTTTTTATACTCACAACAAAACCTAACCCAGCCTTAATCTCCCTAAAGAAAACGACAACCAGATCGACGCTTCAAAATACCCTTGGTATTTTCTCCGTATAACTGGTAATCGACTCCGCACTGGGGTCAGGACAAGCCGGTAAATTTACTTAACTGCCCCGCATAGACCAAGGCAAAGCGGATAATAGCCCCACCGAGAAGGACCAGAATAGCGCTGACATTCATTTCCAGTTTTTGCCTAAGCGACAGAGTTTCCGAATGCTCCCCGGCCATTTCCGAGAACTTAAGAACAATGGCCAGAGGAAAGATAACACTAAGTGCTATAATACTTACAAAATACGGAAAGTATTCATGGGACATGGTGAAAAACGGCATGATTGATTCTCTTGCCGCCGCTGAAGATGTATACTGACCATAAAAAAGGAGGCCGATAACAACTATTTCACAGGCAATGAGCCAGATATCTACCTTGGTAAAGAAGAGTTTGACCTCATTCTTGTGGGCCATCAAGATCATCGTGGCCGCACCGGTGGACAAGGCTGAATTTAGAAAGAGAATCGGCAGAATCGAACTGTTCCACAACGGCCGGGCCGCAAAAGAGCTAAGCAGCACCCCGGTATAAATTCCAAGAATAATACCGAACGCAAAATTTATTTTGGCCAACAATCGCAAGTGCCGACCCATCTGCTCGGCAAACTTAATCAGCCCCTTAAAGCGCAAGACTTCCCGGTTTTCTGCGGGTATGACACTGAAGGCGTAAGCAATCATGGCCGGAAAAATCAGCAGCAGTATCCAGGACCCCCAGGACATGGGAGATAACGGCTGCAATGTTGTGTAAAAACTCAACATGTTATGCTTGGCTTCCAGATCGAGAAAAAGAAAAAACATACCAATATTAAGAATAATCGGGGACAGAATCACCACTCGCCAACAGCATGGGTCATCGGGAGCCACGGACTTGCCTGGGCGCAAATTAGCAATTGCCGACATGACCATACAACCAGCAGCCAGGCCGCCAAGAAAAAGATAGATGGCAACCCGCCAGTCCCAAATATGAAGGTACGGGGAAGTAATTGCATTGGCCCCGGTAATTATAACTTCCATCTTTATCTCCTCTATTTATGATTCGGATAGCGGTTAATGTAATAAACCTGTGGCTTGGTGCCGGCCTCTTTCAACAGGACCCGATGCTCGTTTTCCGCAAGCAGGCGGCTCACCTCACTATTCTTATCGGATAGATCACCAAAGATTCTGGATCGCCCGACACAGGTGGCAACACAGGCCGGTTCCAGGCCTTTCTCCACCCGGTGCGTGCAGAATGTGCATTTATCGGCATAACCGTGTTCGTGATTGATATAGCGGGCATCATAGGGACAGGCAGCCAGGCAGGCCTTGCAACCCACACATTTCTTCCGATCTATCTGGACGGTGCCGTCATCCCTATTATGGGAAGCGCCGGTCGGACAGGCCGTGACACATTGGGCATCGTCACAGTGATTGCAGAGTTCTGAGCGATATTCGGTCCTCAGTTTGGGGAATTTACCCTTGGTAATATCCATCACCCTGGTCCGAAACATTTCCGGCGGCACATCGTTTTCCGCCTTACAGGCAACAATGCAGGCCATGCAACCGATACACCTGCTTTGGTCTATAACCATTGCATATTTACTCATCTCAGACCTCCTTCACGATCTTGACAAAATTGACCCGCATACCTGAGGTGCCACTGATCGGATCAACTGTGTATTTGGTAATCATCTGTTGATCGTCAATGCCATTTTTATAGGCCCGGGACAATCTTTTTGAGGTGGCGCCGAAACCATGGATCATATAGACGCAGTCCTTTCTTATTCTCTCAGTCACCTTGGCCAACCCTGCTTCGCTCTTTACCCCATCCTGATTAATCAAAGCAATCTTTTCACCGTTGCCAACCCCCAGCTGCCGGGCCATATCGGCATTAAGCCAGACCTCATTGGTCTTCTTCAATTCCCAAAGTCTGGGGTTGTTAATGGTCCGGGCGAAGGTGTGGACCGGGCTGCGGCCATAGAGCAATCTGAACATGCCCTCTGGCGGTTCGACCGGCGGGGTGAATTTGGGCACCGGGTCAAAATCCTCATCCTCCAGCGCGAGGCTGTACAGTTCGATCTTGCCGGAGTCTGTTTTGAAAACCGGCGGATTATCCTTAGTAATGTAAGGATGACCGGTGTTGGCCAGGGGGATATAGCCTTTTTCAGAAAGTTTCTTGTAATCAACCTCCCAGAGGGCCGCGAGTTTCCTCAGCTTCTCTTCCAGGGTGTTATACTCAACGTACTTGCCAAGACCCATTTTATTGCAGAGTTCCTTGGCAATCAGCCAGGGCGGTTTGGTGTCGTACATCGGTTTAACCACCGGCTGGCGGATGGAGACCCCGGCGCTTTTTTGCTTAACAACCATTAACTCATCATGCCTTTCGAGATAGGTGGCAGCCGGCAGGATAACATCCGACATCATCACGGTATCGGTGGGCATGATATCGATGGAGACCAGTAAATCCAGCTTTTTAATGGCCTCTATGGTCTTCGGTACGGAAGGCAGGGTCTTGATGAGATTTGTGCCGATTAAAATCCAGCCCTTGACGGGATAAGGATCGCCGCTGATGGTGACATCTCGAACCTCGGTGGTAATCCCGCCATAGGCAAAGGGATAATCACCCCGGGTAATTGAATCTTCTTCCGGTTCAGGATGGTGATGGGCCTTTTTCAATTTGGCCAACTTCACCTTGGGCGCCAGATACAAGCCGCCTTCCCGGCCCCAGGAGCCCAACAGGGCATTAAGAATCGCAATACCCCGGCTTCGCTGGGTATCATCGCCATACCAGGAGACATGCCGACCCGGATGGAGAACCACATTGGGCTTATAGCGCCCCAACTCCCGGGCGGCTTCAAGAATATCCGCCTCGGGCAGATCTGTCTGCTCGGCGGCCCAGGCCGCTGAATATCCTTTGACACTCTCTTTTAACTCATCAAAGCCCTGGGCATATTTCTCGATATATTCTTTGTCGTACAAATTCTCGGAGATAATGATATTGGTCCAGGCCAGAATCAAGGCCAGATCAGTTCCCGGCTTAATCGGCAACCACATTGAGGCCTTGCTGGCGGCTGTGGAGAAGCGGGGGTCAATTACAATAAGCTTGGCGCCCTTACCCAGACCCTCAGTGAAATCCTGGACATGGGAGTTATGCATGTTCTCGCCAAGGTGGGTGCCGAACAGGGCGATGACCTTGCTCTTGCTCATATCCGCCCGTTCACTGCTCGAGGCCGGGCCGGAGCCAAAGGTCAGGGAGAAACCTACTTCCCTGGCGCCCTTACACTGGGCATAGGAGGGATGGCACTCATTGGGGGAACCGTAGGCCTCAATAAAATTGGCCATGTAGCCGCCGCCGGTGCCATGGGCAAAAAGGGCCATGGATTCCGGGCCATATTTCTCTTTGATAGTGTTCATCTTCTCGGCAATATAGCTGTAGGCCTCCTCCCAGGAGACTTTCTTGTATTTGCCGTCCCCACGCTCACCGGTTCTGATCAAGGGTGTTTTAAGCCGGTCCTTGTCATAAAGCAGGCCAATGCCGCCCTGCCCTCTGGCACAGAGCTTGCCGCGACTCTGGGGGTTTTGCGGGTTCCCTTCCAGCTTAACGACCTTGCCGTCTTCAACCCTAGCGATAAGTCCGCATTTCCAAAAACATATCTCGCAGAAGGAGGGGACATGCTGAATGTCCTTACCCGCCAATAGCGAAGTCGCCTTTACGAATGGACTGCCGGCCAAGGCGGTGCCGCCTACCGTGAAAGCCGCGCATTTCAAGAAATTTCTTCTGTTGACTGCCATAAACCAACCCTCTATAAACTTGTTAAATAAAGGTCAAAACAGGAGACCCACCGAGAAAGCTTGCCAGTGCCAATAAACCAACATCCCATTTAAGTATATAATTGTATACTCACACGCCCCAGCACATGTCAACTTAAAAAACCATGACTTATTAGATACCTACGACTATGTGGTAGCGAGATAAACCATATCCGTAACCACAAAAACCCCAGACATTAAGTATTTAGCTAAACGATAAAACATCGCGGTCTGAAAAACCAAATTCACAAATTTAGGAGAATACAAGAAAAAACTGCCATAGGTTGGATATGGGAAAATTCTTCAGAGACAGGTTGGCCGCCGCTTCAAGGCAAAATTTCAAGGCGCTTTGGCCAGACGTAAATCAACTCAGTTGTTGATCTAAGCAACCAAGCCAATGCAAGGAGAGGGCTTAATCTTTTGGCGCTGGGTCGAAGGCTTGATTGCAATAAAACCTGTAAAGCACGACACCAAAACTTCAAGCGTCATCATCGGGGCAGGTAAAAAAATCGATAAGTTGGATGGTCGTCTTATAATAATTCTCGGTTGTGCCCTGCAGAACTTCCTGCTTGAAGAGATCAAACCAGGGGTGAAATAATTCGGTCAGAAATTTTTGGCAACTACCGGCCTGCTTTTTTTCTAACAGAGCGGCAAAGTCGAGTTCATTGACAATGTGGTCGGGGAAATCGTTACTGGCCAGCTCAAAGCCATGCTCCCGATAAAACTGCTTGGTTCTATCGGCCATTGGCCCATTTATAGTGCCGTCAATATAGCTGGACGCATAGGGGGAGGCAACGACATGGGGGGTCCCGGTTATAAAAAGCCGGGTATATTCAACCTGGAGATCCTCAAGCTGTTGCGCTGAAAAAGCAGAGACAAATTGCTCCTTCTCCGGCCAATCCAAATCATCAAGTAAAGACGCATAAAGGGCCAAAAACTCATCATTGAACCATTCAGCCTCCGGATACCTCAAGGCCTGAGCTAGGAATCTATATACCTCATAAAGCTGAACGGACTGGGACGTAGTCATGGCTAATCACTCTAAAAAAAGGATATGGTGTTACACCGGAATTAGACAGCGACTCCGGCTCCCGGTTGTTTCGAACCAAAATGCAATATTTCGGATTCTTACATTTTTTTTAATTGAAAGTCACTGTTTAAAAATGAGGCTATCTTAATATAATAGCAGGTGCGGTTGCGGCTAAGCTTAAGATTATCTGATAATGTTGTGGAATACTGGAGCACGAAAGAGGAGAGGCGATGAAACTAAAGAATGACATCGGCGAAAAACCAATCATAGAGGTGCTTAAAGAGCACCCGATGATTGGTGAGATCCTCGACAGACACGAAATCGGCTGCATTAAATGCAGCGTCGGGACCTGCCTGCTAAAAGACGTGGTTTCCGTCCATTTTTTAGGAGATGAGGTCGAAGCGCAGATCGAAACAGAAATCAATACATATCTGGACCAGATATAACCATCAAGGTTGATGAACTCGCGACCTAAATCTGAGTAGTGCGCTCCTAAAGTTTATCGCGTGTGCAGCGCAACCAACTCCCCCACTTTCTCCCCGGACGCCCTGTTTGCCAATTCGCCAGACCAATCAACAGAAAAAACTATTTCATTCAATCCACCCGACCCCGGCCATGAAAGGCACGGGAAGGAAGATAACCGTGCCAGATAAGATCCGGTTGCACAAGGTGGCGTGCTTCACTGCGGGAAGGCGGACGGTAGACCAGCCTGAAGCGGTTGCCCCATGGTAAGCTGCCAGTCTCCACGACCTTGTCTTTTTGGCTAACATGCCATCTGGGCTCGGAGAAATCGAGCTTCCAGGTTTTCCGGCCCTTAGGCGCCAATACGATTATATGTTGCTCAGAAACAACTAGATCCTGGCAGGGATTATTGGCCAAGGATAGCATTTCATCTGTTTGACTCACGGGTTCCAGAGAAAATGAGCAGGCATCTGGCAGATTGACAATTGCCAGTTCCTCGTTAGAAACATTTTGCAGGGTTAACTCAAGTTTGCCGCTCAAGGGCCCATCTTTCTGATTTCTTTGCCGACCTTGTCGTAAGACCTTCAAGCCCATGCCCAGTTTACTCCAACGATGCCCCTTGATCACCGCAGTGCCGTTACCACCCAGGGCAATCTTCATCTCAAGGGGAACTTGAATCCCTGTGCGATTGCCGCGTTTTTTTTCCATCTCAAGACCTTTGCCCTGTTCGACAAAATAGGCCTCGATCCCGTATTTAACATTCAAGGCCTTGTGGCTGGTCACTTTTGGCCGCCATCTATGGCTGAGCCTGCCCTTGAGAAACAAACCGTCATCAGGTTTGCTGTCGGTGATGTACTGTAGCTCCGAGACACCACCTTCCCCGGGAGCAACAACGCTATAAAGCTTGCTGTCTTTTGGCTTTTCAGTTTCATTATCGGCGAGAGAACCTTGGGCCTTACGCATGGGAACTTGCGAGATTTCGTAGTTTAGCCTTACATAATCACCACGAAAAATATCCCTGGGATCAATAGGCGCGGTGCGCAGATAAACTTCAGTTCCGTAGCGCACGATATATTCCCGTTCCAGGGCCATTGCGGCCAGGAGCACAACTTGCAGGCCAATGGCAAGGATAACGAATTTTCTTCTCATCGTTTGTCCTCCAGTCCCTGTTTTTTGGATTGAGTGTAAAAGAAACCGGTGGCAAAAATGCCTCCACCTACAATGAAGAAAACCATTGATCTGGCAATTAAACTGCCGAAAAGATCCACATACCTGGAAATGGCCAGAATCGAAAACAGTAGACAACCGAAGGTAGTTTGTTTGAGGCTCACCTCCCGACAGCCGTGGATAATCAGCATCACTGAATGGAAGAGAAAGAGCAGATTAAACATAGTAGCCCCGCCCCAACCCCAGCCACCCCGGTAGTCCCCAAATCCCAACCCCAACACCAAGAGCATGGTAATGATCTGGCCAAAATGCTCAGGCCGCAGAATCTGCCTAATATCTTCCGTCTTGCGCACTGCCGAGAGAAAAAACACCATAATCCAACTGGATATTGCCAAAAAACCGCTCAGAGACATGTAAAGAATCGCGGCGCTGGTATCAAGTCTATAATCTATGTGCCTGATTACCCCTTTATAGGTAAGACTGTAAAGCACAATGATATAAATCAGACTGCCGAAGAAAGAGAGGATTCGGCGACTTTCGGGAAAGGATGTCCGTCCGGCCAGAATTGAGACACCGATAAGACCGTTGGCAAGGAAGATGAATACCGGGATGAGAAGATCGTCATCCAGCCTGCCGCAGTTAAAGGCCACAGTGACAAGCATGGCGGCAACCCCCGCCCCCAGGAAAACCCGTGATCTTTGACGCCACGCCAAAGGCAAGAGACCAACGATGATGAATATCGGGGCCAGATGATTCATCTGGCGAAAGCCAAAAACCTCCAGACCACCCCATAAAGCGAGCAAAAACGACGCCGCTACTCCCTGCGGGGTGGAAGGTAATGCCCAGGCCATGGCAAGTGCGCCAAGGGACCAGAAAAAAATGCCGTTGGGATAATGCTCGTTGATATGATAGATCTGAGCGACCAGCCAGATACCTGCACCAAACAAGACAGTTCCCAGAACATGCAGACCTTCCCCCACCGGCCGGTTGTTGCCCTGCGATCGACAAAGCCAAAACCCGCTACCATGGGCAGCCAGAAGGGCGGAAAAAACAATCCCGAGTTTAACGAATTTATGCAACCCATCCCAGTTATAGGCAAACAGGAGAATAACTCCCAACCCGAATAGAATAGCTCCAAGGCTGAAAAAAACAACTCGTCCCCAGGCATGGGCCGGCTCCACAACAGGGTAACGTCCCTTGATGGCTACGGCTTGCTCCCTGGTGACAATCCCTTCCGCGCACCACTCCTCAACTTCTTTAGCTAACCACCTGACATGTTTAATCATAAAATCCTTTGTCTTCACACATTTTTAGTCTGCGCAACGATTTAGCTGAAACCAGACAGACCGCAGGCCTGACCGTCGTACTTAAGCATTTTACTGGCTGGCTTCAATGATCATCATTTCATTACCGCCTTTTTGAAATTCATATGCTACTTTTTTGATATGAATTTGATAGTTTTCTTTTTTCAATTTTGAAATTACTGATTCAACATGTCGCGATTTTTTTGCGCCAAGCTCTAATAATGGAAAAATTCTAACCTGTGAGGCCACGCGGCATAATTCTTTGATTGAATCAAGATGAAATTTTTCGGACAGCTGGCCACTATAGAGGAACAGAAAATGCGAACACAGGGCCAGATCAAACTCTTTGTCTTTAAAAATAAGCCTGGGCAGACTTCCCGTTGTATACCTGCCTTCAGATTTGCCCTTGTCAAAGTCCTTTAAAAACTCCGCCATGGCTGACATGCGAATTCGGCCCAATTCCTCCACAGAGGAGATATTTCCCCAGACAAATTCACTTTTGTTTTTTCGTGTTTGCTCGAGCACTTCAGTATACGTCTCGTCTATTCTCTTTTTAATTTTCCCTGTCGAAAATGCATAAATAGGATCAACAGAGATGATAGAGTCTCCATTGGCGGTGAGGATACTGTTAAAACTGGCTGGCCCATCGGAACAACCTAAAATCTTCCGCCTCAATTCCTTAGAAGACAGAGAGAACATTGCAATATATTCATCATATGAACGCCCCCAAGGGACGACTTCAGATAGCGTGAATGCCATTATTATGTGTTTTGTTTTTTCTTAAAAATTATTCTTAGTAAAAGGCCCCATAAATCCATCAGCCCCCATGCGTTCACCCGGCCAGGTTGACCTTGCCCTCAGTCCTGACTGCCTGTTTAACCCTTGCTTAGTGCCTCTTGGTATAATTACTTAATGACCAATAGCCGCTTAAAGGGCTGCTTGGGCCGCACCACCCATCTGCCAACAACTCTTTTGCTATGTAGCGGTTAAGAAAACCGTGCCCGACAAATATAACAGAACGGTTCTTTTCAGCCATTTCGCTGAGCGCTTGCGCCGCCTGTGCGGCCCTGGATTTTGTTTCTGCCATTGATGCACAGCCTGATGAGTAGCCCGTAAACCATAGTGTTCTTAAAAATGCTGTCCATAAAACGGGAGGCAATCTAATTCCAGAATGATTCCATGCAGGCAGCTCGGCTTCCCTAAATAATTTATCGATTATCCTATTCTTGTTGAGGGATAGAAGGTCGGCAGATTCGATGGATCGGGGAAGATCGCTGCAAACAATAGATTTATAGTCCTCTATTCTTGCAAAAAGTTCCGGGGGCGGTTGGGCATGGCTCGCCAGTCCATTCCTGTTAATGTATCCAACCACTTTTTATACCCACGCCCCGTGAGCCGCTTATTGCTGGGCAATTTAGGTTTTCCGTGTCTTAGAAGCGCGATTTTCATTTATTTTTTTAATAGCAAGAACGTTTCAAATTTGGCTCGGCTGCGCGCAACAGGCACCAAGGACGACTTAGCAGTTATGCCTTGGTCCTTATTAGACAAATCAGTCAAGACTGACTGGTTTCCTGCATTCACCACAGTGCTTTGCCCCGCGAAATAATTTATTATTGCATCCTGGGCAAAGATACCTCGCCTCTTCATCTTCTATCCATTTGCGTGTCCCATTCCTTCGCCGATAGGGTATGGACCGCAAAATTACTTTCTTGCCGGTAGGGACAAGAAAATTTTTTATGTGTTCACATGGGAAGCGATTGCACTCATGACAGCCTGAGATTTTTTTCTCGTTAGAACAATCCCTTATTGAGCAAGTTCTGCAAAAAAATGATCTCCTCTCAGACCGGCATCCATCACAAAGCAAGTCTTCCGTCGTAAGATGATCGGCGCCGGAGAGGCTTGCCTTATACATTTTTAAAAGTACCTTCAGGAACTTCTGGTTTCTATCTTGTGTCGCCTGATAGACACCACAGACTCCACAATACAGCCCGCATGGGGAGATATGGGCAGGGTTGATTTCCATAAATTAGAGGCCAATAACTTCCTGTTTTATATTATAACATCATCGTAATAGGCACGAGCCGACGAGCGCCCCAATCGACGTGTTTGTCAGCGCTCCGTTTGATAAATTTGCTGGTTTTCCTCTAGGTATTTAACTTTGTTTCATCTTTATTAATGTTGATCCAATCCAATATTTCATCCTTGGATTTCACAAACCAGCCGCCAATTGAAAGTAATGAATCAGATAGATCATTGATAGCTTCCTTAATAACGCCATCATCACAGGTTCCCTCTTGTTCGAGCCAATTAATGGCATTACCGGTAATCACAATCGAGCCGGAAACAATAGCTGTTGCCGCACTAATTGCGGCAAGTCCTGCTAATATTGCAACAAGTTCCTCAGAGTTATTCACCACTGATCCGACATTCACGGGAGTAGTATCAATACAGTCTATCGTTAATTTTTTCGTAACCAATTCACATTTTGCCTGCTGATTATGGTCGATCCTTGGATAAAACATGCAGCCGGTGAGATAAAACGGGAGAAGAATCAGCACTAGATATTTTTTCATAAGACCCAACAATTTAGGTTTGGGAATGGTGGTGCAGGATATCTCAAAATGGTCAAATTAATTTTTAAAACCTATCGTTTAGGGTTTTTTAGATCAATCATATTTTGATAGCATCGTTTTGGATGAGACGCGGATATTACCCCGTTGAACTCGACCGCCTTGATAATACGATCATCATTTTTACAATCCACATCCCCCGGCTATTTCCAAGACTTGATATTCTGCACTTGAACCTGAACGAGTTCCAAGTCTTACTGACATTTTCCCATAATGTCCGCAAGACTCGTAGCCTGGCCCGTCTACCACAAGATCAAGAGTAATAGTTATATAATCAGCCCTCCAAACCTCTTTATATGTATCGCCAGCATTGCAGGTTGAGTTAAGTAAATCATCAGATACTTCATCTAAACTTAAAACGGCCACATTATCATCAATCATTGCAATCGCATTCTGATTTTCTATTTTATCGCATGAACGATTAAAAATTTCATCAAGGTAATGCCCCCCACTTTCTGCTCGCTTGTAGTAACTACAATTACAAATGGACTCCCTAGCTACATAAGGTAATTTCTTGATGATGCCAGTCAATTCACTATCATCCGTATATAGGTCCTTTGGGTTTTTCAAGTCAGGTTTTTCTGTCGTGCGCTCCACTGAACTTAAATTGCTTTCTTTGACTTCTTCTTTCTCAATTGCCGTTGAGGTAATAATTTTCTTGTGATCTTCATAACCTTTAAAGTGGAAATATGAGTAGCCTAATATTCCCGATATAAAGAGCACAATCCCAGTTATGACTGAAGACAATATGATGAGTATTAATTTAATTTTGTTCATACTGTATTAATTTTATTTTGGCGTAATCGAGATAGAACGGCCAGTTGCCCGACCGCCCTCTCACAGATCCCTGCGTGCGGTTTTCCCGCACAAGGCTCCTCAGTATTGCTCACATCGTGCAACAGCCTATTACTATGGATGTCGTGGTTATCTTCCTCAGTGAGGTTTGCTTGTCTTCTCCAGCCTTTCATGTCCGGTACAAGTTTCCTTTGAGGATTACACAATACTGTCATTCCCTTCCCCATGTGATCGGCCCTACCGTCTCAGAGTACTATGAAATGATCTGACTCCCTTCACTTTGTTATACCCATCAGACAGTCTTCTTTTGGTTGATCTGCCTTACCTCTACCAATGCATAGAGGAGGTGGAAGGGTCTCCCAAGTTCCTGATGCTTCTCTCACTACATGCCACGCTCTCGGACCCCGACAGTCCCTCCAGAATCTCACCATAACGATTCCTTCGTTCTGGCTTCCGGCACGTTAAAATCGTCGCCAACTGCATTTATTCCACTAACGGGGCTGAATTGCTTAGGGGAGGCACGTCTCCCCTGCGGCCTACAGTGTTCCCTGTGTACGCTTCACGACTGTTGTTCGTCATGCTTCTGACTCCGCAAGTCGCGCAACACTCGGTACGGGCTGCTGGTTAAGCTTTACCCGATAAGGACTTCCTACCTTGATACTGGGCAAGGCACCCTATAAGAAGCACCAAGCTGCGCTTGGCGCACCAACGTTTTGGGTGAGACGCGCAAAACCGCAGGTTTTGACGTCGAACCCCACCTAGTTGTTATAAGTTATTTTGACATTATTTCCTTGTGTGGAATGTCGTATTCTTCAGCTAAATAATTGCGTGCTTCTTCGACTATACTTGCTACTGTTTCTGGATATTGATCTCCGTCAATATTGTGCACCCAATTAAGAAATGCGCCCAAATCTTCGCCGATGATTTTTTGTAAACTTTGATTAACATCTGAAGGGAATAAAGGCTTCTTAGTTTTATTGTCCAATACATGCCCAATACACTTATTTCTGAATTTTGTGACTCCCCGATTACGAAAAGTTTTTGTTAGTGTTTTGCAATTTGCATGCAACTCTCCATCAAACAGACGATGGTAATGACCAAAAAATTCTATCCATTTGTCGAAGCCTAAAACTATAAATGACAAGCACATTTTGTTTGCGGCAACTAAACCATTTGCCCATTCTGCTTTGCCGCCTAAGCGTTTTTGATAATCTTTGAGTGTGACTACAGCTACAACAAAATCCCCAATTAAGTCATTTAATATATGAGTTGCTTCGATAGCTTTGTTGCGCGTAATTTCTGGCATTATCTTTTGACTTATAACGGCTCGAAATAAGCGGCGACGATGCGCCGAAACAAGTTAGTAGAAACCTTTTCGAGAATCGCCCAGCTAAATCTCGTCCGCCTTAATTAACGGGTTGTGTTTCGGTTCGATTTCTACAATTTCATCTATCCAAAAACTAATTGACCCCCTAAGGCGCTTGACAGCATGATAGCTTATTCTTACTTGCGGTTTTGATTCGCAGAGGGCCTTAAATCTCTTTTTTTCCTTGTGCAGTGGATCTGTTCTTAAATAAGGAGAACTCTGGTTGTCCAGAGTGATCCCGACAAAAAAACGCATCCTTTTTCTAAATTTACGAAAGTCACATTCGTTAATTTTACCTTCAGTTATTAAGGTGCCTCTTAACTCTGAAGGAGGTTCTAAACGTATGTTGCCTATAGCTAAGAGGCCGACAACAATGGCAGCGATACAATAAATATATTTCATAAACATAACGTTCAAGTTCACTTGCGCCGCCACAATACTTGACGCGACTAGCGCCGCAGACGATCACGGCGTCAAGTGAAACGCCTGGTTCGGCAGTTGAAGGTTATTCCATTGAGACTGTGAATCTAAATAGACCCGTCACCTTCCGGCACATAAAAACTATTTATTCAAACCACAACACTTTTTATGTTTCAATCCACTCCCGCAACGACACCTCTCGTTACGTCCAATCTTCCTTCCAATCCTAGTTAGTCGACCTTTCCCACCTCCTAATAGAGCCTTCGACATCGTTTCGAGTTCCTTGTCATATTCCCAATTCTGTTCATTGAAAACGACGGCATCTATCATTTCATGGCTGTTGTTAAGACTACCAAAACCGATCCAAACATCCCCCTTACTTTTATACTTTCGTGCTTGGCACAGCATGAGTAACCTTTTTTGTAAATCTCTAACACTACCGGAATTCAGTGAATAATATGTAATACCAACACGTAGAGAATAACTTTCGTCAGGAGGGATGGAAAAATCATGAGGATTACCATCTTTTAAGGTTTGCTTCTTTGTCTTGATAAGATAATCAACAAGGTTTTTTCTTGCATCCCCGGACCAATCTAAAAGATGAAAGATAATATCAGTTATTTTTGGCTCATTTAACGTTTTTAGTCGATCACATAACTTGTCAAACCCTTCATTTTTCCATCTGTTTTTGATTGCATCGCCTTCATCGGAAACATCTAAGCCTGCTTTTTTTGGGTAATAGTTTCTATCTATAAGCTGGCCATAACTCGAATCGATAACAAAAAAATTAGTATTGGGGCTTTTCCACAATTTTCTATCCAAATGATATCCAAGATATACAATTTCCTCATCCGCTCTGAAGTAATCCATCAATAAAGTTCTTAGTTTGATGTAGTACAAAAAATCATACGGATCTTTTAAGTAGTCAACTATTAACTCCAGATCAAAAACTGTTAAGACTATGGGAAATGGATCATCCTCTTTTTTGTCTAACATTATATGGGCTTGGTGAGTCAAAGAGGGGTAATTTTCAGTTGTAATTACCATTATGTAAACTTCATTAATGTCTTCAGGTAGAGTGATTTTGTGTCCATTTTCATCAAAGAATTCCGAGCTCCTCTTTAGTACTTCATGACGAGACACAAGACCCTGTTTATAAGCATCCTGAACAGCCCCCTGAAAATCTTTTTGTAATTGTTCGTCATCACCTGTCCTAGAAAGCTCTGTCAATTTTTTTGATTTGACCTGCACACATAAGGCTTTACTCCCAAGCACACAAAAAGCATCGATATCCGTTACATCATGTCCTTTTCCTGTGTTGATTTTGACAGACTTAAATGTTCTCTGTATTCCAAATGTTTTTATTAAGAATTCATAAACAATTTCTTCCCCAACGTTGCCTCTGTTTTCAGCAAGTTGATCCCTGTAAGATTTGTCCTCCAACCACATCCAATAAAAAGGGGCCTCATAAACAGCTTCAAATAGTAAAAAAACAATCGGGACAAGATACCTTTCTTCATCGAGTTTAATAAGGGGGTGTGAATTGAATACATTGTAGTTCCCAACCATTTGGAACTGGTGGTTACAACCAGTTCCAACAGAAAAAGAAAGGTTGCTCAGGAAAGAATCTATATCAGGCACATCATCAAAATCTGACTTTCTAATAACAAATAATTCAATCAGTCCTTTATAAAAAGCCTCCCAACCTTTTTCCCTTAGTTCCTCTTTAGTTAGTTCTCCCTCTACCTTGTAATCGAAAAACAAATCCACATATTGATGAATTTCCATCATCGGCAATGTTTCTTTTGCAATTTTATCCCAGTCTTGGTCAGGGTCTTTCTTTTTCAGTTTCTCAATCAATTGAGGTGTTCTTTCCTTAGTAGCGTATAAATTGACTTTCTTTGATTTTTCATGCAAAACCTGCTTGATACGTCTAACAGTGCTTTGTGTCTGCTTGATATTGAAATTCTTGTTATCAGAAAGCCAATGTTTGTCATATTTATATTTTCTTTCTAAAAAGTCTAAATACTGAAAATCGTAAACACCTGTTCCAGAATAGAAAATCGACTCTACAAACATATCTCCCTTGCCGAAAAATTCTTTTTGATCCTTTCTGAAATTTTTTTCTTTATGATCTTCTGTAAAACTCTTTTCCATCTTTTCTAAAAATGGAATCATGAACGAAGTATGTAATTCCTCCATTAATTCATAGGTTTTTTGTTTCATGTTAATCAAATCAAACGGCAAGTCTGGCGTAGCGAAATCTATTTTCTTCTGGACCAAGAAACCTAACAACAAAGATGCTTCCTTTACGCTAAGTCTTTGGAGATTATCCATTTCGTGCATTTTTTCGGGGTCAATGTGGAAATCTTCAAAGAGAATCATACAAAGGGCATAGATATATCCTTTTGTATAGATCAAATTCTTAATATCACTTATTACCTGTTCCGCTGTTCTCATCTAAATCCTATCATCAAGTAATCATTTGCTTTGAGGTGATATAAGGTTAGGAACTATGAAACCATTTTTATTCTTCGGGTGGATATTGTTTTTGCCGAACTCTATTATTAAGTCGCGGCTACCTTTTGGTATTTATAGCCGACACCCTATCATATAATAATTGCAAACCCAATGCGATTAACAAAAAGATGGGCCTACCTGTTTGTTTTTTGATAAATATTTATTGTTATATGGAAGCTACATAACAGTAAATATTTTTATGATTTGGGAAAAGCAGGGGGGCAGATAGACCCCTTTTTGTTGCCGCTGGATGTCAAAACAGATGGGGCTTCCCCGATGATCGGCAACCGCCAACCCTCTCAGCCCTTATTCACCTGATACCTACAGGCAATTGCAAGAAAGGGACTTGGGCCAAAAAACCCCTTTATTCACTGACATTATTTTCCCGACAACAATCCATCTTCAGAAAAGCGGCGACCACCTCCGGGTCAAAATGACTGCCGGCCCCTTCTTTGATGTGCGCGCAGACTTTCTCTCTGGGCCAGGCCGGGTGGTAGCGCCTATCGTGGGCCAGGGCGTCCCAGGTGTCGGCAACCGCAAAAATCCTGGCCGCCAGCGGGATCTGCTCACCCTGCAAACCACTGGGGTATCCGGTGCCATCCCAACGTTCATGATGGCAATAGGGAATATCAAGAGCAGGCTTCAGATAAGCGATTTTCGAGAGCATTTCGTAAGCGAGGGCAGGATGCTCTTGCATCAAGGCCCGCTCTTCATCGGTCAACGATCCGGCCTTCATCAGGATGCTGTCGGCAATGGCCATTTTGCCGATATCATGCAACAGGGCGCCTCGGGTGATATGGACCAGCTGGTCTTTCCGCATACCAAACTGCCGGGCAATTTCCTGGGACATCCGGACAACCCGCTTGGTGTGACCCTGGGTTTCCTGATCACGCAATTCAAGGGCGTGCCCCCAGCCCTCGAGGGTTGAATCATAGGCCTCCATCAACTCGTGATGGCTCCGCTGCAAGGCCTCATTGATAATATACAATTGCCGCTCATGGGCAACGACCTGTTGCAGGGCCCGCAGGGTAATGCCGGTGACCAGGAATACGAAAAATCCACCCCCGAAAAAAACGCTCGCGATAATTATTCCCACGGGGAATCCGGGTTGCCGCAGATAGACAAAGAGGAACAGAAAATAACCAATCAGAAAAAAGGCCATCAAGACCGCAATGAGCCGCCATTTAGCTTGAATCGTCTCGGGAATCCGCCGGACTGCGCGCATATGGAGAATAAGGGCGGCGGTGATAAAAAAGGCCCCGACAACAACGGCAGCAACAACAAGTACCTGCAAAGAAGTCATATATTACCTAAATCTTGCCTGATAAATTTCAATAA
Source organism: Thermodesulfobacteriota bacterium (assembly GCA_039714535.1). Taxonomy (GTDB): domain Bacteria; phylum Desulfobacterota; class Desulfobulbia; order Desulfobulbales; family JAGXFP01; genus JAGXFP01. Next base: position 39,567 of record JBDLJC010000015.1, on the reverse strand, counting down.
TCACTCCCTTCGGCAAGGCCATAATCACCACCGCTTCCTGAAAACCAGCAACCCCTATGACCTTCGAAGGCGACGCCCGTTGCGAAAGCCAGATTATGGCTCTGAATGCCAGGGGCAAAACAGAAGAAAAAAACAGCGCTGCTCTCAAGCAAAACGGTCTGCGACCGGCCAGACAATATTGACGACTGGCGCCAGCGGCCAGACAGCCTGTTATTTACTTACCACAGGCGGCTTTGGCTCCTGCCGACGGTTCACTGAAACATTTGACCATCGTCTCGATCTCATCTTCTTCAAGTTCGGCGCCATTGGCCACCATCCACTCCAAAATGTCTTTCCAGGTTTTTTCCGAGGCGCCCAGATTTTCGCAAACATCGTCGGTATTGTGACAACCAATACATACCGTGTTGATATTTTCCTCACACATATCAGCGGCCACCACCGGAGAAATAAAGCAAACCGTACCGATCAGCAAAGATACCAGTAGAATAATCTTCCTGGCCATAAAACCCTCCCTTATAATTTTCTGTTCAGCCCACAACCTCTTTAATCTCATAGATATCATCCAATTCAATTATCAGCAAGCAACCAGATGTCCCGCCCGGTTGATTTTACCAGGCCGGCCGGATAATCCCTGGCTGCGGCCTGCGGGTCCGCCATGATCTTGCGGACAATTGCCTGTTTGTCAGCGCCGGTCACCATAAGCACCACCTCTCCGGCCCGATTAAGCACCGGCACGGTCATGGTTATCCGCTCAACCGCCGGAGTGAGATAGGGAGGAAATGAAGTCGTCACCCAGCGCTCCTTTTCCTGCAAGGCGTCGGTGCCGGGAAAAAGAGAGGCCACATGCCCATCACTACCCATGCCGAGCAGGACCAGATCAAACTCCGGCAACCTGGCGCCCCCGGCCAGCTCCTTGGCGAAGAAAACGCGTAAGGTCTTTTCATAATCGGCCGCGCCATCCTCCGGCGAAGCAAACCCGGTCGGGATCAGGAAGATACGACTATCAGCAACCCCCAATGGCGCAAGCAGCAAGCGCTGCGCCATACCGCCGTTACTGTCGGGATGATCTGCGGCCACCCATCGTTCATCCCCCAGAAAAAAATCGGTACTGCCCAAAATCTCCTTGAGTTCCGGCCCGGAACCGCTCCCCGCCAGATATTTATAGAGATTCTGCACCGTCCGGCCACCGGTCAGGACCAATGTAAAACGGCCACGTTTTTGCACAGCCTCCCGACCGGCAGCAAGGATCAGTTCTGCGGCCCGCCGGCAAAGCCCCTCGATATGCTCCACTTCATACAGTTCACTCGTCATCGCCGGAAACCACCTATTGGAAATATTACGCACTCCAGACCGCGATCCATCATTCCATTAAACTGCTTAGCAGCCCCCGCACCTCTTGCGGCCCCCAACTCCCGGCCTCGTAGAACTTCAGCTGCCGCCCCCGGTCAGAACACTGCTCACAGACCTCAAGGATCGGGTCAAGAAAATTCCAGGCCAGCTCGACGCCATCCTGCCGCCAGAAGAACATCTGGTCGCCCTGCATGCAATCCAGCAGAACCTTCTCATAGGCGGCCAGGACCGGCCCGGGAAAATCTTCATAATAATTGAAGCCGAGATCGGTGGTGCGCAGACAGATCCTCGGCCCCGGTACCTTGGCCTGAAAGGAGAGATGAATTTGCTCCTCGGGGAAGATGCCGAAGGTCAGCCGGTTGGCGCCAATCTTCTCGCCGAGAACCCCTCTGAACATTGAGTGCGGCACCTCTTTGAACTGAATGACCATTCTGGTATCCTTGCGGGCCAATCTTTTACCGGAGACCAGATAAAAGGGCACGCCCTGCCAGCGCCAGTTATCCAGATAAGTCCGCATCATGGCAAAGGTCGGCGTCAATGAGTCCACCGCCACACCAAGTTCCTGGCGATAACCGGCAGCCTCCTGGCCATTAATTATGCCAGGCCCGTATTGACCAAGAACCAGGGCGTCTTCCTGACCGGGGGCGCTGAACGGCCGAAGGCATCGCAGCACTTTGATCTTCTCGTCCCGGATCTGTCTGGCGGAAAAGCTGGCCGGCGGCTCCATGGCAATCATGGCCAGCAACTGCAGCAGGTGGTTTTGAAACATGTCACGCACCACCCCGGCCTGCTCATAATAACCGGCCCTGGTGCCGACCCCCAGATCCTCGGCCGCGACGATGCCCACATAGTCGATATAGTCCCGGTTCCAGAGCGGTTCAAAGATGGTATTGGCAAAGCGGAACATCATCGTATTCTGCACCGTTTCCTTGGCCAGATAATGATCTATCCGAAAGATCTGGTGCTCCTTGAAGCCCTGATGCAGAGTTTCATCAAGCACCTTGGCACTGGCCAGATCATGACCGAACGGCTTCTCGATAATGATCCTGGCCCAGCCCTTGCCCTGCTCATTTTCGACCGCCAAGCCGGCCTCGCTCAATCTCCCGGCAATCACCGGATAGAGACCGGGAGGGACAGCCAGATCAAAGATAATATTGCCGCCGGTGCCGACCTGCCCATCAAGCTCTCGCAGAAAAACCGCCAGGGCCTCGTAGGTTGCCAATGCATCGTATTGAATGGTCCGGTAATGAAGCAGAGACGAGAATTCATCCCAGCGGGGCTGGGTCGTAAGTTCGGCTGGACAGCTACCCTTAAGTCTTTGCCGAAACTCTTCATTATTCAAGGAAGTGCGCCCACAACCGATTATAGCGCAGGGCCGGGGCAGATTACCATCGACAAAGAGATCAAACAGGGCGGGAATAAGCTTACGGGCGGTCAAATCGCCGGTGGCGCCGAAAATGACGATCAGGCATGGAGCCAGATTATCCGAGATCAGGCTGCAGGAAGGCGCATCACTGGGGCGAACATCATCTGAAATTCCACTAGCGGCCAAGACAACCTCCTTATTCGATGTTCAACGTCGGAGTCTTCACTACCTGGACGTCCATTTATCGACATGCCTCCTATTGTTAACTGGATGCGACGCAGGAGGTCATATCTTTCACGACACCATCATTTCTCTATTTATCTGTCCTTCTTCTGCACCGCATGGCCGCCAAACTGCTGGCGCAGGGCGGCCAGCACCCGATTCTCAAAGGCGTCCGCCTGCCGTGACTCAAAGCGCCGGAACAGGGCACTGGTTATTACCGGGGCCGAGACCCCGCTTTCCACGGCCTGCAACACGGTCCAGCGGCCTTCACCGGAATCATCCACATAACCCTGCAACTCGGCGAGTTCCGGATCGTCAGCAAAGGCCCTCTCGAGCAGTTCCAGCAGCCAGGAGCGAATAACACTGCCCTGGTTCCACAACCGTGACAGATCACCGAAATCAACCTGCTTGTATTCGGAGGCCTCAATCAGGGCGAAGCCCTCGCCATAGGCCTGCATCATCCCGTACTCAATGCCGTTATGGACCATCTTGACAAAATGACCGGCGCCGGTCGGGCCGCAGTACATATAGCCCTCGGGGGGAGCCAGGGTCTTGAAAATCGGCTCCAGGTAAGCGAAATCATCGCGACGACCGCCGACCATGGTACAGTAACCGACCTTGAGGCCCCAGATACCACCGCTGACCCCGGCATCCACATAATGCAAATCATGGGAAGCCAGCTTTTCCGCCCGCCGGATATCATCCTTAAAATATGAATTGCCGCCCTCAATGATAATGTCTCCGGGGGCCAACAGCTCAATAAGCTGGTCGATATGGTCCTCAACCGTTTGCCCGGCCGGCAGCATCAGCCAGACGACCTTGCGTTCATCGAGTTTCCCGACCAGTTCCGCCAGGGAGAAACTTGCCTCGGCCCCATCCTTGGCCAACTCCTCAGTCTTAGCCGGAGAACGGTTGTAAGCCACCACCTGATGACCGCCCTGCAGCAACCGCCTGGCCATATTCATGCCCATCCTGCCAAGACCTACCATGCCGATTTTCATCTCATATTCTCCTTAAAGATTTCAGAAGTAAGATCGCTCAAGGTTTATTCACTGGTCAAACTAGCCCATCACCCGCGCATACTCTTCTTCAAGATAGCCGAGGTGCATCTTTTCCTCATCCACCAGCCGCAAGAACAGTTCACGGCTCGAATCATCCTGGGCCTGCCGGGCAAGACGGCTGTAAAGATCCATGGCCTGGGTCTCAAACATCATGGCCATATCAAAGATATCTTCCATGGTCAGAAACTCCGGTCGAATCCTGGCCAGGAACTGCTGCACCGACCGGCCACCTTCCATGACCGCCTTATCGCCCTGGGGCGTCGGTGGCAGAGACTCATCTTCCGTCAAAAGCCTGAATTCCTTGGCCAGCCAAGCCTTATGCTTATCCTCAAAGCCGGCCAATCTGCTTAGGAGCGTCTTCTGCTCGCCGTTTTCGACCTTTTCCGCCAGCCGTCCATAAAATTGCTGCAGCCCGTCCTCAAGAGCATAGGAAAGCGTCAGACCATTTCTAAAATCCGCCTCGGGATCAACAAGATCAAGACCGGTCAGTTCCGGGCCTGTGGCCTTACCTCCCTGCCATTTTTTGATCCCACCACTGATATTATACACCTCTGCAAAGCCCTGGCCGGCCAAGAACTGAGCGGCGGCCCTACTCCGCCCGCCCACGGCACAATAAACCAGGAGCGGTTTCTTTCGATCGAGATCGGCAAGCTCCTCAGGCAATTGCTTAAGAGGGATAAGCAGGGCGCCGGGCAAATGTTCATTTTCATACTCTTTGGGTTGCCTGACATCCAGCAACTGATAATCAGCCGCCGCCCGCTCCGCAATAAAGGCCTTCGCCTCTGCCGTGGTCAGACTATTAACCGCCTTAAATATTGCTTTCCACTTCATAATTCCCCTTCTTACGAATAATTTCATTGTAAACCAAGCCTAACCACACCGGTAGCAAAAGTATATATTAATCCTGCCCCCCATGGCAAACACCAAGGCCCACGGCCCCGTCACTCAGGCAGCTTGCACCCGGTCCGCAGAGGACATTTACTGCAATGCTTGCCCTTCTTGATGTATTTGTCACAGCACTTGTCTTTTGGCTTACTTTTGTCCTTTTTATGTTTTTTATCACCCATGCCGGCACCATATCGTCATTGTAAGAATAAAACCTGATAATCATTACCAACAACGATACCCCAGTTAGCCGATTATGCCAGCAAAATACCAAGACATCCTAGCACCCCACAAAAATAGTGGTTAATGCGACCTGCCGGATTGCGTAAAGTTATCCAACTGATTTGCCGCCCAAACAGACTCCACAACCTAACTTACTTAAAATATCTCGACTGTATTATATTTTTTGTCCCATTTTTTATGTTATTATATTACAAAAGCCATGTGAACCGGCAACTACCTGAGGTAGCTGTCGTTCATAAACCCCAACGGAGGTATCTATATGGAGCTTCAGGTTGAAGGACGTCATGTTGAAATCCGCAAATCATGGCAATCCAAGATTGATGTTGAAAAGGACCGTTTAGTCCGTCATCATGCTGGACTGGTTCATAGCCTGAGAGTCGCTATCGAGGCCACTTCAAATCACCGGGAAGGCGGTTATGAAGTAAGGCTGATTGCCAATGTTCCTGATGGAACCATGGTGGTCAAAAGAAAGGGCGAGACCGTTAAACCTTTGCTGGTTAAGGCATTTGACAATCTGGGCCAGCAACTGAAAGAGATGCAGCGCAAGAAAAAACAAAGTATGAAGGGGGGTGAGTCGGAAGGAGCGCCCCAGACAAGTGGAACCATCAAGACTGTTTCCCCTGTCGAATCATTCGGTTTTATCGTAGTAGACGGCGGCAGGGAAGTCTATTTTCATGAAAATGCCCTGAAAGATCTGGATATGGACAAGCTAAACGTAGGCGACGAAGTCACTTTCGGGGAATCCGTAGGAGACAAAGGCCCCTGCGCCAGCTGGGTTAGAAGCGCAAAATAAAACAAGGCGGAATCCCCGCCGGTATTGGAATAGCAACATGTCAAGTCAAGAGCAGGTGGATCTGGAACCATCCTACCTGGAAGAAAAAGAAGAAATCCTGATCGAAAAAATCGCCCAGCGCAAAAATGAGCTGGGCGATAATCTTTTAATCCTCGGCCATCACTACCAACAGGAAGCGGTTTTCAAATTCGCCGATCTGGTTGGGGACTCCCTAAAACTGGCCAAGGCGGCCTCGGAACAGAGAACGCCCTATATTGTTTTCTGCGGTGTTCATTTCATGGCCGAAACAGCTGATATCCTGACGGATGACGACCAGACCATTATCCTGCCCGATCTTCGGGCCGGATGTCCGATGGCTGACATGGCCGATATCGAAGAGGTGGAAGAAGCCTGGCAGGACCTGGCCGCAACCGTCCCGGATGCCACCATCGTGCCGATAACCTACGTTAACTCATCGGCCAAGATCAAGGCCTTGGTCGGCGAAAAAGGCGGCTCGGTCTGCACCTCTTCCAACGCCGAAAGGGTTCTGGCCTGGGCTCTGCAGAAAGGCGACAAGGTTATTTTCTTCCCGGATGAACATTTGGGCCGCAATTCCGCCTACGCCTTGGGCATCCCGAAAGATGAGGTGATTATCTGGGACCGCGAAAAACCTTTGGGCGGCAATACTCCGGCCCAAATAGAGAAAGCCAAAATCATCCTCTGGAACGGTTATTGTACCGTGCATATGCAATTCACCGCTGCCCAGGTCGACAACTGGCGCCAGAAAGATCCAGCCATTAAGGTGATCGTCCATCCGGAGTGCAGGAACGAGGTGGTCAGCAAGGCCGACCATTACGGCTCCACCGAGGTTATCATTAATACTATCAGGGATTCCAAGCCAGGCACCAGTTGGGCCGTCGGCACCGAGATCAATCTGGTTAACCGGCTCCGCCAACAGAATCCAGACAAAAAGATCCACTCGCTGTCACCATTCCAGTGTCTGTGCTCAACCATGTACCGCATCAAACCAGGCTACCTGCTTTGGACCCTCGACAACATTATCTCCGGGCAGATAACCAACCAGATCAAGGTAGACAAGATTACGGCCGAGAGTGCCAAGCTATCCCTGAACAGGATGCTGGAGATATAGTAAGCTTTCACAGGCACTGCATCTACACGTTTTCAGGGCAACCAACATATTAAACTATAGTTGATTGCTCTGAAAACGCACATCTACAGCACCTGTAAAAGCTTACTTGTTGGCAAATAGAATTATGACGCCACCGGTTGTTCCATGAACGGTTACGATCTGGACAAAATGAATATAGCCGAGTTATCTTCGTGAGATAGTTATATCTTACCGTCCACCATAAAAAGGATTGAACCAGAGAACTGTAAATGACCAGAATATATTTTGACAACAATGCCACTACCCCGGTCGATCCCGAAGTAAAAGAGGCCATGCTACCTTACCTTGGGGAAAGCTTCGGCAACCCATCCAGTGCCCACCGGATCGGCGAAATTGCCAACAGCGGGGTCAAGTTGGCCCGGGAAAAGGTGGCGGCCCTATTGAATAGCTCTCCCTCCCGGATCTATTTTACCAGCGGCGGCTCAGAGGCCAACAATATGGTCATCTTCAGTGCAGCCAACGCTGATCCGCAGAAGAAACATCTCATCTCATCGGTGGTCGAGCATCCCTCGGTGCTGAAACCGCTGGCCTGGCTGGCAGGACAAGGCTATGAGATTGAATTGCTTGCAGTTGACAGTGAGGGGCGCCTGGATCTTGACCAACTAAAATCAGCCATTCGACCCGACACCGCCCTGGTCTCCCTGATGGGGGCCAACAACGAGACCGGCGTCATCTGGCCGTTGCCGGAGATCGGGGCTCTTTGCCGGGAACAGGGAGTGCTCTTCCACAGCGATGTGGTGCAGATGCTCGGCAAGGAGAAGATCGATGTGACCAAACTGCCCGTAGACTATCTCTCGATGGCCGCCCATAAACTCCATGGGCCCAAAGGCGTCGGCGCCCTTTACGTATCCCGCACCGCCCCACTCCAACCCCTGATCCATGGCGCCGGTCAGGAGAAAGGTAAACGGGCCGGGACCGAAAATACCGCCGGTTTGGCCGGATTGGGCAAAGCCTGCGAACTGGCCGGTAACCACCTTGACGAATGCCAAACCAAGCTGCCCCCCCTACGTGAACGGCTGGAGACCGGGATCAAGGCCGCCGACCCGGAGGCGTTGATTATCAGCCAGGATCAGAAACGATTACTCAACACGGTTAACGTCTGCTTCAAGTACTGTTCGTCAGCAGGACTTATCCAGGAACTAGACGAGCGGGGTATTGCTGTTTCCGGCCACTCGGCCTGTCAGAGTGGCGACCTCGATCCTTCTCCTGTCCTGACGGCCATGGATGTGCCGGAAACCCACCTGCACGGCTCCCTGCGCATCAGTCTCAGCCGCAACAGCACCATGACGGAAGTTGAAAGATTTCTCGAAATCCTGCCAACCATCATCCAAAAGTCCCGGCAGGGCTTTGCCGACTGAGAGTTAACCGCTCAGTGGAACAACCAGGTAACGACAACATTTACTTTCAGCACAGCTAATTGAACAGAACCCCTTGGGTACTTTTTGCCAGCATCAAACATTCTGGTTAAAATGATTTCTACCTGAGCGCCAATTGCCAAAATAAAAAGGAACTAACATGTGTGGTATTGTCGGATATATCGGAAAGCGCCGAGTTGTGCCCATCCTGCTTGAAGGCCTGAAAAGGCTGGAGTACCGAGGCTATGACTCAGCCGGCCTGGTCTACATTGATGATGATGCCAGCCTCGCACGGCACCGTTTTGAAGGAAAGCTGGCCAATCTGGAAGAGCATATGGAGGCCCTGAACGTCGACAGCCATATCGGCCTGGGCCATACCCGCTGGGCCACCCATGGCGCCCCATCCCAAGCCAATGCCCATCCGCACTGCGATTGTTCAGGCAATCTGGTTGTGGTTCACAACGGCATCATCGAGAACTACCACGTCCTGCGTGATGAACTTACCGCCAGAGGCCATAAATTTAACTCCGAGACCGATACCGAGGTTCTGGCCCACCTGATCGAGGAAAATATGGCAGATGATCTGGCCATTGCCGTCAGAAAATCCCTTAAAAGGGTCGAAGGCTCCTATGCCTTAGCGGTTCTGTGGACCAAACAACCGGACCGGCTGATTGCCGCCCGCAATCACAGCCCTCTGGTCCTTGGCGTTCAGGAGAAGGGCGGCTCATTTTTGGCCTCCGATATTCCGGCCCTGCTCCCCTACACCCGCGAGATCGTCTTCCTCGAAGACCAGGAAATGGCGATCCTCACCGGTGACAATTGGCAAGTCATGGGTCTTGATAGCGGCAAGCCTATCGACAAAGAAGTACAGACCATCAACTGGAACGCCGCCATGGCGGAAAAAACCGGTTACAAACACTTCATGCTTAAAGAAATTTTTGAACAACCGCTGGCCATCCTTAATACCTTCCGGGGCCGGTTGGACCCTGAAACCGGCCAGGTCAACCTGCCTGAAGCAGAACTTGCCCCCGATTACCTTAAATCGATCAAGCGCATTGCTCTGGTGGCCTGCGGTACCTCGTGGCATGCCGCCCTGGTGGCCAAATACTGGCTGGAGAAATGGACCGGGATCCCGGTGGAGGTCGATATCGCCTCCGAGTTTCGTTACCGCACCCTGCTACTCGATGATTCCGTGCTGATCATACCGATCTCCCAGTCCGGTGAAACAGCCGACACCTTGGCCGGCATGCGGCGGGCCAAACAGTTTGGCGCCAAAGTGGTCACCATCTGCAACGTGGTCGGCAGCACCATGACCCGGGAGGCAGACGGTACTATTTACACCCACGCCGGACCAGAAATTGGCGTTGCCTCCACCAAGGCCTTCACCAGCCAGCTGACCGCCCTTTTTCTGCTGACCATGCTGATCGCTCAGGAACGGCAGACCATCAAGCCGGACCAAGCCCGCGAATTGGGCCGAGCCCTGATCGAGCTGCCGGACTTGATCGAAAAAGAACTGCCACGCCTGCTGGAAGAAACCGACCGGCTGGCTGAGGATTTCACCAAATGTCGCGACTTCCTCTACCTGGGACGGGGCTGCAATTTCCCCATCGCCCTGGAAGGCGCCCTGAAACTGAAGGAGATCTCATATATCCACGCCGAGGGTTATCCGGCCGGGGAACTAAAGCACGGCCCGATTGCCCTGATTGACCGCGATATGCCAATTCTGGCCCTGACCCCAAAAGACGGGGTTTACGACAAGGTCATCTCCAATGTCGAGGAAGTGAAGGCCCGGCACGGTCGCCTGATCATGATCGGCAGTAACGGTGATGATAATCTCCAGCGCATAACCGGCGATCTGATCCAGCTGCCCACCGTACTCGAAGACTTGAACCCAATCCTCTACACCATACCCTTACAGCTTCTGGCTTATCAGATCGCCAACCGGCGCGGTTGCGATGTCGACCAACCCCGCAATCTGGCCAAGAGCGTTACCGTCGAATAGCAGGCCGAAACAGTGCGGGATAATATTTTTTCTTTTAGCAATAGCACCAATCCCAATCAGGGAAACTGCTCCGTCTTTTTACCGGGCTGGGGTTTCGACGGTCGGGTAACCGAATTGGCCGACCACCCCCACCCCTGGCTGGCCCCAGACACCCCGCTTGATCCGGCGGCAACGGCCGATACTCTGGCCAACTTTCTCGACCAGCAAAAAATCGAGTCGATTATCCTGGCCGGTTGGTCGATGGGGGCCTACCTGGCTATCGACTTCGCCCTGCTCTACCCGGAACGGATTAAAGCCCTCTATCTTCTGGCCATCCGCCAATCATGGCCAGCGCAGGAACTTGACCAGATCCGCGCCGAGCTTTACGACAATCCAGTCAAATTCATGAAGACCTTTTATCGCAAGTGTTTTCTGGGCCACAAGCCAAGCTACCGGAAATTCACCGACTCCCTGGAAGAATCATATCTCACCAACCTTGATCCTGTCGCACTGGAAGCCGGCCTTGTATATCTGCAAAACTTCCCCCTGGCCGCCAAAACGAATAAACTTGCCAAACTCGATCGGCCAACTTATTTGCTCCACGGCGCCAAGGACATTATCGCGCCAGCCGCCGAAATGCCAATCATCCCCGGGACGGTCAGCCAACTTATCAAAACCGCCGGCCACCCGGTTTTCCTCGATGAATCATGCCCCCTGGACTTTCACAAGAAAAAAGAGACCATCCGCCTGAAATTCTCCAGATCGGCCGCCACCTACGATGCCCATGCCTCGCTCCAGAAAGAAGTAGCCGCACGGCTGGCGACCCTGCTGCCTGAAAAACCACCGGCTGCCATTCTCGAAACCGGCTGCGGTACCGGCGGCTACACCTGCCTGCTTAAAAAGCACTACCCAGCCGCCCGGATAACCGCCATCGACTTTGCCGAGAATATGCTGGGCCAGGCCCGCCAAAAGCTCATTAACGAGCCGACTGTTGCCTTCCAATGCGCTGACGCGGAGATTTTTTTAAAGGAAAAACGCGAGTCGTTTGATCTGGTTACCTCCAACGCCACCATGCACTGGTTCGATAATCTCGAAAACACAGCCGGTTTAATCGCCGACAGCCTGACCGATAACGGCGCGCTGATCTGCTCTATCTTCGGGCCGGAAACCATGGGGGAGATGCAGGCCGCCTTAAAGGAAATCCACGGCAAAGAGGTGGTGATGCCATCATCTTTTTTCCCAAGCCACAAAGAACTGCAGAAAATCTTTAACAGCCTTTTTACCAAAACGGAGATAAATGAGTGGCAACTGGTCCGCCAGTACCCCAATCTGATAGACCTGCTAAGAAATATCAGTAAGACCGGTACCGCCGGCTGGCACCCGGGCCAGCCCCTCCTCACCCGGCACCACCTGAAAGAACTTGAAAATTGGTTTATCAAGACCTACGACCATTACCAAATCTCATATCAAATATTTATGGTAAGCTGCCACAAGTCGAGATGACATTATGAACAAAGGTAAAACCATATTTATAACCGCAACCGACACCGGCGTCGGCAAAACCATGATCAGCGGTCTGTTACTCAGGTTCCTCCGCCAGCAAGCCATTAAGGCCGGTTACCAGAAATGGGCCAGCACCGGCGATGCGGAAAACCCCGCCGATCTTTTAGCCTCCCTGAAGATGGCCGACCTTGAGCCGGAACCTACCCTGCTCGACCGGCAGGTTCCCTATCGCTTTGCCTTCCCGGCCTCACCACACCTGGCCGCTGAACTTGAGCAAAAAGAAATTGATCCGAAAATAATCGTCAGCGCCTACCAGGAGATGGCAGAAAGTTATGAAATACTGGTGGTTGAGGGGGTCGGCGGTCTACTGGTCCCGCTCCGGCGTGATCTGCTGCTGGCAGATTTGCTGGGCCGCCTCAAATTACCGACCATTATCATCAGCCGCACCGGTCTCGGCACCATCAACCATACCCTGCTAACCATTGAGGCCATGCGCTCACGGCAAATCCCGCTGACCGGGGTTATCTTCACGGATCTGGAAGAGGTGGACGAGGTTCTGGTGCGGGACAATATGAAAACTATCGCCGAAACAGGCCGAATCGAAGTACTCGGTCGCCTGCCCCATTGCCGAGATAGCAGAGAGTTGATTGGAGCCTTCGCTCCGATCGGAGAAAGGATTCTCGCGCTGCTTAACCAGCAACACATTTAGAAAACAACTGTCTTCCCGCATCTGTTTATCCCCCACAGTATTTAACCACCTGCACGACTGGGAGAGAACTACAACAGGGGAAATAGACCTGTCATGGCTTTCCTACCCGAGCTTAAACTCCGGCTCATACCCAACAGTGAACTGGCTGGAGCTGTTATTGCGAATGCTTAAGAAGTGGGCATTATTTTTATCAAAGGGGCAAATAGGGATGGCACAGGGCTCAAAGCCAAACTTCTGATAAAAACCGGGATCGCCTAAAACAAAGATTGTGTTTGCCTTGATGACATCCTGCCTTAAGGCAAAGCGAAGCAACTCAGAGCCTATCCCCTGCTTTTGAAAGTCCGGCTTCACAGCAAACGGCGCCAAATGCAAGCCACATACGTCGGAGCCGTGATAGGCTTTAGAAAAAGCAATATAGGCGATGACTTTATTGGTATGAATACACACCCACTCATGCACAGACCTACTATTCTTGTGGTAATTTTCAACTAATTTAACTTCATAATTTTGCCCAGGGAAGGCCTGGCGCAGAAAGGCGGAGACCTTGGCAAAATTTTCAGGAGTGAGTTTACGTATTTTCATTGATTCTAACATCCAGCAGTCAATTGCTTATTAATTCCTAAACCATCCCCCGCCAAGCTGGCTAACCGAAAACAGTGCGGGCTATTTCTCCTTTTTCAACAGGGTGGCCAGAGCCCCGAAAGGTTGATGGGTGTGAGCGTCATCCTGACCGCTTTCATCGCCACCACTACTCTGCCCGTTTTCAAGGGTTCGAGAGTGAACATTGTCATGACAGTAGATACAGAGCAGCTCCCAATTGCTGCCGTCGGACGGGTTGTTGTCGTGATTGTGGTCCCGGTGATGGACCGTGAGTTCCTTGAGTTTTTTGCCGGCAAACTCCCGGCAGCAAATGCCACAGACCCATGGAAATAATTTGAGAGCCCGCTCTCGATAGGATTTATCACGCCTATCCTTGTCGCGCAGAGCTTCGTCCGTTATTCCTTTTTCATGCCCGCTCTTGTGCTGCATATTTTTCCCACCCCACAATAAATCGATACGAAAACAAAAAACTGGCTCCCCTCACTCGCCCTTCGCCTTCTCCTTGCAACCAGCCAGAATACGCAGGGATATCGCCAAAATCAGGATTATAAACACATTGGCGCCCATCTCGGCCAGAACCGGCCAGAGGGTGTCCAGCTCTGCCTTATAGTTACTGGCCTGGGAAATAATTGAGTGCTCGGCCTCGATCAGCAGAATCCGGCGGATACAAGAGATAATCCCGATGTAGAGAAAGGGATTGAGGGTGAACGATTCTCTTTTCAGAAAACGGATAATCGGCCACATCAATTCCATAACGATCAGAACCAGCAACACATCATTTAAAACATGGAGCACGGTTTTGATATCGGGGTGCAGAAGATTGGGCACAGTCTGGACCAAAATCAGTCCGCCACAGATGGCCAGGATCAGGGCCACGGCAAAATGCATCAGGTCATCAAGGCCGATCAATAACTGCCGCAAAAATTTAACATTTAAAAAATATGATTTCTTCTCCACGCCTTCTTCACTCCCTGTAAGTTATCAGAAATTGATGATTCTGGTCCGGATCACTCCGGGATGCTCTTTTATCTGGGCCAGCACCTGGTCTGGGATAGTGCTCTCAAGATCGATGATATTGTAACCGATAACACCATTACTCTCATTAAGATAACTGACGATATTGATACCGCTGGCGCCAATGGTCTGGGAGGCAAAACCGATCATACCCGGCATATCCTGATTGATCATGATCAGCCTGGTGTGGACATTGGCCGCAGGGATCGACTCGGCCGTCGGGAAATTGACGCTCCTGCCCACGGAGCCATATTCAAGATAGGCCTTCAACTGGCTAACTGCCAGGCGGGCGCATTGTTCTTCTGACTCCGAGGTGCTGGCGCCCAGATGCGGTGAACAGATGATCTGCGGATGCTCGACTACTGCCGCCGTGGGGAAATCGGTGATATAGGTAGCCAGTTTGCCGCTGCCCAGGGCTGTCAGTACCGCCGATTCTTCAACGATCTCGCTCCGAGAATAATTAACCAGGATGGTGCCATTAGCCAATCTGTTCAGCAACTCACTATTGACCAAGCCTCTGGTTTTACTGCTCAACGGCAGGTGCAGCGTCAGGATTTCCGCTTTGGCCAGCAACTCATTGAGGGAACGGGTCAGCACCACCTCGGCGGATAGTTGATGAATATTTTCCATGGCTGGAAAGGGATCGAAACCCACCACCCGCATACCATGATTTATCCCGGCATTAGCAACCCGCAGGCCGATCTTGCCCAGGCCGAGAACCCCAAGGGTCTTGCCCGCCAGCTCAAAACCCCGGAATTGTTTTTTCCGGGCCTCAATCCTTTCCTTGACCGCCGGTTCGGACAAACCAGCCAGGCTCTGGCAAAAATCCATACCCTGATGAATGTTGCGGGCGCTTATACCCAACATGATAAAGACCAGTTCCGCGACTGCATTGGCATTTGCCCCCGGCGTATTAAGAATGCAGATCCCCTGGTCAGTGGCCTTTTCAACCGTAATATTGTTCACGCCAGCCCCGGCCCTGGCTACTGCCAACAGAGAAGGATAAGCACCGGTATCTATCTCGGAACTGCGCACAACAATGGCTTGGGGATCCGCCTCGTTATCACGAGCCACATAGTTATCGCCGAGAAGCTCAAGGCCCTCGGCCGCAATCTTATTGACAATCTTTATCCTGAACATAAATCATCTCCATAAAACAGTATAGTCACAAACCGGTATGCTTGAACAACCCAGACATGGGTCTATTTCATGATGGCAAGAACCATTGGCCAAGATCAGGAATCGATAAAACAGTAGGGGTCCCGATCTGTTGCCGGGTCAAGCCCCATCCCATGGACTACAGCCTGACAGCCTCCGCAGGCGGACCTGATCGCACAGCCCCGGCAGGAGTCACTGCCATGCCGATAATGTTGAGCGGCCTGGGATTCGTAGATTTCAACAAAATCCTGTTCGAGGATATTGCCAACCGGAGAAGGAAACTTCCGGCAGGCGTGAACCTCGCCGTCCGGCAAGAGGGTAAGAAAATTAAAGGCCGCCCCACAGCCATATCCGGCACATCCCCTGAACAGCTCCCTGCCTTCTTGCTGCCGAATGATATTGAACAGATTATCCTTCAGTCTTATTGAGGGATCATCCTTGGCAGCGACCATAAACGCGGGTAAAAATTCCCGAAAATCCGCCGGGGCAACCGATTGTAGACTGGCCCCCTCACCTACCATGGCCAAACGATTGAAAGTGAACGAATCTACTTTGCCACGGAGCTTCTCAGCCAAAGGTATCACCTGATCCAAATTATCCCGGGTCAAGGTCAGCATTACCATTGAATAAATCCCGAGATCTTTCAGAAGGTCCAGAAATGTCATCACCCGCTCAAAATGACCTTCACCCCGAATGTAGTCGTTATGTTCCGGCAACCCCTCCAAACTGACCTGGTAAAGGGCCGGTTTATGAATCGCTATCAATTTCTCGATAATTTCACGGCTAGCAGGATTACCCAGAATGGCGAGATTAAAACCCCGGTCCTTCGCACCCTGATAAAGCTCAAAAAAATGCGGGTACAGCAGAGGATTACCGCCGGAAAATGAAACATTGCCGCGCGCATGACGGCTACGGCAAAAAGACCTGAGATCATCGAGAACAGCCAGGGCCTGGTCCAACCCCAGTGAACTGCGACTGGACCGGTCATAACAATGCCGACAATGCAGGTCGCAGGCCTGGGTCAGATGCCACTGCAGGGTGAAAGCATCAGCAGTGAAAAAACGGGCTCGGTCAACCACGCAATTATCAGGGAAAACCACCTGATCGCGACGCAGCAACGAGCCCGGCGTCAAAATCAATCCTTTTGCCGCCGCCCGGTCCAGTGCCCGATCAACAGCACCAATCGGGATATTGCCGGCCGAAGCTACATCCTCTGGCAGCAGACCTTCTAAAATAACTTTTAAAACCAGCAGATCCTCATCATCAGCAACCTTAGCCGACAATGCACCACTGCTGGATTGTCGCCACATGAGCACAACTTCACGGCCTGACTCGGGGTCAACAACCCCACTGTCCTCATCACCTTTTTTTGTCAGACTGAGAAGGTGGCGCCAGGAGAGCTCGATTGTTTGCAGGGTTGGATTAATCTGGTGACCGGAAATATCATTCGGGAGAACAGCCGAGCAGGACTCAATCTGATAAATAAGCAGTTCCAGCCGGGCCAGATCAGGGAGAAAAGGCGGTAAATGGAGTTCTTCCGCCAGAGATAACAGTATCTGCGGAACATCATTGGGAGCAGTGGTGGCTGCAAAAGCTCCCGCCGCCAATTCCAGGATTTTTTCACCCATAAACCGGCGGCAGGACGGATAGTGCTTAAAGATTTTTTCAGAATATTGACGCCGCATGTGAGGATCTCTGCCTTACCTCCGGGACATAAGAAAGAAAATTTTCATCTATAGCGCCAATTCGAAAAATACCGGTCTAGCATTATACTGCTCGACCTCCCAGCGGGAACCTGTCACGCTGGACAACTAGCAAAACATACGGATAGTGCAACCTGCACTATGGTTCATTCTCAACCACTAAAGATTGAGCCCGCACCACTTCAACCGGTGAGGTTTCCTTCCGTGTTATCCCGCTCACTGACATCAACAGGCCGCTCCAGTGTTCCAGCCGATCCACTGCCGGTGGTGGCACAACCTGAAACCGTCAAACCAGCACCGCCGACAAGGGTAACCACACTTAGCCCGGCCAACAGTTTTTTTAGGTCATTTTTGTCCATCATCAACCCCATTTTGAGAAAGTGATAGTGATAAGCTGTTGTCCTCTTCCCAGACGAGGAACAACAACCCCTGGCAGGTTATGTTTTACCTTGATTGAGATAAAAAAATAACCACGCTTTATGGAATGCTAGCAGTAATTAACAATGACTGTCAATAACTCTGAAAATTAACCGAACTAAATTTTCTTGCTGAGAACGCTACTATTATTTAGCAAAGGGTAAGATTCTCAGAGGACCATTCAAGGTCATCATAAAGGCCTCTAACTGGCGCTGTTCTTCTTTGGAGAGATCGGCATCCTTGGTCTGTGGTGTTGAAGCACTGTAGAACGCCATCACCTCCGTAAGAGTTGCCTGGCTGCCGTCATGCATGTAGGGCGGTCTGGCCGCGACATTTCTGAGAGATGGGGTCTTGAACGATCCCACCATCTCCTCCTCGGTCTCCTTAAGCTCAAGGGGCACCAGATTAAGGGACTTACACTCCTTCGGTTTTGCGTCACTATATTCACCCAGACAGTTGAACTCATCCTCCTGCATCAGCTTTATGCCGTCGGCACGCCCTCGATCATAGACAGATTTGTTACTCTCGGAAACACCGATATTATGAAAAACCCCATTAGTGAACAATGGCCCTCTGTGGCAATTAATACACTTGACCCTGTCCGAATCGATAAATAATTTCAGGCCGAGTTGTTCTTCCCTGCTGAGAATATCCATACCAACCGCATCA
Organism: Thermodesulfobacteriota bacterium; assembly: GCA_039714535.1. GTDB lineage: Bacteria > Desulfobacterota > Desulfobulbia > Desulfobulbales > JAGXFP01 > JAGXFP01. The sequence continues at coordinate 21,370 of JBDLJC010000015.1, read as the reverse complement.
TTCTGCAGTACCGCTTCAACATAATGATCAAAACGGGATGGAGCCGGAACGATTCTCCGGACAAAAGAAGCAATGGCCTTGCCCATATTGACAAAAATCCGATTCACCTGTTTCTGGTTTTTTTCGCTCATCCCCTGCCAGGCTTCATAACCTTTCGGATTGGTAGGGTCCGGAATGGCTTGGGTCGGACAGGTTTTTTCATTGATCTTCGGCATCTTGCCAAAGATCTCTTCGTATTGGGGCCGATAATATTTGTAAATCAAGGTCGCACAAGTGGTCCTTGATATCCCGTGCTCAACCCTGCTTTCCGGGGGGCCCAAGGCCTGGGACCAGAGACTGTCCTTCCGGCCATCCCAGAAGAAATAGCGGCTATATGCCAAGCCGATAAAGGGCATACTCCTCCGACCGGTGGTTCCCATCCCACGGGCCAGAGGAAGGTCGTCGGTAAAACTGTAGGTCGGCAGATGGCAGTTGCTGCAAGAAACCTTCTGGTTGGCGCTGAAACGGGTGTCGTAAAAAATCTCTTCCCCGAGCAGCGCGGCCTTGGGGTTATCGGCGTAACCATTCGATGGATCGCGGGGAAGCGGCGACAAACTCTTTATCCAGAGGGACTTGAGTATCTTAATTTCATTTTTGCTCCACTTGATATCCCCTTCAACCTCAGGTTCGGCCCGACAGGTTTCCGAAAACACCGATACTATCAGAAGAAGAGTAGTGGCAACAACCAGCATCACATTTGCACGCATAGGATATTTCCTCAACTTGACTTCAATATAGCAGCTCGCCAACAACAAAAAGTTAGATAATACTAGCCGCAAAGATGTTTGATAAGCAATTGTTATATCTTTTTGGGCAGAGAAAACCTGAAAAAGGTTAAGTGCGGTATTTATTATAATCCACCTTTTAAACGGTATACGGGATAAGTGACAACTGGGAAATTTCGAGCGGGGAAAGATAGCGTTTATGAACAACCATTAGGTAAGAAGAGAGCACCATATCCGAATGGCAGCCAAGGCTATCACAATAGCGAGGCCGCGCCGCAAAAATAAGACCGGCACCTTTTGGCTGAAGTGGCCGCCCAGATAGGCGGCGGGGATAACCGTGGCGATAATCGGCACCGCCAGCAGCCATTCTATCTGACCAGTTACGGCCTTGCCTAGAAAGGCCGCCACACTGGAAAGCAGGACGATGGCCAAATTACTGCCGAGCGCTATCCGAGTGGGAATTTTGACGAAAGAAGTCATCAGGGGAATGAGAATAAAGGAGCCGCCCTGGCCGACAAGACCGCCAAGCAAGCCGATCCCGCCGGCCACGGAAACCGCCCGCCAGCGGCTGAAGACCAGGGCCTTGATATCCGGTCTTTCCTCATCCTGCTTCTGCTTGCTAAAGATCAGGACCGCCGCTGCAAAGGCGAGGACACCGAAGATCAGCAACAGCACCTGGTTTGACACGTAATTGGCGCCAACGCCGCCAACCAGAGCCGCCCCAAAGATCGTTGCGCCCATCCAACAGGTGAGCTTTACGGAAACGCAGTTGAACTTTTTATGGGCCAATGCCCCGAAAATACAGGCCACCAGCCCCTGCATTATGGTCAGACCGGCCACCGTTCTCATCGGCAGCGGCTCAAAACCGAACAACGGTGGCACATAAAGCAGCAGAGGCGCCATGATGATACCACCACCGATGCCGAGCACCCCGGAGAGGAAACCGCAAAAAATCCCCAAGGTACCGATCAAAAGAAGAAACTCCACGCCTAAACCACGGTTATGCCGACTGGTTCATCCGTTATTTCACCAATATTCGCCGCAGGAATACCGACATCCCTAAGCTCTGCCAGTAATTTCACGGCCTGATCTCCAGGCAGAGAGAGCAGCAAGCCACCGGAGGTCTGGGGATCATACAACAGCTCATCTTCGGCAGAGCTGAGTGATACGTCCATCTTAAGGTAATGCTCCTTGACCATCGCCCGATTGGCCTTATTACTGCCGGTGGTTTCGCCTTTTTTGTACATATCCAGAGCGCCCTGATAGAAAGGCAGGTCACTATGCCTGACGATAAGCCTCGCGTCACTGCCGTGGGCTATTTCGAGGAGATGTCCCAAAATGCCGAAACCGGTGATATCGGTGCAGGCATGCAGATCGTACCTGAGAGCCATCTCCATGGCCTGACCATTCAGGAAAGCCAGGGATGGCAGTGTATCTCTCTCAAGTTCCTTAAAGCTCATTTTGCCCGAGCGGACCGAATTGAACAACACCCCTGAGCCCAGGGGCTTGGTAAGGATCAGGGCGTCACCCGGCTTGGAACCGGCATTGGTGATAATTCGCTCCGGATGAACAACCCCGTTCACGCAAAGACCGTATTTGGGCTCCTCGTCATCGACGGTATGACCACCGACCAGACAGGCCCCGGCCTCCACCACCTTGTCATGGCCTCCCTTGAGAATCTCCCGCAGAACTCCCATATCAAGTTGCTTGGCGGGGAACATCACGACATTCAAGGCAGTCAGCGGTCTGCCGCCCATTGAATAAACGTCGGAAATGGAATTAGCCGCTGAGATCTGCCCGAACCAATAGGGGGCATCGACCGGCGGCGTAATAAAATCGACGGTGTTGATCATGGCGATTTCATCGGATAAACGGTAGACCGCTGCGTCATCGGCTGTCTCAATGCCGACCAGCAGATCGGCATCATTTGGGGGGGTAAGTCCTGCAAGCGCGTCCGACAGATCCGTCGGACCAATTTTAGCAGCTCAACCGCAGGTTCTAGCTAAACCCGTTAACGTCTTTTTTTTGAAAAGCATCGGCTCCTCCATCGGAATAATCTATTGATCAATATCTTCACATCTGCTATATAAATAACATAAATTATATCGCCATGCATTATTTTTTAGGCTATGGCCATCAGGAGGATGAAAGTATGGGGAACAGCAACTGTGGGGGCCAGGGCCAGGCAACAACATCCAGTGGGCAGACAAAACCGGCTGCCAAGAATGGTGGCCTGGTCATCTACATCAATTCGGCGGTTATGGGCCGTGGCGACGATAAACTTGGGGCGAATCTGATGGGCGTCTATCTCGATACCCTGGCCAACTTCGCTAAGGATATCTCCCATGTGATCCTGGTAAATTCCGGCGTCAAACTGGCCTGTAAAGGTTCCGCCTCTCTGGAACAACTCGAGAACCTGACCGGGACCGGAACCAAAATATTGTCCTGCGGAACCTGCCTAAACTATTTCGAGTTAAAGGAAAAACTTGCCGTCGGCACCGTCTCGAATATGGTCGAGATCCTTGAAACCAAACAGAACTGTGCCAAGGTCCTGACTCCTTAGCCCGGCAAATTATTAATCAAATAATGAGTTATTAATCAATATGGATTTTCACCAACTAAAGATCTTCGCCGCAGTCTACCGGCTCAGAAGCTTCACCGGCGCCTCGAAAGAACTCGGGATCAGCCAACCGACCATCAGCGAGCACATCAAGAATCTGGAGACCGAATTCTCCTGCCGGCTCTTTGATCGTCTGGGCCGCTCAATCATGCCCACCTCCCAGGCCGAGTTGCTGTTTCCCCGGGCCCAGCAGTTACTGGACTCCCTCTCCACCCTGCACGATGACTTGGCCGGATCGGCTGAACAAGTCTCAGGCGTAATAGCCTTCGGGACCAGCACCATCCCCGGCACCTATATCATCCCGACCATGGCCGTCGAGTTCAAAGACACATTCCCGGAGGTCACCTTCGAGATCATCATTAAAGACACCGCCACGATTCTTGAGATGATCTTGGCCCATGAAATATTTTGCGGAATTGTCGGCGCTAGACATGATTCAGAAAAATTGCAATTTGTGCCCTTTGTCCGTGACGAACTGGTCCTGGTCGCCAGCGACAAACTCGGCCTCCCCCCAGAGATCAGTCCGGAACAACTCACCGATCTACCGTTCCTCTTAAGAGAAGAGGGCTCGGGAACCAGAAAATGCATGACCGACTACTTCACTGAGGGCGGGATCAATCCACAGTCCCTGCAAACTGTAGCCACCCTGGGTTCAACTGCGGCGGTCAAGGAAGCCGCCCGACAGGGTCTGGGAACAACAGTCCTGTCAAAATTGGCCGTTGAGAACGAACTGGCCGACGGGACCCTGCACCAGATCAAGATAACGGGACTGGCAATGACCCGGGACTTTTATCTGGTCCATCATAAGCAGCGAACCATGCCCAACCGCTATCAGACACTCCTCCGCCACCTGCAAAACCGACCGAGTCGATGAAATCAACGACGCCTCGGCCCGTCCCGACCCCACAGCTCACTACCATTACAGCCGGTGCCCGGAACACACAAATATGCCTACAAATTAATTTAAGCTAATGACTAGAACAGCACTCTAGAATAAGGGGCTAACATCTGCTTATGACCCCAGAATTATCTTGGCGACCTGTTTGAACTTTCCAACAAAATAGACCTGCAACTCTGCGCGGATATGATCGGGCAGCTCTTCGAAATCACTGCGGTTTGCCTTGGGCAGGATCAGCTCCTGAATCCCCTGGCGCTTGGCGGCGATCACCTTTTCCTTGATACCGCCCACAGGCAGAACCGTGCCGGTCAGGGTCAATTCCCCGGTCATGGCCAGGGATCGCTCTATCGACCGACCCCGAGCCAGCAGCAATAGGGCCGAGGCCATGGTGATACCGGCGCTCGGACCATCCTTGGGCGTCGCTCCTTCCGGGACATGGAGGTGGATAAACCTGTCGGCGAAATAATTCCGTTCCCCCCCGAACTTGCTGATATTAGCCGCGATAAAACTGTAGGCAATCTCGGATGACTCCCGCATGACATCGCCAAGCTGACCGGTCTGCTTGAAACCACGCCGCTGCTCATGGACACAGGTGGCCTCCACAGTCAGGGTCACCCCACCAAGTGCAGTCCAGGCCAGCCCGGTAACAACCCCGACCCCAGTCAATCTCGTCTCCCTACGGAACAACGGCTTACCGATGAAATCTTCGAGATTGCGAGAGGAGACACTGATCCTGGCCTTGGGATCATCGAGCAGCCGGACCACGGTCTTGCGCATGATCTTACGCAGCTGTTTCTCTAACTTCCTGACCCCAGCCTCCTTGGCGTAGCCCTCGATAATCGCCCGCAGAGCGGCATCACTGATCTTGAGTTGGGATTTATTCAAGCCGCCCCGGGCCAGGGCCTTGGGAAAAAGATGATTCCTGGCGATTGCCATCTTCTCTTCGGTTATATAGCCGGAGAGCCGGATCATCTCCATCCGATCCAGCAGGGGTGCAGGGATGGTATCGAGCAGATTGGCGGTGCACATGAACAGAACCTTGGAGAGATCGAGTCGCATATCAAGATAATGATCGAGGAACTCGCTGTTCTGCTCGGGATCGAGAACCTCCAGCAGGGCCGAAGCGGGATCTCCCTGGAAGGAGGCGCCGATCTTGTCTACCTCATCCAGCATAATAACCGGGTTAGCGACCTTGACTTCCTTCAGGGCCTGAACGAACTTGCCCGGCATGGCACCGATATAGGTACGCCGGTGCCCCTTAATCTCGGCCTCGTCCCGGATACCACCCAGGCTGAACCGGTAGAATTTCCGGCCCAGCGCATCGGCCACCGATTTGCCGATCGAGGTCTTGCCGACCCCCGGCGGGCCGACCAGCAGCATAATCGAGCCGGAGACCTCTTTCTTGAAGGCGCCGACGGCCAGAAACTCTATAATCCGGTCCTTAACATCATCCAGCCCGTCATGATCACGGTCGAGGATGCGACGGGCTTCAACAATATCCAGTTTATCCTCGGAGAAAACCCCCCAAGGCACCGAAGTGGACCAGTCCAGATAGTTTCGGGTCACCCCGTATTCCGGCGAACCTTTTTCGAGAACAGCCAGCTTGTGCAGCTCATCTTCGATCTTACCCATCACCTCTTCGGGAGGGTGCAGTTTTTCGAGACGTTCCCGAAAAAGATCACCATCGGCGCTGCGATCATCCTTGGTGATCCCGAGTTCCTCCTGAATGGTCCTAAGCTGTTCCCGCAGGAAAAACTCCCGCTGCCGCTTACTGATCTTCTTGTTGACCTCACCGCTGATCTCGCTCTGCAGCCGGATGACCTGCAGCTCCTTGTGGAGAAGGGGCAGAACCTTTTTCATCCTGGGCAGCAGAGGAACAGTGGCAAGGATTTCCTGGAGTTCGGCGCCCTTGGCAGTGGTTATGGTCGCCGCAAAATCAGCCAGCGGCGAAGGATCTTTGGGGTTAAAGCTTTCGAGGTACTGCTTCAGCTCCTCCCCATAGAGGGGGTTAGCCTGGACCAACTCCTTGACTGCGTTGATCAGGGCCAGCGAATATGCCCTGATCTCCTCTTCACTGCCCTTGCCCGCTTCTTCCTCGGGATAATCGACCTCCACATAGAATGGGGCTTTGGCGCTCAGCCAACGCTTGATCTGGAGACGCTTGATGCCCTGACCGATAAACTGGATATTGCCCTCGAATTTTTGGGGGTTATGAATCCGGGTCAAGCAACCTATCTCGGCAAAGTCTTCCGGCTCAACCTTTTCGGCGGGAATCTCGCCGACAAAGACCATCCCGCAGGTCCGATGGGGGGTCTCCCCGACCTTGACCAACGTAGATTCCCATTTTTCGGCGACCACTACCACCGACTGAACTTGACTGGGAAAAAAGGGGCGGTTGTTTACCGGAAAAAGATAGATATGTGAGGGCAGAATCTGGTTGGGAAGCGCCGGGCTGAGATCATCTTCATCGGTAAGCAGTTCTGCTTCAGAAGGCTTGGTCTTTTTATCTTCTCTATCTGCCATTTTAAAATCCACATAATTTATTAACAATAAAAAGATGCCACTACATTATTATGTATCATTCATTGGCCACAGAGCAACCACAAAAAAACCGCACTCCTCCTAGGCACATCTAGCTACCCGCGTTTGCAGCCCTTTTAGTCAATCCAGCCGATCTCCTCGGCAGTAACCGGACCAATTACCGCATAATCAAGTCCAGCAGGCATCCTGCCCCTATCTGCCGACACCGGGATCAGACCGCCCATGATCTCGGCCCGCTCCTGGGGATAAAGAGGATCAAGGTCCGGCTCGGCATAGCCAGCCGGGAAATAGGGCTGCTCGGTCCGGGCCTCGTACTTGTCGGTCGCGCCGAGGGTGTGAAGCATTTCATGGGCGATAATAACGTTGTTGCGGGGAGCCAGTGAATAATCGGCATAGGCCTTGACCAGACAGAGCAAGCCTTCCTTAAGCCCCAGAGAATGGCCCAACTCCTTGTAAACTGCCGGGTCATAATAAAGGACAAAGATCCGGATATCCGTCGGATCTTCATAGGTATCGACCCGCCAGGCCCACCAACGCATCTTCAGGCTCCACAACATGACCGCAAACACTCCTCCTTGAAACGGGGCGCTGGGCGGCAACTGAGTGACCTCGGGAGCCAGATCAACGTGAACCGGCTCCGAGAGTTCCAACTGATAGCGTTTCCCCTCCGAGGCCATAATGTCGGCTACCGGTTTGAAAACTTCTTGGTCAAGGGAGGCGATATAGCTGGAGGTTTTCTCGTTGCCATCACCGTTGACCGGATAGACCACCACGCTCAGAAAAACATCCCAGTCGGTGGTTCGTAGCGCGGTCAACCAGGCATTACCAGCGACGATCACCAGGATCACAAGCAGGATGGTTATGCGGATTTTTTTGAACATTGCTTAGCCTTTTTGCGAAAGTACCATCGCTTCACTATTCACCAGAATAATTGGCATATTTTCTTGTAAGGTCAGGGGGCACCGATCCTGTCGGCCAGCATACCGACGGCAAGGGCGAAGAAGTCGGAACGATTCCACTTAAGGATTATCCGGAAATTATCGTAGACAAGGAAGGCCCGGCCGTTGTCTCGGTCGGGGATAAGCAACGCCGCAGTCATCTCACGCTTAGGCAGATCGCGGTTGCCATAAAAACGCCGCACCCCCAGCCCCTGCCATTCCGCAAGGGTCAGACTGTTCTTATGACCGATCAAACTCAGATCAAAGTTGCTCGGCAACGCCACCTCCCGCCCCCAGGTCTGATCAAACCGCCAGCCGCTGCCGCTTAGATAATTGGCCCCGGCAGCAAACATATCAGCCGGATCACGCCAGATATCGCTGATCCCATCCCCATTATAATCGACTGCATATTGGCGGTAAATCGAGGGCATAAACTGCAGGCCGCCGATAGCCCCGGCCCATGAGCCTTTAAGCCGTTCCAGGGGGACCATGCCATCTGCTAAAACATGGAGGGAAAGCAACAATTCCTTCCGAAAATAATTTCCCCGCCGGGGATCAAAGGCCAGCGTAACCAGAGATTGCATAACCGGAAAATCGCCAAGGACCCTGCCATAATCGGACTCGATCCCCCAGAAGGCCACCAGAAAACGAGGCTGGACCCGATAACGGGCCGCAATCTCATCCAGGAGTTGCCGATGCTCGGCCAGCATCCGCCGTCCCTTTGCCACGCGCGGCTTGGATACGATCCGCTTGAGATAACCAGCCAAGGTCAGCTTGAACTCGGGCTGGTTGCGATCCCGTTTGAGCACCTCTTCCCGTAACTCGATCCCGGCCAAGGCCTCTTCAACTATTGAGGCAGGCACCCCCTCGCTGATTGCCTCTTCTTTAAGTTCAACCAGCCAGCGACCAAAATCCTGGCCGCTTTCCGCGGCTAAAAGGGGGTGGCCATGAAGCAGCACTAAGGTAAACACCGTGATGAGCGCTCTGCTCGGTAGCCGAACAGCAAAGATCTTGCAGAAATTAGACATCGATTATTCTCTCCGGGATTATACAGGAATTGCGGTAGGCAAGAAAGCCATGTCTGCCATGTTAACGGAAGCCTCATACCCGGGGCAAGTTAAATAAACGACATTTTACCATTCATTCTGCACAGCAAGAGATGAGCCCAGCCATTCAGGCAACACCAAGTTACTGAGCGCCATATTTCAACCTCTCTAATATTATAGATCATGATTTTAATTTAATGCCTCTGCGCTTTCTACCTGACCTTGAAATTCCCCACCCATTGCCAGTTGGCAAAGAAGGACGAAAAAGCTATCTATCTCCCTATAGACAAACAGGGCGATAAATCAAGGACCATCATCCACACTAACATGGACGTTTTCCATGGGTCGATTGAGATGCTGGGCTACTCGGAGCTATGTAGCAAAGCAGTAGTTGTCGGCGGTTCCTCCAACCGCTCAGTGGTTTCGACAGCCTCATATGATTACAGAAAATTCGGGATCCATTGGGCAGTGCCGCCCCCTACTACCAACAAACTCTGCCCAGAGGCCATTTCCCAGTCAGGCAGAAATAGTCAGTTCATTCAAACTGGCAGTATCTATTGCGTGGCGGGAAGAAGCTCAGTGGATGAAGCCTTTGATCTTGCGGCTATCTGGCGAATTGACGGCCCGGCTTACCTGATCGTAGATGCAATGAACGTCGGCCAGGAAGGTTTCGCAGCCGTCAACAGCACGACGCTGGCACGTCTCCCCAGGATACCGGCGGGGACACATCTGGTGCCCCCAGGTGTCTAACCACTCGTAACCACACAATAAAAAATCCTATCGTGTCACGACAAATGATAGGGTTCAAACATGAAGTTTGTGACCTGTAGCGGAGCAATCATCAGCTTGCTTCTTGTGTTTTAAGGATTTCCAAGTTAATATCGTTCACTTTCTTTAACGGTAACAAATTAACCGGGGCAGGAGCGATGGTTTCTTCCATACTGACGGTCTGCACTGGCAATATCTGCCGGAGTCCCATGGCGGAGATGATCTTGCGAAACCGACTTAAAGAAGAGATTGACGTTGCCTCTGCCGGACTGATGGCCTTGGTCGGCCATCCCGCCGCCCCCCTTGTGATTAAACTTTTGGACGAGCGCGGCCTGGACGCTACAATCCACCGAGCCAGACAGATCACTATCGAAATAGCCCAGGCGGCCGAATTGATCCTAGTAATGGAACAGTGGCAGAAACAGGACCTGGAAAGAAACATACCTCAGATCAAGGGGCGAGTTTTTCGGCTTGGTCACTGGCAGAACCTTGACATTGTCGACCCTTACCGCCATGGTCGTGATGTTTTTGAACAGTCGTTGACTGCCATCGAGAAAGGCATAAACAGTTGGATAGAAATATTATAAGACAAAGTTTTAAATTTTTCCTGCCGGCAATCACCACCCTGCTGCTTGGGTTCCCGACCGGATGTTCCTGGGCCCCAGGCCACCATCTAACCAGCGCCGACCTGGACACCTCCCAATCCATCTCAGCCTCGGAAAGTCTGCCACCGCTGATCACCATAACCGCCGAAATGATCGCCCAACAGGAGGCTGCCCGCCTGGAGAAAAAGCTCCCTCTCTCAACTTTTCCCTCAGAGGCTATTCCCTACGATGATTATACCATCGGCCCAGGAGATATTCTTTCGGTCATCGTCTGGGACCATCCCGAACTGACCATACCGGCCGGCGCCTACCGCTCACCTGAGGGTGCTGGCAACTTGGTAGACGCGCGGGGCCGCATCTTTTACCCATACGTTGGCGAAATCGAAGTAGCCGGACTGACCATCGCTCAGGTCAGAAAATTGATTTGTGAAAAACTTAGCCAGGATATCAAAAATCCCCAGGTTGATCTTCGAGTGGCCGCCTTCCGCAGCAAGAAAGTTCTGGTCACCGGCGAAATCAAGACCCCCAAGGTCATACCTCTCACCGATCGACCCATGACTTTGCTGGAGGCAGTCAATCTGGCCGGCGGCCCCACCGATCACGCAGACTTACGCGATGTACGACTCACCCGCAAAGGTGATGTCTCTCAGGTGGATCTTCTGGCTCTCTATAAAGGCGGCCTAACCGCCCCGATTGTGCTCCAACCCAATGATCAGGTATACATCCCCGACAATAATGACAATAACGTCTATATCATGGGAGAGGTCTCAAAGCCGATGGTAGTGCCAATGTCTCATCGACGTCTCACCCTGGCCGACGCTCTAGGAGCCGGCGGCGGCATCAGCAGCGAAAATGCCGACGCCAGCCAGATATTCGTCATCCGTGAAGAGGATGCCCAGGCCAAAATCTATCAGCTGAACGGCAACTCACCGGACTCGTTGCTGCTGACTACAACCTTCAATCTGGAAAAGCACGACATCATTTATGTAGCCCCGGCTGGTCTGACCATTTGGAACCGGGTTATCGGCAAGCTCCTGCCCACAGTCCAGACCATCTGGCAGACTCATAATATGATCGACAACTGGTAGGAACAGGAAAGTGAAGTGTGAAAAGGCAGCTTACAAGCTAGCAAGCCTGTTGGGGTGCTCGCCATCAAAATCCAGGAATCTTGATTCATGAACAAAACCATACCCGAACTGGACCTCCAGACCAGGCAGACACCTGAAGAAGAAATCGAACTGGGCCTGATGCTGGCTATAATACTCAACTCCAAGGCACTGATCACCGCCATAACCTTAGTGACATTGGCGGTGGCCCTGGCTTACTGTCTTCTCGCCACACCGATTTACCAGAGTGACACTCTGATCCAGATCGAGACCAAAAGCAACGACATATTCGGTCTGGAAGAATTTTCAGGCCTGGGTCAGACCTCCGGTATAGCCGAGATCGAGATTATCACGTCACGCTCCGTCCTCGGGGCTGCGGTTGAGGATCTGAATCTGTCCCTGGTTGCGGGGCCAGAATATTTTCCCCTTATTGGTCGGGCCTATGCCCGCAGACTTACCGGAACCCAGACAGCCCTGCCACAGGAGGCCCCACTGGGATTAGATAGCTACGCCTGGGGAGGCGAAGAGATTCGGGTCCAGCGCCTAGCCCTTCCCAAATCTTGGGAAGGGCGCAGCCTCTATCTGGTCGCGGGTGAAGACGAAAGCTTTACCCTCAATTCAACCGACGGCACCATGATCCTGAAGGGCCAAGTCGGCACTACCGCACGCGCCAACGACGGTCAGGTGGAAATCTTCGTAACCGTGCTCAAGGCACACCCGGCAACCCGTTTTCATGTGACACTGCTGCCCACCCTCCGTTTTATCAATGACCTGCGGCAGGATCTCAATGTTAAGGAACAAGGTAAAAACACCGGCATTATTCGGATCAGCCTGGAAGGGCCGAACCCCACGCAACTAGCCATGGTTCTGAACTCGATAGCCAATATTTACCTGCGGCAGGATATTGAAAAAGGCTCAACCGAGGCGCAAAAGACCCTTGAATTCCTCAACCGGCAACTGCCACTCCTGAAGGCGGATCTGGAAGTCGCGGAATCTCGTCTCAATGCCTACAAGTCGGCCAAAGGCAGCATCGACCTCACCCTTGATACCCAGAGAATTTTGCAGATGTCCTCCGATTTAGAGAAACAACTTTCGGAACTAAAATTACAGCGGGTAACCCTGGCCGAAAAATACACTGCCAGGCATCCGGCCATGATCACTCTGAGCCAACAGCAAGAGCAGTTGGCGTCGCAGCTCGTCTCTATAAACAACCAGATCAAGACGATGCCGGACGAAATCCAGGAAGCAGTTCGCTTGCAGCGCGATGTTAAAGTAACCAACGAACTATACCTCCTGCTCCTCAACAAAGCCCAAGAGATGAAAGTAGTCCGGGCCGGTACTGTCGGCAGTGTTCGAATCATCGACCCGGCTGTGGTGCCGAGCTGGCCGGTCAAGCCGAATAAGCTAAGGATCCTTGTCTTGGGGTTTCTTCTGGGCCTGCTGGGCGGTATCGGTGCCGCCTTTCTGAGAAAGGCCTTGAATACGGGGGTCGAAGATCCCGATCAAATCGAGACCGAAATCGGCTTGCCAGTCTACGCAACTGTCCCCCACAGTAAAAAAGAGGAAGAACTGGGACTGTTGCAGCGCAAGGATAAAAAAGGCGCATCCGGACCATCTTTGCTGGTTCTGGCCGACAAGAAAGACCTCGCCGTAGAAAGCTTGCGCAGCTTACGGACCAGTCTCCAATTCGCCATGTTGGATGCCGAGAACAATATCGTCAGTGTCAGTGGCCCCAGTCCCGGCATCGGCAAGTCATTCATCTCGGCAAACCTGGCCGCCATCCTGGCCGAGGGCGGCAAGCGCGTCCTCCTGATCGACGCCGATATGCGCAAAAGCTATCTTCATCAATACTTCGCCCTTAACCGCGGTGACGGGCTCTCAGGCCTGATCAGTAATGATATTTCCATACCCGAGGCGATACATCAAACCTCCCACCCGCAACTGGACCTGGTGCTCAGCGGGATCATCCCACCCAATCCCTCAGAACTCCTGATGCATGAGCGCTTCCGCCAAGTACTCCAAGAACTTGCCTCCCAGTATGACTTGGTCATTATCGATACACCGCCAGTCCTGGCAGTGACCGACCCTGTCATAATCGCCCAGCTTTGCAGTCTGAACTTTCTGGTTATCAAAGCCGGCACCCATCCAATCCGAGAGATCCAGCAAGCTGTCAAGCGCTACACCCAGAACCACATCCGCCCCAACGGTATCATATTGAACGCCATCAAACCTCAAGCCAGCTATGGCAACACCAGCAAGTACGACTATTGCTATAACTATCAGTATTCGTATAAGTGAGGGATGAACTAGATAAAAGAAGCAAGCTTCAAGCGACAGGTTAACTGCGGCTTTAAGTTTCCAGCGTGCAATTTGTTGCTTTCAGCTTTTTTACCCTGCCAATAACCAATAAAAAAAATGCCGTAACAAAAACTGACCATCGAAGCAGGGCTGAACCGAACGCCTCTACTGGCGCGATATCCTGGCGCGCTATAAGCAGGCGGAGATCGGTGTCGCCTTTGCCTCCTGCCTTTGCAGGAGGCAAAGGAATATTGGACATAGCCAGAATTAGCATGCTAATTTCATAAATTCTGATTATATCACAAAAAAATGAAGTGTGACGGTGGACAAAATGGTAATTGGAAAATGTTTTCACGAACACTCCCTTAAAAATATGGACAAACTATTATAGATAGTCTCTCTATGGTGACCAAAAAAAACAGGAGAACGATATGAAGAAGAAAATATTAATTGTTGCCGGATGCATCATGCTGATTTTGCTTTCTACCAGCGCCTATGGGGCCGAAGAAAAGACCTATATGAGCGCCAATTTTTTTGGTCTTGGCTTCTTCAACAATTCCAAGGCCGCTAACTCCAGCACCCCTACCACTAATTATAATATTGAAGCGGACACGGGGTTCGCAGTTGGCGCAGCAGTGGGATATGATTTTTATGGTTACCTCAGGATCGAGGGTGAAATCGCGTACCAGAACAATCCTCTGACCAAGGCAAAAACTGCCGGAGGAGATATAGTTTTACACGAAGATATTGACAGCCTTTCTTTTCTGACAAACTTGTATTGTGATTTTACAAACCACTCCCTATGGACACCATATTTGAGCGCCGGTCTGGGCGCGGCACTGGTTAATGTGGATGACAATACTGGTTACGTGGGCAACGCTTACGATTCTGTATTTGCCTATCAGGTTGGGGCAGGTCTTGCTTACACCTTCACCCAGGAACTTACCCTTGAACTCAAATATCGCTATTTTGCCACCACAAATCCGGTATTTAAAAACATAGAAATGGAATATGCAACACATAACGTATACGTCGGCATGCGGTATTCCTTTTAATTTTTGTGTTATCCTTTGGCCTCACTCGCCCCTGGACTCCTAAGGGAGGAGACAAGGGCGAGCCACCGAGGGTTTGAATCCCTCTTTCTCCCCCACTTTAACCTTATAAATTATACATCATAAAAAATCAGCCACTCTCAAAATTGAAGATGTCTACTGATTATCAAAAATCACCCTATTGATTGAATTGCACAGACAACTTAATAAATGACCGCCCGACCTTTTGACGCCTAATCAATCAACTTGCTGCAAATCCATTCACTCCCCACGTTCGACATTCATTTCATTTCAGGCCATTCTCCATATTTTGCCTACTATAACAATTACCAGTCCCCTTTGCCGGTTGGCAAGGAGGCCCAGAAAAGCTATCTTATCCCCATGGACAAACCAGCCGATAAATCAAGAACCATAATCCACACCGACATGGACGCCTTCTATGCATCGGTGGAGATGCTGGACCAGCCGGAACTACGCGGCAAACCGGTAGTTGTCGGCGGGCCCTCCAGCCGTTCGGTGGTTTCGGCCGCCTCCTACGAGGCCAGAAAATTCGGCATCCACTCGGCCATGCCGACCCTCACCGCCCGCAAACTCTGCCCGGGAGCAATCTTCAGGCCAGTCAGGATGAGCCGCTACCGTGAGATTTCCAGCCGGATCATGGCCATCTTCCAACGCTTCACCCCGCTGGTTGAACCGATCTCCCTTGACGAAGCCTTCCTCGATGTGACCGGCTCCGCCAGACTATTCGGCAGCGGCAAAGAGATTGCCGCCATGATCAGGGCCACAATCAGCACCGAGACCGGCCTGACCGCCTCGGCCGGGGTTGCCACCTCTAAACTGCTGGCCAA
Source organism: Thermodesulfobacteriota bacterium (assembly GCA_039714535.1). Classification (GTDB taxonomy): domain Bacteria; phylum Desulfobacterota; class Desulfobulbia; order Desulfobulbales; family JAGXFP01; genus JAGXFP01. The sequence goes on along the minus strand of JBDLJC010000015.1, from coordinate 5,886 downwards.
GATCGCCTCCGACCTGGAAAAACCTGACGGCCTGACCATTGTCGAACAGAGCAGGGAAAGAGAGTTCCTGACCGATCTGCCGATCAGCAAACTCTGGGGCGCCGGGGCGAGCACCATTAAGGTTCTCAGGATGCTCAGTGTCCGGACCATCGGCGACCTGGCCGCCCTGCCCCTAGACCTCCTTACCAGCAAATTCGGCAAGCACGGCGCCCAGATGTATTATTCGGCCCGGGGCATCGATGACCGGCCGGTGGTCCCGGCCCGGGCAGCAAAGTCCATCGGCCACGAAGATACCTTTAAAGAGGACATCAGAGATCTGAAGACCGTCAAAAAGGAACTGCTCTCCCTGGCCACCAGGGTCGGCGCACGGCTCCGCCACCATGAACAAGAAGGGAAAACGATATCGCTCAAGGTCAAGTTCAATGATTTCTCGACCAAGACCCGCTCGACAACCCTGCCGGAGATGACCAGCGACAGCATGGATATCTACCGCCACGGGCTGGAACTTCTAAAAAAAACCGAAGCCGGTCGCATCCCCCTCAGGCTCCTGGGCATAAGCGTTAGTAAACTTCGCCCAGGGGTTGCGAACCGGCAATTGGCCCTGTTTGGCTCAAACATTAACAGAGAGAGGAAAAAAGAACTGAGCCGGGCCGTGGATAAACTGAACCGTAAATTCGGCGGCGAAACCGTTAAACCAGGGAGACTGATCAAGAAGGATTGATGGCGATCTAAATATTGCAAACGCCATGAGTGTCGCATCTTCCCGAAGGGGAGTGAATTTAAAAAAATTATCAGTAAAAAAGTTCGTTAAATCCGTGATTAACTCTTTTACTGATAAACCGTATTAAATGCCTGGGCCTTCACCTTTAATTCCCCTTTTTAAAAATTTACTATGCAGTATTTAGGGACGATGTTTATAGATAATGCTATAAAGAAATCAAACCGGCTGAGACTTTCAATCCCGCCGCCACCGATGTCATAAGAAATATCCATAATGACTAACGACAACAATAATACCGGCCCGGAAATCGCTTCCAATTTCAAGATCTATGGGGCAATGGCCCTGGGCCTCTCCACCGCCATTGGCTTTCGGACCCTGATCGTTATCACCCACCTCCAGCCGGACTGGGTCAGACCGGTCTGGTATTTTGCCGTCCTGGGCAACTTTCTGTTTTTCTGGCACCGATACCTGATAACCCAGAAACGCAAGCGGGCCATCCAGGACCATCTGTTAATTGAAAAAATCCAGGCAGAAACGGTCTTGTCGGTAAGGGAGCGTAATGCCCTGACCTATCTTCTCCAGTCGATCAAACGCTCACCGGAAAACTCAATTACCTGATCATCTCGATCTTCTCGCTGGTAGCCATCGGCGCCGATCAGATAATTCAGCATTTTTTCATGGGGTGAACGACTGTCTACTGAACAGAGAAGAACGCCAAGCTATTTTTCCCGAACCGGAAAATTATTGCTGCCACCATCTTCTTCCTTGAGATGCAGCCAGGTGTAAACCTTGATTTCACCGCCTTCCCCCATGCCGTAACTCACGCTGAGCACATTACCCTCCTCGCACAGAGCAACAGGGTAGTCCGGGGTAAGCTCATAACCGATGAAGGAGCCATCGGGCAGTTTCATTTCCTTTACAAGAAAGCCGTTATAGGCGCAGTGGGAGGAAAAAAAATCCTCGGCCTTTTTAAGGGCTGCTTCACCGCTCATTCCCGGAAAATTTTTCACCCGCCCGGGGCCGGTCACCGGCCTGAACGAGTAACCGTCGGTTTCCACGTCAAGGATGACGATCCTTTCCGCATCGGCGCCGAAGGTCCCGCCAACCAGAATCAGGTTATAAGACCCCGTGACGCTATCCGGAGCAACGATATCCCGGCCCAGATTAAAAGATGAACAACCAACCAGTACCAAACATATGCCGGTAATAATCAAGTATTTATTCAATCCAGGACCTCCATTTCTTGCTTATTAGCCCATTAGAATATCTGGGGTTCTTGACTAAAAGTTACGCACTTATGTCAACATAGTCAATTTATGAAATAGCGTAGAACCGTTGGCAGGAAAAACAAACAACCGCCACGAACTACTTCCTTCTACTTTGCCGGAAGATAGTCACCAGAGAAACGGCCGCCCCCTCGCCGGAATCCCGTAATTCCAAAATGTTGGCTATTCGGGCAAAATTCGTATAGAGTTTGCAAAACAAATCCGTGGAGGAAGCACATGTTAAAGCGCTGGATATTAATGGTCATTCTGCTGATGTTCGCCCTGCCTTCTGTTCTATACGCCGCTGGTATGGGAGGGATGGTGTTCGAAGTCCACATACCGACCAAGACCGTTGGCAAGGTCCTCTTCAGTCACGCTAAGCATGGCGCTAATTGTAATGAGTGCCATCCGAAAATCTTCAAAAAGAAGAACCCCCGCCGCAGACCAGTCAGCATGAGACAGATGGAGAAAGGCCGGGCCTGCGGAGCATGCCACAACGGGAAGAAGGCGTTCAGCGTTACCGGCGACTGTGTCACCTGCCATGCCGGCGACATTCTCTTCAAAGACGAAGATGCCGGAAACGTCACCTTCCCGCACGCCGCACACGTAGATATGTTTGGCTGTGACGAATGCCATCCAGACCTGTTCGTGGCCAGACGCGGCGCAAACGAAGCAACCATGGAAGAGATGGAAAACGGCAAATCATGCGGGGCCTGTCACGATGGAGATGGAGCCTTCAGTGTAGCCGAGGATTGTGAGTCGTGTCACGAGATGTGATTTTTGAGAAATAGATCATACCAGGGCGACAGGTTATCAATCTGTCGCCCTGGTCTCTTCCGATTTTACTGGACAGGCGGTTGGCAATGAAGCCGAAAAAGAATCCGACAAGAGTCAAACGGAGATTTGACCAGTTCATAATCTAATCAGACTATTTTCCTAGAAATGGCCAGTGGCGAGAACACTTTCCCTTAATTATTACGCGAGGAAATCGACATAAAACTCTTCTTTGCTTGCAATGCTGGCAACGGTTGACTCAACACGTTGATCGACGTTGCTCACAAAACAATCAAGCCCGAAACCAATACCTGCAATCTCTGCAACCTCACCTTCGGTAATTTCAGCGAAAATCAAAAGTGGAACGCATTCCGGGAAAACACCGATATTGAATGGAGTTCCTGCATCGGAATGAATTTGAGACTAAATATCAAATAAAACAGGATTACCCGGCTATCTTAAATGGACCTGAACCACTGACAATTGCTATCCCGAAAAAATCTCTCCAGGAAACGAAGTCCCCTGATGAGTTAATTAAAGCGGTTAAAGAATTGTAATTCAGCCGGTAACATGGCAAGACTACAACAATAGTAAAGCGATCAAGAAGATCTCCTCAACCCTTAATGGAGGTTCACAATGACTTGGAAACCCGAAACCCTCGCCTTACACGCTGGCCATACCCCTGACCCCACCACCCGCAGCCGAGCCGTACCAATCTATCAGACTACCAGTTATGTGTTTAACGACACTGACGATGCCGCCCAGCTTTTCTCCCTGAAACCGGAAGTATGGGCACCGCGCTTAAACCTTGCCGAGGACGGGCTGCGCCCCGGAGACTTCGGACCCGAGGCAACGGGCAATATCTACACCCGGATAATGAACCCGACCACCGACGTGCTTGAGAAAAGACTGATGCACCTGGAAGGCGGGGTTGGCGCCCTGGCGACTAGTTCCGGCTCTTCGGCCATAACCTACGCGATCCTCAATATCTGCCGCTCCGGCGATAACATCGTCTCTTCGTCCAGTCTCTACGGCGGTACCCATAACCTGTTTAGCCACACCCTGCCCCTGTACGGTATCGACACAACCTTTGTCGATGCTTCCAGCCTCGATGAGTTTGCGGCGGCGATCAATGATCAGACCAAATGCATCTTTATCGAAACCATCGGCAACCCCCGACTGGACACGCCTGACATAAAGAAAATCGCCAAGATCGCCCACCAGGCCGGGATTCCGCTGCTGGTCGACAACACGGTGGCTACGCCGTTCATGTGTCGTCCCTTTGATTACGGGGCCGACATCTCAGTTCATTCCCTGACCAAATTTATCGGCGGCCATGGCACCAGCATCGGCGGCATTATCGTCGACAGCGGCAATTTCGACTGGCCCGCCTCCGGCAAGTTCCCGATGTTCACCGAACCGGATCCTTCCTATGGCGGGGTGGTGTGGAGCCAGGCCGTCAGCAATGCTGCCTATGTGATCAGGGCCAGGACCATCCTCCTGCGCGACATGGGGGCCTGTATCTCACCATTCAATAGCTTCCAGATCATCCAGGGCCTCGAAACCCTGCACCTGCGGATGGAACGCCACTGCAGCAATGCCATGGCGGTCGCCAAGCATCTTGAAGGGCACGATAAGGTGAACTGGGTGGTCTACCCCGGGCTGACCGAGCATCCCACCCACGAACTGGCCAAGAAATACATGAAGCACGGCTTCGGGGCGCTGGTTGGCTTCGGAATCAAGGGCGGTCTGGAGGCGGGCAAGACATTCATCAACAACCTCAAACTATTCAGCCACTTAGCCAATATCGGCGATGCCAAGAGCCTGGCTATTCATCCGGCGTCCACCACCCATTCCCAATTAACACCAGAGGAACAAGAAGCGGCAGGGGCCCCAATTGATTTTGTCCGGCTTTCCATTGGCCTGGAGCATATCGATGATATCGTGGCCGATCTTGATCAGGCTTTGGCGACAGCAAGCTGAAAAAATATATAGTCACTATTGTATGATACAAGCGGCAACCATAACCATTATTTCAGGCGGTACACCAGCCCCTTCGGTTAAAGATGGAATACAGGGGGAAGACATGATTGGAGGAGGGGGATAAACTTCCGGCGAGAATTGTTCGATTTACGGTAAATCGAGACACGCTTTTTGCACAAATCCGTTTCGCAAAAGAAGCGAAACTGACTGACATTAATTATCTCTCAGATTATAAAACCGGCTCGTTTGGCCGATCAAGCGGCCTGCTTATCGATGGATCAATGCTTCTGGCAAGATCAATCATCCTCGTCGATAAGCTGGGAATTGTCAGATATATTCAGGGTTGTGCCTGAAATCTCCAATCTACCCGATATGGAAAAGGCCTTTGCCAAAGCTACTGAACTTGCCAGCCTCCCTTGAAAAAAACAGGATTAGCCGACAAATTCAACACCTCAGTTGATAGACTAGCTAATTAAGACATTTTAAAAATAAAGATCAACCACCATGTAAATCATGTGATCATGATAATCCGGGGCGTAAAACTGCGAAGCTAGAGGATCATTGGCTATATCATCAATTTTTTCCGGTTTACCCAGCCAGGAGCCACTCCCAGTGTATTCATAATCAAAGTACTTGTAACCCACCCTGACAAAGCCCTTGTTTAACCAGGCCGAGAAATCAACCGTCGGGATATCATAGATTGAGTATATTTCGGCCACATATCCCCGCGTCGCCAGCTTTGACACATAAAATTCATCAGCCGTAGTAAAAGATATCCAATTCTTGGTGCCGTAATTGAACTCCAGTCCCAATTTGAGCCTGAGATCATCAAGGTCATAGCGTATGCCGGTGTAAACGGAATAACCTTCCTTGTCTTCAGGCTCAGCCCACCAGGATGTCAGAAGCCCGGTACCTAACTCATCCATACTTTTGGCATCGGTGCGACTTCAGCCCAGAGTGATAAAATAATTCTGCCGCTCAATATCAACAGCGCACCCCAATCGCTAAAAACAGCATCAGGCAAAAAAAATGCCTTCATCCGTATAAAGGATGAAGGCATTTAAGAAAAAAATTCGGCAGCGACCTACTCTCCCACACAGTCGCCCGTGCAGTACCATCGGCGCTAAGAGGCTTAACTGCCGT
>JBDLJC010000014.1:0-74610 GCA_039714535.1 Thermodesulfobacteriota bacterium | reverse complement strand
CTTCTGACTTCTGACTTCTGACTTCTGACTTCTGACTTCTGACTTCTGACTTCTGACTTCTGACTTCTGACTTCTGACTTCTGACTTCTGACTTCTGACTTCTGACCTCTGACTTCTGACTTTCAGATATTTAATTCTGCTGCTCCGCTGCTTGAAGGCCCACGTTGTTTGCGATCCGGGTCTCCCTGTGGTCGCTTACCGGTGGCAGCTCATTTCGTGGTGCTGACCTCGTAAAAATCGAGCTGTCGAATGAAGACATCCCGATCCACCGGAACATCGTCCTTATTCAACATCATATTCAAGCTGGTCTCAACCCCGATTTCGGAACTTTTCCATGGCACAATATAAAGGGCTTTCGGGGTCTCGTCATTACCAACGATGGACATCCCCGAGAGTTCCTTGGGAGCTGGTTCTTTGTTCTTGGCCATGGCCGGGCTGGCCAACAACAGAACCAGGCACAGGCAGAGAAATGTTGTTCGATACATATTAATTACTCCTTGCGAGAACAAACCGGTGGGGTCTGTTCCTTGTTTACCTATTAAACCTAACGGCCCAGCCGCATACGGAGGTCGGCAATCCACATCTTGACCTGTTCCTCTTCGGGCATGGCTTCACTGTATATCTCATAATGCTTGAGCGCGCATTCCTGATCATTGAGATACAGGTCGCAGAGAATCCCGAGATTTCTGTGCGCGGGCAGATACTCCGGAAAACTTTTGAGCGTCTTCTCGTAGATATCCCGGGCCTCGGTAAAGCGGCCACTTTTGCGAAGCAGTAAACCGTATTCATTCCCGACCACGGGATGGTCGGGAACCAGGTCCAGAGCTGTTTTAAGATGCTCTTCGGCCGGCTCCAATTTGTCGATCTGCCCATAGGCCATCGCAATATTGATATATGGCGCTGTAATGCCGGGTGAGCGTTCAATCACCTTGTCAAAGAGTTCGATTGCCTTGTCATAGTTGTGGTCTTCCATCAGGGCGACGGCACGCTCGAAATCCTCGAGTGACTCTGCATCCATGCTCGATATTTCCTTGATGACAAATCCTTCCCGGCCATCTTTCAGGCGCTCCACGGACAGCTCTTCTTGAATGGAGCTTCCCTCTTTAACTGACCCCGAACACCCTGTAAGTACCATTAATGCAAGCGCCAGGACCATTAATCTGGCGCAAGATCGTACTTTTGAGCACCACCACAGCTCTATATTTATGGGCTCCATATTCTAGCTCCCGTCGCTTGCAGCATTTTTGCCTTCTTTCGCTTCAACATCCGGCGGGCCGATTATGTCATCAACGCCACGCTCTTCCTGCTCTGGCTCAGTCGCCTCTGTATCTTGCTCCGGCTCAGTCGCCCCTGCATCTTGTTCCGGCTCAGTCGCTTCTGCATCTTGCTCTGGCTCAGTCGCCTCTGTATCTTGCTCCGGCTCAGTCGCCCCTGCATCTTGTTCCGGCTCAGTCGCTTCTGCATCTTGCTCTGGCTCAGTCGCTTCTGCATCTTGCTCTGGCTCAGTCGCTTCTGCATCTTGTTCGGGCTCAGTCACCCCTGCATCTTGTTCGGGCTCAGTCGCCTCTGTATCTTGCTCCGGCTCAGTCGCTCCTGTATCTTGCTCCGGCTCTGTCACCTCTGTATTTTGCTCCGGCTCAGTCGCCCCTGCATCTTGTTCGGGCCCAGTCGCCTCTGTATCTTGCTCCGGCTCAGTCGCTTCTGTATCTTGCTCTGGCTCAGTCACCCCTGTATCTTGCTCCGGCTCAGTCGCTTCTGTATCTTGCTCCGGCTCAGTCGCTTCTGTATCTTGCTCCGGCTCAGTCACCCCTGTATCTTGCTCCGGCTCAGTCGCTTCTGTATCTTGCTCTGGCTCAGTCACCCCTGTATCTTGCTCCAGTTCTGCCCCTCCGGCGTCCTTTTCGGGCTCCGGTGGCTGCGGGCGATAGATTTCGAAAATATAGGTGTCGGGCGAAGTGATGAGGTCGTTCTCCTTTTCCGGCTTGGCATAGCGGGCGGGCATGAATACAGCCAATTTCTGCAGACTTTTGTCTATCCATTTGTTGTAGATACCCATGGGGATAAGCTCAAGATTGTTCTGGTGGACGGCGATGGCCTTGTCCTCGAAAGGATATGCCTGCTCCTCTATGGCCATTTCGTACTGCTCCATTTCCAGGGCGTTGAGACCGGTGGGCCGTTCGGATTCCAGTAATGCCTCGCTGAAGTCGGCGTAAATCTCTGCCAGATAGAAAGTCGTTGCGGCGGTGACCTCTCCGACTTCGTAATCAAGGAGATCGCTGAACTGCCGCGTAGCTTTCTTCATCATTTCCTTCTTCTTATCCAGGTTGACCTTGAAGGGCTTGATCAGCCTGATTTCCATAAACTGGTCAAAGGTCAGCTCAGCAAGCACCAATGCGGCCTTACCGGCAATATATCGAGTTAGATCGGTGCGCGCCTCACCGGCAGATTTATCGATGGCAACTATCTTTCTGAGTTCATCAAGATAGTTGTTTTGCTCGTTTTTCTTTTTCAGAATTTCGGCAATTTTATTGCGCGTTTCCAGATTGAGTTCCACCGGTTGCGGGAAATATCCCACATAACGGCGAAAGACCCCCAGCGCCTGGCCGCTGTTACCGGCCTCTTCATACAACTCAGCCGCGAGCAGCAGGGCCTCCCTTCTTACTTTTTCGTCCCGTGATTCCCTTTCAATGCGCTCATATTCACTGGCGGCCAACGACAGCCGGCCGTCCTCCCTGTAGACGAAGGCGATCTTCTTGGTCACCTCGGGCTGCAGCTCGTGGCCGGAGAATGTGTTGCGGAATCCCGACAGTACAGTGGCCGCCCGGCTCCAGTCCTTAAGCTTAATCAGGGCGGCGGCCCCGTCGTATTCCGCCGTCGGTCGGAATTTGGAGGTCGGCGCCATAAGCCCCACCCGCAGGAAGTGGTCTGCTGCGGCTTGGTAATCTTCAAGTTCATTCGCCTGTTCTCCTTGCTTATAAATCGATACCGCAAGATTATCAATCAGAGCGTTGCGGGTCTTGTCGTCTTCGGGGAGAAGGGCCAGGACTTTTACGTACGCAGCTTCGGCATCGTTGTAGAAAAGGAGCTCAAAAGACGAGTGGGCAACGACCAGCCAGGTCGCGCGCAAGACATCCTTGTCGGCGGCGGGAAAATTTTTGATGAGCTTTTGGCCGACGGCCAGCGCCTGCTTGTGATCCCTCATGGCATAGAGATCATTCACCGCCGCCCCGAGGACGATCGCCGCCTTGTCGTGCTCGGGGAAGGTTTCGGCAAACTTCAATGAGCTGCGGATAATCTCGCGCTTGACCTGAATCCGATCTGGTGCCGGGGCAATTTCCAGATATTGCCGGTGGGCGTAAACCGCCGCATAACCGGCCGTAGAGGATTTCTCATGGGTGGGGTAGCCGTATGCCGTCTTCTCGTATTCCTTGGCTGCTTCGGCATAGGCAAGGTTTTCCAGCAGTAGATCCGCCACTTGGTAATTAATGGCCGGGGTATCGGTATCCTGCGGGAAGGATACGAGTAATTGCCGATACCAGCGCAACGCCTCTGAGAAATTTGCCGGCTTATCTTTGGCGCGCCGTTTGTCCTGATAGAGGGCGTGGTAATGATTTGCCAAGTCCATAAGATTGGTTTTCAGGTAACCGAGAACGTCAGGGCGGGCGCTCGGTTCAAAATATTGCCAGTATTCGCTTTTGAGCCCGTAATTTGTGGAGAAGGCCTTTTTGGATTCGATGACGAGACTGGGGAAACCGCCCGCTATATTGATCTCGATAACCCGCATATGAAAGTTCGGCGCCCTTTCGTGGTAGGGGTTACGGCTGACAAAGGCGTTATAAGTTGCGGTTGCGTCATTGTAACGTCGTTTGTCGACGTAGTATTCGCCGAGGTTGTCGTAAACTCTGTCTTCGTAGTTGCGTTTGCCGTGCCGGGAGAAATAGGCGACCACGGAATCGGCTCCGCCGATATATGAAAAGGCTAGACTGATGACGCGGAAGGTGTCTTCCATACGCTTACGTTCAGTCTCATCTTCGCTCTGTTTGAAGTCGTATCCCATTGAGACCTTGTAGTCGAGCATCGCAATAAACCTATCCATGGCTTCTTCATAGAGTTCCTGCTTATAGAACGCCCAACCGAGTTTGAACAAGGCCAGCTGATAGTAGTAGGAACTGACGCCCATATCGACGATGCTTTTATAGGCCTCCTCGGCGTCCAAATATTTCCGGTAGGTAAAGAAATATTCGGCCCGCCGGAACTGCACTTCATCAATATATCGTGAATGCGGGAAGTCTCGCACCAGCCGGTTCATGACCTTCATGGCGTCTGTGGTACGACCCAGCTCCTCGTAGGCGCGGGACATCTGGTACAGTACCTGGTCATTGCGCTCGTACAGAGGGAAGTCATTAAGTAATTTCTGGTAAAGTCTGATGGCCTCCAGCGGCCCAGCCTTTTCCAGATCATCCGCGCCTTCCGGCAGGGTTGGGACATCCTCTGCGGTTCCGGTTATTGGCTCGCTGCTGGTTGTCCTTTTTTCAAAATCATCCTCTGACTCACCCGGAGCCTTTACTGGCACTGTCGTCTGCGTCGATGTTCCGACCACGGGACGGGGCGCCGGGGCCGGAGCGGATATCTCCGACTCGGTGGTGGTGATAAGCCCGTATTCTTTCTCAACCTTCAGGTCTGCCAGGCGACGGATAGCCTCGGGCGACAGGGCTGAGTCCGGCGTATCTTCAAGAAAACGCTGGTAGCTCTCCATGGCTTTGACGAGCCCACCTTCGATCTTAACTTCCTTGATTTCGAGGCGCATGTTCTGTAACTGGCCAATCGTTCCCTTTTTACCTGTTGCCGAACAGGCAATGAGAATCACCGGCAATGATGCGAAGACGATAAGTCGAATCCAGCTCATTGACTCTCCCTCTTCAGCTCCTGGGTACCGGTGGCGCGGTCATAGCTGTCCGCCATGGCAAAGCGCGCCTTGACCTGAAATTCCTCAAGACGCTCGCGACGTCGGGTGAGTTCATTCAAGGTCATTACTTCGAGCATATGCCCCTGGCGGGCCATCAGTTCCCTCACTTTTCCTTTGGCAGCCTTGATCCTGATCCGCTGTCGGCGAATTATATCGTCGTAGCCCTGGTAGCTTTGCATCGCGGCCTGGCGGGTTCGCACAAATTTCAAATATTGCTCTGGCAACAGGTCGACGACCTGATTCAGATCACGAAGACTATTGTAGGCATCCGTAAGGCGCTGATCATATTGTGAATATATATTCCAGTCCAATACCCCCCGCAGACGTTTGATGCGGGCGGCGATTTCCGGGGTCACCCCGGTATCTCGGGTAGCCATAGTTTCTTCCAGCCGCACAATGCGTTCTCCAAAGATTCGCTCCTGCACGGTTGCCAGATAATCAGGTCTAGGCGTAATGAGCATCGACTGCAACCGTTGTTCGATACGATTACGCTGCTCCAGGCGCAGCCGCATTGTCGAATCGAGCCGCCTGAATTTATGGTCGATCTCAGGAAGCAGGGGTTTGTAATAGGCACTGCGTATGGCAATAATCTCCTCAAGGGCTTTCAGGTCTTCGTCCCAGACCCCGAGCTTCTTGCGCAACTGTTCAAGGTCTAAATAGTTTTTCAACGATTCCTGGAAAGAGTGTGAGGACATCAAGTCAAGCAGGTAGTAAGTCTCGGGTGTCTCCGGCAGCGCCCGCAGCTTGACGACCCAGCTGGCGTCCTGTTTCACTTCGTCCTGCACCAGGGCCTGGAGAAATTTGCCTTCGCGGATACTCTTGATCGATGCGCCGAGTTTATCGATCTCGGAGCCGAACGCCTCCAGGGCTTTGCCATACATTAAGGCGGCGTTGCTGTACAAGCCAAGCCTGCCATAGGCATAGGGGACGGCAAGCATGGCTTCCTGCACCGCCGAGTCCGTGACCTCGCGCTTTATCAGGAAACTCCATGGCACAAGTGATTTTTCGAAGTTTTCCCGGGAGGCATCAGCCCAGCCCGAGCCGAGTAGCGCCCGGTTGGAAAACGGGCCGTTCAGACGCACCCGGTCGAATACCTCTTTGGCAGCTGCGAAATTTTCTGCCGCCAGCAGCTTGTCGCCGAGGACGAGGTTCGATTTGTCCTTGATCGCCTGGGTGACAGGGTTTTTGCTGTTAAGCTGGCCGGTCCGCTCGAGGTACCGGTAGCCCTCCAACACTTTGCCGCTCCTTATCAGGGCAATGCCGAGATTATAGGAGGTGAAGCCTTCCAACCCCTTCGCACCCTGGAGCTTTTTCAGGATGGGGACCGCCTCGGCGAAGTTGCCGTTGGCCATCATGATCTGTGCCCGTAGGAAAGGCAGGTCATCATTGATATTTTTAGGAATGGTCCCGCTGATGCGCTTCACGGCATCCCGGGCATTTCCCGGTTGATCTTTCTGGAAAAAGATCCGGGCCAGGCGGAAAATTGCCTCGTTGCGCACCGGTTCCTCGACATTGCCCTCAATGACCGCCTTGATCGCGCGTCCGGCCCGGTGATGCATCCGGTAGGCCAGTTCAAAATCCCCTACGTTAAACTCGGCCTGGTCGATGTGGCTGAAAAGCGTGTCCATCTCGGGCTCGTCGAGCCCATGGAATTGTCCCAGTTCGGTGTCGAGCCTGGTGATCGCCTCGAACCACTCCTCCTGGAACGCATAATACATGGCCTCTCCGAAAAAGGGGTCCTGCAGCTCTGTCGGGGTGGTACTGGCCGCCAGCGAGGGTGAGGCGAGCAACAGGCATGTCAGTAGAATAAGGAGCCTGGGCATGAATTACCTATCTTTAAAGGTGATCGACCGGTGGGCCAGGGTTATTTCAACGATCTTGGGCCCCACATCCTTATTGACCGTGAAATTCTCCGTCGTTTGGAAATCGCTGCCCCCCTCCGACTTGCCGAGGAGGGTCACCTGCATCTCATGCTCACCGGTTTGGATATTGCCGGTATAGATGCGCTGCACCCCCCCCCTGCGCAGGGCTTCGAGTTCCTTGAAGGTGTAAAGATGATTGGCGACCAGCTTGCCATCCAGCTGGATTCCGACGGAATCGAGATTGAACTTGTCACCCTCGGCCAGGGATACGAAAACCGCAACCTGGGTCAGGGACGGATAGAGCAGTTTCTCTTCCAGTTCGTTCAGTTCCGCAGCAATGGAGAGCACATCGCTCTTGATTTCCTGCACCTGTTCGTCCAGCCCCTTTATCTGCTCCCTGGAGACTTCTTCCCCATAAGCGGCGCAGCTCAACATGAGCATCGAAATCGTTAAGATAATCACCCGCAACATACTTGCCACCTCATGTTATTGATTCCACCGGATAAGGGATAAGGCCTAATCCTGTCTAAATAAAATAAAGATTTTTCGTTTTTTCCCTGCATCTCTCACGTTTCACTCTTGAAGTAGTTATTTACAGTTTGCCAATCAGATTAATGAACAGCCCCTGGTGGTCGTAATCAAGGTCGGTCAGATCATCAGAGAAGTTGCTGAAGTTGTAGCCGATTCCAAACTTGATATGTTGGCCCAGATGGCGGTAGACAGCCACCAAGACTCCGCTGAGTTGGTCTTGGGCATCGGGCAGGTCGAGTAGCCGCCCCTCGACCAGTCCATCCCATTTGTGGACGAAGTGGTAGTCCGCGCGCAGTATATAGAGATGGGCCTGGCTGGCGAAGAACTCCGGCTCCGGATTGACCCGGTCCTGGCTAACCTCGCCAAGGCGATAGGCGTATTTGCCCCCCACGGTCCAGCGGGCCGTCAGGTCGTACATGACATCCAGCGCTCCGATGTGACTGCGCTGGATAACGTCGGATCCTGAATTAATTACGCTCTCCTGCCCAGCCGCCGGTACGTTGAAGAAATAAGTGTATTTGAGCAGGGCATTCAACCGGTCATGATTGACCGGACGATAGGCAGAGCCCAGCACTACCTCCTTATAGTTGCCGTCATAGAATTGGCCCAGTGAACTCTCACTCTTACTATAGTTTAATTTGCCGAGGAGACGCCAATCCTGGGACAACTGAAACTTGAGGCTGTTTTTCAGCAGCCAGGTGGTGCGACTCTCAATGCTGGCATCCGGTTGCTCAGAGTCATCGAGCCGATATTCCAGCCCACTGGCGATTTTCAAGGCGGTGAACCCGTAACCAACATTTACGCCCGCTGCCGTGCGCTTAATTTCGGCCCCGGTCTGATGGTCCTTGAGGGTGCCTAAGTCGAGATTTGCCCCGAGATTAAAGCGATCAGTGGGCGCCAGTTTCACCCCGGTGGCATGCATCAGACCAGTGGGTACATCGCCGTGGCTATAACGCTCCTCGAGATAAACACTGGCACTGTCGGAGTAGCGGGTGCGAAAACCGGAAGCCATGTTCCCTTTTCTGGTGTGCAGACCATTGTCGGTGCGCTCGTTCTCGAGGGCATAATTGAGGTAGAGGGTGGTCCGGTCGGAATACAGATACTCTGTGCCAAGTCGGCCAGCCTCCCCGAGGTTGCCGCCGGAAAGCTCACCATCGACTTTAAAGCGATCTGTTGCCCGGTAGCCGGCGCCAACACCAATCCTGCCATTTTTCTCACGGTTGCCGGTGGTCTGTACAGACTCCTGCACGAAGCCATAACCGTTCCACCGTGCCCGGGAGTCGTATCGTAGCCGGGCCACCACATCGGTGCGTTTCCCTTCCGCCTGGGTTAACGGGACTACCGGTGAGTTGTCTTCACGGCTGTCACGGCGTACACCCGGACTTACGGCCCAGTGGTCATTTATCTGGTAAGCGAGATTTAGTTCCCCGGCTTCTGTCTCAAGCCCTTCCTGTTGAATGCGGGTGTCGGCTTTGATCCGTATGTTCGTGCGGTCGAAGAGAGGCAGATTCACTGTCCCGCCATATTGGCTCGTGTCTTTGCCGGTTAACTGACCGGGTGACGAATAGCCCGCCTCCACATCCTGGTGGTAGAAGGTGATCCGGCCCGGCGTCTTTGTAAAGAAATCCTTGAAACTGACACTGCCGTCAATACGCTGGGCCGCGGCTTCTACTTCATTGTCGGCAAGAGCGGCAGAAGTATTGAAGTTGTAACCGCCGTCAAGGGAGGTCGTTGCCGGGGTGCCCGGACCTTTTGTGCGGCCGGTTTCGAGTTTTAGCCATGTCTCCGCAGACTTGCGCAGAGTCAGATCCGCTCCATCCAGGTTTTTATTGATGTCCGCTTCTTCATCCCGGCTGGCGGTTAAACCGATCTTGAGATGGTCATTTAGCCAGTAATGAACTCTGGCCCCGGTTACCAGCGTGTCCGGATTATCAAACCCCGGAGTGAATTCATAACGAATCACCAGGTATACGGGATGGCCGCTGATTGAGCCGCTGTCCACCAGCAGAGCGTCGTCCGCCGTTGTGGCAAGGGGCTGCGCCAGCAGGATGCGTCCTTGCAGGTAGTCGATATCGTAATCAAGCATTGGCGTTAGATTCCTGGCCCCCAGGACCATGCCGGAATCCTTGTCGCGAACTTCGATGCGCAGCCGTTCGGAACCCTGCAGAACGTCCTGGCGGCGCATGAAATAGAGCGATCCTCCCGTGCCGCGCAACTCATCGCGCCCGGCCACGGTACCCGGGTCTGCGGCAAAGGTGTCCACCACAAAGCGCGGCGCGCCGAAGCTGGTGCTGGCAAGGGGCTGGTAATGCAGGTTGGCGCCGTACAGGCCCCGGTCCACGTGGGTAAGATTAGTATCGGTATATCCGATATTGAAGTTACCCCAGAGCCCATAGGTTTCATCTTTTTTCATCTTGGCGTAGAACTTGCCCATGGTCGGGGCATCTTCGGCAACGGTGCTGTCATCGCCGAAGGTCGGATAGTGGTAATCCGGATCCATTCGCCGGAACAGGGCGTCGGGGGATTTGTCCATGAAATTGGAGAAGATCACGTCCAGGGGGCCTTCCCGCGTATCACCGCTTGCCGTCAGCGACCAGCCATTTTCGAATTTGCCCTTGCTATAAAAGGAAAGGCGGCCATGGACGCTCATGTCCTCACTGTATTGGGGTTTGTCCGGCGCGAGCAGGTCGGCCGGTCCAGTGGTCTTGTTGGCGGCCAAGGTCAGGTCGGCGATCCCCACTGTGAACCAGTCACTCTTTTTCAGGGCCAGATCACGTAGGAACAGTTCGCCGTTGCCGGAGCTATCCAGGACGGCTACCTCCACGGTATGCATGCCCGGTGGCAGGATCTCTTCGGCCACGAAACTACCTTTGCTGTCCACCGGTACACCATAACCGGCCATCCACACCCCATGTCCTTGGGGAATTGCGGTGCCATGGGCCTGCACCGTACCGCCGTGAAGCGGGATATTGCGGCTGGCGATACGACTTGTGCCATAACCGGCCAGCAGTTCCTCGTGGGAATTCGCCTCGGCAATTGACGGATCAATCTGGTCGATTACCCACAGGGGCTGGGGACTTGTCTCGTCAAAGCGGTCATTTTTGTCATAGACACGCAGCAGGTACTGCAAATTGAGCCCTGGCGCGATGAAGGATTCGAACTCCGGCTGCCATTGGCCCATGCCGTCAGCATCCATCTCGATGACAGCTATGGGCGTATCACGCACGGATTGGCCCTCGGCAAAAATCCTGACCTCCGCCCGTTCAATAAAGCTGCGGTAGTTGGAGTACAAACGGAAGCGCACCAGATTTTCGGCAAACACCGTGTCCTCCAAGTCCTGATAGCGGATACTGCGCGGCCAGGCAGTCACGTTCAGCCGTGGTTCCAGCTTCAGGCTGTCGTGCTTGAACTGGATTTGGGCGTTTTCGAGGGCCATGTCGGTGCAGCGCTGTACATCCGAGCTGCATTTATTTGGGTCAGAGAGGGGCTTGCCGTCCACCGTGATGCGCATCAGATTTAGGGCAAAGGGATTCGACGGAAGCACCTCGCGGTTAATCCGGGTGATCTCAACCCCTTCGTACTGATCAAGGGCGATAAGCTCATCGTAGACAACCTGGACCTGGACATGGGAGGTGTCGGCTTCGACAAAGCCGGCATTTATCACATCGTCGGACAGAACAAAGCCGCGGCCATCGAATTCTGTTTGTTCGTCCGTCAATGCCATCATCTCGCTGACTGCTTCCATGGCCCGACGGGCGCGCGCCATGGACCAGCCGATGTCGTCTCCATAAACCCCGGCAGTACGCCGACTAAGACGCTGGTTGCTGGTGTAACCGACAAAGCGCAGGCGGACATTAACCTTGTCGTTGATTTCATCCATGACGAGGCGCAGATGTTCGGTGTAGCCAGCAGGTACAACCGGTTTGCCTCTATCGAACTGGATCGGGTCAATGCTGCCCGATAGGGCGTCGTAAACACGGGTGACGGTTTCGGCCCCGGCCGCTTCCGGGCATAGCTGGGGCTCATCGGGTAGCTCCTTCAGCGGGTCATCGTACCAGAAATCCACTTCGACGCGCCGATTCAGTGCCCGTCCCTGTTGGGTGTCGTTGGCCGTGACCGGTCGCTTCGCGCCCTTGCCCTCGCTCTCAACACCACCATTGGGGAGCCCCAGAGCATCCTGGACGGCGAGGGCAAGGCGGCGGGCATTTGCTTTAGAGAGTCCCAGGTGGTTGCCGTAAATGCGCTTGTCCCGTCCTTGCAAAGGGAGATTGTCGGTATGGGCGGTAAACTTAATGACAACGTTCTGTTTGCTGCGGAGATTTTTCAACGCCTGCCTGATCTGTTGGAGAAATTCTTCCGGCACATCCGACACCCCTTGCTCGTAATGAAGGGGGGGGATCAGGTTCTTCACCCGGGCCCGATGGGAGTGTCCTTCTTTGTATCGCATTTTACAGACGGTCTCGGTACGGCAGACCTTGATGCGATTTACCTCGTGGGGAATGAGAACTTCCTTTTCGACCAGCTTTTCGGTAATTTCGTCATACCAGACCTGTACTTCCACGCGCCGGTTGAGTTGCCGTCCCTTCGCGGTTCCATTGTCGGCAAGCGGCTGGCTGTCGCCAAGCCCCTCATAGGAGATGGCTTCGGGGGGAAGATCCAGGGCGCGCTGACAATATTCAGCAGTGATACCCGCCCGTTCGCGCGATAAGCCGACGTTGTCGCCGTACTGCTCTTTCAGCGCCCCGCTTAGTTTCAGGGAATCGGCATGGCCGATAAAATGGAGTCGTACATTGGCGCGGCCGCGCATCTTTTCAAGCACGTCCCGCAGGAGTTCAAGGTAATCCTCGGGAATTTCCGCTTTTCCCTGGGCGAAACGGATGGGTGGCACTAGGTTATCGAGCTTGAATGTTTTAACATCCTGTTCGACGACCTCCCGCATCTCCATGCGATCGCCTTCTTCCACCTCAAATATGGCCGGGTCATGGATCCAGGGAGTAAGGACTTGGTCCGTCGGCAGGTGCATCTCAACCGTCTCTCCACCCGCATCGGCTTCCCTTACCGCTGATTCCATGGCCGGAGAAACCTCTGCCCCTGCCGTCGTGACGACACATAAACACAAGATGGCGATCCAGCGCTTCATCGGCACGAATCTCATCAATATGAATAGGGTAGAGGGCATAGGTTTCCGCATGCTGTTATTTCCGGCCTTTAAGTGGAGCCCCGCGGCGCCAGAAAATTTCGGTTTCAAGGGCTAGTAGGTAGCCTCCATCCGATCGATCCCACTGTTTGCTAATCTCCTTTTTCAGCGCGTTGAGCCGTGTGCGTACCAGGCCTTCCTGTTCGACATCGGCAAGGTAGGATAGATGCAGCACCGATGGCGCTTTCTTGAGTTCTTCAATCAACTGGCTGATTTTAGGTTGCCACTGGAGGCGCAGTTTGCTGGCATCCGGTTCGAACACGCCGGCGGAAATATCGATGCGCACCACGCGATGGATGGTGGCGCCGAAATTGAAGCGCATCATTTTGCCGCGCGTGGCCCGGTGGACCCGCGGATTTTCCGTGGTCAGGCGATAACCGGTCGGCAGGCTGCGTTCATCCAGTTTGAGGATGAAATTGCTGCCGTGATCTTGATCGGGGACGGCCGCGCAGGTGATGTGGAAGCGGCCGTTTTTATCGCTGGTGGCGATCAGTCCCCGTGTCGTCACGACCCGAACCCCGGCCAGGCCATTGTCGCCCGGGTCCTGTCTTCCATTCAGATCGTGATCGTCGAATACCTTGCCGATCACATCGGTGCAATCGAAGTTCGGGTCGGGGATGACCTGCACGGTGGCTGTCGCTTCCCCGGAGGCGGCGGTATTGGTGATGATATTGAACACCTGGGCCCGGTTGACGTATTCGCCATCGGAAACGCCGGAACTTACCACCAGCAGCAACTGGATTGAGAGTTTGTCGTTGATCTGCAGGACTAGGCCATCCCAGACCAGTTCCCGGCCATTAATCAGCGGTTCGGTATGCTTGCCGTCCAAGCGGGCGGAACCGGCCACGTATTTGAAACCGGCCGGGAAGTGATCAATGATGCTGATATCAGAGAGCGGCACCCCATACACATTGGTGACGGTGATCGTGTAGGGCACCAGTGCCCCCCTGGTTACGTTGAGGAGGGATGAAGTCTTGGTTATGGCTACG
The DNA here is from genome assembly GCA_039714535.1 of Thermodesulfobacteriota bacterium. Lineage (GTDB taxonomy): Bacteria > Desulfobacterota > Desulfobulbia > Desulfobulbales > JAGXFP01 > JAGXFP01. The sequence goes on along the minus strand of JBDLJC010000014.1, from coordinate 61,065 downwards.
GCCCCATTCAGCTTCGGATCGATGGGGATGGGGTTGTTAAAGATCTGGCTCTGGCCGGGCACGGTTCCATCGCTCAGCACAAGATGCAGATGGTATATGGTGCCGACCGTGCGCGGCGGGACCGACAACGGTGGCACTGCCGCGGAAGCCACCACCTCGCAGTACTCAGTAGTAGCTGGGACCGTATCGGCCACACTGCCGGGGCAGGTGGGGACGGAAAACGGCACTGTGGAAGCGTCACTGGCGGGCGGGATGATCAGAGACGGCGGAGCAAGGTAACCGATCGCCGGTGGAGTTACCTCGATGAGATAGGCGCTGCCCGCCGGACAGGCCGCATCGCTGAAGTTCAGGTCGAATTTGTAGAAGCCGTTCTGGGTTGTGATCTGATTCTGCTGGGCCGGGTCGTCGAAACACTGGATCGGCAGTGGCGTACCGGTGGCTGCATTCAACAGCGTCAGTTCGGCGCCGGCAACAGCTACACGTGCAACCGAGTTGTACACAGTACCGTTGGGCCAGATCGGCATATTCAGGTTCTGTAGATTGCTGCCCGAGGCGACGATAATATCGCTGATCCGCTGTAGACCATTGGTGAACACCGAATCGGTATAACCCAGCGAGGCGGTGTTCGGCCCTGCGCCCGGCGCCCGGAAGCGCAATTCATAAAGGTCTGTTGTGATATCGTTGGGCGCCAAGCCGCTGAGGCGATAGACGCCGTTGGCATTGGTCAAGACCGTGGCGATCAGTTGACTGTTACGATAAAGCTCGACCGACCAGTTCTCGAGAGGTTGCTCGGTGGAGTCAAAGAACAAGTCCAGGCCGGCATCATGCCAGACGTTGCCGTTGAGGATGGCTGTGCCCGGGGTTCCTCCCACATCAAGCGATACGCTGGCCGAGGCGGGGTCAGGACTGTTCCAGTTGACGATGCCGGTATTGGTAATGGTCGTGCCAATTGCCACCGCCGAACCGATCTGGACCCGGAAACGCACCTCGATGACTTCGCCCGGTTGCAGGTCGCCGTATGCTGTTGAGTAATCCGCAGTAATAACCGGTGCAGCATAATTAACACCGATGGCGAGATCATTGAGTGTTGCTGAACCGGCAACATAGGTCACTTGTCCAGCAACGGGGATATCCAGATTATCGGTAATAACGACATTGTTGGCTGGTACGGTGCTGATATTTGTGACCCGGACAATATATTCAAGCTGACCACCTGCCAGAGCAACACCCCCGCCAACCACGGAGACATCCTTGGTAATTGATAACAGCTGAACATCACCCACAACTATCTGGGTGGGTTGATCGCCATTGGCATCAATCCCATCTGCATCAGTTGGTTCATTTGCCTGTTCATTACTGCTGACAACACCCTGGTTGCTGATGATAGTGGTGGGAACCACACCACCATTTACCAAGACATCAAAAATCACCACCGCTGTTTGGCCCGGCGTTAATGTCCCGGCCCCTGCTGCCGGTAGAGGCGGGGTCAGGTCGGAGGTACTGACCTCAATACCGGCAATTAGTGGGGAAACGCCACCATCCGGTTGTCCCACCGGCATACCATTGAGCTGAACCGAGTTGTCCTTATACGTAGTATTGGCAGGGGTTGCATCGGTAAAGGTTACACCGGTAGCCGGAATTGCCCCGGCATTGGTTATGGTAATGGTGTAACGCAGGGTGTCACCGGGATCAACAATACCCGGGGTGCCGTTATCCACTTGCAAGGTGACTGTCTTTTGCGCATCAATCAGCGGCAGACTACCGACAACATCCACAGTGGGATCGTTAACGGTTGCGGTACCTGGATCATCGGATGGCGCCTCAGTAAACGGGCCGCTGCCTTGGCCGGCACCACTGACAAAACCCTGGTTGGAAATTACCGTACCGTCAATAGCACTGGCATCCACCACGACCTCAAAGGAGATCGTGGCAACATTATTTGCGGCCGGATCAAGATCAGCCCGCATATAACCAGAGGTTGTGTTTTCAGGTGCGTTGATTTTCATCCCTGCCTGTAAGGCCGAAACCCCACCAGGGGGAGGATCGGTGACCACAATGCCGTTGAGGCTGGTGCTATCGACCACATAGCTCGTATTGGTTGGAACCTGGTCGCGCAACAGAACATTGATTGCGTCTTCCGTACCAATATTCTTAACGGTAATGGTGTAACGCAGGGTGTCACCCGCCACAAGTATTGACGGGTCACCGGTTAGATCCTCTGATGTCTTCAGGACTTCAAGTGCAGGCGCCGAAACAATAGTGATGGGTGTTGGATCTTCATCACCCAACACTGCCGGATCATCAAGACCATTGGTGTTGGGGTCGTCACTATTTAATGTGCCGGTAACAATCGTCGTCAGTTGGGCCTGATTGAGGACAACCGTGCCACTGGTGATTACCGGCGCCAGGGTTACCTCAAATTCAATTAATAAGGAATCATTAACGCCACCAGCTGCATCCAGATTCAGACTACGCACATCCAGCAAACCCGTAGCTTTGCTGCCACCGTTAGGATTAGTGTTACTGGCATCACCACCCGCAGGTATGGTGACAACAGCCAGGCTTCCAGGTACAAACATACCCAGAGCATTAAGGCGGTCAACCTCGTCAGTGATTGCAAAGTCTGGCAGTGGTACAGGGCTGACATTGCTAAGCAAAATAGTGTAGCGCAGAACGTCACCCGGCGTCGCTATCGTAGCCGGGTTTTCACCGGTAGTCATATTGACCACCGTCTTCTGAAATTGAAGAAGAGGAGATAGTGCGGAGATGCTATGCGCATCTTCATGGTCCAATGTACCGACCGTACCATCTGTCAACGTCCGGGTATAAGTACGAATTTCCCCCGTTGCACCAGCACCGGCTGTGTTACCACTAAACCACTCGGTTGCGCCGGCAACATTGGTCAGCACCGTGCCTTGTGGATTATCAGGATCAAGCAAGGCCTCATAGGTAATGATCAGACGGTTGTCTGCGGGTATGACCGCAGCGTCTGAGCTCATGGTAATAGTCAGTGTACAAATTGGGTCGGGTGCGTAGGTTGCGTTGTAATCAGAATCAGGATCAGGCCCCTGCAGGAGCACCCCCGATACGGCTGTGACCCCATCGGCCTCGAAAATTTGCGCTGTGATATTAGCCGGTGGTGTATCACACATGCCGCCTGGGGCAGGGTTAGGCAATACGTCGGTAATGGTCAGGTCCCACGCCGGAGCGGTGCCGGTGTTATGCACATTAAGCGTAAACACTTCTGCTATGCCGGGATTAATTTGCGCCGGGCCGGTCTTATTCACAGTGACGGAATCAGGCCCGATAATCGTCATATCAGCTGTTGTTTCACCACCACCCGGTAACTGGGTCGCAAGGTCATCATTAACCTGGTTATAGGTATAACTTGCGGTGTTGTTAAACAACAGGCCGCTAACATTAACTGGGCTGTCGTTCACCACAACGGTGATATCAATCACGACCTGCTCTCCCGCAGGAATGTCGATACCGTTGAGCGTGTCTTCAATAATGAGATTGCTTGCCGTACCCGTATTCACAGGAGTCCAGGGTTGGGAACCGGATACACGGGTGGCACTGACAAAACCGAGGTCAGCCGCTGATGCCGACAGATCATCCAGTACACGCACATCATTCAGCGCCGTTGTCATTGGGATTGCCGGTACTGTAATGCGGTATGTAAAGGTATCACCCACCGCAACTGTTAATGTTGCCGGGTTCTGCTTGCTCAGCGGATTTGGGCCTGCCGTTGTCAGCGTGGTGCTGGCAACAGCTATCGACCCATAAACTGCACGCACACCGCTTACTGTACCCAGTGACGGTACAGCATCGTCATCAAATGAGTAATACAGCTTTACCTGGGCCTGATTAGTCAGAGTCATGCTGGCACTGAGCGTGGCATCGGCCTGCACCCGATAAACCACTCGCAGTGTATCGCCTGCAGGAATATTGTATTGATCGGCAATGCCAGAATCAAAATTCCATGTAGCAATGCCGGTTGCAGGATCATAACCCGGGGCGATATTTGGCAGACTGGTCGCTGTATTCAGCAATGTTGTGCTGACCATGGTGATAGTGGCAGCACCATTACGCAGGCCTATCGGAATGATGTCTTGCAGCAATGTATCGTAAGCAGGCGCTACGCCGGCATTGGTGATATCAACGGTATAGGTAATCAGCTCGCTGGCATCAATTACCGTATCACCGCCCGCTGTTACAGCCGACTTGGTAACAGCCAATAGCGGTTGCAGCACAGTCAGTGCGGCGTTGGCAATTTGAGTTGATGTTCCCGCAACCGAGGTATAACTCAGGGCCACCGTATTGGTCAGAGTGGTTGAATTAATCTGTGGCAAGGCCAGGCTTAAGACCCTGGCATGGTAGACAATAACAAAGTCATTATTGGTCGGATCATTGTCACCACCATTGGTAATGTCGCCAATATTCCAGGTTACCGTGGTCGGTCCGGTTGCCGCGTTGCCTGCAACAACCGGGGCGGTAATATCATTATGGCTGAATGGTGCAACCGGGGAGTAAGGCGCAGTCGCGTTGCCATTAACACTGACCACACCTGCAAACTGCAAGCCCTGGGGCAGGCTGTCTACCACTGATACGGCAGGGCTAATACCTTCCTGCAAGTTAATGCGCAGTTCATACTCAATGATATCGCCTATACGGACGGTGGTATCGACTGCACCAAAGGTCTCATTCAGCACTGCCTTGGCAATGGTATTGGTATCAGGCGTCGTCAGTATAGTTGTGGCTGGTGTTGTAAAGTAATCATTTTCAACCGGAGAACCGCTGCCGGTACGCTCATTGGCATCGGCGCCATCCAGACTGGTCCAACGGGCAAGGGCTGAATTGGTTAAGATCTGCCCGGCCAATACCCCATCAAGCACGACAACATCATAGCTGATTGAGACCGTCGTGCCTTCAGGGACATCAATATCACCATTGCCAGCGGCCAGACTCCAGTTGAGGCTCTGGGCAACCGCAATGCCATCGCCGGCAATTACCGGTGGAGCAATAGTATTGCCTGCCCCTGTTACTATCGGATTGCCGCTATAGGCCAGGCCGAGACTGAGACTATCCGCAACACTGACATCGAAGGCATCAGAGAAATTAGCCCCGGCTGATGCAGTTAGCGTTAGGGTGTAACGCAGGATATTGTCGGCAATAGGTGGTTGGCCTGGATTGCTGGTATTAACAACTATTTTGCCAAGCGTTAGCAATGGTTCAACCACCGTCACCGAAGTCACTGTGGTTGCACTGCCGCCCGCAATCTGTGTTCCACCCGCAATCTCGGCAAAGGTGTAGCTGGCGGTATTGGTAAACACATTACCTGCATTGGCCAGCGTGGTGTTGTCAATGCGACTACGCACTTCGATTATTGCCTGTTGGCCGGCTGGGATCAGATCAATGTTCAGATTGATCTGACCTGGCAGAACACTGCTGTCATTTAAGATAAAGCCATTGCCACTGACTTCGGTGGCAATGACATAGATCAGACTACTGTTTAAGGCGTCAGTGATCTGTACGTCGTGCAGGGCGCTGGCGCTGACCGTACCCGGCACCGCAATCCGGTAGAGCACCTCCTGGCCAATGGTCGCTACGGGGTTAGCCGGGGCAGGCGAGACCAGCGCCTTCGTCGGCGGGGTGCTGGTGTACAGCGTGGTCGACGCAATATTGGTCGAGCCGTAGATCTCGCGGATACCGGTGACGCTGCCCAATGTCGGTACTGCGTCATCATCGAATGAGTAATAGGTCGTGACCTGCGCCTCATTGGTCATGGTCAGACCGGCGCCGAGAGCGGCATCCGCCTGCACCTGGTAGACAATGCGCAGGGTGTCACCTGCCGGAATGGTATAGGTATCCGCCACACCGCTATCCAGATCCCAGACCACCAGGCCCGTGCCACCGTTGTAGCTCGGGGTCGGGTTGGCCAGCCCGGTACCCGCCACCAGCAGATCGGTGCTGACCATGGTCACGGTGGCAGCGCCGTTGCGCATGCCCACCGGGATGATGTCCTGCAGCACCGGATCATAGGCTGGGCCTGCACCGCTGTTGATGATATCCACGGTGTAGGTGACCAGCTCGCCGGCATCAATTATGGTATCGCCACCAGCGGGCGCCGCAGACTTGCTCACCGTCAGCTCCGGCTGCAAGGCGGTGATGATGGTGTCGTTATCTGACTGTGTCGCAGTACCGGTCGCCGTGTCATAGCTCATGTTCACGGTGTTGTTCAGCGGGATACTGAGGTCGGTGGGTGCGAACACGGAATTTAGTACGCGGGCGCGGTAAACGATGACGAAATTGTCGCTCAAGCCATCATTCGGTTGGTTAGCTACGTTGCCAAGGGCCCATGTTACCGTGGTCGGTCCGGTAGCCGGGTTACCTGTTTCTGTCACGCCGGCGGCAGTGATGTCGGCATGGGAGAATGGTGCGACAGCAGCATATGGTGCAGAACCACCATCTCCGTTGATGCTGACGATGCCTTCGAAATCAAGGCCCTGGGGCAGGGTGTCGACGATCTGGAGATTAGCTAGAGTTCCTTCGGAAAGGGACATGGTCAGGGTGTATTCAACCAGATCACCAATACGGACGTCGTTGTCGGCCGAACCGAAGGTGTCGTTGCTGCGTACCTTGCTGATGGTGGCGGTGATGTCTGGGGTCGTTACTGTCACTATGGCGGGTGGAGTGATGTAATCATTCAAGCCGCCGATGCCGTCGGAGCCGGTTCTTTCACTGCCATTGGCGCCATCCAGCCCGGTCCACTGGGCCGTGGCATTGTTGGCCAGGGTCTGGTTAGCGAGGACGCTGTCAAGGACCCGTACATCGTAAGATATTGTGACTGTTTCCCCTTCGGCAATGTCGATATCTGCCGGGGTGGTGGCGTTAAGGCTCCAGACCATGATCTGGGGGATGGTGATCCCGTCTCCGGTAGTGTCGGGAGGGCCAATGGTGTTGTCGGCGCCGACTCCGCCGCCCACTGTAACTGTGGGGTTGCCTTCGTATACCAGGCCAAGATCGAGAATGTCGGTCAGGACCACATCGAATACATCCGAATAATTTGCACCGCTGGCGGCAGTCAGGGTTACCGAATAGCGAACAACTTCACCTGCTGTTGGAGTAGTGTTGTCCGCTGCCTTGGTAATTGTCGTTATGTCTGGTTCAATTACCGTCATGGCGGCACCACTGCCGGCGGCGGTTGTCTTCTGGGTGTTGCTGTCGCCATTTGCCCGGTTGTAGGTGTACCAGGCGCTGTTGGCGAAAGGCAGACCGTCCTGGTTGGTGAGGGTGTTCTGCATTTCAACAGTTATCTCTATAACCGCCGGACCATTGGACGGGAGGATGTCTATACCGGTGTTTGCATCAATAAGCACAGGGTGGGTTGTAGTGCCGGTGTTGACCAGGGTCCAGCTGCCTCCGGACAGTACCTGGGCACTGACGAACTGCAGGTCAGCACCTGACAACGAGAGATCGTCATGGATCTGGACATCGTACAAAGGAACGTCGATCAGGGCTGATGGTACGGTGATGGTGTAGGTGAATTGTTCACCGATAGTGGCGGTAGACTGACCGTTTGTTTTTGCCAGCGGACCTGGGGTCTGGATAGTCACTACGGTGGGGTCGTCGTCCAGGGGATTGTCGGGGTCGGATACCCCGTTGACAAACGGATCGTCGCTTAATGCGCTGAAGCCGACATTTGCAGTAAGGGTAGCCTGGTTAGTAATAGTGGTGCCATTGGCCAAGGGGGAGTTGACGTCGATGTCGAACTCGACAAGGATCTCCTGGCCTTGGGCAATATCGAGGGGAAGGCCGAATGCACCGAAGATCGAGAGGTCTCCGGTTGCATAGTCGAAAGTATAAGTGGCTCCCCCCGGGAGTACATTCATGCTGAATGAGGTGTCAGCCGGCCCTGTACCCGTGTCAAACCATGCCGGATTCAGGGTGTCGGTGATGGTGATGTTATTGATATCCTGGTCTACGTTGAAAAGGCGCAACCGGTAGCGCAGGGTGTCGCCGGATTCCGCCACGGTAGCGGGATAGCTGCCGGTGTCGAGGTTGGTGACGGTTTTTTCAAAATAATAGCCGGACAGGGCGGTGGTGACGGTATAGCTGTCCTCATGGTCGGCGATCGCCGGTGTTCCGTCGGTAAGGGACCTGGTGAAAGTGTGATAAGGATAGGGGCCTGTCGGGTCGGCGCCGGCCCAGCTTGTTGCCCCGGCGATATTGGTCAGGGTCTGGCCATCTCCGGTGGTGTCGGGATCAAGTTCAAGTACGTAAGTTATGATCAGCTGTTCGGTGGGCCCGATTACTGCCCTGCTGGATAGCATGGAGAAGGTCAGTACACAGGTAGTGTCATTATAGGTGGCTGAATAGTCTATTCCAGGTGAAAGTAAGCCTCCTGAGACAGAGGTTGTGCCGTCTGCGGCAAAAATCTCGGCATTAACTGTCAGCAGCGGATTGGGATCGGCTGGCAGCTGAGGGCACATGCCGGCCGTTGCCCCGTCGGGAAGCTGATCGACAATAGTGGTTGCCCAGGCATCGATACCACCGGTGTTCTGGGCACTGATGGTGAACTGGGCCGGAATACCCAGGTTGAGGGCGGTCTGGTTTGCTGTCTTGGTTACCGTCAGGTTTGGATCGGCGATGGTCATGGGCTCGGATATGCCCCATTCGCCCGGCAACGGTTCAAAGAATTCATCGGGGTAGGTTATTATCCCGTCGTCATCGACATCGATTGCCCTGCCAAACCACCACTTGGCTGTGTTGGTGAACGTCGTGCCGGTGATGTTTGTCCCTGTATCCAAAAGAACCACTGATATTTCGACTATAACCTGCCTGCCCGCCGGGATGGTGTCACTTGGTGGCAGGGGAAGTGGTTTGTATGACAGGTTTGTTGGTGACCAGGGTCCCCCGTGTGAATAGACCAGGGGGTCGAAGGCAACCCCGGCTGGTACCTGGGGCAGGTCCTCAGGTATAAGGGTTACAGGGGCCAGCGTGTCACTCCAGTAAGCATCAATGCTTACAAATTCCATGTCAACACCGGTCGCATTGAGATCATCCCAGAGGATAACGGTGTGGAGCTCATTGGGAGAAGGAGCCCCGGCCGGGAACTGCATGGATGGGAGGGTCAGGGTGTAGGTAAAGGGCATTCCCACACTTGCCGTTGGCCCTGGTGAAGCTTTGGCAATGGTTTCCGCCGGGATCATGATATCCTGGCAGGCACCTTTGAAAGCCCCCTCCTCCGAGTTAACAACCCAAAGCTTGTGATCAATGTTGGAACACGCCATATTGCCGTCATACCAGACATTGTCAAATGTTATGAGGTAGATCGACGGGTCGTTGGTCTGGAAATTGATGGTGGTTGTCAGAGGGTTTGACTGGGGCCAATTAATGAAAGAACAGTCCTGGTCGATGGTGACCTGAACAGGAGGGGTCAGGAGAACATTGCCGTCAAGCACTCCGCCGTAATCAGAGCAGAATTTTTCCGCAGCCTGCGCAGGAGATGGCATTCCCGGCAATATGGCGAAGGTGAGCAGCAGCAAAAGACAGAGAGTGGAGACGCGGGCCGCCATGGCCATAAGGGGGGAGCTTACCCTTTTCCAGGCTCTTTGGTTCGACTCTATTTCTTGCATTGCCCCCCATACGTTGTGAACAGCCAACAACAAAGCGAGCGCGCAAAATGCGGTATGTGTCAAAACATCTAAGGTTTTCGACATAATTTAATTGTGAGATATAAAAGGGGTGTTTTAGCCAAAGAAGGGCGATACTTGTAATACTTTTGCTGTTTGGCTAGATAGCAAGTCTTATCTCCTAGGCAACCTGGCTATTCTTAAGTGTCAAGACTAGCGGCTTGCCCTCTCAGGGGCCGTTATAGGGGGCATTAAATTGAAACCTAATCAGTGCCATTGTATCACTTTTTCATAAAAAGGTATAATAAATATTCCCGTGAACCAGAAAATACGGCCTTAAATGCGAATGATTCCTACCCTGCCGATGCTCCATTGAGATGTTATCGCCTTGCAGGGGTAAGTTGTTTTGGCGACGTAGTTCTGGCCGCCAAAAAGAGACGGGAAAGTGCCAAAAGGAGGCGACTTAAAAGGAGAAAAACAAAAAGTTTTTTTGGGGGGGAGGTCTTAGTTATCAATACGTCCTGTCTTGGGGGCAGATTAGTCTTTATATACCGGACAGATTGTTTCCGGCCGGTAATTGCGGAAAGCCGGGTCATCGTATTTTTTATGGCATTCGATGCATAAGCCAATCCGTAGGATGCGGTTTAGCTCTTCTTTGCTAAAGGGTCTTAAGTCCGCTCTGGAGCTTTTCTGGAGGGGGGTGCCGTTAATATCCACGAAGCCGTCTAAGGGCGGGGTGGTCCCGACCGCCGTTTCTACTCCCACGTTAAGCGGGTTAAAACGCCATTCGCCATTTTCCCGCCACAGGGTCCCCTCTCCCAAACCGATAGTCTTGCCGGAGGCATGACAGTCACCACAACTGCGGCCACCCGGTTGGGTGGTGTGCGGGTTTAAGGCGGCCATGGTAAAAGAGTTGAACTGCTTTTCCGGTTCGCCTTGCTCGTTGATCAGGGTCACGATGTCCTGGCAACCAGGGGTTACGATCACTATCTCATCAGCCCATACTGCCAGCATTGGTTTCTCGTAACGCAGGTAGGATCTGCCTTCCTCCCACCAGCCCTGGGTCTCTTCCAGACTCAGCTTGTCGAGATGGGTGTCAGTCATATCTCGCTTGACGTGGCATCCGTAACATTGGGGCACCCAGCTTGAGTGGCATGATTCACAGGATAGCCGCTGGTGGCCCTGGTAGTCGCAGGTGCCGCTTTTGGGAGGCAGCAGTGGGTGGCTCTTGTCGTCAAGTTTGGAGATCAGAACCGGTTGGCCCTGATCCCGGTTGATATTGTTCAGCTGCCTGTTCTTGCGGGTGGTGCCCGGGTTGGTGCTATGGCAGGTAGTGCAGTTTATCTCCAGCTGCTCCTCATAATGGGCGTAGCTGGTGCCGTCGCCCATGATCTCTTCCCTGGTGTGACAATCGATGCAGGCCATGCCTTTGCGGTGGTGGATGTCATCGTCCAATTCCAGGTAAAAACGGTTGCCCGGTAATTGTTTGGATGACAGCTGCCCATCTTCAAAGGGGGTGCCGTAGCCTTCCGCCTCGTAAATGCCCTGGTAAGAGGTGCCCACACGACCGCTGCGATTATGGCAGCGCACGCAGTTGGCAACCGGCACTTTTTTGATGATCAGGGGGTGGATCTTTTTGGGGTTCTCTCCGACCCGGGCCTCACCTTTAATGTGGTGGCAGGCCGTGCAGCCGCCGCCTTTCTCATTAAAGAATTGTGGGGCATCGGGCAGGTCGTTTTTCTGTTTCCAGAGATGGCAGGTGGCGCATAGTTTACGATAATAGTCGATGGCCAATGAGGTTTCGCCAGTTTCGATTAATTTCTCAACTGAAAAGTCGCCGTTCTGGTGTTCGGCCTCTCCCCAATAATAGAGGAGAGTTGCCAGAATGCCCCGGTTGGTGGCCATTAGTGAATTTTTGACCTTGGGAATGTCGATGGCGTGGCATCCCTCGATGCCACAGGTTTTCTCGACCACCCGTAGATCGCCGGGGTTATTGACGATATTGCTGTGAGCGTTTTTCTTGTCGATGGCCAGGGGGTCGCCGAGATGGCAGACGGCGCAGCCAAGGATCTTGGTGTCGTGGGCGGCATCCAGTCTTTCGGTGCGGTGGCAGGAGAGGCACATATCGATGCGGCCATCCGTCAGCTGGTAGAGGCGCTCCGGGCGCTGGGTGAGATTTTCGCGGATTACCAGGCTAAAGACGATAAGCAGGGCAAAAAGCAGGGTCAGGCGAGGTGACATCAGGCTTTCTCCTGATAGTTTTCGGCGGTTGGATAGCGACGGCCATAGCCGAAGGCCTTGCTGGTGACCTTGAGGCCGGGGGGGGCCTGTTTGCGCTTGTACTCGTTGGTTTTAACCCGGTGGATGACATCTTCTACCGTGTCCCGGTCAAAGCCCATTTGGGTTATTTCAGATATGCTGCGGTTTTCCTCTAGCCAGGCGATGAGGATCTGGTCAAGGATTTCGTAGGGGGGCAGGTCGTCCTGGTCCGTCTGCTCCGGGGCCAGCTCAGCGCTTGGCGGTTTCTCGATGGTGCTTAGCGGGATTATGGTCTGTTCACGATTAACGTAATGGGCCAGGCTGTAAACCATAAGTTTGGGGACGTCGGCGATCACGGCCAGACCACCGCTCATATCTCCGTACAGGGTGCAATAGCCGACGGCCATCTCGGATTTGTTGCCGGTGGAGAGCAGCATCGAACCAAACTGATTTGACATGGCCATTAATATGGAGCCCCTGATCCGGGCCTGGAGATTTTGCTCGGTAATACTGTGATCAAGTTCGCCCATGACGGGCCTCAGGGTTTCCAGCTGGGCCTGAAAGATGAGGGTAATAGGCAGCACTTTAAGTTCTATACCCAGATTGGCGGCCAGTTCACGGGCATCGTCGATGCTTTCATCGGAGCTGTACGGTGAAGGCATGGCCACCCCCAGGACATTTTCGTGGCCCAGGGCCGCACAGGCAATGGCTGCGGTAAGAGCCGAGTCTATACCTCCGGAAAGGCCGATGATGCACTTGTTGAAGCCGCATTTCTGGATATAATCTCTGACACCCATAGCCAGTGCTTCGAAAAGATCGGGTAATTCATCTTTTATGGTGGGACTAAGGGGGGGCTCTGCCGGTTCTTGCAGTTTGGCGGCATCAATTACCAGCATCTTCTCCTTGAAACGTGTGGCGGCCGAGACGATTTGGCCGTGACCGTTTATGGCCAGAGAACCGCCGTCGAATAAAAGGGAGTCCTGGCCGCCGACCTGATTGATGTAAAGCAGAGGGGTTTTGTACTTGCGGCTGATCGTGGTGAAAATGTTGTTTTTAAAGTCCGCTTTGCCGAAGCGGAAGGGTGAGGCGGCCAGATTGATAATGAGGTCAACGCCGCCATCTGCACCATTTATTGCTTCGCTGACCGGGTCGCTGGCATAGATCTGCCGCAGTGAGGAATCTTTGTCATTCCAGATGTCCTCACAGATGGTCATTGCTATGCCAAGGCCCTTGTAGTTGACCGTAGATGACCCCGATGGACCTGGTTCAAAATATCTGGCCTCGTCAAAGACATCGTAGGAGGGGAGTAGTTGTTTATGGACGGTCCCTAGGATGGCGCCGTTGTCGAAAAGGATGGCGCTGTTATGAAGAGGCTTGCCGGTTGCGGCGGTGTTTCTGGTGATAGCGCCAAGGATGACCCCGATACCGCTGATTTTCTCAATCAGGTGGTTGAGGGCCAGCTCATGGTCCTCAATAAAAGAATGGCGTTCCAATAGGTCCTGAGGGGGGTAGCCGCTTACAGCCAGCTCCGGGAAGATAACCAGCTCGCAGCCGCTTTCCCGGGCCCGTGTCGCCCCCTCGACGATTTTTACGCAATTGCGGGAGAAGTTACCGATATGTGGATTTATCTGGATCAATGCGATTTTCATGGAGGTAGTTTATAGCATAGTCACCAAAAAAATGAGCAAAAAATGAACTGGAGGGTAATTTTCGATTCGATCCGATGAGAGAGTTGTTTGTTTTTACGCCTTAAATTATGACTCCTTACACCTCCGGCCAGCTTGCTTCGTGAAACATCCGGGTTAACAACATACTGCAACTCGGACAGCCGGGTTGCATGGGGGGCAAAATCCGTGGGCAATGGCGCTTGTTTGGGGGATGTCACGTTTTTACTTGCCTGAACCGCTATCTGTTACTAATTTCCGCTCAAGAGCATTATCCTAATAATAAGAGAGTCAGGACCGCCCAGTCCGGATTGTAATCAACAGGGGAATAATCAATGCCGAAATATTTTGTCCTCGACACCAACGTTTTGCTTCATAATGCCGATTCCATTGGTTCCTTCACCGACAATGTGGTGGTGTTGCCGATGTCGGTTATTGAGGAGCTGGATCGTTTTAAGTCCCACAACGACGAGTTGGCCAGGAACGCCAGGCAGGTAATCAGACAGCTTGATCAATTGCGGCTCAGAGGCAATCTCGGTAAAGGTGTTGAGATGGACAACGGCGGCACTTTGCGGATCTATCATGAGCGAGACCTTGTCGATCATGGCATGGATATGCGGGTCGCCGACAACCGGATTCTGGGTGTTGCCTACACCCTGCTCAAGCAGGGCGAGAAGGTCATCTTTGTCTCCAAGGACATTAATGCCCGGCTCAAGGCCGATGCCTTGGGGATCGGAGTCATGGATTTTGAAAAGCAGAAGGTTAACTTTGATGAGCTGTTTTCCGGTAACTGTGAGGTGAAGGTAACCGGTGCTCAGATTGACGAGTTTTACGCCAACAAAAGATTAGAGGTTGCCAGCTGTTCGCCGGCCCCCAACGAATTCATCCTCCTGGTCGACGAGAACGACGAAAAGCACACTGCCCTGGCCCGCTCTTCGAATGGCGGGGTTCTGGTGCCTCTGATCCCGGACTATAATGAGGCCTTTGGCCTGAAGCCCCGTAACAAGGAACAGCGGATGGCCCTTGAATTACTCCTTGATCCGGAGGTGCTGCTGGTAACTATGGTCGGTCAGGCCGGCACCGGCAAAACCCTGCTGGCCCTGGCGGCTGCCATGGAAGCCACTATCCGTTTTCAGCGTTATGAGCGAATTTTGGTCTCAAGACCGATAATTCCGATGGGCAAGGATCTGGGCTTTATGCCCGGCGATAAAGATGACAAACTCATGCACTGGATGCAGCCTATTTTCGACAACCTGACCTTGTTGATGGCCTCCAACAGCCGCAAACAGGGCGATAAACAGGATGAGAGTGTTAAGCTGAAGGTTGACCGGCTCTTGCAAGATCACGTCATTGAACTGGAGGCCCTCACCTATATAAGAGGCCGGTCCATCCCCAACCAGTACGTAATAGTTGATGAAGCCCAGAATTTGACCCCCCATGAAGTAAAGACCATAGTCAGCAGGGCTGGAGAAGGAACCAAGGTCGTCTTGACCGGTGATCCTGAGCAGATCGACAATCCTTATCTGGATTCCAGCAGTAACGGGTTATCCTACGCGGTGGAAAGGATGAAAGGCCAGCCCATGCATGGTCACATCACCCTGAGCAGGAGTGAACGGAGCAGTCTGGCCGGGGCCGCGGCCGAGTACCTTTGATATAAATAGTTGGTTTTTCTCTGTTAGCTGATTTTCATCGTTGTCATGCCGAAATAATTGGCTATAGTGATAATTTAAAATTTTTTATTATTGATCCCACGTCAGGAGAATCAGGATGGATTTTGAACCTAAATGGATAGCTTGGGAGACCACCAGGCGTTGTAACTTGAAGTGTGTTCACTGCCGGTCTTCTTCAGAGCTGGAGGCCAAGGGCCATCCGGATTTTTCCTTCGAGGAAGCCAAGCGGGTTATTGACGACATCTCTTCCTATGCCTCGCCGGTAGTAGTTCTGTCTGGTGGCGAACCATTGCTCCGTGATGATATCTTTGATATTGCCAAATATGGCGATAGCAAAGGGCTGCGGATGTGTATGGCCACCAACGGCACCATGGTAACCCCAGAGATTGCCGATCAGATCAAGGAGGCCGAGATTAAAATGGTCTCTCTGAGTCTGGATGGCTCGACGGCAACAATCCATGACAACTTCCGTAACTCCCCCGGCGCCTTTGACGGGACACTTAACGCCATGAAGCTCTTTCGGGAGCGGGATATCAAGTTTCTGATTAATTCCTCGTTCACCAAGCGCAACCAGGAGGAGATCCCCAAGCTGTACAAACTTGCCAAAGAAGTGGGTGCCACTGCCTGGTATATGTTCATGATTGTCCCCACCGGTCGTGGCGAGGAGATCATGAACGAGTTGATCTCCAAGGAAGATTACGAAGACCTGCTCAAGTGGCATTATGAGATGGAGAAGGGCGAGGATGAATTGCTGGTTCGGCCTACCTGCGCGCCCAGTTATTACCGGGTGGTGCTGGAGCAGGCCAAGGAGCAGGGTGACGATTTCAAACGACGGACCCTGCAGTTTTCCACCGGCGGTTCCAAGGGGTGTCTGGCCGGGCAGATTATCTGTCTGATCGATGTTGACGGTGAGGTCTTGCCCTGC
The DNA here is from genome assembly GCA_039714535.1 of Thermodesulfobacteriota bacterium. Classification (GTDB taxonomy): domain Bacteria; phylum Desulfobacterota; class Desulfobulbia; order Desulfobulbales; family JAGXFP01; genus JAGXFP01. The sequence continues at coordinate 44,912 of JBDLJC010000014.1, read as the reverse complement.
AGTTATTTTCCGAAATCCGGTGGCAATATCCGCGAAAAATCATTCAAGGACATCTGGGAAAACTCCGAGCTGTTCAAGGATCTGCGGGATTTCAAGAGTTATAAGGGCCGTTGCGGATCCTGTGAATATGTTGGGGTCTGCGGCGGTTGCCGGGCCCGGGCCTATGCGGTGACCGGCGATTATATGGAAGAGGAGCCGTTTTGTAGCCACGTTCCTTTCAAGGTGCAGAACAAGTAATAATTTTAATTACTGGAGAGAATATGAATACTGAATTTCTGAAGGCCTGCAAAGGCGAAAAAACAGATTTTACCCCGGTTTGGATCATGCGACAGGCCGGTCGTTACCTGCCGCAGTACCATACGGTTCGCAGCAAGGGCTCCTTTCTGGATCTGTGTAAAACACCGGAGCGGGCCGCCGAGGTCACTATTCAGCCGATTGATTTCTTGGGGGTTGATGCCGCCATCCTGTTTTCAGATATTCTGGTACCCCTTGAAAAGATGGGCGCCCCCCTGGAATTCCAGGAGAAGAAAGGCCCGGTTTTCCCCTCGCCGATCCGTGACCAGGCTGCGGTCGCTGCCCTGGGTATTCCCGATCCGGAAGATGATCTGGGCTATGTCATGGATACCATCCGCATCCTGCGCAAAGAGCTTGAGGGTAGAGTTCCCCTGATCGGTTTTTCCGGGGCGCCGTTTACTCTGGCCACTTATCTGATTGAGGGTGGTTCTTCCAAGAACTACTACCAGACCAAGAAAATGATGTATGAAGCACCGGGGCTTTACGGGCAATTGCTCGACAAGATCACCGAGTGTACCATTGTTTACCTGAAAGGCCAGATTGCGGCCGGTGCCCAGGCCCTGCAGGTTTTTGATTCATGGGCCGGGGTTCTGGCTCCCCGTGATTATGCCGAGTTTGCCTTTCCTTACGTCAAGAGGATCATCACTGCCCTCAAAGAGGTGACCGATATCCCCTTGATCTATTTTGCCAATAATGGCGCGACCCTGCTCGATCAGACCATCAATTGTGGTTCCGATGTCCTCGGTTTCGACTGGCGTATTAACCTGGATGAAGTGGTGAGCCGGGTCGATGGGCAGGTTTCGATTCAGGGTAATATGGATCCCATCGCCCTGTTTTTGCCCGAAGATAAACTGGCCGACCGGGTCAGAAATGTGCTTACCCAGGCCAAAGGAGCCCGAGGTCATGTCTTTAATCTTGGTCATGGCATCATCCCGGAAACCTCGCCGGACCAGGCTAAGCTGGCCGTAGAGTTGGTTCATAGCATCAGCCGGGAAATGCGTTAATGATCCCATCGGTAGCGGCATGTTTCCAGTTGATGGACCGCTACCGGATGCTGGACAATATCAGGGACCATTCGATTATCGTTGCTCGAATCTCGACCCTGCTGGCCGGAGAGGCTAGCAGGGCGGGCCTCGATATTTCTTTGCCGTTGGTGGTTGCCGCAGCTCTTCTCCACGACATCGGTAAAACTGCTTGCCTCGACAACGACCGGGATCATGCCGATCTTGGCCGGGACATCTGCCTGGAGCATGGTTATGCTGAACTGGCCGGGATTGTCGCCGATCATGTTCATCTGCGGGACAACCATCTGCCGGTGATCACCGAAAGTGAGATAGTCTTTTACGCCGATAAACGGGTTACCCATGATCAGGTGGTCAGCCTTGACGCGCGGCATGAGTACATATTAGAGCGTTATGGTAATAACGATCCGGACCGGTTGGCGTCCATCCGCAGCAACTGCCGGAAATGGTGGGATATAGAGGAAGCAATCTTTGCGATCCTGCCTTTTGAGCCAGCTGAGGTTGGTAATCTGATCGATGCCGACCCGGCTACCTGTGAGCGCTATTCCGATAGTGTCTCTGCCCCGGCTGAACAAGTCAATTCGATCTTTTTCGACTAAATAACAGAAAATATCATGGCGGATAATAGCGAAAATCAGGGGAAGATCGGGGTTGTTCTCCTCAATCTCGGTGGTCCAGAAAAGCTTGAGGACGTTGAGCCTTTTCTGTTCAATCTCTTTTCAGATCGTAAAATCATTCGGCTTGGCCCCTGGTTCATGCAGAAGTTTATTGCCCGGCGCATCGCCAAAAAGCGGGCCCCGGTCAGTATGGAATCATACCGGCTTATTGGCGGTGGTTCCCCCTTGGCCAAGACCACTATCGAGCAGGGTCTTGCCTTGGAGGAAATGTTGGCCGATTCCGGTGATTTCAAGGTCGATATGGCCATGCGCTACTGGCCGCCCTATAGTGATGAAACCCTGCAAGAATTTGCCGCTGCTGGTGTCAGCCGCCTGGTGGCCCTGACCCTCTACCCCCATTATTCCATTGCCACCACCGGTTCATCTGTTGATGATCTCAATGAAGCAGCAGCTCGAGCACCGGCCGATTTCGAGATAGCAGTGATTGATTCCTGGCCCGATCAAGCTGATTATATTGCCGGCCTTGTGGCAAATATCAACGAAGGTTTGCAGCAGTTTGGGGCTGAACCGGTACAGTTGGTCTACAGCGCCCACAGCCTGCCGGTAAAATTTATTGAGGAAGGCGATCCCTATCTGAAGCACATGGATCGAACCATTAAGGCCGTCGAGGCCGAGACCGGGGTTAAGGGAGTCTTATGTTTTCAGAGTCGCAGCGGGCCGGTTGAGTGGTTGGCCCCCTCAACCCCCGATATGATGAGGAAACTGGCGGCCGATGGCTGCAAGAATCTGCTGGTGGTGCCGATCAGTTTTGTCTCCGATCATGTCGAGACCCTGTACGAGATCGATATTCAGTATCGGGAGCTGGCCGCAGAACTAGGGATGAGGCTCGAAAGAGTGGAATCCCTAAACGTTCAGGAAGGTTTTATCCGTGGTCTGGGGGAGTTGGTGCTTGGCGCCTGTCGGGAGAGGGGATGGCTCTAGTTGCTATGCCGGGCCGGATCCTTTGATGAATGATAGATAAATCTTCGCTGATCAAGACGGTTCTGGCAAAGCTTCATAAGTTACCGGTTGGCCATTATCTTGACCTGCAGACCTATAAAAGAGATCGTTCCGTTATTATCGTCAAGCAGGCAGCCGAGGCTCTCCTGGTCGTTGAAGACGGATTCTACCGGGACAGTTTTGCGATAAATAATGCCAAGCTGAAGGGGTTGCTTAAAACTTTGTTGAAAAAGGAGTTTCCGCGCAGCAACAAGGTGCGGCTTTACACGATGGGCGCGTACAGCCCGGATGAAGTTGCCGGAATAAGGCGCAAGAAAATTTGAGCAAGTTAACATGCCGGAGTGGTTCCGGTTCTTTTTTTGAAAAAAGTAAAACGGAGTGTTGCGATGATTTATTCTCCAGAAGTTGAAGAGATGTGTCCCATCGCCCAAGGGGCCAGGCACGAGCCGGCCCCGATCCCCCAGGAGGGGAAGTGGGTTAAGTCGAAAGAGGTCACTGATATCAGTGGTTTTAGTCACGGGGTTGGTACTTGTGCCCCCCACCAGGGAGCCTGCAAGTTGTCGCTGAATGTTAAGGATGGCATCATTGCCGAGGCCCTGATCGAGACGGTTGGCTGTACCGGTATGACCCATTCGGCGGCTATGGCCTCCGAGATTCTACCGGGCCGGACTATCCTCGAGGCCCTTAATACCGATCTGGTCTGTGACGCGATCAACGACGCTATGAAGAAGATCTTTTTGCAATTGGTCTATGGCCGTAGCCAGACTGCCTTCTCCGAGGGTGGCCTGCCGGTCGGCGCCGGTCTTGAAGATCTCGGCAAGGGTCTGCGCAGTGTTACCGGCACCATGTACGGTACGGTTAAGAAAGGCCCCCGTTACCTGGAGATGGTGGAGGGTTACGTCAAGGAACTGGCCCTCGACAAAGATGATGAGATCATCGGTTACAGTTATATCAATATCGGGGTGATGTTGGATGGTATCAAGAAGGGTGTCGATCCTGCCGAGGCATTGGCCAAGGCTTCCGGCACCTATGGCCGTTTCGGTGAGGCCGCAAAAACTGTTGACCCGCGGCACGAGTAAGGGGAGGAGATACGACAATGGCATTATTTGAAAGTTACGAGAGAAGGATCGAGCAGATCACCCCGGTCCTTGAGAAATATGGGATGAAATCCCTGGAAGAGGCCCGTGAGGTCTGCGCGGCGGTCGGGATTGATGTTTATAAGCTGGTCAAGGAAATCCAGCCGATCTGTTTCGAGAACGCCTGCTGGGCCTATATCCTCGGCGCGGCCATTGCGATCAAGAAGGATCTGAAGATCGCTGCCGAGATTGCCGCCACCTTGGGCGAGGGGCTGCAGGCCTTCTGTATCCCCGGTTCGGTTGCCTTTGAGCGCAAGGTCGGTCTCGGCCACGGTAATCTGGCCTCGATGCTTTTACGCGACGAGACCAAGTGTTTTGCCTTTATCGCCGGCCACGAATCGTTTGCGGCTGCGGAAGGGGCCATCGGCATCGCCCGCTCTGCCAATCGGGTCCGCAAGGAACCGCTCCAGGTTATCCTGAATGGTCTGGGTAAGGACGCAGCCCAGATCATTGCCCGGATCAACGGCTTCACCCACGTTGAGACCAGTTTCGATTATGGGACCGGCGAGCTTAAGGTGGTCAAAGAGAAGGCGTACTCCTTGAGCGAAAGGGCGGCGGTCCGGTGTTTCGGGGCCGATGATGTCCGTGAAGGGGTGGCGATCAACCATCTGGAAGGGGTTGATATCTCGATTACCGGCAACTCCACCAATCCCACCCGCTTTCAGCATCCGGTGGCTGGCACCTACAAGAAAGAGATGGTGGCCGCCGGTAAAAAGTATTTTTCAGTGGCCTCCGGCGGCGGCACCGGCCGGACCCTGCATCCCGACAATATGGGCGCAGGACCAGCCTCATACGGGATGACCGACACCATGGGCCGGATGCACTCTGATGCCCAGTTTGCCGGCAGTTCCTCAGTCCCGGCCCACGTTGAGATGATGGGCTTGATCGGAATGGGTAACAACCCGATGGTCGGCGCCTCGGTGGCGGTGGCTGTAGCGGTGGAGCAGGCCCAAGGCTGATTTTACCGTTTCAATAACTGCGTAAGCAAAACCCCCCGATTGAGTTAATCTCAATCGGGGGGTTTTTTTGTGTGCAGTGGCGAGTGGCGAGTGGCGGGAAACCTCATCTTAGCCGCGTTTTTGCCGGATCTTTCAAGTAAGTTTTTGGTTCGGATGGTGAAGTATGCGGCTTAGTTATTGGCAGGACGGAGCCAGAGCTGGAAAGTACCAGTTATTTGGTCATCTCCATGAATTCATCAAGTCGCTTTGCCAGTTCTTCATACAGGGCAGGATAACTGGCGGCATCGTCATCAATCGCTGCTGTTTCAAGTTTTTGGGCTATTTCCTGTGTAGCCATAGCGCATATTTGCCCGGCTGAACCTTTGATCGCGTGGGCATACATCCTCACCAGTGGTCCGTCACCAGTCTCCACCGCATTCTTTAGCTTTTCCAGATTGTCTGGCGCGCTACAGCGAAAGGCCTCGATTATCTTCGGTAAGGCCGCTTCCATGCCCTTCATTTTGTTTAAAAATTTTGCCTGGTCATAAGCCGGTATTTTGCTTGTCTCGGCGGTCTCAGGCTCGGCGGTGGTTTGTTCCCGTGATTTAAGAGAGATGTTTAGCCATTTTTCTATGATATTCAGTAATTCCTGGGCTTCAATCGGTTTGGCAATATAATCGTCCATGCCTGCTTTGAGGCATTTTGTCTGGGCTCCTTTCATGGCATGGGCTGTCATGGCAATGATTGGCACCCGCCTGCTTGAGGGTGAAGAAGCATCCACGTTGTCTTCTCCCTGCCTGATAAGTCTGGTAGCTTCATAGCCATCCATTACAGGCATTTCACAATCCATTAATATGATGTCGTAGGGAAGCTTTGCCACTGCTTCCAAGGCCAGTTGGCCATTTTCGGCCAGGTCAACCCGGAATGACAGTTTTTCCAGAATGGTTTTGGCAACCAGTTGGTTGGTGGTATTGTCTTCTATCAGAAGGATTTTTAATTTACGGCGCTCGGCCTCTGTTATCGTATGTCGGGTAATGATCTTGGGATGGTCTGCGTTGGTTGGAGTGTTGTCGTCTGTTCTCAGCAGGGCAAGACAGTTCTGCAGCATCTGCTTGCGGATCGGTTTGGGTAGGTAGGCCGTAATTCCTTTTCTGGCGAGTCTTTCACCATCACCTCGGCAACCGTGGGCTGACATTATCACAATTTTGGTTCGGGAAAGTTCGGGGTCTGCCGCTATCCTTTCGCCCATTGTTTCACCCGCCATATCCGGTAGGCGGATGTCAATGATCGCCACCTGGTATGGATCTTTTTCGGCAAGTGCTTCCTGTAATAAAACAAAACCTCTTTCTGCGTCTGCAACTCCCTGGTATCGGCAACCCATCTCCGCCAGCGTACTTGTGAGCATTTCCCGGCCGCTATGATTATCGTCTACAACCAGAACCCTGAGCCCCTGCAGACAATCGCCAGTAAAAGGCTGTTCCGCCAAGTCATTGAAAGTGGCCTTCTTGAAGTTTGTCGTAAAGCAGAAAGCAGCCCCTTTACCCAGCGTACTTTCCACCCAGATATCCCCGCCCATAATTTCGACCAACCGCTTGGAGATGACCAGCCCCAGACCGGTACCGCCGTATTTTCGGGATATGGATAAATCGGCTTGACTGAAGTTGTTGAAAAGGATTTTCTGCTGATCTGCGGAAAGACCTATCCCCGTGTCGGTTATGGTAAACTGTAATTCGCAATGATCCTGATCTTCATTAAGCAAACTGACTCTGACTGCCACCTCTCCCTGGTCAGTAAACTTAATGGCATTGTCGGTCAGGTTCATGATAACCTGTCGCAGACGCCCCGGATCGCCTGCCAATAATGACGGGATACTCGCTTCAACCAGAACATTGAATTCAAGGTTCTTGCCCATGGCCTTCGCCCTAAGGAGGCCCCCGATGTCTTCGATGGTGGTTCGAAGATCAAAATTTATCTCCTCCAGGCCGAGATAGCCGGCTTCGATCTTGGAAAAATCAAGAATATCGTTAATGATGTTTATCAGGGAATTTGAGCTCTTTTTTGCTATTTCTGCGTATTGCCTCTGCTCTGGATCCAAGGGGGAATCAAGCAATAGGCCGATCATGCCGATCACCCCGTTCATAGGGGTGCGGATCTCATGACTCATATGGGCCAGGAACTCACTCTTGGCGCCATTCGACTGCTCGGCCTCGATCTTGTCTTTTACAAGTTCAGCCTGGGCTGTTTTACGGTTCTGGATCTCCATTTTTAGTTGCTGGACAAGGATGTGTTCGCGGATGGTCCTGTCCAATTTGGCCTTAAGGTCTTCCAGGGAGATTGGTTTGGACAGATAATCATGGGCTCCGGCCTTGATCATGTCGGAAAAACTCAGATCCAGTTGGCCGCCAGTGATCATGATGACATCGGTTTCGGGGTGACTCTCCTTGATATATTTCAGCAGTTCCATCCCGTCCATGTTGGGCATTAAAACGTCACTGATAACGATTGAAAAATCACTTTCTTTGAGTTTGGCCACGGCCTCAAGGCCATCCGAGGCAGTTTCAAAGCAATAACCGTGTTGAGTCAAGAACCTGCCGAACAGGTTGAGAAGCTCAGGGTTATCGTCAACCAGCAGAATTTTTATATCTGAATATTGTGTCATAGGAACGTTAGTTGTTCGTCAAATCTTTTAAGTACTCATTAAATGAATAAAGTTTCGTACATTGTAGCGTCTTATCAATATTTTATGAACATAAGAAATAACTATTATCAAACGATAAAGCTATTTCTTTTCATCTCGCAGCTTAGTCAGGAGCCTGACACGATTTATTCTGTGGCTGTGATAACCTGGAAATAGACTATAACCCTGGTGTGGTGTGTGCGCAATGGACGTGGTTGATGTATTGAGCTAATCACTCGCTGAGATACCTGGCGGGGCCTGACAGTCTAACTTTATCATTACAAGAATGGCGATGAGATATATCCGGTTGCCTGGGAGGGGAAAAAGGGTTCCAGAGTTTTGCCGGGCGCTCTAAGTGGAGCCGACCCCGGCGCTTGGGAGGTTGACTAAGTTCTGAGTCCCTTGCTGGTTCCCTTTAGATTCTCTCCGATTTTTCCAGGTAGTAATGATAATTACCCTCATAGGTGCGGAGCGCGCCGTGATCGATTTCGAAAACCCTATTGACCAGGGCCCGCAGGAAGTGACGGTCGTGGCTAACCAGGAGTACGGTACCGGTAAATTTTTGCAGGGCTGTGAGCAGGGTCTCCCGTGACTGGATGTCGAGGTGGTTGGTGGGCTCGTCGAGGATCAATAGATTTAAAGGGCGGCCCAGGATAGTCGCCAGGACCAGGCGGCTCTTTTCGCCGCCGGATAGATTGGCAACCCGTTTATCGATCTCATCGCCCCGAAAGAGGAAGGCGGCTAACAGGTTGCGGATTGCGCTAATATTGGCTTGGGGCAGCACCCCTTGGACGGTGTCGAAGACCGTGAGTTTCGGGTCCAGAATATCCATGGCATGCTGGCTGAAATAGCCGAGGGAAACGCTGGCCCCCAAGGTAGCGGTGCCGGTGGTTGGCTCGGTCTGACCGGCCAGAACCTTTAAGAAGCTGGACTTGCCGGCACCGTTGATGCCGACCACGGCGATCTTCTCCTGGCGCCGGATCACCCCAGATACTCCGCCGAACAGGGATTTATCTCCGCCCGCAGGGAGAGGCCAGACCTTGCTGAGATTTTCCAACCGGATCACATCGTCGCCGCTGCGGGGCGGTTCCGGGAAATCAAACTTGGCTAGCCGCTGCTCAGGGGGCAGCTCGATCCGCTCAATTTTTTCAAGTTTTTTGATTCGGGACTGGACCTGGGCGGCGTGGGAGACCCGGGCAGCAAAGCGGGCGATAAAATCCTCTTCCTTGGCCAGCATCTCCTGTTGGCGGCGGAAGCTGGCCTCGAGCTGCACTCTGCGGATCTCCCGCTCACGTAGGTAGAAGTCGTAGTTGCCGTTATAGGTGGTAATGTTCTGGTTGGCGACCTCGACGACCCGGTCGACCAAGCGGTTCATGAAATCGCGGTCATGGCAGGTCATCAGCAGCGCCCCCTTGAAGTCGGTGGCCAACCAGTTTTCCAGCCAGACGATGGACTCAATGTCAAGGTGGTTGGTTGGTTCGTCCAAGAGCAGGACATCGGGGTTGATGGAGAGGATCCGGGCCAGGCCGATTCGCATCTTCCAGCCGCCGCTGAAGGATTCCACTGGCCGGTTATATTCCTTCGGACCAATGCCGAGTCCGGTCAGCACCGCTTGGGCCCGTGCCTCCAGGTCGTAACCACCGCGATGCTCGAAATCCTCAACTACTGCACCGTAGCGGGTTAGGAGGTTATCGAGTTCCTCCGGTTCCATGGGCTCGGCCATGGCCGCTTCCATGTTGCGCATCTCTTCACCAAGTTCGATGGTACGGGCTGAGGCGGCCATCACCTCGGCCAGGGCGGTGCGGCCGCTCATCTCCCCGATCTCTTGGGAAAAATAGCCGATCACGATCTGGCCGGGGCGGGAAACCTCGCCTTTGTCCGGTTGTTCTTCACCGGTGATCAAACGGAAGATTGTGGTCTTACCGGCCCCGTTCGGCCCGACCAGACCGGTGCGGGCGTTGGCGAGGATCTGGAAGCTGGCGTCCCGGAAGAGGACCTGACTGCCGTGCTGTCTGGTGATGTTGTTGAAGTGGATCATGTCTGCTCCGAAAAAAAGGCGGAAGGTAGCAGAATTGCTGCTAAGTGGAAAGGGAAAAGTTGCGGGCTGGCTGGTCAAGGCGGGCCAAGAATGTTCGGGCCAAATCCCCATAACTAATTGTTGTTGACTGATTTTGGGGCTCCGTATTATAGAACTAGCTATCGTTTTTCCCTCTTGGCGCAAAACTGAGGCTGGCTGTGAGCAGATACTATCGAGACAAAATAGTCGTGGTTACCGGAGGTGCCTCCGGGCTGGGCCGGACACTCTGCGGGGAGTTGGGGGGCCGGGGAGCCATAGTGGTGGCCGTTGATGTCGACCAGGAAGGGGCTGAGGAGGTGTGCCAGGCTATCCGGGCCCGGGGTGGTCAGGCTCTGGCGGCCTATCTGGATGTGACCATCTACGAGAACGCCCAACGTATCGTCGAGGATGTGGTCAAGAAGTACGGGCGGATTGACCTGATCTTCAACAATGCCGGCACCGCCCTGCACGGCGAGACCCGTGACCTCAGCGTTGAGCATTGGCGGACGATGATTGATGTCAATCTGATGGGGGTGATCTACGGGGCCACCTCTGCTTACGGGGCCATGGTCAAACAGGGCAACGGCCAGATCGTTAATATCGGCTCCTTGGCCGGCCTGATCCCGGTGCCCAAGGAGATCCCCTACTGCACCAGTAAATGGGCGGTGGGCGGCTTCACCAATGCCTTGCGTCTGGAAGGGGCGGGGCTGGGAGTCAAGGTCAACCTGGTCTGTCCGGGGATCATGGGCACTCCTATCCACGACAGGGTAGATTACGTCCACGTTGACCAGAAGCGGTTGACCAGGCCACGGAGCAAGCATTTCGTTCCGCCTGAAGCTGCGGCCCGGATCATCCTCAAGCAGGTGGCGCGCAACCGGGCGATCATCATCTTTCCCTTCTATGCCCGCCTGATCTGGTGGCTCTATAGATTGAACCCCTCAATCTTCAACCTGCTCTTCCGCAAGATGCTCCGGGACTTCCGAAAACTGCGTCTGCCCTGAATCTTCACTGGAGGTGGTCGGCATAACTGGCGGCTTCACATGATCGGTTGCCTATCGGCCAGCGCGGTAAATCTCTCCCTTATGATGACCTGCATGATATCCCAAGCCGTCCTTATCGGAAGCTGAATATCAGAGTCATAGGCAGGCGAGCTCGAAGTCTTCGCTTAGCAACGAGATTCCGGTATTCTCAAAAAAGGCAGGGGTATTGGTTCGTTTGACACTTGAAATTTATCTGCAGATCGAACAGCGGATAAACAGAGAGATTTGGTTGGGACTCTCCGAGGCCAACTGCTATGGCCTGCCTGGAGGGGGATGGCTCAGGAATTGAAGGTCATGTGCCGGCGCATGCTGATATTGAACAGGATGCCGAGGCCGATCAGGGTGGTTATTAGCGATGAACCGCCATAACTGAAAAACGGCAGGGGCATGCCGACCACCGGTAATAGGCCAAGGAGCATACCAAGATTTATAAAGGCCTGCCAGAAGAGGAGGGAGATGATTCCGAAGCAAAGAAGGACGCCGAATTTGTCTCGGGCGGAGCCCGCGATTTTCAGGGCCAGGAGAATTAAAAAGATATAGCAGGCCAGGAAAAATATGGAACCGACAAATCCCCACTCTTCGGCCCAGACCGAGAAGGCGAAATCGGTGTGTCGTTCCGGTAGAAAATTAAGGTGAACCTGGGTGCCTTGCAGGAAACCCTTGCCGGACAGAAGGCCGCTACCCACGGCGATCTTGGACTGGATGATGTGGTAGCCACTGCCGTGCGGGTCAAGCTCCGGGTTGAACAGGGTGAAAATCCGCTTTTTCTGATAGGGCTTCAATATGTAAAACCAACCGATGGGGATCAGGCTGAAGATGGAAGAGGCCATGACAATTATCGTCCGCAATTTCAATCTTACGAACAGAGTCATGGAAATAAAAACGGCAGCCAGCATCAGGGCGGTACCAAGATCCGGTTGTTTGAGGATTAAAATAAAGGGCAGCGCTGTCAGCAGGATTGGTGCGCCCAGTTCTCTCAAGGTGAAACCCTTGCCGGTATCTTTTCGGTAATAATAACTGGCCAGATTGATGACCAGAGCAAGTTTGGCCAGTTCTGATGGTTGTAGTCTGAAGAATCCGAGGTCGATCCAGCGTTGGGTGTTCGCTATTGAGTCGCCAAAAAACAGGGCTATACACAGCAACAGGATAGTAATGGCGTAGATTGGATAATTTAAGGTTAGCAGGACTCGGTAGTCGATACTGATTATTATCAGGATGAGGCCGGCTCCCATTAGGTAATAGGTGAGCTGCTTCATGAAATATGGAGAGGCGCCTGCCCCTGGAGAATAGGTGGCACTGTAAAGATTGGCCAGCCCCATGGCGGCGATGAGCAGGACGGTGGCCAGCAGACCCCAATCAAAATTAAGCAGTAATCTCCGGTCGAATCTAAACATTTTCGGTCACTTGGGTTGGCGCTCGGTAATCGTCGGCCAAAGTATTAATCTTCAATTGGTTTAAAATATTTTGTCAATATCTGGTGGGCGATGGGCGCGGCGGTTGAGCCGCCGTGTCTACCGTGTTCAACCAGTACTGTTACGGCAATCTCCGGTTTGTCGGCCGGTGCGTAGCAGGTAAACCAGGCGTGATCTCGCATCTTGTAAGGTATCTTCTCCTCGGAATCAATATCTTCAACATGGGAAAGATGGACAACCTGGGCGGTTCCCGTCTTGCCAGCCACTATGATCTCCTCAAGACGGGCTTGCTCGCCGGTGCCGTTTGGACCGTTTACCGCCGCAATCAAGCCTTGGCGGATTAATTCGAGGTTCTCCTCACTGCCTTTGAACTCGCCATTTCTGATTGGCTCAAACATTTGAATTGTCTTGCTGTCCGGGTCGATGATCTCCTCAATAAACTGCGGACGATAGGTGATACCGCCGTTGGCGATAGCACCGGTCATTACATTAATCTGCAGCGGCGTCGCCAGATTGAATCCCTGGCCAATTGCGATTGTCAAGTTTTCTCCGGGTTGCCAACGTTCCTGGTATTTTTTGAGTTTCCAGTCTGCGGTTGGGATTAAGCCGCCCTTTTCATGCTCAAGATTGATGCTGGTTTTTTGACCAAGCCCCAGGCTCTTGGCGTAGGAAGCAATAGTGTCAACATGCAGGTCCTGGCTGAGCAGGTAAAAATATACATCGCATGACTCGGCCAGGGCTCGCTTCAGGTTAACAGTGCCGTGGCCGGTTTTTTTCCAGCAACGGAAGTTTCGCTTGCCTAACCGGATAGAGCCAGAGCAGTTGAAAGCAGTATCGGGGGTGATGATACCTTCGCCAAGGCCGGCGAGAGCGGTAACCATCTTATAGGTAGAGGCGGGCGGATATTGGCCCTGGATGGATTTGTTGAGCAGGGGGTGGAGAGGATCGCCAAGCATTGCCTGCCAGGCCTTTTGCGAAATGCCGCCGACAAATTCATTGAGTTGCAGGGGCGGCGAACTGGCCAGCACCAGAATTCGGCCGGTATTGACTTCTGTCGCGATCACGGCCCCCGCTAGTCCTTCAAGGGCTTTTTCTGCAGTGATCTGTAAATCGGCATCTATGGTCAGCTTGATGTCGTTACCGGGGAGCGGCTGCTTCTGGGCCAACTGCTTCTTTTCGAAACCCCGGGCATTGACTTCGAGCATCGACATGCCCATTTCGCCACGCAACTGTTTCTCGAAAAGTTTCTCCAGTCCCTGTTTGCCGACGCGGTCACCGCCTTCATACTCGCCCTGCCGACTTCTCTGTAATTCATTTTTATTGATCTCGCCCAGATAACCAACCAAATGCGAAGACAGGTTGCCAAAAAGGTATTCCCGGGCCGGCACGACTTCGATGCGGACTCCGGGGAGATTCAAATGGTTGTTTTCAATGTAGGCCAGCGCCCGCCAGCTAATGTCTTCCTTGAGTAAAAGCGGCACATATTTAGGCGTGCCCTCTCCAGCCCTGATTCGATCGAGGATGCTGGAGATATCTTCATTAAGTATTTTGGCCAGCCTCTTGATGACTTGATCCGGGTCAGGGGCGTCTTCTCTGGTCCAGACCACATTAAAACTAGGTCGGTTAGTTATCAGCAGTCGCCCCTGTCGGTCAAGGATATTGCCCCGAGGTGCAACTATTCGCAGCTCTCTGACCCGGTTTACCTTTGCTTTTTCTTCGAATTCATAGCCCTTATAGACTTGGAGGAACCAGAGCCGCAGGATGATTATAGAGGTTAAGGCCAGAATAAAGATGGTGGCAACCGCCAGACGTCTTTTGAGTATGAAGAGCTCAACTGCGTCGAGTTTGTTAATGCGGGTGATGGTTCTCTGCATGCTTGGCAAGGAGCGGTTTTTCTTCATGAGATAAACCTGTTGCCGCTTCTTCGCTGTAAAGAAAACATGCGATTCTTACCGGTGTCGATTTTAGAGACCAGAAGGCCGAGTAATTGGAAAGACGGCAGAGAGAGGATCGCCAGAATGCACATCTGCAGGAGAAGATCGCGCCAGGACCAGAAGATATCTGTGCTTGGGTTGAAAATGGTCATGTAAAGGTATATGGCTCCGCTACTGGCCAGGTAGCAGGCGGCGGCCAGTGGCGGCTGGTGGGTTGGTTCGTCGATGATCACATTGCGGGAAATATATTTGATCGTGACAAATAACCCTAAATAGACGGCAGGGAACAGGCCGGGTACAAAGCCCGAGAAAGTATCCATCATTAGGCCGAAAATCATAGTCAGGATGATTCCCCGATAGTTGTCAATTTTGGTAGCCATAAAGAGGACAAGCAGAAAAAGAAGATCGGGGTTGCCGAGCCATTGTGGGGTGCGCACGAAAATGGTGGTCTGGGCGATCAGCAGGAAAGCGCCGAGTATGATGAAAATTGTAATCAACATTGCTTTAGTGCCTTAGCAATAATTTGCCTGTTTTTTGTACCCGCCAAGTAAGCGAAGACTCCGAGCGAGCACAGAACAAAGTATCCCTCAGGTAAGTGAAGACTTTGAGGGGGTACTGAACAGAGTCCATGGTCTTTTAAAATTCCAGTTAGTCTGGGTTATGGGCGTTATTCTGCCAGCTGGTTGGACGTCATGATGACTATCACATTTTCGAGCCTTGAAAAATCAACAACTGGTTCGGCCTCAATATCAAGGAACATGCCGCGGCGGTTACTGACAACCGAAGATACGACAGCCACAGGCAGTCCCTGGGGAAAGACGCCGCCTAGGCCGGAAGTAACCAGAAGATCTCCTTGCTTAACTTCATTGCTTTTCGGGACATAGAGGAGCCGGTAGCTGGTCCCCGTGCCTTTGATGATGCCTTTGGCCCTGGTGTTTTGGATCCGGACTTCAATGGCGCTATTGGGATCGATTGCCTGTAAGACCTTGCCTCGCTTGTTGCCGCCATCCAGGACTTGGCCGACAACGCCCTCCGCGGTGATGACCGGCATGCCCTTTATTACACCGTCACTACTGCCGTGATCAATGCTGAAAGTTTTAAACCATTGTGACGGATCGTGGCCTATTATCCGGGCCGTGATGCTTGGCACGGGTAAAGTTTCTTTTAGTTTGAGAAGCTTGCCCAGGAGGGCGTTGGTTGCGAGTGCTTCGCGGTAATTGACGGTTTTGGTCTGGTATTCTATGACTTTAGCTTTAAGCCGGTCGTTTTCCTTCTTCAGGTCGAGAAGGTAAATGTAGTTGTCCCAGATACCATCGCCGTAATCAATTATTCCCGTGACTCCGGCCTGGGCGGTACCCAGGATATCAAGTATGAGTTTGTGGGGCAGGGTGAACTCCCTGCGACCCATAAAGGAAAGGGTCAGGACCCCAAACAAAACTATGCAGGTTGCAATTAACAGGAAATGCTTGACAGGGCTGGTTCGCTTACCTCTTTTTCTCATTCGTAACGGACCTGCAAAAACAGTTATTAGAAATAAGTTATCCTGGGAACGGAAGCATTCCTGCTAGGAGAGTTACTCGCAGGACGGATGTTTCAGTGCGGGATAACAGGTCTGCCTAAGAGGGAAGTCTTATCAAAAATTGCTCATGACTTCTTTGAGTTCATTAATGTTTTCCAGAGCCTTGCCTGAACCCAAAACAACTGATGATAGGGGGTCATCGGCAATAATTATCGGTAGGCCGGTTTCTTCGCGCAAGCGTTTGTCCAGATTGTGGAGAAGGGCGCCGCCCCCGGTCAGGACTATACCTCGATCGACGATGTCGGCGGATAGTTCGGGCGGGATGATTTCAAGGGCCACTTTAACGGCTTCGATGATGGCGTCAATCGGTTCTGAAATTGCGGCCTTGATTTCACTTGAATCCATGGTCAAAGTCTTTGGCACCCCGCTCACCAGATCCCGGCCTTTAACTTCCATGGTTTTGTAAGGTAGTTCCGGCATAACGTCGCCGATATTGATCTTGATTTGCTCGGCGGTGTGCTCGCCGATAGCCATATTATGTTTACGTTTAATGTAATGGATGATGGACTCGTCCATTTTGTCTCCGGCCACTCGAACGGAACTGGAATAGACAAGACCGGCCAGGGAGATTACCGCTAGTTCGGTGGTGCCGCCGCCGACGTCAACGACCATGTTGGCGGTAGGTTCGGTTATCGGCAGACCGGCGCCGATTGCTGCAGCCATTGGCTCATCAATTAAATATACTTCTCGGGCACCGGCTGATTCGGCAGATTCCCGGACGGCCCTTCTCTCCACCTGGGTGATTCCTGAAGGGACGCTGACGATTATGCGGGGATGAACCAGGGTTCGCCGGTTGTGAACCTTGTTGATAAAGTATCTGAGCATGGCCTCGGTAACTTCAAAATCGGCAATAACTCCATCCCGGATCGGGCGGATTGCCGAAATGTTGCCGGGAGTGCGGCCCAACATCATTTTTGCATCTTTGCCTACGGCCAGGACTTTGTTGCCCCGGCCATCCTGGCGCACGGCTACAACGGAAGGTTCTGTGAGAACAATGCCTTTGCCTTTGGCAAAGACCAGGGTGTTGGCGGTGCCAAGATCTATAGCCAGGTCATTGGAGAGCCAGCCGAAAAGGGAATCAAATGGAAAGAACATGGAGAGCGTTCCTCTTGTTTTTTTAGAAGGTGGGGAATATGTCGAAATTCTTTATGAATTACGCTGACCTGTGTAGAGCGGGCCAATAATAACAGACTGTAGGTTGCTTGGCAAGAGAAATGGCAGGCCTCAAGTTCCAGAAAGATCTTGACAGTCCCAAGGGGGGCGTGTTAGTTAATTGCCGCAAATGACAGCACAATTTTATTGTTGCTTGGGTTGTCTTGATGTGGGGCTATAGCTCAGCTGGGAGAGCGCTTGAATGGCATTCAAGAGGTCAGCGGTTCGATCCCGCTTAGCTCCACCAAATTTTTTATTATTTTAGATAAAAATCCTTGCGGGGAGGGCCTAGACGGTTTTTTTCGACAAGGTCAGCCTCTGCAGACTTTGACAAGAATTGGCCTTCTTTCGCTGCGGGGGCTTTTTTTTTTTGCTCTTGTGTGGCGATTTTTTCGCAGCCTTCGCTTAGCTGCTTAGCTATCCTGATATCGCTATGCTCCACCTTCTTCGGTGCTTTTTTACGGACCCATTTGTTTTAATATGGCAAAAAAAACTGCAGAGCCCACACAACCCAAAATTCCCCGACCTGTTTCGGACGATACTATCCTTAAAGTAGCCAAGGAAGTGGTCGTTAAATTCATTGAAGTTGGGCGTCTTTCACCCGCTAATTTCGACGAAACATTCCGTGATATCTACCGGTCGGTCCGTGATTCAGTACGCTCTTAAACGGAGGGTTGCGCATGGCTGAGCTCAATCCTGCCTTAAATATCTTTCCCGAAAAAATAGAACATATCCACCTTATGGGTATCTGTGGCACCGGGGTTGGCGCTCTGGCCGGGATGTTGCAGGACGCCGGGTTCAGAGTCACCGGTTCTGATCAACATGTCTATCCACCGATGAGTGATTTTCTGGCTGAGACCGGCATTGAGGTTTTTGCCGGTTATTCTGCAACCAATCTTGAGCCCCGTCCTGATCTGGTGGTGGTCGGCAACGTTATAACCTGTCAGAATCCTGAGGCGCGGGCTCTGGCCGGGTTGAGCATCCCCTATGTTTCTATGCCCCAGGCCCTGGCCCATTTTTTCATCACCAATCACAACTCTATTGTTGTTGCCGGCACCCACGGTAAAACTACCACCTCATCCATTTTGGCCACCTTGCTGGACAAGGCCGGCCTTGAGCCCGGTTTCATGATCGGCGGTCTGGTTAAGGCCTTCGGGCGCAATTTTAATATTGGCCATGGTCACCATTTTGTCGTGGAAGGGGATGAGTATGACACCGCTTTTTTCGATAAGGGTCCCAAATTTCTCCATTATCATCCCAGCATCGCTATTATTACCAGTGTCGAATTTGATCATGCCGATATCTATGCTGATCTGGCGGCGGTAAAGGACTCCTTTCGTCGTTTGGTGCAGATTATGCCGCCGGAGGGGTGTATTGTTGCCCATCTGGACGATCCGGTGGTCAGGGAGATTGTGGCCGATGCTAACTGCCCGGTTATAGGTTATGGCCAGTCGGCAGAATGTGATTGGCGGTTGATCGAGGTCAAGGTTGGGGCCGCAGTTACCGCCTTTCAGGTATTGAAGAATGGTTTTCTTTATGGTGAGTTTGAAAACACTCTGCCAGGTATCCATAATGGACTGAACAGCCTGGCAGTGATCGCGGTGTTGGATAGATTGGGGCTTGATGTCGAGACGATCCGACTGGGGCTTAGATCGTTTGATGGGGTTAAAAGACGGCAGGAGATCCGCGGGGTCGAGGGCGGGGTAACCGTAATTGATGACTTTGCCCATCATCCGACGGCTGTCAGGGAGACTTTGGCGGCTCTGCGTGAGGCTTACCTGGATCGACGGTTAATTGCCGTTTTTGAGCCCCGGACAAATTCCAGCCGCCGCCGGATTTTTCAGGATGTCTATCCGGAATGTTTTAATAACGCCGATCTGGTCCTGGTTAAAGAGCCGGAGCCTCTGTCGAATATTGCGGCCGGTGAGAGGTTTTCTTCTTCTGAGCTGGTTGCGGCTCTGCTCGATAAAAAGATCAACTCGAATTATTATGCCACTACGGATGAGATAATAAATTTTCTCCTGGCGAATACCTCCGAGGGAGATGTTGTCGCAGTCCTCTCTAACGGCGGGTTTGACAATATCCATAGTCGCCTACTGGCAGGGCTCAGGCAAAAATAACAACGCGGTGCTCTGCCACAATGTATTATTTAAAGGGGTTTGCCGTTGTTTTTAACTGAATGGCAATTCAGTATTTCCCTTGACAAGGACTGTCCGGTGGGATAGAAAATATCAATTCGTTTTCCGGCGTGCCTGGGGTTTTTTCTGAGGTTCTGGCAACGTCAGAAATCCCGACCATGGCCGGGTTTTCACGATCAGCTTAATGTAGACAAATTAATCAGTCTTCACCTCTTAAGGGAGGCGTCATCGTGGGACAACAATCTCTAACCGATCTGCTCTATGTGGCTGCTTTTTTTCTGGGCGGCCTCGCTTTTGCTATTGGTCCTTTCATTCTCGCCTTCCTGCTCGCCCCCCGCAACACCAGAAATACAGTAAACAAGACAGACCAGATTATCGAATGCGGTATGGACCCCATTGGTGGCGCCTGGATCCGTTTTGGTATTGTTTACTATTTATATGCCTTGATGTTTCTGGCCTTTGATGTCGATGTACTGTTTCTGTTCCCTGTGGCTATGGCTTATAACGACGGTTTTGTGGTCCGTGACTTTGTCGAACTGGTTATTTTCGTCGGCATCCTGTCGCTGGCCGTGATCTACGCGTGGAAAAAGGGAGTGTTCAAGTGGGGAAGGAAGATCTACAGCCAGCAATAGTCCAGTTTGCGCCTCTTGACAAACTGCTAGCCCTTGGCCGGGCAAATTCGTTGTGGCCGATGACCTTCGGTCTGGCCTGTTGCGCCATCGAAATGATGGCGGCCGGGGCGGCCCGTTTTGATCTGGCCCGTTTCGGAGCCGAAGTGTTCCGGCCCTCTCCCCGGCAATGCGATGTGATGATCGTGGCCGGGACCATCAGCAAAAAAATGGCGCCCGCCGTCCAGACACTTTACGACCAGATGCCGGAACCCAAATGGGTGATTGCCATGGGTAACTGTGCCATCTCCGGCGGTCCTTTTGTTTTTGAAGGGCAGTACGGCATTGTTGAAGGCGCGGATAAATTGTTCCCGGTTGATATCTTTATTCCGGGGTGTCCGCCAAGACCGGAGGCCCTGATTGAAGGGATTCTGGAGTTGGAAGAAAGGGTGACCGGTTATCGTAGGTGGCCAAGGGTGGAGGCGGTTTGAAAATGATTGCCGATCTGAAAAGTGAATTTGCTCCCTTGGCTCCGGTGGCGATTATCGAGACCGATTATCAGGTCAAGGGATATCATCTGGACGTTGAAGTCGGAGCGGGCCAGGTTGTGGCTGTAGCTGAGCTTTTAGATCGGCGCGGTTTTTTCCTGGAATCGATTACCGGAGTTGACTGGTTGGGTAAGACGCCGATTGCTAATCAGGTAGAAGCTGCGGGTGAACCGGCAGCGGTTGCTGATAGTGAGGCTGATGCCCAGGATGGCGCCGCTGAAAAGTCTGCTGAGCAGATGGAAGTTGTTTATGATTATAACCACACCGGCGGCGAGCTCTGTCGGGTCGTGGTCCGCTGTCGCCTGGAGCGGGTCAAGCCGGAAATTCCGACCATCTGTCAATTAATTCCTGGCGCCAACTGGCACGAGCGTGAGACCCATGATTTTTTCGGGATAAAATTCCTCGGCCATCCCGACCTCTCACCTCTGCTGCTACCCGAGGATGCCGACTTCCATCCACTTCTCAAGGACTTTAAGGTATGAGTGATTTAGCTCGCAGTCAGAATCAGGAAACCTTTGTTCTTAATCTCGGTCCCCAGCATCCTGCTACCCATGGGGTGTTGCGGGTCAAGCTGACCATGGACGGTGAATATATCGCCGAGGCCGAACCGGTGCTCGGTTATGTCCACCGCATGCACGAAAAGATGGGGGAGAATCGGACTTGGGCGCAGTTCATGCCGAATACGGCCCGCCTGGATTATCTGGGCGCCCTGTCCTATAATCATGGTTACGTGAAGATCGTCGAGCAGGCCATGGGCATCGAGGTGCCCGAGCGGGCCGAGTACCTCCGGGTCATCACCGTTGAGTTGAATCGCATTGCCAGTCATCTCCTCTGGTTCGGGGCCTTTGTCCTCGATCTGGGTGGCTTTACCCCGCTGCTCTATGCCTTTGATGATCGCGAACATATCCTTGATCTGCTGGAATCGGTTACCGGCGCCCGGCTGACCTTCTGTTATTTCCGCTTTGGCGGACTCTATAATGATATCGACGACGATTTTATTACCGGCAGTCGGGCCTTTATCAAGCGCTTACGAAAAAGAATGCCGGAGTATCATGACCTGGTCACCAAAAACGTCATCTTGATCACCCGGCTTAAAGATATTGGGATTTTGCCCGCTGAGATGTGCCGCAAGTACGGGGCCACCGGCCCAGTTCTGCGAGGTTCGGGGGTAAACTACGATGTTCGCAAGAATGAACCTTACTCGGTCTATCCGGAGCTGGATTTTGATGTCCCCGTCTATTCGGAATGTGACTCCATGGCCCGTTATATGGTGCGGATGGATGAGATGGAACAGTCCATGCGGATCATTGAACAGGCCCTCGATAAATTGCCAGCAGGACCGATCATGCCGGAGAAGGTGCCGAGGATGCTGAAGCCGGAACCTGGTGATTACTATAGCGCAGTCGAGGCGCCCCGGGGAACTTTTGGGGTCAGGGTTGTCAGCGATGGGACCAATAAGGCCTATCGCTTGAAATTGCGCTCACCAACGTTCTCTAATCTAAGCCTTTTTGGCGAGGCCAGCCAGGGAATGCTCCTTGCCGATGCACTGGCCTTGATGGGTAGTCTGGACTTGGTCATCCCCGAGATAGACAGGTAAGGAGAGGAATTTATGACGTTTCTTCCAGAACCGTTGCGCTTACTGGCCTTTGTGGTCGGGATCATCGCTTTTGTCGCCCTCAATGCCGCCTACCTGGTTTGGTTGGAGCGGAAAGTTGCCGGTCATATCCAACGGCGGATTGGCCCCAAGGAAGTTGGACCTTTCGGTTTGTTGCAGCCATTGGCCGATGGTCTCAAGCTGATGTCCAAACAGCTCCTGGTGCCGAAGGGGATTGATCCTTACCTGTTCAAGGTTGCACCTCTGCTGGTTCTGGTGCCGGCGGTGATGTCTTTTGTCACTATTCCTTTTAGTGAGAATCTGGTCGCCCGTAACATCGATATCGGTCTGCTGATGATCTTTGCCTTTGCCTCGGTGAATGTCATGGGGCTGCTGCTGGGTGGCTGGGGCTCGGCCAATAAATACGCGGTGATCTCCGCGGCCCGCTGCGTATCCCAGAATGTTGCCTATGAGATCCCGATGTTGATCACGGTGATCACCATGATCATGGTCAGCCACACCATGAACCTGAACGAGATTGTTATGCAGCAGGACGGTAATTTGCTCGACTGGTATATCTTCCGGCTGTCCGCCAGTCCGCTGATGCCGGTGGCCTTTTTGATCTTCTTTACCTGTTCGCTGGCCGAGACCAATCGCGCCCCGTTTGATCTGGGTGAGGCGGAGAGTGAGCTGATCGCCGGCTATCATACCGAGTATTCCGGTATGGGCTTCGGGGTCTTTTTCATGGGCGAATATGCCAATATCATTATCGGCTGCAGTCTGACCACCATCCTCTTTCTGGGTGGTTGGCAGAGTCCCCTTAATATGGCAGCTGATGGTTGGCTGGCAATTTTGGGCGATGGCTGGTGGTGGTTTCTGGCCAAGGTCTATTTTTTGATCTTCTGCGTGATGTGGATCCGCTGGACTTACCCGCGCACCACCTTGTGGGGGCTGCTTAATCTTTCCTGGAAGTACCTGATCCCTATTTCACTGGTCAATCTGCTGGTAACCGGGGCGATGATCAAGCTTTGGCCGCTGATGAAGACTTTTCTTATGGGGGCCTCATAAAAATGAGTGGATATTTCAAAGAGCTGTTCGGTGGTACCAAGAGCCTGGTCGTGGGACTCGGCATTACCTTCAAGCACATGGTCAAGCCGGTTGTTACCCTCCAGTATCCACATGAAAGCCTCAAGATGTCGGCCCGATTCCGTGGCCACATCGAACTGTTGGGCGATGATGAAACCGGGGCGGCGAAATGCATTGTCTGTGGCATGTGTCAACGGGCCTGTCCGTCAGGTTGCATAACCCTGGACGGTGAAAAACCGGAGGGGGCCAAGAAGAAGGTCCTCACCAGTTACACCTTGGATTTCACCAGATGCAGCCTCTGTGGGCAGTGTGTTGAGAGTTGTAAGTTTGGCGCGATCACCTTCTCCAAAGATTACAACCTCGCCGGCCCCCGAAAAGAGGCCTATATATTTGACCTGAAAAAAAGACTTGAGGAAAGAAGCGGATGATATCCCTGTTCACTGCAGAAGGTCTTGGCGGCCTATTTTTCCTGTTCATTGTCTCGGTTACGGTCGGTGGCGGTTTGATTGCCATTAATTCGACCCGCTTGCCGCGGGCGGTTAGTGGCCTTGCCATCTGTTTTATCGGGCTGGCCGGTCTCTATTACTATTTACATAGCCCCTTTGTGGCGGTTATGGAGATGCTGATCTACGTTGGAGCTGTTTGTGTGACCATTGTTTTTGCCATCATGCTGGCTGACCCCGGTGATGAGGCTAGGATTGGCCGCCAGAGTGCGATCAGCGCTCCGCTCAGTTTCGGGGTCGGGGCCTTGCTGGTTTGGGGGATGGCCCTGCTCGGGTTTAATACCATGTGGCCCGCACCTGCGGCTAAGATTAATGACGGTTCGGTCAAGGCCATTGGCCACTCGTTACTGACTACCTACAGCATGGTTTTTGAACTGATATCCGTGGTTCTGCTGCTGGCTATTATCGGCTCCCTGGTGCTGGCCAGGGCCGGGAGGGATAAGTCATGAATATCCTCAACTTAAGTAATATACTCGAGGTTTACCTGGCCATCGCCGCCCTTCTTTTCGGGATGGGCGTCTATGGTCTGCTGCATCGCCGCACCTTGATCGGCATGTTGATCTCGTCCGAACTTATCCTGGCGGCTGCTTCACTGAACTTTATGGCCTTCAGCCGTTTTCTGGCCAAGGACCCAACCACCGGCCAGATATTCACCCTGTTTATTATGGGGATTGCTGCCGCCGAGGCGGCCATTGCCCTGAGCATCATTATTGCGGTTTACCGTAATTACAAGTCGATTGATACCGAAGATGTTGCCGGCCTGCAAGGCTAATTAGGATAGAGGAAATTGGCTCATGGAAATAGTCTCCTGTAAACTTTTATATGCCCTGCTGGCGCCGCTGATCGGGGCGCTGGTGGTGATGAGGTGCGGTAAATACCCCGACCTGCGGGAAGGGGTGTCGGTCGTGGCCTCGGTATCCATGTTTGGCCTGGTCCTGTGGATGATTCCCGATGTGCTGGCTGGTAATCGCCTTGAATACACTCTTTTTGATATTCTGCCCGGGCTAACCGTTACCCTCAGGGCCGATGGCATGTCGATGATCTTCGCCATAGTTTCCTCCTTTCTGTGGATGCTGGCGGTGTTCTATTCGATGGGCTATATGCGCGGCCTTAAGGAGCATGCCCAGACCAGGTTTAATGCCTGTTTTGCCCTGGCCCTGTTCGGGGCAATCGGGGTGGCCTTTTCCGACAATCTTTTTACAATGTATCTCTTTTACGAGATCGTCAGTATCTGTACCTACCCACTGGTTGCCCATCATCAGGATCGTGAGTCATATGGTGGGGCCCGTAAGTACATCGTCTATCTGACGACCACTGCCAAGGGCTTGTTGTTACCGGCCATGATTCTGATCTATGTATTAACCGGCACTCTTGATTTTGCCGACAATATTTCCACCGGCATTTTTCCGGCTGATGCCAGCTCTGTTCTCGTGACAATGCTTTATATCTTCTGCCTGTTGGGCTTTGCCAAGTCCGGCATCATGCCCCTCCATAACTGGCTACCTTCAGCCATGGTGGCGCCGACCCCGGTCAGCGCTCTTCTCCATGCTGTCGCCGTGGTAAAGGTCGGGGTGTTCTCCACCACCCGGGTAATGCTTTATGTGTTTGGCACCAGTACCATGGAGGCCCTCAATCTCGGCATTCCGACAGCTTACTTCGTTTCCTTTACCATTTTGACTGCCTCTATTATTGCTCTCAGTAAGGATAATCTGAAGGCCCGTCTGGCCTATTCCACGGTCAGCCAGTTATCCTACATCATCCTCGGTGTCGCCTTGCTCACGACCAGCGGTATTCAGGGCGGTCTGGTTCATATTGCCAACCATGCCTTTGCCAAGATCACGCTGTTCTTCTGCGCCGGGGCCATTTATGTGGCTGCCCATAAGAAAAATATTTCCGAGATGTCTGGTCTGGGACGGACGATGCCCTTTACCTTTACGGCCTTTGCCATAGCCTCTCTCAGTATGATCGGGGCGCCGCCGGTGGCCGGTTTTGTTACCAAATGGAAATTACTGATGGGCGCCCTTGAGATGCAAGCCCATTATATCGGCATTATTCTGATTCTGCTGGCCAGTACCCTTTTAAACGTCGGTTATTTTGCGCCGGTTACATTTAAGGCGTTTTTTGGTAAGCCACCGGCTGGGGAGAGGTTTGAGGGGATTAAAGAAGCGCCGCTGGCGATGTTGATTCCCCTGCTATTGGCGGCGGCAATTTCGGTGATCATCGGGATATATCCCGACTTTATGATGCTTTTTGTCAAGGCGGTGACGGGATGATTGTCCATCTGATTGATTTTTTTCGAGATCGGCTCAAAAATGTGGTCCGGTTATGTTATGTGGGATTGGCTCTGCTGGTGGCTTGGGACCTTATCTTTGTTGATAAGCATCATGCCCACACCGGTCCTGAACATTGGCCCTTTTTCTGGGCGGTTTTTGGTTTTGTGGCCTGTGCGCTGATTATCATTGTTTCCAAGTGGTTCGGCCATTTGGGGATCATGACCCGGGAGGATTATTATGATAAGTAGTATCTGGGTCCACCCGGCCCTGGTCCTGATTCTCGGTGCCCTTATCTTGCCCTTTATCCAACGGGGGCCGCTACGGAAGATCTTCCTGGTTGCGGTGCCTGCCTTGGCCTTTGCCTTTACTTATTTGATGGAACCTGGCGTTTATGCCACCATGCAGTTTATGGACGACTGGCAGTTGACCTTTGGTCGAGTTGATCAGTTAAGCAAGGTCTTTGCCTATATCATGACTCTGATGTGTGTGATCGGCACTATTTATGGTCTCCATGTCGATGAGGATGCCCAGCATATCGCGGCCTGGTTATATGTGGCCGGCTCACTCGGTACAATATTTGCCGGTGATTATCTGGTTCTTTTTCTGTTCTGGGAAGTAATGGCCTTTGCCTCGGTATTTCTGGTCTGGTTCCGGCGGGGGCCGAAGTCAATGGCTACCGGTTATCGCTATCTGCTGGTCCATACCTTCGGCGGCCTGGTGCTGCTGGCCGGGATTGTTCTTCGCTATCAGGCGACCGGCGGCGATATCTCTTTCAATCTGCTTGAGGATGTCGCCAATCCTTCTATGGCCACCTACCTGATTATGATCGGTTTTATCCTTAATGCCGCGGTACCACCGCTCCACGCCTGGCTGCCCGACGCCTATGGCGAAGCTACTGTTACCGGCGCTGTTTTCATGTGTGCATTTACCACCAAGACCGCTATTTATGCCCTGGCCCGTAGCTGTGCCGGCATGGAAATTTTGGTGCCGCTCGGGGTTTTTATGGCACTTTATGGTGTGGTCTATGCGGTCCTTGAAAACGACTGCCGCCGCCTGTTGGCCTATCATATTATCAGCCAGGTCGGTTATATGGTGGCCGGGGTCGGGATCGGCACCGCGATGGCTATCAACGGAGCGGTGGCCCACGCCTTTGCCCACATTCTCTACAAGGGGTTGCTGTTTATGGGTTGCGGGTCAGTCCTTTATATGACCGGTCAGAGCAAATTTACCGAACTGGGCGGTCTCTATAAAAAAATGCCCAGGGCCTTTGTCTTCACGATGATCGGCGGTCTGTCTATCTCCGCCTTTCCGTTGTTCAGCGGCTTTGTCAGTAAGTCGATGATTGTCGCCGCTGGCTTTGAAGAGCACATCTATTGGGCCGCTTTTTTGTTGACCTTGGCCTCGGCCGGTACCTTTCTTCATACCGGCCTGAAGGTCCCTTATTTTATCTGGTTCGGCAAGAACAACTGCAGCAAGGAAACCTGGGAGAAGGCGGCCGATCCGCCAGCCAATATGCAGTGGGCCATGGGCATTGCCGCTTTTTTCTGCATTTTTATCGGCTGTTACCTGCCATATCTCTACAACATGCTGCCCTTCCAGGAAGAAGCGCACCATTACGCAGAGGTTGTTTACGGATCCTATCATCTATCCGAGGCCTTGCAGATCCTGTTGTTTACGGCTCTGGGCTTTTTCTTATTGATCAAAAAACTGGCGCCGGAACCGACCATCAGTATCGATTTGGATTGGTTCTATCGTTTCGGTGGTCGTGGTTTTCAGTGGTTGGCCAGCAAGCCGATCCAGAATTTCGATAACAGGGTTAATGAGGGGTATCGCTATCTTGGCCTTATCCCCTTAATGAGCATCTCGCGTTTCTGGTCATGGTTCGACTGGCATGTGATCGACGGGGTGGTTGACGGTATTGCCAGGGGCGTAAGAGCGGTAGGTAGCGCGGGACGCAGGTTGCAAAGCGGTCGGCTGCAGAACGGTCTTTTGTCTGCCGCTTCGGTGGTGGCGATTATTCTTATTGTCTACGTGATGAATTAAACCAAGTCATCTGGGGAAAAAAATGGATGATTTTCTGATAGTAAAAGATGGGGTTTTACCCTTCTTGAGCATACTGATCTTTATGCCTTTAGTCGGGGCGTTGGTCTTGCTCCTGTTCAATAATGATAATTTTGCCAAGATCTGGAGTCTGGTGGTGACGCTGGCGACAGCGGTCTGTTCAATTCCGGTCTATCTGGGTTTTGATTCCACTACGGCCAAATATCAATTTGGCGAGCACCATCCCTGGATTCCGGCCTGGGACATTAATTATACCCTTGGAATTGACGGGATCAGTCTGTTGTTGGTCTTGATGACCACCCTGATCATGCCCCTTTGTGTGCTTGGCTCCTGGTCTTACATCCAGAAGCGGGTTCGGGAATTTATGGTCTGTCTCTTGATCATGGAGACTTCGATGATCGGGGTTTTTGTTTCCCTCGACTTCGTTTTGTTCTATGTCCTCTGGGAGGCCATGCTGATCCCGATGTACCTGATGATCGCGATCTGGGGCGGCCCGCGTAAAGTCTATGCCTCCACCAAGTTTTTCTTGTATACCCTGGCCGGTTCGGTCATGTTGCTGGTGGCTGTTATCGCCCTCTACCTCCAGACCGGTTCTTTTAGTATTCCGGCGATGATGGGCCAGGAGTACTCTTATCTATTCCAGATCCTGGTTTTTCTGGCCTTTTTTCTGGCCTTCGCGATCAAGGTCCCGATGTTTCCCTTCCATACCTGGCTACCGGCTGCCCACGTTGAGGCGCCCACCGCCGGCAGTGTCATCCTGGCCAGTATTCTGTTGAAGATGGGCACCTACGGCTTCCTGCGTTTCTGCCTGCCGATCACCCCGGAGGCAACCATCACCTTTATGCCATATATTCTGTGGTTGTCGGTGGCAGGGATTCTCTACGGTGGCTTCACGGCCCTGGCCCAGCATGACATGAAGAAGTTGATCGCCTATTCCAGTGTTGGGCATATGGGTTTTGTGACCCTGGGGATCTTTCTCCTCAACAAGAATGGTATTGAAGGGGCTCTGTTACAGATGATCAACCATGGCGTTACTACCGGCGCCCTGTTCCTCTGTGTTGGCATGATCTATGAGAGAACCCATAGCCGGGAGTTGGCCGATGCGGCCGGAGTTGGTAAATTAATGCCCTGGTATGTGACTTTTCTGGCCTTCTTTTCCCTGTCGTCATTGGCTTTCCCCGGGACTAATTCTTTTGTTGGCGAGTTTATGATTCTGGTCGGTGGTTTTACAAAATATAAGATAATAACTGCCTGCGCTATTCCTGGTGCGGTATTGGCTGCGGCCTATATGCTCAGGATGTTGCAGAAGGTTGTCTGGGGCGGAACCGACAATACAAACCATACCGGGCTGTTTGATCTGAATATGCGCGAGTGTCTTACTTTGGCGCCGCTGCTGGTTTTTGTCTTCTGGATAGGATTGTCGCCGGAACCTTTTATTGCGGTGATGCACACCAGTGTCAGCCATTTGATCGCCCAGGTGGGCACTGCGATTGATACTCCCACAGCTATGGCTAGTTTGGTGTTGCCGTAGCTTTTGCTTAACTTTTAGGAAAATTTCGTTCCTGTAGTTTTCATTCTAGAACCATTGACTCTGGTCCTGGGCGAAGAAATATTGTCGGGCTCGCAGACAAGTAAGGAACTGAGAACTAGAAAAGCTGCGAGGCGGACGGACAGTGTCATTTAAATATTTAGTTTAGCGTTGGTCAAGTCAGACGATTTCGATTTTTTTCGAAGCCATTAATATTCGACAAGGTGGAAAATGGAACTCATGTTGTTTGTCCCCGAATTGTGGGTGCTGGTTGGAAGTCTTGTTCTGTTCCTGGTTTCTATTGTGGACGGCAACGGTAAGACCGCTAGGTTTTGGGCCGGTTTGATCGCTGTTGGGGCCGTTATTCTGACTTCGTTTACCTTCCTTGGTGAAGGCGAACTCTTCTATTCGGCCTACAAGATTGATTTGTTCTCGCAGCTTTTCAAGTTGCTGATTGTTGCCGGTTTTGGGGTGGTTGTCCTTCTGGGTAAGGAACTTAAAGCTATCAACGAAGAAGTTAAGCCGGAATACTACCTGTTTCTGCTGCTCAGCACCCTTGGTTTGATGATGGTGGTCAGCTGCGTTGAACTGCTGTCCCTTTTTGTGGCCTTGGAACTTTCTTCCTTTGCTCTTTATCTGCTGGTACCGATGCGGGACGACCGGTCGGGTGTTCGAATCCAGATGGAATCGGCGGCTAAATATGTGATCTTCGGGGTTATGGCCACCGGCATCATGCTTTTCGGTATGAGCTATCTGTTCGGTCTGACCGGGACCACCTATCTGGCTGAGTTGTTGCCGAAACTGCATAACATTGGTGCCCAACCGGCGGCAGTGGCAGGGATAACCATGGTTCTGGCCGGATTTTTCTTTAAACTTGGTCTGGTCCCCTTTCATTTCTGGTTGCCGGATGTTTATCAGGGTGCTTCTAATGAAACCACCGCTTTTATTGCCTCGGTGCCAAAACTGGTGGCAGTGGCCCTGATCATTCGGGGGGCGGCGTTGTATCTGCCGGAAGGCCAAACAGTCGGCACGCTGATAGGTGTCTTGGCGGTGGTCTCGATGTTCTACGGGAACCTCTTGGCCCTTGTCCAAAAAGACCTGAAAAGGATGCTGGGCTTTTCCGCTATTGCCCACGCCGGTTACATTATGTTCGGTATTTTGTTGTTCAAGGAGTCCGGCTATGCAACTTCCATTTATTATGTGATCGGTTATCTGGTCATGAATCTGGCGGCTTTTCTGGTGATTTGCAATGTCGCCAAGGATGGAGAAAACCTGCAGGTCGATGATCTTGCCGGCCTCTCCCGGCGTGCGCCCCTGCTGGCAGTTATTCTGGCGGTTGCCATGTTCGCCTTGGCCGGGATTCCGCCGTTTGTGGGTTTTATCGGCAAATTCATGCTGCTGGCTGGCGTCTTAAAAGCCGGTCATCTGACTTTGGTCATCATGGCGGCAATCAATACGGCCATCGCCATCTATTATTATCTGGCGGTGGTCCGGGTTGCCTATTGCTCTGATTCTGATAATCAAGACCTGATCCAGGTTGATGGACTGGTTAAGATTGTCGGTATTCTGCTGGTGGTAGTCATCATTGTCATGGGTGTTGCTCCCAATACTATGCTCAAGATCGCGGCCGCAGCAGTCCGGAATATTCTCTAGCTAACTTTCGAGTTTTTGGCTCATCGATCTTTGCCTCGATTTCTCTCTACCATTCTGGCTGTTTGCGCGGAGTTTACCCAGGAGTATTCTGCCCTGAAATCTGTTCACGTTACCTGTTGCTTCTTGCGGTCTAATCTTGGCTAATATTTGGGTGATGGGCCTTACTCTTGTCTTTGCCCGCCTCCTTATGTTCCCTTGACATATCAGGATTATTCTGTATATTGGCGTCTTGATGCGGGAATAGCTCAGTTGGTAGAGTACAAGCTTCCCAAGCTTGGTGCCGCGGGTTCGAATCCCGTTTCCCGCTCCAGCTTTTTTCTGGAGTGGTAGCCTTGACTGTTTAAGAGCGTCCGGGCTGTGGATGAGGTATACTTCCACGGCAGGCTTTATTTAGCCTGTTGCCGATGTTGGTTGCGTGTTGTTGCGTGGCCTTTTGAAAATCTTTTTCTGTTACTAGGGAGAGTGGGCTGGTTGCCCGCTTTTTTTTTTATATATGTCTGATTTTGGCAAAGAGAATCAAGATCCGGTTGTCAGGGAGGTTCGTACTTTGGTTGGCCCGGTGCTCGATGATTTTGGTTATGAACTGGTCGATGTGCAGTTCAGGCGCGAGCAACATGGTCAGATTTTGAGGATTGTGATATACAAAGAATCAGGCATAATAATTGACGATTGTGCCAAGGTCAGTCGTGAGCTTGGTCATCTATTGGAAGTGGAAGACCGGATAGATGTGGCTTATAATTTAGAAGTCACTTCCCCTGGTTTGGATTGGCGGTTGAAGACCGAGCGGGATTTTGTCATATTTAAGGGCAAGAAAGTCAGGATCGTTCTTTTGGATGCTCCCGACTCACTGGTTGGCCTGATTGGTGAAATTGATAACGGCAAGGTTGCTATTGAGGTGGCTGGTGATAAAAAGCTTGTTCCCTTTGCGTCGATAAAAAAAGCAAAACTTGTAATTGAATTTTGAACCTCGATATAGTGGTGGCATCTCCGGCAGGGGTTTATCCGGAATGGCAAACGTTTTTGTGGAGATTAGCTTATGTTTTCTGAGTTGAGCAGAATTGTTGACCAGGTCAGCAGGGACAAGGGTATTGATAAAGACCTGCTCATTGAAAGTTTGGAAGAAGCGGTTATGCAGGCGGCCAAGAAAAAATTCGGCCTGAAGCGTGATATGGAAGTCAGGTACAGCGAAGAACTTGGCGAGATAGAACTATTCCAGTTTCGGACCGTGGTTGAAGAGGTTGCAGATGATCATACCGAGATCTCTCTTGATGAGGCCGTAGCTCTGGATCCTGAGGTTGAGCTTGGCGATGATATCGGTTCAAAGATGGACGATGTCGGTGATCTGGGTCGTGTTGCCGCCCAATCTGCCAAACAGGTCATCATTCAAAAGATGAAGGATGCCGAGAGCGATGTCGTTTACGAGATGTACAAGAGTCGTGAGGGTGAGATTGTTAATGGTATTGTCCAGCGCTTTGAGCGGGGCAATATCATCGTTAATCTTGGTCGCACCGATGCTGTGATCCCGGCGCGGCAGCAGATGCCCAGAAGGTCTTACCGACCTGGTGACAGGATCCGGGCCTATTTGCTGGAAGTCAGGCAAACCACCAGAGAGTCGCCCCTGGTCTTGAGCCGGACGGATGATAATTTCCTGGCCCAACTTTTCACCGAAGAAGTGCCCGAGATAGACGAGGGCGTGGTTACCATAATGGGGGTCGTTCGGGAGCCGGGCTCAAGGGCCAAGATTGCGGTTTCTTCCTCCGAATCAGATGTCGATCCGGTTGGTGCCTGTGTAGGGATGAAGGGTTCCAGGGTCCAGAATGTGGTTCAGGAACTTCAGGGCGAAAAAATAGATATAGTTCCGTGGAGTCCTGATCCAGCCCGTTTTGTTTCTAATGCCTTGGCCCCGGCCCAGGTTTCCATGGTGGTGGTTGATGAGGCCCGCAAAACGCTCCTCGTGGTGGCGCCGGATGACCAGTTGTCTCTTGCCATTGGCCGTCAGGGTCAGAATGTCAGGCTGGCTTCCAAACTGCTCGGCTGGAATATAGATGTCAAGAGCGAGCAAAAATATGCCAGATTTATGGAAGATGGTTACCAGTCACTGCTGGCGGTAGAGGGCGTGAACGATAAGCTGGCCGAACAACTCTATGATGCCGACATGACATCCTGTGTTGACCTGGCGGAGAGCAGTGTTGGCCAATTGCTGGAGCTTGAGCTGTTTAGTGAGGAGACGGCGGCAGCGCTTATTGAAGCGGCCGCGAAAGTCCCGCCTCCGGTCCGAGAAGAAGCCGAAGGTGACAGTGAAGAGACTCCGGCTGAGAGTGTTGAGGCTGGTGAAGCTGTAACCGCGGACTTGTCCGGGAAATCCAACGCTGATCTTCGTGAAATGTGTGCTGACGCCGGAATCACCGGGGTCAGTAAAAAGACTAAAGATCAATTGATTGCATTGCTTCAGGATGTGGTTACTGCGGCTTCTAGCGATGAAGAGGAAGTTGCTTCCTGAGCAGGGCGAAGGGCCTGTTCGGACCTGTCTTGGTTGCGGGGCGAAGCTTTTGAAGAAAAAGATGCTTCGTTTTGTTGCTGATCGGGACGGGCTTGTGGTGGTTGACCAGCAAAGCTGTTTACCGGGCCGGGGCGCATATTGCTGCCCTGATTACAAATGCCTGTCGGTTTTTATGAAGAAAAAAGGCAAGCTTTTGCGGGCCTTGCGAATTACGAAGATTGACTGCAGTTCTGTTCTTCATCTGGTTGATGAGTGCCGGTTGGATATTGCTGGCTGTTCTAATTAATTTTTGCATAAAGAATGCTTAACCTGACAATTTTGTTATCGTCTTGATGGAAGATGCTGATAAACAGGTTGTGATAGTTCAGGAGTGAGTAATGGCGAAGGTCAGAGTTTACACATTGGCTAAAGAAGCTGGGATCGAAGGTAAGGAACTGGCGGAAAAGCTCATAGATATGGGCTACGATGTGAAATCCCATAGCTCATCAATTGATGAGGCTGATGCCGAAGAAGTACGCCAAAAACTTGGTCTGATCAAGACCGAGACGAAGCGGACCAGAATTCAGGGCAAGGGTAAAACTACTATTATCAGGCGGCGGACCAAAAAGGTCGAGGTGAAAGAGCCTATTGCTGTCGAAGAGGAGGTCGTTGAGCAACCACCGGCAGAAGAGGTCGCACCGGAGACGAAGCCGACTCCTAAGACCAAGGTCGTCAAGGAGAAAGCAGAGGTGGTAGCTACCGCCGAAGAACCTGCCGTGGCCGAAAAAGTTGAGAGGCCGGTAGCTGAAGTGAAAGAAGAGGAGGTCTCTGCTGCCTTTGAAACTTCGCCAGAGGTGGCTGAAGAAAAGGCTGAGACCGTTGTGGAGACCGTTGCCGAGCCAGATGAAGGCAAGGAACCGACCCAGGAGAAGGTTGCCGCAGAGCCTGCCGTTGAAACTGAGGCAGAATTGGAGGCGGCAAAACCAGCAACTCAGCCGAATCGAGTTGGCTTGGCGCGGGTAATTAAAAGATCAGCTATTGTCATTCCAGAGGAACGTCCGCGGCCCCCTCGTCCGAAGAGAACAGAGCGAAAAGGTAAGCCTGCCGGCAAACCTGTGGCTAACGGGGGGGCAGCTAAGCCTGCCAGATCCAATGCCCCTGCTGGCGGTGGTGGCGGTGATGCTGGTAAAAAGGGCAAGCGGTATGTGAAATTCTCGCCAGATCCGTCTCGGGAGCGGGCCAAGAAAGGTGGTGGTCGGCAAAAAGGGAGAGTTGCCGTTGATATGGAAGATGTCCATGCCTTTGGCGGCCGCCTTTCCGGCAGTCTGCGTATGGGGGGGCGGGTACGGCGCGGTGGTAAAAAAGCCAAACATCAAGATAATGAGCCGGCTGCCGAGACCAAGGCCATCAAGAAAAGGATTAAAATATTTGAGTCTATTTCGGTTGCTGATATGGCCCATCGCATGGGGGTCAAATCCAATGAACTGATCGCCTGTTTGATGAAACTCGGGGTAATGGCTACCGTTAATCAGGCCCTTGATGTTGATACTGCCACTCTTATTGCCAGCGATTTTGGCTTTGAGGTTGAACAAGGGGTAACTGAGGAGCAGAGTGTCGTTAACCTTGAAGAGAGCTATAGTGGTGGTGAAGAGCAGCCCAGACCCCCGGTTGTTACGGTCATGGGTCATGTTGATCACGGCAAAACTTCTATTCTTGACGCTATTCGTAAAACAGATGTAGCGGCTGGTGAGGCTGGCGGCATTACCCAGCATATTGGCGCCCACCATGTTAAGACTGGTGGTGGCGACGTGGTGTTTCTCGACACCCCTGGCCATGCGGCCTTTACCGAGATGCGCTCCCGTGGCGCCCAGGTGACGGATATCGTTGTTTTGGTTGTCGCGGCCGATGATGGGGTTATGGATCAGACCCGTGAGGCTATTAACCATGCGAAGGCCGCCGGGGTGCCCATCGTGGTGGCAGTCAACAAGATTGATCGGGAAAATGCCAATCCGGAACGGGTTAAGGGTGAACTTGCTGAGTATGATCTTGCCCCGGAGGAGTGGGGTGGGCAAACCATATTTTGTGAAACGTCCGCTAAAGAAAATACCGGCATCAATGAGCTGATGGAACAGATTCTCCTCCAGGCTGAGATGCTCGAATTAAAGGCCGACCCGGATCGTAAGGCTAAGGGCTGGGTTGTTGAAGCCCAACTCCATAAAGGCCGGGGAGCCGTGGCTACTATCCTGGTTCAGCACGGCACGGTAAAAGTTGGTGACTCATTCGTCATTGGTGAACATTATGGCCGAATTCGGGCCATGCATAATGATAAGGGTGCGGTGGTCAAAGCGGCTGGCCCTTCTATGCCGGTCGAAATTCATGGCCTGAGCGGCGTCCCTAACGCCGGGGATGAATTTGTTGTTGTGCCGGATGAGAAGATGGCCCGCACCATCAGTGGTCAGCGGCAAGTTCGGCAGCGTGAGCAGGAGCTGGCTAGTACCACCAAGATCTCCCTTGATAACCTTTTCGAACATCTGGAAGAGAGTGCTATTAAGGAATTGCGGGTCGTGCTTAGGGCCGATGTGCAAGGAACTCTGGAGGCTTTCGGTACGGCTATTGAGAAACTCAGTACCGATGCGATCAAGGTGAAGATTATTCACAGCGGCACCGGTGCGGTTATAGAGTCTGATATTTTGCTTGCCTCCGCTTCCGAGGCCCTGATCTTCGGTTTCAATGTCAGGCCAACCGCCAAGGCCAAGGAACTATCCAAAGCCGAGCATGTTGATATTCGCTTTTATGATGTTATCTATCACGCTCTGGACGATATTCGCCTGGCGATGACCGGTCTTCTGGAGCCGACCTTTGAGGAGGAAGTGATTGGCTCAGCCGAGGTCAGGGAAACCTTCAGTCACCCCAAGGCCGGGACCATTGCCGGCAGCTATGTGACCGACGGTAAAATTGATCGTAAGGCCGAGGTGAGAGTGGTTCGTGACAGTGTTGTGGTTTTTACCGGCAAGATCTCTTCCCTGCGACGCTTTAAAGATGATGTAAAAGATGTCCAGACCGGTTTTGAGTGCGGTATCAGTGTTGAAAATTTCAATGATATTAAGGTTGGCGACGTGATCGAGGCCTTCTTTATGAAAGAGGTTGCCGGGGTACTGTAGGGATGGCTGCCAAAAAATCACGATCCCGGTTCACCCTGCCCGAGCTGGCTGAGAAAACCGGACGGCGACCGGCCCGGGTAGCGGATAATATCAAAAGTGAGATTGCCACCCTTCTGCTGCGCAAGATCAAAGATCCACGCGTCTATAATGTGACAATTACGCAGGTGAAGGTAACTCCTGATCTGCGCCGAGCCTGGATTTATTTTAGCTGTCTTGATCGGAATGTCGAAGAAGTGGCTGCCGGGCTGACCAGTGCCAGGGGGTTTATCCGCAGTCATCTGGCTCGGGAGTTGGGCATGCGTTATGTGCCTGATCTAGAGTTTCGCCACGATCTGACCATGAACCGTATGGCTGAGATGGACAAAATCTTCCATGAGATTGCCGAAGAAGATGACTCTGCCCCCGAATGACATTATAAGGACGCTGAAAGAGGCTGACAGCGTTCTGATCGCTACTCACATCTTTCCGGATGGTGACGCCTTGGGCTCCCAGCTTGCCCTGGGCGAGTGTTTGGCATCGTTAGGGAAAAATGTTTTCCTCTACAGTGAGGAAAAAGTCAGTCATCTTTACGATTTTTTGCCCGGTTGCGGGAAGCTGCGTAACTCGTTGCCTGATTTGACCGCGTTTGATTGTGTGGTCAGTGTTGACTGTGCTGATCAGCAACGATTGGGGCGGGAGGCAGAGCGGTTGCTGGCCGCCAAACGGCTGGTCATGATAGATCATCATGTCGGCCATAAGCTTTTCGGTGATGTCCATTGGGTTGATCCGAAGCGGGCTTCGACCGGTGAGATGGTCTATGATCTGGTGGTGGCGCTGGGAGCTGAAATCTCCCCCGAGGCGGCCTTTTGTCTTTATACCGCCTTGGTTTCCGATACCGGCTCGTTTATGTATACCTCGACCACAGCGGATACTTTTCGGGTGGCGGCTGACTTGATAGGCCTTGGCGTGAAGCCGTCGGATGTTGCCGGCAAGCTTTTTGATAATTTCACGGTTAACCGGTTGGAACTTTTAAAACTGGTACTCGATTCTCTTGAGATCCTTGCTGATAAGAGAATCGCAATTATTACGGTGACCAGTGAGATGTTTAGCCAGACGGGCACGGTCCCGGCTGACACTGAAAATTTTATTAATTACCCGCGATCATTAGCCTCGGTGCGAGTCGCCGCTTTCATTAAGGAGACTAGGCAGGGCGTTGTTTCGGTGAGTCTGCGCTCCAAGGGTAATGATTGCGATGTTGCCACTTTGGCCGGTGAATTTGGTGGCGGTGGCCATCGCAACGCGGCCGGGTTTAAACTCGTTGATGGTGACCTGAGCTCAGTCAGGAAGGATCTGCTGAAGAAACTGGAAAGGCTGGTCGAAGCCAATTAAAATGAGATTTAGCCGGTTGGTAGCTGGCGGTATAGCGGATTACTGATGGCGGCACAACAGGGTAATACAGTCGGGATAGAATCCGGTATATTTATGGTGGATAAACCGGCCGGATCCTCTTCTTTTCGAATGGTGCAATTGGTTCGCAGGGCCTTAAATATCAAAAAGACCGGTCATGCCGGGACATTGGACCCGTTTGCAACGGGGCTCTTGGTAATTTGTTCAGGGCGGCCGGCTACCAAGTTGATTTCGCACTTCATGGACGGAGAAAAGGTCTATGAGGCCACGATGCTGTTGGGGGTTGAAACCTCGACCCAGGATCCAGAAGGTGAGGTGACCGCCAGACAGCCGGTGCTCGATGTGACCCGCGAACGAGTCGAGGAATGTCTGGCTGGTTTTGTTGGCGAGCAGACTCAGGTGCCGCCCCTGTACTCGGCTTTGAAATATAAAGGCAAGCCCCTTTACCACTACGCCCGTAAGGGCATTGAGATAGAACGGGCTCCACGATTGATCACGATCTCGGCCATTGAATGTCTTGGCCTCGATCATGAGACCATCAAGATCAGGGTCCGTTGTGGCAAGGGAACCTATATTAGGACCCTTGCCGCCGATATTGGCCGAGCGCTGGGCTGTGGCGCCCATCTTATAGCATTGCGTCGTATGCAGAGCGGTTTTTTCTCTGTTGAAGATGCTGTTGCCGGGGCTGAACTTATCGAGCCGGAACAGGCTCGTGATGCCCTGTTGGCAAACAGATTGACCGTGGAAGATGTTATGGCCCGGTTAGCTGTAGCCGGTTGAGGTTGTAGGTTTAGCGTGGCTCACGGAAAGGTCCTCAGACTTTAATTTTTGAGCCTTAAGCGTACCAATGAAATATGAGTAGCAAGTAGGAGTCAATGGCTAATAATGGCTATGATTTCCTGAATTAATAATCCTTTTTTTAGAGGTAGTAGATCGTGACACTTAAAGCAGATGACAAGAAAGAAGTTGTAGGTAAATTTGGCAAACATGAAAAAGATACCGGTTCTCCAGAGGTACAAATTGCCCTGCTCTCCAGCCGGATCACTTATCTTACCGAGCACTTCAAAAGTCATAAAAAAGATCATCACTCCCGGCGTGGACTGCTCAAGCTGGTTGGTCAGCGCAAAAGCCTGCTCAAATATCTGATGAAAAAAGATATTGAGAGGTATCGGGCCGTTATTAAAGAGCTTGGTATCAGGAAGTAATAAGAGTCCACCAGCACCTCATCTTTGCCCGTTCTGCCCTTCTCGCATAGAGGGGCCATAGCTTGAAGGCCCGAACGAACAAATCTAAGGCACTGATAAACCCTTATAGGGTGTGGGGCGCTACAACTTTTTCGTCCCCGATGAATTGTTACAGGAAGTAAATGCGGTTGCCGTTGGGTTATGAAGTCAGATGACAATAGGGTCGTCTGCTAACGGTGAAACAAGGGCCTTGTCCCTATCCCCGGCGAATTACCGCCAAGGAGATTAAATGTATAAAAAAGTAGAAGTAGAAATAGGCGGGAGAACCCTTTCCCTTGAAACTGGCCGTATTGCCAAGCAGGCTGGCGGCTCGGTTATGGTTACCTATGGAGAGACGGTGGTGCTGGTTACGGCCACTGCCGCCAATAAACCGAATCCGAATGTCGATTTTCTGCCCCTGACGGTTGAGTATCAGGAGCGCTTTTATGCGGTGGGCCGTATTCCCGGTAGTTTTTTCAGGCGGGAAATCGGTCGGCCTACCGAAAAAGAGACCCTGACCTGTCGGTTTATAGATCGGCCCTTGCGGCCGCTGTTCGCCGCTGGTTATCAGAATGAGACCCAGGTGATCAGCACTGTCCTTTCTGCCGATAAGCAGAATGACCCGGATATGTTGGCCATGGTTGGCGCCTCCTGTGCCCTGGGTATATCGAATATTCCTTTTCAGGGACCGATTGCCGGGGTTCGGGTCGGTCTTGTCGATGGCGAATATGTCCTCAATCCCACCAAGGACCAGCTTGAAGAATCCCGGATGGACCTGATTGTGGCTGGAACCAGGAATGCGGTGGTTATGGTTGAGGGCGGTACCGACAGCCTTTCTGAAGAAGAAGTTTTGGCCGGTATTTTCTTCGGCCACGAGAGTTTGCAGCCGATCCTCGATATCCAGGAAGAGATGCGTGAGGCAGTCGGCAAAGCCAAGATGGTGGTCGAGCCCAAGCCTGTTAACGAAGAACTGCAGAAGAGGGTGGCGGAAGTAGCTGCTGCCGATATGGAGCAGGTTATTGTCATCGCCGACAAGATGGAGCGCGGCGCGGCCCAGAAAGAACTGCAGAATCGGGTGGTTGAGGCCTTGGAGGCTGATTTTCCTGAGTCGGTGACTGAGATTAAGGGCTTATTCAAGGATCTGAACAAGCGGATGATGCGCGATCGGATCGTTAATGATAATGCCCGAATTGATGGTCGCCGGATGGATGAGATTCGTCCCATAACCGGTGAAATCGGTGCCCTGCCCATGGTCCACGGTTCAGCGCTGTTTACCCGCGGTGAAACCCAGGCCATCGTTACCGCTACCCTGGGCAGTGGTGATGACGAGCAGCGGGTCGAGTCCCTTGACGGCATGGCCTTTAATCCCTTCATGCTCCATTACAACTTCCCCCCTTATTGTGTCGGCGAAGTTCGTTTTATGCGTGGTCCCAGTCGTCGTGACATCGGTCATGGCGCCCTGGCCACCCGTGCTATCAAGGCGGTTTTGCCTGATCGTGAGGAGTTCCCTTACACCCTGCGGATCGTTTCGGAAATTACAGAGTCCAACGGCTCTTCTTCCATGGCTACTGTCTGTGGAGGTTGCATGGCCCTGATGGATGCCGGGGTACCGATCAAAAATCCGGTGGCCGGAGTGGCCATGGGTCTGATCAAGGAAGGTGATAAGATCAGCATCCTGTCCGATATCCTTGGCGACGAGGATCATCTCGGTGATATGGACTTCAAGGTAACCGGGACGGAAGAGGGGATTACGGCCCTGCAGATGGATATCAAAATTGATGGCGTCTCCAAAGAGATCATGGGCGGAGCCCTTGAGCAGGCCAAGGCCGGTCGCCTCCATATTCTTGGTAAGATGCAGGAGGTAATTGCCACGCCTCGGGCGGAACTGCCCGAGCATGCGCCAAAAATATTCAGCCTGCAGATCAATCCGGATAAGATCCGCGATCTGATTGGCCCCGGCGGTAAGATTATCAAGGGCCTTAGCGCTGATTATGGTGTCAAGATCGATGTCGAGGACTCCGGTAAGGTCAGCATCTTTGCCCCGGACGGCTCGGTTGGTGCTGAAGTTACCGAGGCAATCAAGGGCATTACTGAAGAGGCCGAGATCGGTAAAGTTTACACCGGTACGGTTAAGAAGATCCTTGATTTCGGCGCTTTTGTCGAGATCCTGCCTGGGACCGACGGACTGGTCCATATCTCCGAGCTTGATAACAAACGGGTCGAGAATGTTACCGATGTGCTCAAGGAAGGCGATACGGTCAAGGTTAAGGTCTTGAATGTCGATCAGCGTGGTAAAATCCGTCTCAGCCGTAAAGCT
Organism: Thermodesulfobacteriota bacterium; assembly: GCA_039714535.1. GTDB lineage: Bacteria > Desulfobacterota > Desulfobulbia > Desulfobulbales > JAGXFP01 > JAGXFP01. The sequence continues at coordinate 3,498 of JBDLJC010000014.1, read as the reverse complement.
CTTTTGGATGACTAGGTGCTAATCAGCCTAATTATGATAGTCTCGAAAAAAGACTAGTTGAATAACAGACCGATCTACGGCGACGTAGGTCGGTTTTTTTTCGCAGTTTTGGCAATAGCTGCGTTGGCGAACAGATATGTATCAGAAAACAGTTCTCGACAACTCAATCAGGCTGGTCACCGAACAGCTACCCTCGCGTTTGGTTTCCATTGGCATCTGGGTTGATGTCGGCGCGCGGGACGAAGACGAACAGAGCAACGGTAGCGCCCATTTTACCGAGCATATGTTATTTAAGGGCACCCGGCTTCGGAGTGCGCAACAGATATCAAAGGAACTGGACATGCTGGGCGGCATGTCCAATGCCTTCACCTCTACAGAACATACCTGTTATTATATTACCGTCCTTGATAATCGCTTGACCGAGGCGCTTGATCTGCTGGCCGATATCTTCCTTAATTCGGTGTTTGACCCGGAGGAGATTGAGCGGGAACAGCAGGTCATTCTCCAGGAAATAGCCATGGTCGAGGATACCCCTGATGATCGGGTCCATGAGCTGTTTTCCTCCCTGTTCTGGCAGGGACATGGTCTGGCCAATCCTGTGTTGGGCCGGGCCGAGGTTGTTACCGGTCTTGATCAGTGGCGTTTGACTGAGTATGTCCGGACCAACTATCGGCCGGATCGGTTGGTAATCTCAGCGGCCGGTAATATTGATCACCAGACCTTTGTCGACCTTTGCCAGGGGCGTTTCGGCGAGATCTCTTCGGTCGATGCACCACCGCTGGAACGCGTGGCGCCTCAGGAGGAAAATGTTACGGCCAGACGGATAATTAATCGCCCGCTTGAGCAGGCCCACATGGTTATGGGCACCATAGGGTTGCCGAATAATTCCGCCGACCGTTACCAGCTTCTTCTCCTGAATACTATTTTAGGGGGTAATATGAGCTCCCGCCTCTTTCAGGAAATTCGTGAGAAGAGGGGCCTTGCCTATTCCATTTACTCCTATCTTTCCTCTAATTCAGACTGCGGCTATACTGCGATATATCTGGGGGTTGATCCCAGGTTTCTTTCTGAGTCGGTCGGACTTATTCAGGAAGAACTTGGCAAACTGCGCGGGGCGGGGGTCACAAAGGCGGAGTTGGCTGGAGCGATTGAATACGCCAATAGTGGGATTTATCTGGCTGCCGAAAATATGGAAGTGCGGATGACCAGTCTGGCAAAAAATGAGTTCTCGCTTGGCAGATATCTGGCCATAGAAGAACTGACCGGGGCAATTGGGGCGGTTGAGGTGGAGGGGGTCAATGGATTGGCCCAAAAACTCTTTGCGAACGATACTCCTCCCCTGTGTGTTGTTGGACCGGTCTCGGAAATTTAAGAGGTAAGCTCTTACAGGCACTGCATCTGCACGTTTTCAGGGCAACCAACATAGTAAACTATAGTTGATTGTCCTGAGAACGCACATCTACAGCACCTGTAAAAGCTTACATTTTGGGAAGCATTCTTGTTACGCTACCATTTAATTGATTAGGAACTACTGATATGAGTCAACTCCCCCATGATGTGAACCAAACCAGAATACCGCTTAGTTTTTGCCGCTTGCGTCCGGCAGAGGACGTTGATCTGGCTTTGCCGGCCTATCATTCCGAGTTGGCGGCCGGAATGGATGTGGGCGCGGCGGTCTCCGGACCGGTTATTATGCAGCCTGGCGAGATCAGGCTTTTCCCCACGGGATTTTCCGTGGCGATCCCATCTGGTTATGAAATCCAGGTCAGGCCCAGAAGCGGTCTGGCGATCAAGCATGGAATTACCGTGGTCAACGCTCCGGGTACCATTGATGCCGATTATCGAGGTGAGATTATGGTCGGATTGATTAATCTTAGCTCTGAACCGTTTACTGTCAATCGGCACGACCGTATCGGCCAACTGGTCCTGGCTCCGGTTTGTACGGCAGCGATTACCGAGGTAGAGGCGTTGGACCGGACTGCACGTCAGGACGGGGGCTTTGGTCATACCGGCAAGTGATGTCGGTATCTGTGGCGATCACAGAAAATTATTCTATTTCAATTCAGCGAACTTAAAATCAAAATGAAATTTAGCGTTCTAGGTAGTGGCAGTAAGGGCAATGCAACTTATGTTGAAGCCGGTGGCACGCGAATCCTGATTGATGCCGGATTCTCTGGCGTTGAGGTAGAGCGGCGGCTTGCCGACATCGGGATCGATATTACCACCATCTCGGCCCTGCTGGTTACCCATGAGCATGGTGATCATATCCGTGGCATTCAGGTGCTTTCCCGCCGCTATTCACTGCCGGTTTATGTCAGTGAAGCTACTTTGGCTGCGGCCGGTAAATCCCTGGCCAAGATCGTCGAGTGGCGGCCGATTGCGGCAGGTCAGGTCTTTAATCATCGAGAGCTTACGATTCATCCCTTCGCCGTCTCCCACGATGCCGTGGCCACTTTGGGCTTTGTGGTCAGCAATAATGGCTGTTCCCTTGGCTACTGCACGGATACCGGCGCCATAACCCATTTAATGCATCACCACTTGGGGGGCTGCAACGGCCTGGTCCTGGAGTGCAATCACGATCTGGAGATGTTGAAAAACGGCGGTTATCCCCCTTACCTGCAGCAGAGGATTAGGTCAAAGTGCGGCCATCTGACCAACAGCGATGCTGCCCGCTTTTTGGTCGATCTCATCCATGGCGGTCTGGAGCATGTGGTGCTGGCTCATATCAGTGAGACCAACAATACCCATGATCTGGCCAGGGCCACTGTGGAGAGACATCTACAGGAATATGACCTGACTGGAGAGGAACGCCGCCGGTTCACCGTTTCTGTGGCCAGGCAGGACAAGGCGGGAGTCTTGATCTGTTTGGGAGTTGGCAAAAGTGGCAACAGCCAGGATCTTGTTGGGGTTGAACATCAAGCAGGTGTTGTGGCCGACAAATCGGCCTGAATCTTGGCAGTTTATGGCCAAATTTGGTGGTTTAGTTACCTCGTAACAGCTTCACCAATATTCCAGGCATCTGTGAGTGGATTTTTTTAACTTTCCTTGCTTGAGTCGGGCTGGCTTTTATTAGTGGCGTGACTCCATAGCCACGCGGTCTAACTCCTTGCGGGTAAGGCGCAGGTACAAAATTTGCTCCTTTATCGGGGTGCTTATACAAAATATTGTACCGAGTATCTCTTTAAGGATTCCTGATGTTGCGATTGTTAATCGGTTGATATTCCGTATTTATATGTTTGGCCGGCGTGTTTTTTTGTTGTTGGCATACTCATTGCATTTATACCCATCAGTAATAAATAATACTTATTACATCTCTCTTTCCCCCTAAAAAGGCCAACTCTTTTCCCCCGAAGAGTTGGCCTTTTGTTTTTCCCCTGTCAATTCGGCCAATATTACAAGGAGTTATGATCAAAAGTGGTGTTTGAGAAAAGCGTGAAAAAATAAATGACGTATCCTGTTGGAATCAATTCGCCAAAACCGAGTTCCAACAAAAAAGGA
>JBDLJC010000013.1:0-75413 GCA_039714535.1 Thermodesulfobacteriota bacterium | reverse complement strand
AATCCGGGACGGGCCCGCCGCTGTAACCGGGGACTGAAACCGCTTTTTGCCACTATCTTTTACCTAAGATGGGAAGGTGCGGTTGGGGGATGATCCGGGAGTCAGAAGACCTACCTGTAAAAAGTAATGCATTCCCGTGGACAAGGGGTGTATTGACTGATCTTGCGGATAGAAAGGGAATCCCCAGGTCGATTAATTTCGGTCTGGGGTTTTTTTATGCCTCGGGCTCCATATTCCAGTTAAACAGGAGGTTTTTATGAAGCTGACGGAACAGATGCAATTGCGCTTGACTATTATGTCCCTAAGTGATTGGGACAGTTTTCAGATTTCTTTACGGTCAATGCGGCGTGCCGCTGTACAGTAGATAGTGTTTGCTACGGAAATGACACTTGCTGTGCTGTGGCATGGCCTGCTCTGGCCACTGGCGAGGCTGCTGCTCTTTGTCTCTCTGGGCATGATGGTGGGCAACTTTATCGAGGCCCTCAACTGGACCCAACGGGTGGCGAAGATTGCAGCTCCCTTGACCAGGCTGGGCCGGTTGTCGCCGGTAACCGGCGCCAGTTTTTCCATGGCCTTTTTCTCGGGGGTGGCGGCTAATACCATGCTGGCCGAGGCCTACGATCAGAAAGAATTGCCGAAATTGGAACTGGTGTTGGCTAATCTCTTCAATAGTCTGCCCCGGTTTTTTCTGCATCTGCCCACGGTCTTTTTTCTGACGGCGCCACTCATTAAAGGCGCGGCTGTGATCTATGTGGGACTGACCTTGGCTGCGGCGGTTCTTCAGACCAGCCTGGTCGTTGTGGCTGGTCGCTTGCTGCTCCCAGGGCCGGCTGCTGAACAGGTAGCTGGAACGACGACCGGAGGGAAGGTCGCTCTCTCCTGGCGAGAGGCCCTGAAGAAAAGTTGGCTCCGCTTTCGGAAGCGGTTCAAGAAGATCATCCGCTTTACGGTGCCGGTTTATATCCTGTTCTTTTTATTGAACCACTATGGGGTGTTTGGCCATGTCCAGCAGTTGTTGGCCGACCATGCCCCTCTTCTGGCCTGGCTGCATCCGCAGTCTCTGGGCATTGTGGCCCTGCATGTAACCGCTGAATTTGCCGCCGGTCTGGCTGCGGCCGGGGCCCTGCTTGACGCAGCCAGCATCGGTTACCGGGACGTGGTTCTGGCCCTGCTGGTCGGCAATGTCTTGGCCTCGCCGGTGCGGGCTATGCGCCATCAGTTCCCCTATTACGCCGGGATCTTCAGCCCGCGCCTGGCCGTGGAGTTGATCCTCTACAGTCAGACCTTCCGGGTGGTGAGTATTGTCCTGGTCGGGACTGGCTATTACTATCTTTCCAACTGAAACATCATATACTAAAGGTGAAAAATACCATGAAAATAAAATATCTGATTTTCTCTTTAATCTTTGTCTTGCTGGCCACCGCGCCATCTTTCGGGGCGGTCGTCAATGTTCCTTCAGAGAAACCGGCCATCGTCCTGGCCGTGTTCGGCACCAGCCATGTCTCGGCCCTGCCGGGTATTATGGATATTTTTCGCTCGGTCCAGCAGGCGTTTCCGGAGGAAGAGGTGCGGTTGGCCTTTACCTCCAATATCGTGCGCCGGATTTGGCGCGACCGCCGTCATGATCAGGAATTTCTGGCCGCCCATCCTGGGGTGCCGTCAGAGGTCCTGATGGTCAAGGGGCCTCTGGCCACCATTGCTGATCTTCAGGATGAGGGGCATGGCTATATAATTGTCCAGCCAACCCATATTGCCAGTGCTGAGGAGTATGCGGATCTTTCCTCCTACGTTGCTGGCTTTAACAGCATCAGGACCATTAAAAAGAGGAATATGCCGCTGCAAAAGGTTATCCTGGGACGGCCGGCCCTTGGCGTGCCGGGAATTGTTCATGAATATCATCAGGATATTGAGCGGGCGGCCCGGGCCGTGGCAGTTGATGTAGCGCAGGCCCGGGAGAAAGGGGCGGCCCTGGTCTACATGGGGCATGGCAACGATCATTTCTCCACCGGGGTCTATGTTGAATTTGCCGAGGTCATGCGGCATACTTATCCTGACGTCCTGACCTATGTGACTATGGTTGAGGGTTTCCCATCCTATGGGCTACTGGACAGGGAAATGGCCCGGGATAAGGTGCGGAAGGTCTACCTGAAGACTTTGATGACCGTGGCCGGCGATCATGCCAAAAATGATATGGCCGGCGCTGAAGACGACTCCCTGAAAAGTCGATTGTTGGCAAAGGGAATCGAGGTCGAGGTCGACTTGCACGGTCTGGGTGAAAACGAGAAATTTGCAGCTATCTTTGTGGCCAATATCAGAGACGCGGCCAAAGACAACGGTCTCGAATTGTAAGGAAGAGGATGCGGGCGCAACAGGGTCGGGAAAGATTTTTTGCTCTGATCGCCATTTTACTGGTAGTAGCGGTAATTGGCGCAGTGGTTATCTCCATGGGTATGGGTTATATCAAAATCACACCCGTGGAGGTATTGCGGATTATTGCGGCCAGGTTGAGTGGCAAGGAGTCGTTGCTGAACGGGCTTGATCAGGTGTGGCCGATGGTGGTCATGGATGTGCGGTTGCCCAGGATTTTGACAGCGGTAATCGTTGGCGCCGGGCTGGCCGTTTCCGGCACTATTTTTCAAGGCATTCTCTTAAATCCGCTGGCCGATCCCTATACCCTCGGGATTTCTGCCGGCGCCGCCTTTGGTGCGGCCCTGGCCTTATTGGCTGATATCGCCTTCCTGGGTTCGTATTCGGTGCCGATTTTTGCCTTTGTCGGGGCAGTCTCCACCCTGGTTGTCGTACTTCGCCTGTCATCATTTGACGGGCAGATGTCAGCCAATACCCTGATTCTTTCCGGGGTTATTGTCGGGGCCATTCTGGCGGCGGGCTTGAGTTTTATCAAGTACGTAGCCGATGAGCAGGTGGCCGTGATCATCTTCTGGCTGATGGGTAGTTTTGCTTCCAAGACCTGGCCTGAGGTGTGGTTAGTTTTCTGGTGCGTCCTGGTCGGAGTCGGAGTGGCCATCTTCTATGGTCGTGATCTTAACATTATGTCCCTTGGCCAGCGCAGCTCGGATTCTTTGGGTGTGGATACGGCAAGGGTGCGAAAAATATTGTTGGTTACGGCCTCGCTCCTGGCTGCAGCCTGCGTTTCGGTCTCAGGAATCATCGGTTTTATCGGCCTTATTGTCCCGCATCTAATGCGGTTTCTGGTGGGACCGGATAACCGTAAATTATTGCCGGTTTCGCTCCTGGCCGGAGCGGTTCTGCTACTGGCTGCCGATACCTTGAGCCGGGCCGTATTGCCGGCCGAGGTGCCGGTGGGGGTCTTGACCGCCCTTATTGGCGGCCCGTTCTTCTGTTATATCTTTCGTAAACGGCAGATGGGGCTTGCTAATGGTTGATGGTTTTGGTCTTGAAAATGCCACCTTTGCCTATGGCGACAAAGCGGCGGTCAGCAACGTTTCCCTGCAATTGCCGCTCGGTAAGCTGTACGGTCTGGTCGGGCCCAATGGTTGCGGCAAATCGACCCTGCTTGATATGTTGATCGCTAATCGCCAGCCCCAGGCGGGGGCGGTGAAATTTCAGAAACGAGCGCTTAATGATTACTCCCGGCGTGAGCTGGCCTGTGAGGTGGCCCTGGTGCCCCAAGACTTTGGGATCAGTTTCGCCTTTACGGTGCTGGAAGTGGTGCTCATGGGGCGGCATCCATATATCCCCAGGTTCGGCGTGCCTACTGCCGCAGATTATAGCAGGGTTACCGAAGCCATGGCTGAACTTGGCATCAGTGATTTTGCAGATCGTTACGTGCCGGAACTTTCCGGCGGAGAAAAACAACGGGTGGTGGTGGCCCGGGCCCTGGCTCAGGATACCAGCGTCTTGCTTCTGGACGAGGCGACCTCCAACCTCGATATTCAGCACACCCTGGAGATCTTCAAGGTGTGCCGCAAACGGGTGGCGGAGGGCCGAACCGTGATTGCGGTGGTCCATAATCTCAACCTGGCGGCAGCCTACTGTGATGAACTGGTTTTCATGAAAGAGGGGGCTATCCATTGCGCCGGCCTAAAAGAAGAGGTCTTGACTGCGGAAAATATCAAGGCGGTTTTCGGGGTAGAGGCAGAGGTCGGATTTGATGATTTTTGCGGGGCCAGGCAGGTTTCCTTTAAGTATTAGCACTTTTATAATTCCAGTTTATCTGGAGTAGGTGATTTTATGGGACAGCAGAGAATAGGTCGCAGGATGCTATTAGTATCGCTACAGGTGATGTTGCTATCGTTGTTGCTCGTGGCAAACACTATGGCGACAACGATTATTGATGCCGGGGGCCAGAGCGTAACCATCGGCAAGCCCTTTACGCGGATTATTTCCCTCTATGGCGCCCATACGGAGAACCTCTTTTCCTTAGGATTAGACGCGGAAATTATCGGGGTCACCACCAGTGACGATTTCCCGGCCCGGGCCAATGCCAAAAAAAGATTCAGCTACCGGGAGGACGCGGAAAAATTTATTGCGGCCCGGCCCGATCTGGTCCTGGTTCGGCCGATGATTGCCCGGGCCTACCCGCACCTGCTCGCCAAGCTGCAGCAGGCAGGGATCACGGTGGTCTCCCTGCAGCCGACCAACATTGAGGACACCTTTCTTTACTGGCGTCAGCTGGGCAGCCTGACCGGCCGTGAACCGCAGGCAGCTGAGATGGTGGAGAGTTTTCAGCAGGGAGTAGCAGAGATCGGCAAAAAGGTGGAGACGATTCCAGCGGCTCAGCGGCGGCGCGTATATTTTGAGGCAATCCACCGCAAGATGAAGACCTTTGCCCCGACCAGTATGACCATCTTCGCTCTGACCACGGCTGGGGGGATTAATGTTGCGGCTGATGCCAGTCAGGTCCGCAATACTAATATCGCGGCCTATGGCAAGGAACGGATCATGTCCCACGCCCATGAGATCGATGTCTTTCTGGCCCAAAAGGGGGTCATGAACAAGATTGACCGCCAGCGCATCATGGATGAGCCCGGCTTTTCGGCAATCAAGGCGGTTCGACAGGGCCAGATTCATCTTATCGATGAAAAATTGGTTTCCCGGCCGACCATGCGCTTGCTTACCGGGATACGTGGGATTGGCAAGATTTTGTATCCGGAGTTGTTTGGGGGATAGGCTGCAAAGGGCAAGGTAGCGAGGCAGCGGTAATATTAAATTTGCTGTTTTTTAGGTCTGGATTTACGGAACGGACCACTTAAGGACAAGAGACGGAATGAAATCTGCTTTTCTTATTGCCGGAACCCATAGCGGTTGCGGCAAGACTACCCTCACCTTGGGCATCATGGCCGCATTGCGCAAAAGGGGCCTGGCTGTTCAGCCTTTCAAGTGCGGCCCGGATTTTATTGATCCGACCCTGCACCGGCTGGTTACCGGCGAGGTCTCACGCAATCTTGATCTCTGGATGTGCGGTCGTGATTTCGTCAAGTCCTGTTTTGCCGAACATGGTCGCGCGGCTGATGTCGCGGTAGTGGAAGGGGTGATGGGCCTTTTCGACGGCAACAAGTCTTCCAGTGCTGCCCTGGCCAAAGTTCTGGGCTTGCCGGTGGTGCTGGTGGTGGACGCCCGCTCCACGGCGGAAAGCATGGCCGCCGTGGTCAATGGTTTTGAGACCTTGGATGCGGAGGTGCGGCTCGCCGGGGTTATCTTTAATCGGGTGGGCAGTCCCAGGCACCTGGAACTTCTTACCACCGCCGTCAGGCAACATTGCCGGGCTGAGATTCTGGGGCATCTGCCACGGGAGGTTGAATTTACCATCCCGGATCGCCACCTTGGCCTCCATATGGGTGACGAAGATCCGCTCAGCCCGATGGCGCTTGAGCAACTGGCGGAAGCCGTGACCCGACATATCGATCTGGACCGGTTGCAGGATTTTTCGGAAGGAGATGCGGTTAGCTGTGTTCCTGAGATCGGCAGGGGTGAGCAAGCAGTAAATGCGGTCCGGAAGATCAGGCTTGGCATCGCCCGTGATCGGGCCTTTTGCTTTTATTACGAGGATAACCTGGATCTGTTGGACCGGGCCGGGGCGGAAATCGTCGAATTCAGTCCCTTGGCCGATGGTAAGCTGCCGGAGAATCTGGATGTCATATATCTGGGCGGCGGCTATCCGGAGCTCTATGCTGAACAGTTGGCTGAGAACAGAATTATGCTGGAGGGGATTCGGGCCTGGTCTGCGGCCGGCAAACCGCTGTACGCTGAATGTGGCGGTTTTATGTACCTGACCGAGGGGCTCACCGACATCGAAGATAGGTTTTTCCCCATGGCAGGCGTATATCCGGTCCGGGCCAGAATGAAGAAAGGGCGGGTAGCCCTGGGCTATCGGCAGGCACAATTAGTGGCCGATTCCATATTCGCCAATAGGGGCCAGAAACTGCGGGGCCATGAGTTTCATTACTCAGAAATAGATGAGATGGACGATGGAGTGGCACGACGGTACCTTCTCGGCGATGGTCGTTCGGAGGGCTATCAGGTTAACAACACCCTGGGCGGGTATCTGCATCTGCATTTTGCTTCCTGCCCGGAGCTTGCAGATAATTTTGTCCAATTTTGTATGGAGAAATAAAATGGCAGTTACAATCCAAAAAATCAAACCGGCTGAGATCGAGGCCGAGAGTTTCCGGATCATTGCCGAGGAGTTGGGCCCGACCAAGCATACTGCGGAGGAATTCGCTGTGGTCCAGCGGGTCATTCATGCCACCGGTGATTTTTCCTTTGCCGACAATCTGCGTTTTTCCGCCGATGCGGTTGCCGTGGCTACGACCGCTATCAAGGCCGGCCGGAATATCCTGACCGATGTCAATATGGCCGCCGCCGGGGTCAGTCGCAATATCCTGTCCCGATGGGGTGGACAGGTGGTCTGTAAGGTAGCAGAGCCGGAAGTGGCTGCCAGGGCCAAAGAAGGAGGTAAAACCAGGTCAGAGGTGGCTATCGAGCAGGGGATGCAGGAAAATATCGGTATTGTGGCCATCGGCAACGCCCCAACTGCCTTATTAAAGGTGATGGCCCTGATCGAGCAGGGTGCGATCCCGAAACCGGATCTTGTGGTCGGGGTGCCGGTGGGTTTTGTCAACGCGGCGGAGAGTAAGGAGTTACTCAATCAGAAAGAGTATCCGTATATTACCGCCTTGGGCAGAAAGGGCGGCAGCCCGGTTGCTGCTGCCATTGTCAATGCCATTTTGAGATTGGTCTGAGTAATGGCGAAAAAAAGACTTCGCTCCGGATATACGACTGGCGCCTGCGCGGCGGCGGCGGCCAAGGCGGCGGTTCTCCTTGCTGGCGGGGAATTGCCGGTGCAGGTCGTTGATATCCCCTTTCCGGACGGCAGTCGTCATACCTTTACCGTCCACTATTGTGGCGATTTTGGCGGTGGGGAAAAATTCAGGGCCTCGGTTATTAAGGATGCTGGAGATGATCCCGATGTCACCAATGGGGCGGAGATCGTTGCCACGATTCGGGAAATAGCAGGAGAGCCGGAAGATATTATTATCCGCGCCGGTGACGGAGTAGGAACGGTGACCAAACCCGGTTTGGCGATAGCGCCGGGGGAGCCGGCCATTAATCCCGTTCCCCGGCAAATGATTCGGGAGGCGGTCCACGAGATCTGGAGGCCGGATGGCGCGATTGCCCTTGAGGTTGAGATTTCCATTCCCGACGGCCGGGAATTGGCGAAGAAGACGTTGAATTACCGGCTCGGTATTATTGGCGGTCTTTCTGTTTTGGGTACCACCGGTATCGTTCGCCCGGTATCGGCCGAGGCCTGGACGGCAACCATTACCGCTTCCATGGATGTGGCGCGGGCCGCTGGTCTTGATGAAGTTATTCTTTCCACCGGCCGGACCTCCGAAAAGGGGGCCTTTTCGGTTTTGTCTCTGGAGGAAGAGGCAGGGGTGATGATGGGGGATTATCTGGAGTTTTCTCTGCAGGAGGCGGCCCGGCACGGCTTTGGCAAAATTAACCTTGCGGGTATGTGGGCCAAGGTCCTGAAAGCGGCCATGGAGATTCCCCAGACCCATGTCCGTCATGGAGCCCTGGAAACCGGGCAGGCCCTTGAGTTTCTGGCGGAGCTCGGGGCGGAAACCTCTCTTCTGAAGCGGTTGGCAGGTGTCAACACCGCCAGGGAGATCTATGAGCGCTTGGTCAACTTTGGTGAAACAGGGTTGATTGAAAAAGTGTGTGTTCGGGCCCGGGAATATGCCATGAGGGTCAGCGGTCTTGAGGTGACGGTCTATCTGGTCCATGCGAGCGGTAAGGTGGTTGTAAGTGTCTAAGGTCTATCTGCTGGGTATAAGCGGTGCTGAATTGACGCCGGAACAGGAGCAGGTTGTCGATCGTTGCCCCTGTGTGGTTGCTGCTGGCAGATACCAGGAGATGGTCGCAGGCCGGGATAAAACAGTCCTGGCCATGGCGCCGCTCAATGAGATGCTCGCAACTGTTACCACCCAGCTGGAGAAAAATGATGTAGCGATGTTGGCCAGTGGTGATCCGCTGTTTTATGGGATCGGCAGGAAGATGCTGGAAAATTTCGGGGCGGAGATGGTTGAAATTGACCCCGGTGTGTCATCAATGCAGCTGGCCTTTGCCCGCTTTAAAGAGCCTTGGGATGATGCGGTCTTTGTCAGTCTGCACGGACGCAGTGGTGATAATCTGGCTCGCATCCTATTGCCCCATCGCAAGGTGTTTGTCCTCACTGACCGGCAGAATTCACCGGCCATGGTGGCGACAACCCTGCTTGGCCATCTGCGGGCAAGCGGTCAGGAGGGTCTCGCTGGTTCCTATGAGGTTTTTGTTGGTGAAAATCTGGGCTTGCCTGAGGAACGGCTGGTCACCGGCCGTCTTGCCGAGATATCCGGGCAGAGTTTCGCTGACCTGAATGTGATGATCCTCAAAAGGAAGGTGGAACAGTCTCCGGCTGATTTTCCTTTGGGGTTGCAGGAGGCAGAGATCTCCCACAGTCGCGGGCTGATCACCAAGGACGAGGTGCGGGCCGCCACCCTTCATCGGTTACGGCTTCCGGCCCAGGGTGTATTCTGGGACATCGGGGCGGGCAGCGGCTCCATTTCGGTTGAGGCGGCCAGGCTCTGCCCGCAACTGGATGTGTTTGCGGTGGAGCGTAACGAGCAGGAGTTGGAAAATATCCGGGCCAATATCGGCCGCTACGGATTGCATAATATCCGGGTGGTGGAGGGCGAGGCCCCGGAAGCGCTTGCTGATTTGCCCCGGCCTGACCGGGTGTTTATCGGCGGCAGCGGCGGTAATCTTGAGGAGATTATCCGGTATGGTGCTCGTAATCTCGTCGAAGGGGGCTTGATTGTGGTGAATGGCGTGATTGAAAAGACCAGGCAGATGGCGCCCGCCTTGCTGCACGAATGCGGGCTTGAGGTAACAATCAGCGAAATCAGTGTCAGCCGCAGGCAGTATCCTGCGCCGGGTGGTGATTCGCTTACTTTTAATACTATAGCGGTAATAGCAGGGATAAAGCTGAGTTGAGCCGTTTGTCGGCTTAATCAGGACTTATGCCCCCCTCAAGGGGGGATTGGACAGAACCCTGAGGGTGCAAAATGAAAGGAAAGTTTTACGTAATTGGTGTTGGGCCCGGAGATCCGGAACTGTTGACCTTAAAGGCAATACGGATTTTAAATGACTGTTCGGTCTGGGTAGTACCTAAGGGTAGTCTGGAAGGTGAGAGTACGGCCTTGAATATTATCGGTGATACCGTCTCCCGGCAGGGCAAAGAGGTGCTGGAACAGTATTTTCCCATGAAAAAAATCCACCGGGGCAAGAAGGCCGACCCGGCGGTGGCAAAGGCTTGGCGACAGACGGCTGGAGTGATCTGCGAACGGCTGGCACAGGGGAATGATGTCGTTTTCCCCACCCTGGGAGATCCGGCCATTTACAGTACCGGTTTTTATGTCTGTGAAACCTTGCTGGAGATAATGGCGGACCTTGAGATTGAGATCATCCCCGGTGTATCGTCGATCGGGGCCACGGCTGCTGCTGTTGGCCAGCCCCTTTGTTTGGGTGATGAACGGCTGGTGGTGATCCCGGCCACCTTTGAGAATGGGAAATTAAAAGAGACCTTGGAGCAGTTTGACACCGTGGTGCTGATGAAGGTGCATCGGGTTTTGGATCGGCTGGTACCGCTGCTTTCCGAGCTGAATTTGCTGGACAAGGCGGTACTGGTTGAGAGGACCAGCCAGAACGAAGAACGTATCCAGCGTGATCTGGTGGCAGCGGCGGCCGGTGAGCAGCATTATTTTTCAACTATTATTGTGAGAAAAAAATGATCCGGTCAGAAGAGCAACATCCCGTTTATTTTGTCGGTGCCGGGCCCGGAGATCCGGATTTGATTACGGTTAAAGGGCGGCGATTACTCAAGGAAGCACAGATCATTGTCTACGCCGGCAGTCTGGTGCCAAAGGCATTGGTTGAGGGGCTGGCCGCCGAACTCCATGATTCCGCCGGGTTGAATCTCGAAGAGATTGTCTCGATTATGGTCAAAGGGGTACAGGATGGCAAACGGGTGGTCAGGCTCCATACCGGAGATCCGGCCTTTTACGGCGCCATTAGAGAGCAGATGGCGATCCTGGCCGAACAGAACGTGTCCTATGGGGTGGTGCCGGGTGTCAGTTCCGCCAATGCAGCGGCTGCGGCACTTACCACCGAATTGACCCTGCCTGAGGTTTCCCAGACCGTGATTATCACCCGCCGGGCCGGACGTACTCCCGTGCCGGAAAAAGAAGATCTGCAGAGCCTGGCTGCCCATCAGGCTACCATGATGATATTTTTGAGTGTGGGCATGATCGAGGATGTGGTCAGAGATCTGGTGGCTGGTGGTTATGGCTTGGAGACTCCGGTGGCCGTGGTGGAAAAGGTGAGCTGGCCCGAGGAGCGGGTATTGACCGGTACTCTGGCGACCATTGCCGGACAGGTAAAAGAAGCGGAGATTAAGAAGACCGCTATTATCGCGGTGGGTGAGGTTTTCCGCCAGGGGCCTTTGGCTGCGGTTTCCAAGCTGTATGACCAGACCTTCAGCCATGAATACCGTAAATAAAGACAGTGAGATGAAAACGGCAATTCTGTCATTAACAGAAGGCGCTGGCGCTCTGGCCGCAGATCTAGCAGCCCGGCTCCCTGAAGCAACGGTGATTGGCGGTGGCGGGTCGGTGGCTCAGGTGCTGGCCGAGAACTGGCAGGAGGGGTATGACGCTTTTATCTGTATCATGGCTGCTGGCATTGTGGTGCGCTCCATTGCGCCGCTTCTTAAGGATAAAGCGTCCGATCCCTGTGTGGTAGTGGTGGATGAGAAAGGGGGCTTTGCCGTCAGTCTGCTCTCCGGGCATCTGGGGGGCGGCAATGATCTGGCCCGGCAGGTGGCGGATATTACGGATGGCCAGGCGGTGATCACCACCGCCTCAGATGCTCTGGGACTGACTGCCCTCGATCTATGGGCCAGAGCTAATGGCCTGATCGTTGAAGATAAAGCTGCCCTGACCCGGGTCACGGCCAAACTGGTAAATCAGGGGATGGTCACAATTTACTTCGATGTCCAAACGGAAAGACTGCCCTCCCATTTCGTGCGAGTCGAAAGGCCGGACCAGGCGGACATTATAGTTTCTGCCAGGCAGATGGTGGTTGGGGAAGGTGCTGTTGTTATGCGTCCCGCTCAACTGGTGTTTGGCATCGGCTGCAATCGCAATACGCCCGTTGAAGAAATAAGCCAGGCGGTCACTGATCTCTGTCGAGACCATGATCTGTCGCCCCTGGCCATCCGCAACCTGGCCTCCATTGATTTAAAAAACGATGAAGTCGGTCTTTTGGAATATGGCCGTCAAAATAAGCTCACAATTGAATTTTTCGGCAAGGACGAACTAAATACCGTACCGGGGGTCAGCAGTTCCGCCGCAGTAATGGCGGCAACCGGTGCTGTCGGGGTGGCAGAACCTGCCGCTCTGCTTTCGGCCTCTACAAATAAACTACTTATCAGGAAACAGAAATGGAAGAATGTAACACTGGCAGTAGCGGAAATACCCTATATGTTGTCGGCACCGGCCCCGGTCATCTCGAACATATGACCCAGGCCGCGCAAACGGCCATTAAAAAGAGCGACGTTATCGTCGGTTACAAAACTTATCTTGATCTGATCCCGGAGTTACTGGTTGATAAAGAGGTCATGTCGTCAGAGATGATGAAGGAGGTTGATCGGTGCGGCAAGGCCATCGACCTCGCGGCGGCAGGACGGACGGTTTCTCTGGTCTGCGGAGGTGATCCCGGCATTTACGCCATGGCCGGCTTGGTTTATGAGATGGTTCGAGCCCATGGCCAGGCGATATCGGTTGAGGTGGTTCCGGGCATCGCTGCCCTCAATGCCTGTGCGGCCCGACTCGGGGCACCGCTGATGCACGATTTTGCGGCGATCAGTCTCTCTGATCTCTTAACCCCGTGGCCGGTCATTGAAAAAAGGCTTAAAGCGGTGGCCATGGCCGATTTTGTGGTTGTCATCTATAATCCCAGATCAAAAAAGAGAGTCGAGCAGCTCACCAAGGCGAGGGGCATTATCATGGCCGAGAGGGGGCCGCAGACACCTGTTGGGATCGTTACGGCCGCCACTCGTGAAAATGAAAAGATCGAATTAACCACCCTTGCGGATCTGCTTAGCTGTGAAGTCGGTATGCAATCTACTGTAATTATTGGTAATTCTCAGACTTATCTGTGGCAAGACGTGATGGTAACCCCCAGGGGTTATACTCAGAAATATCAATTGTAAAAGCAGCTTGAGCTTATCGGCCCAGGTATTTCGGTTCTCCGCAGGGTGGTATTGACCGGTGGGTCATGTGAGTTATATTATGTTTGTTTGCTATGATAGAAGAGGAGAGTGCATTGGCGGCCGTCCGGGCTTTTCCGGTGGTGGATAAATATGTTCAACAATCAATAAGAGAGGTGTGCTTTGAAACGGATTCTGCTTTTAATCATTATGGGACTTTTTATGGGCGCTACAGATGGAATGGCGGCGATGGTAACTACCGATTCGGGTCTTCGCTATGAAGATCATAAGGTTGGGGATGGGGCTGAAGCGGTCCGTGGAGATCGGGTAGATGTCCATTATACCGGCTGGTTGAATGATGGAGATAAGAAAGGCAAAAAGTTTGACAGTTCGGTTGATCGCAGGCGAGCATTTTCATTTCCCCTTGGCGCGGGCCGGGTTATCAAGGGTTGGGATGAGGGCGTTGCCGGGATGAAGATCGGCGGTAAACGGACCTTGTATATTCCGGCCAAGCTTGGTTACGGCTCCCGTGGCGCCGGTCGGTCTATTCCGCCCAATGCCGATCTGATTTTTGATGTGGAATTGCTGGGCACCAAATAGCATGGGGAAAGCCCGGCAGGAAGATTGTCCTGCCGGGCTTTTTTTAGTTAGCAGCTAATTAACCAAGATTCATACTTCACCTTTAAATCTCGTCTGTTAATCACCAAACAGCAGAGCCGGATCAATAACTCCCATCTCCTCCAGGCGCAGGAAAATCTCTCGACCAACCCAGGCATCGGTGGCAGCGTAGTTTATCTGTTTGTTGCTGAGGGTGTCGTTCCCCCAGTTGGAACGCTGGGCACTTTTGGAAATCCGGAAGTTCAGCAGGACGGCGGCAAGCCCGCGCAGGCCATGGTTCTTGATCCCGGCATTCTTGGCCAATCTCGCTAATCCGGCAAAACCACCCTCCATGAACGGCTCGAACCGTTGTAGTTGCAGAAGGTCATGGTCAATTGCTACGCCGGTCTTGATGATTGTCTTATCGGCAAGGATCTCTCTTAAGTTGGCGGGAAACTTTATATGCTGCAGTTGGAAAATATAAACGGTTTTCTCTCCTGCCAGCTGAATAAGGGAGGGAAGGTTGTTCTGGCCCTTTTTGAAGTTTGGCCGGGTTTCGGTATCGAAGCCAAGCAAGGTTTCTTTGCCTAATTTTCTGACAGCGATATCCAACTCTTCCCTGGTCTTGACCACCACAACCTTTCCTTCATAGCTCCTGATCGGCAGGGAGTTGATCTCGTCCTTTGTCATGCGTCGGTCAAAGCCGAGTCTTTCTGGGGGGGCTAGCATTATGGCAATTCAGACCACTGACATCATAGTCGTGGGTTGATAATCTGGTAGACGGCAGTGTCTTCCGCTCTGTGTTGGGGAGGAATCGAGGCCATTAAACGGGCGATCTCCGTGACGGCAAATTTGGTGGAATCCATAACCCCGTAATTGCCGTGGGATTTAACCTCGGCAAGGAGGTTGATCGGGCCGCTGGTAGAGATAACCTTGATGTACTCGGTGTCTTTTTTGTGTCCCGGCAGGGTGGCGACCTGAAATTTCATCAGATCGCCCCGATCTTCGGGGGCAGGAATCTGATAATCACGGCCTGGCTCAACCCTGTTGTCGCGGCGCAGCATGTTCGGATAAAGCAGGGTGACAGTGCCATCGGCGGCGAAATTAAGCACCGTTATGTAACCTTTCTTGGTGGAATTGACATTAATAATCATTTCCTCGCCGGACTCAAAAACCGATTTGTTTAACCAGACTTTGACCTTGTAAAAGGGATCTGGTTCTCCTTTCTCCGGCTGGACTTCAGCCTGCAACGTTACCTTGTATGTGAGGCCGGGGGGCTTCATTGGACTTGGTTGGTCAACTTCCAGCTCCCATTTGAGAATCTTCTCGTTGATGATCCGTCCGTATACCACCTGGTGAATGAAATCGCCCTGCAAGACGAAATCCTTGATCAGGGTTTCAGCCTGGACTCTAACCCCGCAGACCTGCTCAATGGCATTGTAGCGGGCCCTTTTGAGCGCCAGCACCTGGGCCTCTTCCGGGGTGAGGTTGGCCAGGTATACTTCGCCGCTGGTTATCACTGTTGTGGCTGCTGCTGCTTGGCCGCAGAAAAAGCCCGTGATCAGCAGCAACGCTGGGATTGTCAGAAAGTTTCTTGTCATTTGTACTCCGCTAAAACCCTGCTCATGTCAGCGCTTTTTACCGATGGGGTCTGTTGCCGCTCATCGTGCAGTTTTCTGGTCATGTAGGGAACATTGTCGCCGATGAATTCGTTGATCTCATTCATGGTCACCTTCTTGTCGCCGTTAGAATCGGCACCGCCCTTCAGGCCCAAGGTGAAAAAGTAGGTAAACATACCGTGTTTTTTCTTTGGATACCATGAAAATACATTTTCGTTGTTTAGCAACTGGTGCCGGAATATTGCAACTACCGTGTTCTTGGTTGGGTAGGCGAAACTGAGGAAAGACAGGCCCGAGACCGATTTGTCAAAATCGTTAGTTCCTGTTTCGTCGATGGTCCGGGTGGTGTAGTTTCCTCCCTTGTATTCGACGGACACCTCCGGTTGGGTCAGAATGGTCAGTCCGGCCGGGTTGGTATAAGCGGTGGTGGCGTCGTCGGCCAGGCCGATGAAGGCGCCGCCCATGGCGTTGGCCCGGGCTCCGGGGTTGTTGAAGCGGAAGTCGAGGCCGAAGATGTCGGCACCGGCGATCAGGGCCAAGGCCGGGCTAGGGTTCATTGCCAGGGTAGAGACCAGCAGAAAAAGAAACATAACTTTTTTCATTTATACACCCCCTGCTTTTTGTTTATCGTTTCCGAGCTCCATTCATGGTAAAATCTGGAGTTGCATTAGTCAATTCATTAGTTGCCGGTTACCGGCTGGTAAGAAATCGTTTGGCCGGCCAAATGATTTGCCGTCGGGGCAAGCAAATTCAAGCAGGGAGTATCTGGATGGGTTGTGAGTTTGAGCTGTCTTTAGAGGATTTTAAGGACCGGCTCGACCGGGGCGAAGTCGAGTTTGTTCTCGATCTTCGCCTGGAGGACGAATTCGCAGCATGGCAGATTGAGGGGCGTTATGATTTTGATATAATAAATATTCCCCAACTGGATTTTGTCGGTGAAGAAGAAAAATATCTTGGCCTTCTTGTGGCCGATAAGAGGCAATTTGCTGAGCTCGAGATCGGCAAAAATCTCTGAGGAATGGCTGCTGGTTAAGAATTGAGGAAAGGTCCATATGCCAGGTAATGAAGAAAAAATCCAGGGAGCCCGGAATATTGTCGAGGCATTTTTCTCTAGAGATGATCTGGTTGGGGTTGGTATTGAGCTCCTTGGCAAGGGACATATCAACGACTCTTTCCTGCTCAGTATTGGAGGGGGAGGACGCGCAGGCCAATATGTGCTCCAGAAAATAAACCACCAGGTTTTCGATGAACCGGAAGGGATAATGGCTAATTTGCGGACCTTGGCCGAACACTTTCACCGATACGGTGGT
The DNA here is from genome assembly GCA_039714535.1 of Thermodesulfobacteriota bacterium. Classification (GTDB taxonomy): domain Bacteria; phylum Desulfobacterota; class Desulfobulbia; order Desulfobulbales; family JAGXFP01; genus JAGXFP01. The sequence goes on along the minus strand of JBDLJC010000013.1, from coordinate 59,094 downwards.
GACCGGAACGCCGGCGGACTTGAAACCATCCGGCTCCTTTCAACTATAGACGGAAAAGATTATGTGGTCGATCGGGAGGGGAACTACTGGCGGATTATCAATTATATAAAAGATGCGGTTAACTGTGAAAGAATTTCCAGCCCGGAGCAGGCTCGGGAAGTGGGGCGGGCGCTTGGCCTTTTTCATAGGATTACTAGTAATCTGGTGCCTGCCAGCCTTGTGGATACCCTGCCCGGTTTTCATGTTACGCCAGTATATCTGGCGCAGTATGATCGGCTGATGGAAAATCCTGCCAGAGAGGTCAGTTCATCTGCCGAAAGATATTGCCTTGAGATTATCTCCGGTAGACGCGGTCTTGTCGATGTGCTGGAAGAGGCTGCAAGAAAGAATTTTATTCGATGCCAGGTGATTCATGGTGATCCGAAGCTGGATAATATCCTGTTCGATCAGCAGACCGGGAAGGCTGTAGCCCTGATTGATCTGGATACGGTAAAACCGGGACTTCTGCATTATGACATTGGTGACTGTCTGCGGTCATCCTGCAACTCTGCCGGCGCCAGTGGTTTCGTTCAAGAAGTGGATTTTGATCTCGGAGCCTGCCGGGAGGTTTTGCAAGGATATTCCAGAGAAATGGCTCCGCTATTGACAGAAAAAGACCTTGAGTATATTTTCCCGGCGGTCAGACTGATAACCTTTGAACTGGGACTGCGCTTTTTTTCTGACTATATTACCGGGGATGTTTATTTTAAAACGACTCGGCCCGGCCAGAATCTGCACCGGGCGATGGTTCAGTTCAAGTTACTGGAAAGCGTCGAAGCGCAAGAGGATGAGATCAGGGAGATCGTACTCAGGGGCATGGGGCGGGGGTGAGTACTATTACCTAATGGTATATGATGCCGGCTTGATCCTGGTCTTTTTGCACTTGGGGCATTTACCTGGCCGGTGGAGCTTTTTGCGGTCCTTAAAGGTGTATCCGCATGCCAGACACTGGCAAGGGATGACCACGAGTCGGTGGCCAGAGGTGGAGATGCTGCGAGAAATGTGTTCGAGGTGGCTGTAAACCTCTTTTTCCCTTATGGAGAGGAGTCTGGATATATCTTTGGCATCAAGTGCTCTTTCCTTTAGAAGATCAATCAGGTCCTGTCTTATAGTGCCCATGGTTTCTGCATGTCAGAGGTTTTTATGATTAAGAAGTTTATGGTCATGGTGGTCAAGCTTAAACACCCCCGCATTATTTATTACAGACAAGGTATTTGATAGATTCTTTTTGCTATTTTATCATAATTATTTAGTTTTATGCGGTAGTTTATAGAGAAATTTCCGTTAGGTACGCTATTGGGATATACAAATAAAGACCTAATTCTCAAGAGGTGACACGATATTACCCGGGGAAAGCATAAACTCTTGGGTGTCTTTCATTTTCCGGTTAATGTGATTTCCGAAATATTAATTCGTAAAGGGTAACTATATGAATAGTCTTGCTATTTGGTATGAAGGAGGTAGTGGAAAGAATATACACCTCCATATTAATTTTTGGAAGTTACCATCTAAGGCAAGAGACAGCCGCTTTTTGGATATAGGTTTGAATTTGCCAGATGCGTTGGAAATAGAAAATATATATATATTTATCCCCTTCGCTATCGACGAAGAAAATATAAAAGACCTAGGTAGAGTAATAGCTGCAAGTCCAGTCAAGTTGTTAACGGCAATTTTCAATGAAGATTATCGAATCACATCATCTGCTATGTCTGATTATTACAGGGTAAATGACCATTCTGGCCAAGAAGTCTTTAATATTTATGCGATGAATGAGACGAATTTTTCTCTTGAAAAAAAGCATGGTGGCACTGTTATTGTCCTTTCAATGCCCCAAAAAAATATTCGGCAAGATAAAACATATCTTCGGTTTAGGATAACAGGTTTAGGTCTTGCCCATTTTAGTCGTATTGAGAAAGATGTTTCATCCATACTTAGTAGTGCTTTTAGTAAAAATGAAATATTAGATTTTCGTATTAATTCAGCAAGGCATTTGCCCAACAAGTTGCTAGAAGAGATGTCGGAACATCGAGTGTTTGATGTTGGCAAGATCCATTTCTTCTATATCTGTAGTTATTGTGAAAACTATATTTTATCTCATCAGCCGTTCCATTCAGTAAGGAAATTGGAGGATGGGATTTGGAAGGAATATATCTGTGCAACACATAATTTGCAGAATATTTCTACTGAAGAAACATTTATAGCATACCACTGGAAAAAGAAATCAAACATTGACAGCAAGATAGAAGATTTCAATGTTTTTTTGAAAACAAACTTTAGAGACAAAAATCTATTGACGATCGTTAAATATGTCGCGTTTTTGTTGCTGTTCAGTGTCTTCGCAGGTCTTATTACAAATTTCATCTATTCAGAATTAACAAACAAATCGTTAGCGAAAGAATCAATGGATATGCATGATAATACTGGTGCAGCTGCAAAAGGTTCTAATCTTTCAACCAAGCAACTTTCTGTTCCTAATAAGACAGATAGCAAGAATTAGATTGTTTCTTATACGTAAGTCAATAGCTACCTTTATTGGATATGCGCTTTCTACTTGATACTAACATCCTTATTCCGTTGGAAGATTCTCAGCTTCCTTTGGTGCATAATCTAGCCAATTTTGTTCGTCTAGCTAATGAGAACAGTCACCAGCTTGTATATCACCCATCTTCTGAGTCTGATATACAACGTGACACAAATATCCAGCGACAGCAGCAAACCCTAGAGCGACTTCAACAATACTCCCGATTGGAAAACCCTCCGAGATGTCCTAGGAATACTCCAGAGACATCCCCGAATGACGCTGTTGACAACGAAATCTTGTATGCCCTTGAGTGTGATGCTGTGCATGCGTTGGTCACTGAAGATCAGGGCATGCACAAAAAAGCCAGGGAACTCGGGCTATCGCAGGATGTTTATACAATTCAGACGGTTGAGGACTGGTTACGTAGGTTGTATGATAAGACCTCTATCCAGTTACCTAATATCGAGGATGTCTTTTTATACACACTTACCCCCTATCTAAATGGTAATTTTTTTAATAGCCTGCGGGATGACTACCCACCATTTGATAAATGGTTTAAAAGAAAGGCTCGCGAGAATAATAAGGCTTGGGTTGCTTGGGAACAGCCCGAAGTAATCGGTGCCATCTGCATTTATGTACAACAGGACAACGAGACAATAACCGAAGAAGGATTAAGACTTGAAGGCCCTGCTCTAAAACTGAGTACCTTTAAAGTTGGCCAGGGAGTTCGGGGTAGAAAAATTGGAGAGTTGTTTCTGAAGGCGGCTTTTCGCTATGCAACTGCAAATAGATTGGAAAATATATTTATCCATGGCGATGAGGACGAGCAACGGTTTCTTTTTGATATGCTTGAAGACTTCGGATTTCATCACGTAGGTACTCACCCTGGTTCTGGGGGGAGAGATGCGGTTTATCTTAAAAGACATCCTCAGTCACCACCTGATCTTGAAGAGGATCCCTTCAGATATATGAGAGATTTCTTCCCTCATTATCGCTTTGACCATGCTATTAGAAAGTTTGTAATACCAATTCAACCTAGGTTCCATAAAATTCTTTTTCCGGATTATGTTTCTCCCGATGACCCGCAGCAGAGACTTTTCCCACGAACCAGTGACGTTGGGAACGCTATCAAACTAGCATATCTGTGTCATTCTCAAACGAAGCTTATTAACCCTGGAGATATAGTGCTGATATATCGGTCGGCAGATGAGCAGTGTTTGACCAGTATTGGCATTGTTGAGAGTTACGAAACAATTGAGGACGCCGATATTATAGCTCGTCGGGTCAAACGTCGAACAGTATATTCAATGGATGAGATTAGAGAGAAGGCAAAGAAACCAACCAGAGTTATGTTGTTTCGTTTGGTTGGACATCTTCGGAGCCCTTTGTCACGTGGTTGGCTAGTCGATCATGGAGTTCTTAAAGATCGGCCACAAAGTATTACTGGGATAACAGATAGAGCTTTTGAGATGGTGTTAGAGAATGGAAGATAAAGCAGTTCTTATTTCAATTCATCCTGGCTATACGGAGAAGATCCTGTCCGGGGAAAAGAGGCTGGAGTTTAGGCGAAGTTGGGTTGTGAGGCCTGTTAAATACATGGTGATTTATGCCACGTCACCAATCCAGAGAATTGTGGCTGTAGCAGAAATTAAAGAAGTATATAGTGGCACCCGGGCCAGGCTCTGGAGTTTGGCAATGGAAAAGGGCGGTGGGATTAGTCGGAGAAAGCTGTTCTCTTACCTTGCTGATAGCAAAAACCCCGTAGCTATAGAACTTACAAACATAAAACAACTTGAAAGTGGTCTGGATCCTAAAGATCTTTTTGGGAGTAATTTTCGACCACCTCAATCTTTTTGCTATTTAAAAGAGGATGTGCTTTCACAAATCACGGAGATATTGTAGGGAGAGTCTCCTTTCCTGCTTTTAGGTTTCATATATTGGTACTACAGTTTCCCTATCCTGCTAGAAGTTGATGAGAGCAATGTCTAATTTCTACAACCACAATGCCCAGTAATTTTTTGATAAATTTTAAAGTTTGAACCTTGGCAAGGTACGTGCGAGCTGCTTGAAACATTTGCCACATAATCCCGGTTTGGCGTTGGATGTCGGAGGGTGGCCCTTGATGCTGCTTGGGTAGACCAAAGAGGCTGGAAAATAATTGTGGTTGCAGATAATTCAACCTGAAATTGTTATTGGCCTAGTTGCCTACAATAGAAAATGAAGGAAAAAGGTTTATTGCCTTTCTTTGTAAATTAGAGAGATTGAAATTGTGAAAAGATCAGAACTGCATGATCAAGTATTTGCCTACCAGAAGCATAATCGTTTTTTTGCCACGATTGCCGAAGGTCTGGAGAAGGAAGGGGCCGAGGAGTTGACCTCATTAGGAGCTCTTGATGCGGAGCCGGTTTATCGGGGCATCCATTTCAGTGCCGCTCCCGATGTCCTTTACGGGATTGTTTATCAGTCCCGGCTCTGCAGCAGGATATTGGCGCCACTGCTCTCCTTTGATTGCCACAGTCCCAAGTATCTTTACAAGACGGCCCGCACCCTGCCGTGGGAGATCTTGCTCAACAAAACCGGGAGCTTTGCAATATCGGCGACGGTGGCCAACAGCAAAATCAAACATTCGCAATATGCCGCCCTGTGTTTGAAAGATGCGATAGTCGACCATTTTCGCGACAAATTTGGCAGCCGCCCGGATGTTGACCGGCAGAATCCTGATCTATTGCTCAATCTGCATATAGACAATAACCGGGCGGTGATCAGTATAGATGGTTCCGGCGGGGCCTTGCATCGGCGGGGCTATCGGCAAAATGCGGTGGCGGCGCCTATGCAGGAAACCTTGGCGGCGGCAATTATTCGGCTCAGCGGCTGGGATGGTAAGCGGCCGCTGGTTGACCCGATGTGTGGCTCCGGGACCTTGCTCTGTGAAGCTTTGATGAGTTCGTGCCGGGTGCCGGCCGGATACCTGCGCAAGAGGTTTGGCTTTGAGAGCATGCCTGATTTTGATCGGCAGAAATGGCAGGATCTCCGGCGCAAGATTGATCGTGATATCACAGATCTGCCGGAGGGGTTGATCCGTGGCTCAGATATATCAAAAGAGGCGGCGACCGCCGCCCGTTCCAACCTGAATTTACTGCCGAACGGCACAGATGTGGTTGTAAAGCGGTGCTCGTTTGTGGATGGTGATCCGATCGAAAATTCGACCATTGTCTGTAATCCCCCCTATGGGATCAGGATTGGGGACAAAGAAAAAACCGCCGGGCTTTTGAAGGAGTTCGGTAGTTTTCTGAAACATAAATGCCGGGGCTCCGAGGTTTACCTGTATTACGGCAAACGGGAGATGCTGAAGATGATCGGCCTTAAAACGTCACAGAGATTATCGCTTAGAAATGGCGGGCTTGATGGAGTTCTGGCTAAATACGAGATGTATTAAGATTCATTAGGCGCCTGCCGGTTGCTTGATTTACCTGCAGACCTGAGATGAACCTGACCGTCTTTACGGTGATCAGGATGGGGCAACCAGATGGATGAGTTATTAAAGAAGGTTCAGCTGTTCAGAGAAGAGAGGGGCTGGGATAAATTCCATTCCCCCAAAAATCTTGCAATGGCCCTGGTGGTTGAGGTCGCAGAATTGGCGGAACATTTCCAGTGGCTGTCCGAAGAGGAAAGTCGGAATATCTCGAAAGAAAAATTGCTGAAGGTTAAAGATGAGATAGGTGATGTTCTTATCTATCTCGTTAATCTGGCCGACAAGCTTGGCCTTGATCCTGTCCTGGCCGCCCATGATAAGATCGTCAAGAACAGCGAAAAATATCCGGTTGTGCGGTGCGATAAGATTTAATAAAAATAACGAGAAGTTGGGGCTAAATGTAGTTCCTGTGATAGTTGATGGGTAGTCGGTTGCGGGCAAACCCCACTTGGCAAAGTGCAACGTCATTACGCCAAAGGTGATGGAATGGAGAGAATAGAAAAATGTCTGGAAGGGTGTGATCATGATCTTGCCCTGTTGCTAAGAGCTGCAACCACCGCAGCGCTAGAAGCCGGTGGGATCATTCGGGATATGTATGACAACCCCCACCAGATCAGGCTCAAAGGGGCCATTGACCTGGTGACTGAGGCAGATATTGCCTCTGAAAAGGCTATTCTGGCAATATTGGCGCAACGGTTTCCCGGGAGCAATGTTTTGGCGGAGGAATCGAATTCTAATTATGAAAACATCCCAGCAGGCCCGGTCTGGATTGTCGACCCTTTGGACGGTACCACTAACTTTGCCCATGGTTTTCCTTACTTCTGCGTCTCCATCGCCTACAGCGTTGATCAAGTTACTCAAGCTGGAGTTGTCTATTGCCCCATCTTAGACGAGCTGTTCTCCGTCTGGCAGGGAGGAGGGGCTTGGCTGAACGGCCACCGGATTAATGTTTCAGGAAGTGATTCTCTGATAGAGAGTCTGGTGGCCACCGGCTTCCCCTATGATATCCAGGGTAACCTTGAACAGATAATGTCCCAATTGCACCGCGTGTTGCCGGCTGTCAGGGATGTCCGCCGGGCCGGAGCGGCGGCCTTGGATCTTGCCTATGTTGCCTGCGGGCGGCTGGATGGTTTCTGGGAAACTAATCTTAAACCTTGGGATACCGCAGCCGGGCAGCTGTTGGTTAAAGAAGCCGGGGGCTGTGTTACTGACTTTAGAAGTGGGCGTTGGACCCCTTATGTTCCGGAAGTTTTGGCCACCAATGGTCATATTCATGCTCTCCTTGCCCAACTCCTGTAGCCTCTTGTGTAGATGTGGTTCTGAAGCTGGCTCTGCTCCACTCATAGTTGCTTGATTAGCATGACTCTAAGATTTATTTATACTTGACAGTATGTAGCCATGCTGTGAATATGTGAGATTGTGCTACAGTGTGGTATTTCTTTGTTGTCCTGATGGTTTTTTAGGTGGGGAAATGGAAAGTAAACTTATCATTGAGAACGCTTCGGTAGCAATTATCTCCGTTGAAAGAACGGGTGTTGTCTCTGCTTGGAATAACACCGCAGAGTCTGTTTTCGGTTGGACCAGTGACGAGGCGGTCGGCAAACATCTGGATGATGTTGTCATTCTGAATAGTGGAAATAGTGGGACTTTTTTCTCGCATTTAGAGCAGGAACCCCAGAAGGATACCGTCGTAACTTTTACACGTCGTGACGGTGTAGTTGTTCCTTTTGAGTTTAATTTCTCAAAGATCAGTTCCGGTGATAATTCCATTTATGCAGTTTTTGCCAGGGATGTTTCAAATCGATGGCAGCGGGAAAGTGAACTACTTAATGCCTACCAGAAACAGGGTGTAATTAATTCCATTCTCAATGTTTGTTTGCAAAAAACCCCGTTTGACAAACAATTGGAACTCATTCTTGATCTGATCCTCTCCATTCCCACCATCAAGCTTCTGCCCAGCGGGGCAATCCACCTAACCGGTGATAAGCCAGGTGTTTTGGAACTGAAGGTCCAGAGGGGTTTTTCGGAGCAACAGATCGCGACCTGTTGCCAAGTGCCTTTCGGCAAATGCCACTGCGGCAGGGCCGCTGCGGAGGGCGAAATTCAATTTGTTGAATGTATTGATGAATCCCACGATTTCATTTTTGAGAAGATGAAACCCCATGGCCACTACTGCGTGCCAATCCTAATTAATGATGCGGTTCAGGGTGTTATCGCCTTGTATATAGAAGAGGGGCATCGGGCTACTGCCTTGGAGATAGATACCCTGAAGGCTATTGCCAATGTTGTCGGCGGTATTATAGCGCGGCAAAAAATGGAGTCGCAGTTGGAAGATCTGGTTGAAGGCCTGAAGGTGACGATCAATGACCTTGACAGCGAAAAAAGTTTCAACGAATCAATTATCTTTAATTTGGCCAGCGGCCTTCTCATTCTTGACAAGAGCGGTCGAGTAGAAAAAAGCAACCCGGCGGCCCGACAATTTATCAGCCCGATTTATGACGGGGCGATTGACGGCAAAAAATTGCCTGAAATATTTGGTGAAGAGGCCGCAGATCTTTTGACCATCGCAAAATCAGCGAATGAGCTGGGGCGTAGTGAAATATTGATAGAACCGACTGATGGCAGACAGAGGGTATTCGAATATGTGGCTGTGCCCAGAGGCGATGATGCGGAGTTAGAGCAGGGCATTATTCTGAATTTCAGCGATATCACTTCCTACAAAAATATTCAGTCGGAAATGGAGAAGATGAACCGCTTCAGCACCATTGCCGAGATTGCTTCAGCGGTTGCTCACGAGGTCAGGAATCCCCTGGCCGGCATAATGACCATGGCCCAGATCATCGAGGAGCAGCTTGAGGAACAAGACAGCAAGAAAGAGTATATAGGCCGGATCATCAGGCAGGTTGAGAGGTTGAACGTTCTGCTGACCGATTTTTTTACCTATGCCAGACCTCCCAAGCCCAAAAAAGAAAAAGTCTCTCTGGTTAGTATCGTCGATGAGATCAGGCCATTTATGCAAAATAAGATGATGAAGTGCGGTATTTCTTTTAAGGAGGAGTATGGGGAACAACTACCTGATATTATGGTCGATTCCAACCAGATTCAGCAGGTTTTTCTGAATCTGATGCTAAACGCCATAGACGCGATCAAGCAGAATGGTACAATGCTCCTCTGGGCTGAATATATAGAAAACAACAGTGATAAGTTTGATTATGAACAGTCCCTGTGGTTGGACAAAAACAGCAATTATGTCGTTGTTTATTTCAAGGACAGTGGTTGCGGGATGTCGGCAGAGATGGTTGAGAGGGTCTTCGAACCATTTTTTACTACCAAACATAATGGCACCGGGCTGGGGATGGCGATAGTTTTCAGGATACTTAAAGAGAATAATGCCAGTATTAAAGTTGAAAGCTACAAGGGTGAGGGAACCATCTTTACTCTCTTCTTCAGTGTTGATTGATCTATGGGAAAAGTACTGATTATAGAGGATTCCGAGGATTTGCGGTTATCGCTTTGCGATCTGGTTAAGGGGGCGGGATATAAGCCCTTTGCAGCGGAGAACGGTGCGGCAGGCCTGCAACTGCTGGAATGCCAGTTGATCGATTTGGTTTTTCTTGATATCGGGTTGCCGGATGCTAACGGCATCGAGCTGATAAGTGTCATCCATGATATCGCCCCTGATGTTGAAATTGTTATGCTTACCGGTAATGATGATGCCAGGTCAGCAGTTAATTCCCTGAAATCAGGAGCAGTTGATTATATTCTCAAACCCTTTGATGTGGTTGAATTCAGACATGTTCTCAACCGGCTGATGGTCGGGAGTCTCTCCGCCCGGCAGGAGACCCTTTCTTCAAGAGAGAAGAGCGCCTCTCTGAATCTTATGGGCAACAGCCGCAGCATGATCCAGTTGAAGGATGATATCCAAACCGCTGCCAAGGTTAAGGTGCCGGTGCTTATCACCGGGGAAACCGGAACCGGCAAGGAAATGGTTGCCCGGGCAATACATCGGCTGGCTGGCGCTGAGGGTGGGGTTTTTGCCAAGGTTGACTGTGGAACTCTCTCGGCCAATATCATCGAAGCGGAATTGTTCGGCAACGAAAAAGGGGCCTTCACCGATGCCCGTGAAACTAGAAAGGGCTTGGTGGAGATTGCCGATGGTGGCGTACTCTTCCTCGACGAGATAGGTAATTTGCCCCTTGAACTTCAGCCTAAACTTTTGCGGGTTGTTGAGGAGTCGACCTTCAGGAGAGTTGGGGGGGTCAAGGATATCCAGGTGAACGTCAGGATTGTGGCGGCTACCAATGCCGATATTGCCGAGGAAGTCAGGCAGGGCCGATTCCGGGAGGATCTTTTCTACCGACTTAACGTTATCAGTCTGATGATCCCGCCTCTACGGGAAAGAGGAGGGGATGTCATACTTCTGGCAGATCATTTCCTGCGCCACTTTGCCAGGGAAATGAAGAAGGATATCAAAGGGTTCTCCCCCCAGGCAGATCAGCTCCTCCGTGACTACGCTTGGCCTGGCAATATCCGGGAGCTTAAAAATATTATTGAACGAACCGTGATCTATTGTCAGCGGGAATGGGCCACGCCGATCGGTCTTGATCTCAGCCATGCCGAAGATAGAAATGTTGCGGATGATAAGCTGGTTACGCTACGCCAAATGGAAAGCCAGTATATTAAAAAGGTCCTGCTCCAAACTGGTAATAACAAGTCAGAGGCTGCCCGGATCCTTGATATCTCTCGCACTACCCTCAGAGAGAAATTAAAGGATTGAACGTTTTCTGGCCACCTGGTCAAAAACTATTCAGTCTGTCTCTAGAGTCTTACCCGATATTATTTTCCTCTCCCTATCCCTTGCTTTCACAACCTATTGTTATTGCGTTGATAAAGGTCATCTCCTTCTGGCTTAATAATAATTGGCACGCTTGTTGAAGACTAATATCTCTAAAATGATGCAACTATCTTTGTTAGGGCTGGTCGCAATTGTTAGGCCGATTACCGGCTTATGTGAAAAAAAATCAGCAGGCGGTGAAACAAGTGAGTGGAAAAGAGCAACTTAAAAAAGTCCTGATTGTTGACGATGAAGAAGACATATTGTGGTCACTGCAGAATAATCTCTGCAATGAGTCTCTTCAGGTTGATATATCTGCCGCCTCTTCAGGCGAAGAAGCTCTGGAAATCCTGAGTAACTCCGAAAAGATCGATTTGGTGATTACCGATATCAAGATGCCGGGAATCAGTGGCCTGGACCTTCTTATCGAAATTAAAAACCGTTATCCCTATACCTCTGTCATAGTTATGACCGCGTTTCCTTCCAATGAATATAAAAAGGAAGCTATTCTGAAGGGCAGTCTGCATTTTCTTGAAAAACCTTTTGATATCAACGATCTGCGTGAAATGGTGACCCTTGCTATCAAGGAAGACAACATGTTCAGGGGCACTGTTGCCGGAGTTGGCCTGACCGATGTGATCCAGATCAAGGCGCTTTCCGGGGTTAATTCCGCCCTCAGGGTCAAGGATGGAGATCGGCAGGGCATAATATATTTTGAAAATGGCCAGGTCGTCCATGCCATTTGTGACGATCTTGAAGGTGAAGAGGCCTTTTATCAGATAATGGAGTTTACCGGCGGACTGCTTGACAGCATCAATGTCACAAATATGCCGGAGCACACAATCGCTGCCCCGGTTGAGGCGCTGTTGATCGAAGGAATGCGGCGCTCGGATGAGAAAAGTGGCTCTGGAGATGGTGGAGAAAATTCTGGTAATGAAGATAGTATAGTTGAGGTCGAGGAAGATAATGCCAAAAAGGAGGATGATATGGCTGATTTAAAAGAAGTTTTGACTGAGTTTACCAATATACCAGGGGTGAACACCGCTTGTCTGGTAGGTAGGGACGGCTTTTTGCTGGATAGTATTGCCATTTCCGGGATTGATACCGAGATGATTGGCGCTATAGCCTCCAGTGGCTTTGGCGCCTCGGAATCTATGGGAACCCAGCTTGGCAAAGGCGCTTTGAGCATGAGTATGATTGAGTATAACGATGGACCGGTTATGTTGTCGCCGATTGGGACAGATGCATTCCTGGTTGTTGTTGCGGAAAAGGACGCCAATCTGGGTATGATCAGGTTGAAGATCAAGAAACATACCTCCGAAATTGTTGATAGTGCCGCAATATAATTTTTTCATAATAATACATTAAGTAACTCTGGAGGTTTTATATAATGTCTGAAGGAAAAGTGCTGGATATAGCACATATTAGTTTTTTGGATATGATCAAGGTCATGATTACCATGAGTGGCGCTGCTGCCGCCAAAGGTACCTTGATCAGGAATGCAATAAGCACTGCTGAGAAGATTAGTGAAGTTGACTACCCTTCTTTTGACGAGTTTTTGGCAGCCATCGAAAATTCAACAAATCCCATTACTCAGGTGGAGGGCAAGGCCACCCATCAGGGTGAGTTCGTTTTTGGTCTGGAAAATTGTCCATTTGCGCCTTCGATAGGAAATTACACTGAGGTTTTTGAAAAACTTCCCGATGGTTATGCCGATTTCACCGAGGAATTTAATAAACCAAGCAAGGTGACTGACACCTTCCGGGTTGGTGAAGGCGCTGGTGTCAGTCCATTCTGTTCGGTGCATCAACCCATGCGTAGCGCAATTGCTGAAAGGATAAAGATTGGTGGTAAAAAAATCAAGGTCTATCAGCTTGGATGCAAGGCCGGTTCCGGCAAGAAGGGTTTTGCCGAGAAATGGCTGGTTGAAACCGGGATCACCCAGGATGTTGTCGACAAGGTTCTGGATAACCACATGTGTTGCTATTATGTGAAGGTGGTTGATTAAGATCTTGGCTATGTTATATAAGAGAGCCGGACTGTCCGGCTTTTTTTATATAACTTGGATCGTAGCCGTGAATTAAGGTTGCGATCGCTTTGGTTCCTAAGTGGATTTTCCTGCTTGCGGGTAGCCAGGTGCGTTCTATGACGAGAAAGATTACCATTGCCAGTCAGAAAGGCGGGGTGGGAAAAACCGCTGTAACTATCAACCTGGCTTATTCGCTCAGGCGTCTAGGTAAAAGTGTCTTGATAGTTGATAGTGATCCCCAGGGCGGGGTGGCCACAGCCTGCAGGCTTAAAACTTTGAACAACAAAGGGCTGGTCCAAGTCCTGAGGGGGGAGCAGACCCTTGCCGAAGTTACCGTGCCGTTAGACGGTGATGATCTGGCGGTTATCGGTACTGGCATAACCGAGCCGGAAGATATTGTGTTTTTTGAAGAGCAGGCGGCAGCAAGAAAATTGGGGCCGTTGTTTGCGGGCGACTTAAGTGCTTATGATTTCGTGCTTTACGATGCCCCGGTTGGTGTCGGTGTTGTGACGCGCGAGCTGTTTTCGATAAGTGATAGTTTTATTCAGGTTCTAAATTGCCGGGCTGGTACCGTTATCACCTTGGCCAAGCTTCTCAATCTTTATATCTGGATCAGGAAGAATTTTAATCCTGAGCTCAAGATTGAGGGGATTTTGTTCAACATGGTGGACAGCTCAAGCGTGATTGAGAATAAGATTGTCAAACAGTTGAAATCGAGATTGCCGACCAAGTTGTTTTTTGATACCAGTATTCCCTTTGCTGAAGTATTTGAAGTTGCCAGTATCAAAGCCCTGCCCCTTGAAAAATTGACGGCTGGCCACCGGGTGGCCAGAGACTTTATGACTTTGGCGGTTGAGGTTGATACAAGAAAACACCAGTTTGTCGGTGACTTGTTGGTTGGTGATGACTCTGATTTTACCTCGATGGCAGAATCTCAGGATGAAGAGTCCGCCAGAGCTGAATTGCAACATCGGGATGACATCAAGGATGCTTTACAGGAACTGTGTGAGGGGGGCGGGTTTTATGGGGCGGTGGTGGCCGATGAGATGGGTTTCCCTCTGGCAGATTACCGCAGTCCTATCGGGGTTGATGTATTGGCGACGTGCAGTTCTCTCCTCGGTGAGGCACTCGTTAAAGCCGGGGGCATAATAGAGATGCCCGATGTCAATAACCTGATAATGGATATTAACGGGGAAGACAAGTTGGTCTTGCATCGTTTCTCGATCCTTGAGGAGGGGTATGTTCTGGTCGCGGTCTGTCCTCAAGATGTTGATGCAATTGGTGACATTGGCCTTGCTGCGGCCCGGATCGTCAATTCACTGTCGTAATGAGTTGCTATGGCTCATGTGGTGCACCTGTGTTTGAGTTAGGATGTCTTTAACTTGTTTTGGCCGCCGGTTTGTCAGCTAGTTTGCCCGCCATCGTTGATGGTTTCATGGGGTTAAGAGATTGTCGGGAAATCCTTTCACGAAATCTTTGATCTCATCTCTTACTTTTCTATAACATTCAAGTTTTTCTTTTTCGGTGGTTTCTGCGGCGGCCATTTTCGGTGGGTCTGGGAAGATTTTTCGGACAATTTTACCTGGGCCGGGGAATAGAGGGCAGGATTTGGCGGCCTGATCACAGACGGCTACGATATAGTCGAAGTTGATTCCGGTTAGTTCTGTAGTTAACTTGGATTTCTGGCTGGAAATATCAATGCCTACTTCGGCCATGACCTTTATTGCCAAGGGGTTAAGGCCATGTGTTTCTATGCCGGCGGAAAAGGGCTCAAGCGAAGCTGGGTGCAAATATTTCGCCCAGCCTTCCGCCATCTGGCTGCGACATGAGTTACCGGTGCAGAGGAACAGTATTTTGATCTTGTTGGCCATTATATAAAAAGTATGCCAGGTTAGCTGGTTTTAAAAATCAGGATTAAAGATGGGACTTGAGGCGGCTTCTACCTTCCTGGGAGGGGGCCTGTTGACCACCAGTCTGAACCCTGAATCTTCCAGGGCAACATCCGGTTCGATGCCGCGCCGGTTGGCTGAGCGAATACTGCGCGGGGCGGTGAACCATGAACCGCCCCGCATGACTTTTTTCTTGCCGGTTATCGGCCCCTTGGGCTGGTCGGTGGGACTGTGCTGGTAATAGTCCTTGTCGTACCAGTCCGCACACCATTCCCAGACATTGCCATGCATGTCAAATAAACCAAACTGGTTGGCGGGGTAGCTTCTGGTCGGCGCTGTCTGCTCAAGATAGGCGCCTCTTTCACCGGTGTCGTACGTATAGACGCCATTGTAATTTGCCTGGTCGGTCGAGATCGTTTTCCCGGTATGGAATGGGGTGCTGGTTCCTGCCCTGGTTCCATATTCCATTTCCGCTTCGCTTGGCAGGCGGAAACTTTCACTGGATATGCCGTTTAAAACGATAATAAAGTCCACAGCCATCAGCCAGGAGATATTGGTTGCCGGGTGATTATCCGGCCTGCCCGGAGGGAAGGGCTTGGTGGCCATTAGATTGCTCCACTGTAGTTGGCTGACTTCTTGGCGGGCCAGCCAAAATCCATCCAGACATACTTTATGTTGAGGGGTTTCGTCACCATAGAAATCCCGGTATTTTAATTCGCCCGCGTCTTTTTTGAGTTTCTGTTTTTCTTGCGAAGACTGTCCCATCTGAAAGCAGCCGCTTTGGAGCCAGACGAACTCTTGATTAGTTAATGGCTCCCGCCACAAGGTCAGGTTGTTCTCGCGGTATTCGGGGTTGGTTTCAGTTTCACTGGCAAGAGATGGCTGGGAGAGGATTATTGGTGCCAGGCAAACAAAGAGAGTTGTTGTTATCCAGTTCGATGGTTGCATTGGCATGCTTTACACTAGGTTGTTAAGGCAACGTTCTTGGAGGATGGTAAGCCTAGTTGCTGAAGGACATGGAATTAGGTGACAACAGTAAAACTGTAATATGCTGAATTTACCAGAGATCTATGGGTTAATGAAGGGAATAATTATCTATTCTCGCGATGTTGTTTGGTCTTTACCGAAAAAGCCGACCAAGTGGCCGGCCTTCGTTAACCATTATTTGGCAGGGGTCGTTCAGCGTCGATCCCCCATTAGACGTAACAGACTAAGGAACAGATTAATGAAATCCAGATAGAGGGTCAGGGCTCCCATGATTGCGCCCTTCTTGATGGCTGTCTCGCCACCGTTCATTATGCCGCTGGCACCGTATTGGGAAATTTTCTGCACATCGTAGGCAGTCAGACCGGTAAAAACCACGACGCCGATTGCGGAAACCACCCAGGAGATCAAGGCGCTACCCATGAATATATTTACCACCGAGGCAATGATCATACCCACCAGGCCCATGAACATGAATGAACCCATGCTGGTTAAGTCTTTTTTGGTGACGGTGCCGTAGATGGCCATGGCCCCGAACATCCCGGCGGCAACAACAAAGGCGCTGGCGACCGAGGTGGCGGTGTAAAGCAGCAGAATTACTGATAGGGTGGCGCCATTGAGGGCTGAGTAGAGAATGAACAAGGTTGTGGCCCGAGTGGCCGACATCTGATTGATGCGGGCGGATAAATAAATAACCATGCCAAGTTCGCCAAAGATCAGGCCGTAAAACAACATCTTGTTGCCGAAGATCAGGTTTTGGGCGCTGGCCGAATTGGCCATCAGAAAAGCGACGATGGCGGTAATGCCCAAGCCGATAGCCATCCAGTTAAAAACCTTGGCCAGAAAGATAGTTGAGGCCTGGGAAGATGTCTGGCTGGCGGGGTAGGCCCTTTGCTCTTGGAAATTGTTGATCATTCTGCTGCTCCTCCGTAAACGGTACATTGTTTGGTGTGATTTGATATAGATTGTCCCAATTGCAAGTAACCAAAATAATCATTTTATTGCAGTGCGCAAGGGGGAGGTTGCTTGATGGCCGGTTAAGCTTCTGGCGCGGTTGCCTAGTAATTATTAGGGTGTGCTTATCTTCAGCACGGATTGGTTGTTATTATAAAACATCCTGGCGGTAAGCCGCGGCTCCATCGTAATAGGTCTGGTATTTATTCTGCAGTTCGTGCAATGTCCGCAGGTATTGTTCCTTGTAGACCATTGTCTCACCAATCTCAATTTCGTTAATCAGGGATTCGAGTGGGGGGGTAATGTCGATGCCATGGCGGTTAATGACCTCGGCGTTGGCTCGATCCAATACTATTACACCGTAATACTTGATCAACAGACGGACATGGGAATTGCGTCTGAACAGATAGGATTGCCCACCAAGGGTGTTTAGAAAGAATCCGGCATATTCGTAAAGTTTCGGCAGAGGCAGGCTGATGTTTGGCTGAGCATCCCGGCATTGGTCGCCGGTTATGGACCATTGGTTAAACAAGGCAAAGGATGATTCCAGAGAGTCGGCTTCTCTGATGATGATGTCTCTGGCCATCAGGACATTCTCTTTACCTAGAACCCGGTAGAAATGGGCAGTGTTGGTGAGGATTGTGAAAAGGCTGTCTGTTTCGCGGACAACAATGGGCGGGTTGGCCAGTAGCTTATCAATCAATTGTTTAAAGTGGACTTGGCTCCCATTTTGAAGGTTGTATGAGTTGATGTATTGCTGGTCATCAAGGTAACGGAAGTACTGTCGGATGTTTTCCGCCAATTCTTTGCAGCTGCTGTTGCTCAGATCAAAGGAGGGGGGGGGCTCCGGTTCCTCTGCAACGACTTTGGCAACGGTGGTTGGAGTAGTTTTGGCCAAGCCCTTTATTTCTTTTTCAAGGGCGGTTATTTTTTCCCGGAGCGCATGTTTTTCCTGCTGATTCTCGTTATGTGAAATGATGCCGCTAATTTGTTTTTTGTTCATCAAAATGAATATACAGACTGCAATGACAAGAAAACTCAATATTATTAACTTAATGTTGAGGGGGGACTGTTTTTGTGGTCTTTTGGGCATGACTTGTTATATCTATCCTTGGTTTAGTGGCCTATAGTGTCTCGTCCGGTTAATACACTTCCCTCGTTTTTCGGCAAGTAAGAGTGGCGGGCATAAGAAGTTGGTAATGTATAACTTGCTGTGGGGCATTTTTATGGGGATATAGTTAATATCTGATGTAGAATTTATCTTATTTTCCCCCAATTTATCACGCTATGCTCCTGAGTTCAAATGAAAATGTGGGGAATATCCGGATGATACAGGGATTTGCTGGAAAGATTCGAGGGTGAAAAAATGGAACCGGTTCGAAAGGGTGTGGTTGGCAGGAAGTGGTATGAAAAATATTTGCCGTTTGTCGCAAAAAGTCAGGAAATGCAACTTGAATGGTTGGTTGATAAACTGTCCAGATTGAGGAATTCCGTTGATAAGGAAAGAACCGGTTTGCTGTCCTGTGAAGAGCTTAAGCCCTATATAAGCCTACTGATCGAAGGTAATCCTGGCGGCAAGGAGTTGGGAGTGGCAGCTGGTGCAGGAGATGTGCTGGGAGCTTTACTGGGTAATATCAAGGAAAGCGACCTTCTTCTGATGGTAGAATGTGCTGGGATATACGATGTTCCTCGACTTTTTAGTCTTATGCGTCAAATCACCAAGGAACAGGCGGTTATGGCCATGAAGAAAGTTCCACCTCTCTATGAGAAGAAGCCATTATTGGTGGTTGACAGGGTGTTTCACGCCATTAAAGAAAAATCAACGGAGTTGCTGGAAGACGCTGCGGCTGAAATCATGGGCAGCGATGCTGGTCCTATAGGCTTTGTTGACAATTATGAAAGGTTCCGGGGGGTTATGATGGATGAACAAATTCTTAGTATCCTTTATCCCAAAGCCAATTAGATGAGTTAATTCATTAAGCAAAAAAACCCGAGACATAAAACTGTCTCGGGTTGATGGCAACAAAAAGAAGTTTAAAACGCTTTCTATTTTCCCATAGCTCTTTTCGAAGCCTTTAAGGGATTAATCTTGGTCTGGCTTGTGGCAATTTCGGTTCTAACGTGGGTGGCAAAATTACATATGCTTAGTTTCCATTTAGCCTCAGGCATAATGTAAGTTTGACAATACTTGGTGTTGTTGGCTTCTACTATCCTTTCGCACCCGTCACATTTATCAATCACTGGGTTAAAGAGACCGCTACTGTATTTGGCAAGGGCGTCTTCTTGGATATTATTGGCTTGTTTGGTTTTCGCTCCAGCCATTTCTGAAATCTCCTAGTTTAATTTGGCAATCTGCTGTTTAAAAGTGATTTGGTAAAAACGAAATAGTTCGTGATTTTTCTGAACCAAACTCACTGAAAACAGAAGTAAAACTTTTTAAATTATATGTTAAATAAAGTCAACAAAAAGGTCAGCTTGTTTGTTTGCCTTTAACTGTTGTAAGATGATAGTCGCCCACCAAGTAAGTCAGGGTGCCTCTGTTTTACTCCGAAATATCAAGTAGTTGTGGTCTTTAAGCCGTAGGTGGGCAGTTGTTTGGCTAATTATTGTTGGTTGTTTGGCGGTGATATTCGATTAAAAGACTGAAAACTTCCCCTGCAAAGTAAGATGCTGTGCTGAAAAAATCTATTGATTATAATTAGTTATTCATTTATAAATTTTTACAGAGTTGATTTTAGTAGTATTGTTTTTTTGTGCTTTTGCCATACGTGGAACCTTATTTAGCCATAAAATTTTGCGGGTGCCTGTTTGTTTCACCCTCGTGCGTGTTGCTCTTTTCAATAAGGAGTTGTTTGAAATGCCTGTTTATATATGGAAAGGAAAAAATTCGTATGGGGACACGCGAAAGGGTAAACATGAGGCCGCGGATGAGGCGGCAGTATACGCTTATCTGAAAAAAGTCCGGATTACCCCTTCTTCTGTTAAGGAAGAGCCAAAGGATATTTTAGCTGATATTGCTTTTTTTCAGCCCAAGGTAACTGGTAGGGATGTTGTTATCTTCACCCGGCAGTTATCGACCATGATTGATGCAGGTTTGCCTCTGGTACAGAGCCTGGAGATCCTGGGAAACCAGCAGGAGAACCCGACTCTCAAAAAAATCTTGCGCGAGATCAAAGCTGATGTAGAAACCGGCCAGACCTTCGCCGATGCCATGAAAAAGCATCCGCAAGCCTATGACTCCCTTTATTGCAATATGATTGAGGCGGGTGAGATAGGGGGCATCCTCGATACTATCCTTAGCCGCTTGGCGGATTTCCAGGAAAAGGCGATGAACCTGAAAAAGAGGGTCAAAGGCGCTTTTACCTATCCGGTGATCTGCCTCGCTATTGCGACTGTTATACTTGCGGTTATTCTCATCTTTGTTGTGCCCGTCTTTGAGCAGATGTTCAAGGAGTTTGGTTCCTCTCTGCCCGTGCCGACCCAGATAGTTGTGGCCATGAGTGATTTTGTTAAATCCAATATCATTTATATGATAGTGGGGGGAATGTTCATTTCCTTTCTTTTTAAGAAATACAAAGCTACCGATAAAGGCGAACAAAATGTTGACGCCCTCTCGTTGAAGCTGCCTGTCTTTGGTGATCTGATTATGAAGGTGTCGGTTGCCAAATTTACCAGAACATTATCGACTATGCTGGAAAGTGGAGTGCCGATTCTTGAAGCTCTGACTGTTGTTGCCAAGACCGCCGGAAATCGCGTAATTGAAACGGCGGTTAACCGGGTTTCCGATAGCATCAGTGAGGGACGCACCATTGCCGAACCACTTGAGGAAACAGGAATATTCCCTCCCATGGTGGTCCAGATGATCAGTGTTGGCGAGGCCACCGGCGCCCTTGATGCAATGTTAAGCAAAATAGCCGATTTCTACGATGAAGAGGTTGACCAGGCCGTTGACAATCTGACGGCCATGATTGAGCCGTTTATGATGGTGTTTCTTGGGGGAATGATTGGTGGACTGGTTGTTGCAATGTATCTGCCGATCTTCAAGATGGGTGAGGTTGTTTAGAGAGTCACAGATGGTGGTGAGTAAGTTTAAACTTCTCTGAGTAAGGATTTCTTAAATTATGGGGTTGTCTGATCTTCTATTAGGTGCTTTATGACCATTACAAAAGCTGATCTTGTCCAAAATGTTTATCAAAAGCATGACCTGACCAAGGCCCAGGCTGCGGAGGCGGTTGAGTCTTTTCTGCAGATTGCTAAAGGCTGCCTGGTTGCGGGTGATGATCTTTTGATAAGTGGTTTTGGAAAATTCAATGTAAAGAAAAAAAAATCCAGAAGAGGTCGAAATCCCCAGACTGGCAAGGAACTGGTTCTTGAGGCCAGGCAGGTGGTGACCTTCAAGCCCTCGGGGATTTTACGGGAAAGGATCAATAACGGCAGATAGAATGATTATTTGGCTATTTCTGCGATAATCAGTTATTTGAGAATTGATCTAAGGGGTTGCTTCTCTTTTTCACCTAGGGAATCAGCCCCTTTTTTATTGTAAATAATCTGGCAAGTTCAATTTTTTAATTTTGAGTGACTATGGATAAGAGATGGGTAAATATTTCCGAACTTGCTGCCTTGGTTGATGGGGAGTGGCATGGTGAGGATGTGGCTGTCTATGATATGGCTGATGTTAATCTCGCTGTTGCGGGCCAGCTTGCCTATATAGACAGCAGTCGCAAAATGACGGCAGTAGCAGAAACCAATGCTACGGCGCTGATTGTACCCATGGATTGCGTTCCTTTAGCATTGCCGATTATTAAAGTTCCCAATCCAGCTTGGGCGGCGGCGGTAATCCATAATCATTTGTTGACTAGTGAATTTGTTGCCACCGGCATTGATCAGAGAGCTGCCGTCGGCGCGGATTGTTCGATCCCGGAGGATGTTGCCGTTGGCGCCATGGCTGTGGTCGGCGACAGAGTCCAATTTGGTCGGCTGGTTATGATTGGGGCCGGAGTTGTCATTGGTGACGATGTCAGGATCGGTTCAAATGTCCAAATTCGGCCGAATGTGACAATTATGGATAGGAGCATCATTGGGGACAGGGTTATAATCCATAGCGGCACCGTGATCGGTAGTGATGGTTTTGGCTATGCCCATGATAATGAGGGGCGCCATGTTAAACGGCCCCATGTTGGTTATGTCCAGATAGATGATGATGTCGAGATCGGCGCCAATACCTGCGTTGATCGGGCAACTTTCGGTCGGACCTGGATTAAACGTGGCACCAAGATTGATAATCTTGTCCAGATTGCTCATAATGTTGAAATTGGTGCAGACTCTATACTTGTTGCCCAGTCAGGTGTTGCCGGTAGCACTAGTCTTGGCGAAGGCGTGATTATGGGGGGGAAGGTGGCGGTTAACGGCCATCTGAAGATCGGTAACCGAGTTACTATGGCTGGTAAGGCCGGCGTTGTGAGTAATCAGGACGATGGCGCCGTTGTTGCAGGTTTCCCGGCCTTTCCCCATAAAAAATGGCTTAGAGCCGCTTCTGTGTTTCAGAAACTTCCTGATCTGGTCAGGGATGTTCGGGAGATAAAGAAAAAACTGCAGGAAATTGCCGAAAAATTAACCGGTAAGTAGTTTGCCTTGTTAATAAATTGCTCGGTAATTTAAGGTGTTAAAATTTTTAAGTGGTCTGTCACTTGGAGGAAAATAGATGTCGGCTCTGCAACACAATAATGATTCAATTGATATAAACGGTATTCTTAAACATTTGCCCCATCGTTACCCATTCGTTCTGGTTGACAGAATTTTGGAGCTTGAACTGGGTGAACGGGCCGTGGGTCTAAAAAATGTAACGATCAATGAGCCATTTTTTCAGGGCCATTTCCCGATTGATCCGATAATGCCCGGTGTTTTGATCCTGGAGAGTATGGCCCAGGTGGGGGGGCTTTTGGCCTATCTGACCGATCAGGATAAATTTGAGGGTGAGCTTGTCTATTTTGCCGGTTTGGACAAGGTCCGGTTTCGGCGCAAGGTTGTACCCGGTGACCAGTTGATTGTTAAAGTAGATATTGTAAAGCGTAAGGGTAAGATATATAAATTTGCCGGCAAGGCCTATGTTGATGAACAACTTGCCGCTGAAGCAAACCTGATGGCTTCTTTCGGATAAGTTTATTGCGGAAGGCGGCTATAGAGGTAGATAGGCATCTTACACTCAACCATAATATATCGGAATCACCATGAATATTCATCAAACTGCGGTTGTTGACCCTGGGGCCGAACTGGACTCCACTGTCATTGTCGGGCCGTATGTAGTTATTGAGAAAGGTGTCAGAATCGGCGCTAATACCGAGATCGGCCCCCATGCCGTTATTCAGGGTATCACTGACATCGGTTCAGGCAACGAGATTGGCCCCTTTGCTATTATTGGCGGGCCGCCCCAGGATTTGAGCTACAAGAATGAAGCGACCAAGGTCGTTATAGGCAACAATAATCTGATCAGGGAATATGTTTCCATCCATCGTGGCACTGTGAAGGGAGGGGGGGAGACGCTGATCGGTGATGAGAACATGCTGATGGGTTATAGCCATGTTGCCCATGACTGTAAACTTGGCAATCAGGTTATTATTGCCAATGGCGGCACCTTGGGCGGTCATGTCGTGCTTGAGGATAAGGCCAGTCTTGGCGGTCATGTCGGGGTTCATCAGTTTTCTAGGATCGGGACCTTTTCCTATGTTGGCGGGGTGTCCGGAGTAACAAAGGATGTGCCGCCCTATATGATAGTGGCTGGGACCAGAAACCGGATGAGAGTTTCCGGCATAAATCACATTGGCCTTAAAAGAAATGGGGTCTCCAGCGATGATATTAAGAAATTGCGCGGGGCCTTCAAGATAATTTTTCTCGATCAGGATCTGCTGTTGAAGGAAGCGCTCGATACTGCCATTGAGGCATATCCGGACTGTGATCTGGTGGTGCATCTGGTTGATTTTATCAGGGCTTCCAAACGGGGTATTGTCAGGAGTTTCAGCAAGGATGAGTAAGATCGGAATTATTGCCGGCGGCGGCCAGTTTCCCACCCTTTTTGGCCAAGCGGCCAAAAAGCGGGGGTGTCAGGTACTGGTGGCAGCCCACAGGGGTGAGTCAAGTCTGGAGCTAGAGGATATCGCCGATGAGATCTGTTGGGTTAAGCTCGGCCAACTTGGCAGGATAATCAAGTTCTTCCAGCAGGAAGGGGTTACTGAAGCTGTCCTGCTTGGGACCATTACCAAGACCAGGATCTTTAAGGATGTCATGCCTGATTTTAAAGGTCTGGCCCTATGGAACAAGCTCAGGGTCAGGCAAGATGATTCTATCCTGCGAGCCGTTGCCGACGTTCTGGAAGACGAAGGTATCAAAATACTGGAATCGACTTTTTATCTGAGCGAACTGTTGTTTCCCCAAGGGCTCTTGACCAAGAAAAGACCTTCACCGGAGCAGATCGACGATATTAATTTCGGTTGGCAGATGGCCAGGGAAGTTGGGCGACTCGATATTGGCCAATGCGTGGTGGTGCGAGACCGGGCTGTTCTGGCGGTGGAAGCCATCGAAGGTACCGACGCCGCTATTCTCCGGGGGGGCAAGCTGGCCACGGAACAGGCCGTGGTAGTCAAGGTCAAGAAGCCTGGCCAGGATTTCAGGTTTGATCTGCCGGCGATAGGGACAAAGACCATCGACAGCATGGAGGCTGTTGGGGCAGCGGTTTTGGCGGTTGAAGCCGGTCAGGCGCTGCTGTTTGATGGTGAGGCCGTAATCAAGCGGGCCAATAAAGCCGGGATTATTGTTATCGGAGTCGAGGAAGTTAAGTCGGGTGAACTGGACCTGGGCGTCAATTAATTCTCTTAAGGCATACTATGAAAGCCATGATCCTGGCCGCCGGTCTGGGCACCAGGCTCAGGCCCTACTCGACATATCGTCCGAAGCCATTATTCCCTGTCCTGGGGAAACCGCTTCTCTTGCACCTTCTTGCCCAGTTGCGGCGGCAGGGTTTTCAAGAATTTGTCGTTAATTCCCATTTTCTCAATGAACAGTTTTGTGAAATTCTTGGCGGAGAGAAGGACGTCTCGCTGCAGCTTGAGGAAGATATCCTCGGTACCGGCGGCGGCCTGCGGCAGGCCCGATCTCTTCTGGGGCAGGAGCCATTTCTGCTGGTTAATGGTGACATTCTTCATTCGCTTGATCTAGCCGCCATTTACAACCACCATCTTGCCTCAGCCGCACCGGTATCAATGGTTGTCCATGATCGACCCAGATTTAACAATCTGCGGGTTACTGCCAATGGTCAGGTCACCGGTTTGCGGGTTTGTGAGCAGGATATTACACCGGCATCAGGCGACCGGCTTCTGGCCTTTGCCGGCATTCATGTTATTGATCCGACTATACTTGCAAATATTCCCGGCTCCGGTTTCTACGATATCATCGATTTATATCAGAAAATGATTAAGACCGGTGTTATGATTAATGCCATTGAAGTTGCCGACCATTTCTGGACTGATATTGGTACCCCCCAGGATTATCTTGATTTACACAAGGCGTTGTTAACCGATCCTCTTTTGGCTGCTGCGGTTGGTTTGGATAGTGTGGTAACTCCGGTTGCTGTCGCGGCTGGTGTGGTGCTGGGTCGAGACGTGAAATTTAACGATTGGGCTTTTGTTGGAACCGGTGCCAGAATTGGTGATGGCGCCAGGATCAGCCACTCGGTTATCTGGGCTGGGGCGGTTGTTAGAGAAGGCGCGCTGATAGAGGACGAAATTGTTGTTGGCTGAGTTGCAACTAAAAACAACCGGGGCTGAACGGCAGAGTATTCCGCCGTTGTTGAAGGCGGCAGGGGTAGATTCTTCCCGCGCCAAGATTACGGTGCTGGTTGGCGATGGTTCCGATCGGCGTTTTCTCCGGGTAGGAGCGGATGAGCGGTCTCTGGTCGTGGTTCTGCCTAATCTCGCCAGCGAGCATGGGCTGGCTGAATCCCGGGCGGCCTGGTTCATCGGCAATCATCTCCAGGCTTGCGGCGTGCCGGTGCCACGGATGTATGGTTATGATCCTGCGACCGGTATTGTGGTCTGTGAGGACCTTGGCGACAGGTTGCTGCAACAAGAAGTGGTGTCTGAAAACTGTTCTGACGATAAGCTTGGCAGTATCTATGGACAGATTGTTGAGCTTCTTGCCCGGATGCAGATTGAGGGTCGGCAGGATTTTATAGACGAATGGTGCTGGGATACCAAGGTTTATGACCGACAGCTTATGTTGGCCCGGGAGTCCGGGTATTTCATGGAATCATGTTGCCAGCGATTATTGGGGCTGACCTCGGTGCCAGTTGGTTTGCAGGAGGATTTTGTCAAGTTGGCCGATCTTGCATCCTCGCTGCCAATCGGGTTCTTTTTACATCGTGATTTTCAGTCCCGAAACATAATGCTTAAAGATGGGCAGCCAAGGTTTATAGATTTTCAGGGTGGTCGCCTGGGCCCCCTTGGTTACGATCTGGCCTCGCTGTTGATCGATCCCTATGTATCGTTGCCGGATTCTGTCAGAGAGCGCCTCTTGCAAAAATATATCGAGGTTTTGGCGGATTATCCAGGTGGTGTCACGGCCTTTTCTGTTGAAGGTTATTACCTGCTTGCCCTGCAACGTAATCTCCAGATCCTAGGGGCCTTCGCTTTTCTTGCCACGGTAAAGAAAAAGTCTTTCTTCCTTGATTATCTGGGACCGGCGGCTTTAAATCTGCATAAGCTCCTTGATGAACCGGTGGGGCGGCGGTTTCCGGTTATGCGTGGTTTTGCCGCTGAGCTGCCGGGGCTACTCGAGAATGTATTAGTTGGTTGTTGATTATTACAATTATAAATTGCAAAATTTTCAATTGAAAGTTTAGGATACTTAATGAAGAAAACAGATAGATTGCCGTTGATCGCCCTGGTAGGACGACCCAATGTCGGCAAGTCCTCGTTGTTTAATCGACTGACCAGAAAGAAAAACGCGATAGTTGATTCGACCCCGGGTGTGACCCGCGATCGGCATTACGCCAAGGTTAAATGGCAGGAGCACACTTTTATCCTGATCGATACCGGCGGTATCGAGCCGCTACCCACTCAAAAAGGAGAAGGTGGTAAGGCCTTTCCCAAGGAAGCAGCTACCGATGATCGAATAACGGTTGTGGATGGTATTCAGGAGCAAACCTGGCATGCTATTAAGGAGGCAGATATTATTCTTTGTCTGCTTGATGGCCGGGCCGGAGTGGCGGGGGAGGATTATCGGGTGGCTGAGGCTCTGCGCAAATCAGGCAAGTCGGTCTTCTTCGTGGTCAACAAGGTTGACAGTCCTGCCCTAGAAGATCAGCTGGTTCCGCAGTTTTACGAACTGGGGGTTGATGCGCTCTGGCCTATTTCCGCCTCCCATGGTTATGGGATTAATTCTTTCATGGATGCCCTGGCGGAGCAGATGGTCTTTCCCGAAGAGGCTGTTGACATGCCGGAAGGTACGGTGGCAATAGCCTGTATCGGCAGGCCTAATGTCGGCAAATCATCTCTGGTTAATAGGTTGCTGGGCGAAACGAGAATGATTGTCTCAGACGTGCCTGGCACCACCAGAGATTCGGTTGACTCTTTGCTGGAGCGGGATGGTTGTTCGTATCTGCTTATTGATACCGCCGGACTCAGGCGGCGCGGCAAAATCCGGGAGAAGCTTGAAAAATTCAGTGTGATGCAGGCAATATCGGCCTTGGAACGTTGCGATCTGGCCCTTTTTCTGGTCGATGCCGGAGAGGGCATAACCGAGCAGGATACCAAGATTATCGGCTACGCCATCGAGCGAGGCCGGGCCTGTCTGGTCCTGATCAACAAGTGGGACCTGGTCCGGGGCGACAAGAAAAAGCAGAAATGGATAATGGATGAGGTCGCAATGACCACCAATTTCATCGGTTATGCCCCGACCTTGACAATCTCCGCCCTGACCGGAGCGGGTACCAAGAAGCTCTTTCCGGTAATTAACGAGGTCTATGAGCAGTTTTCACTGCAGTTTACGACCAACCGGATTAACCGGGTTCTGCAGAAGGCGGTTGAAAGCCACACCCCGCCCTTGCATCAAGGTCGGCGCTTAAAGTTTTACTATGCTACCCAGGTTTCCACTAAACCGCCGACCTTTATTATCTTCGTCAATTACCCCAAAGGGGTTCATTTTTCCTATTATCGGTTTCTGACTAACAGCTTTCGGGATGGATTAGGGCTGGATAAGGCCCCGCTCCGGGTTGTACTCAAGGAAAGGATGAGAAAGAAATATGGCTGAGCGGCCTCCATTTTATGAGGAATTAACGGAAATTGGTGACTTGATGCTGGAAACATCATCGTTGCCGGATGTGGGGAGATCCGCTGAACCGGTTGCGGCTCTTTCCGCTACAGCCAGGGCAATCGTAGAGGCTGTTTTGGCGTTTGCTGCAGAGCAGGTCGCGGTGGATGTTGACAGCGGTGAAACAGCTAATCCGGCAAGTGATAATAGTTTCTGGCTTGGTAATGTTGCCGGCCTTTCCCTGGCCGAAAAGCTGCGCGACAGTGGATTGAATCCACATGATTTTTTCAAGGATTATGCCAGGGTTAAATCCCATTTTATAGACAGGTTTTGCCGAGTAATCCAGGATCCTGTGCAGATTAGCTCCGGTCTTATTCGCTTGGATGGTTTCTTGAGCGGTCTTTCGGCTGGTTTTTGTCAAGGGGGATTACGGTCGGTCAAAGCCAACCTCCGCCGCCGTCAGCAAGAGGCTAGGCTTTATATCCTGCAGGAGAAGAAGCGGTATGCTACCGTGTTCTCTCAGATGAACGAGCCTGCTTTTGTTGTCGATCAGGGGTTGCAATTGATTGATGTAAATCCGGCTTGTGAGAGATTTTTTGGCGTCGGCAGGGCTGAATTAATTGGCCGGACCAGCTGCGAGCTTATTGGCCAAAAGCTCTGTAGCAACTGTCCTCTGGAGGAAATTATCAGTACTGGCGGTTCTTTCTCCAATATGGAGGGCTCGGTTTCTGTCCCGACTGAAAGGGGCTCGGCTCTTGTTATTGAAAAGACCATTTTGATGGCCGGAACGGCACTCGGTAATCTTGATAACGGTAACAAGGGCGGGATTGTTATTTTTCAGGATATTACCGAGCGGAAGAAGGCCGAAGAAGAGCTTGATGAATATCGCAACTGGTTGGAAGATTTGGTTGATGAGCGGACTGAGGAGCTGCTCGGCGCTAATGAAAAATTGCAGCGGGAGATAACGGAGCGGCGTGAGATTGAAAAAGAACTGATCCAGGTTACCGCTTTGCTGAAGCGCTCAAATGTTGAGCTTGAAGACTTTGCCCATGTTGCCTCCCATGACCTGCAGGAGCCGTTGATGCTGGTTGCTTCGTTTGCCGAGCGCTTAATGGCGCGTTATGGTTCTGCCTTTGATGAGCGCGGTAGAGAATATCTGCTTAGAATTACCAAGGGGACACGTAAGCTTCAGAATCTTGTTGGGGCCCTTTTGCAGTTATCCAAGGTGTCGACTTGTACCGCAAGCTTTGAACCCCTCGATATGACCGAATTGGTCCATGGTGTGGTGGACGATCTGGCCGAGATAATCAGCCATTCCGGAGCTCGGGTGGATATTGAGCAATTGCATGATCTTAATGGGGATGCTGTCCAAATTCGACAGCTCTTTCAGAATTTAATTTCCAATGCACTAAAGTACCATCGCGAGAACGAGGTGCCTTCGGTAATGATCAGCAGCCGAATCATTGATGATGTCTGTGAGATAACCGTAGAGGATAATGGTATCGGTTTTAGCGAAGGAGATCTTGAAAGAATTTTTGAGCCTTTTGTCCGATTGCATGGCAGTGACATTTACGAAGGCACCGGCATGGGGCTAACCACTTGCAAAAAGATCGTTTCTCGCCATGGCGGTGAGATTATGGCTCGAGGTAAACCGGAATATGGCTCGATTTTTGTTGTTCATCTTCCTCTCCACCATAAGTCCGGCCAGTAATTTTTGCTTCTTGAGTCTCTAATCAATTTCATTGGCTCTTCACCTGGGCCAGGAACCAATTCCCTGGGGTTGACGAGGGGGTTGTTCTCGGTAATCGGAACCATGCAGTTTGTAGTTTGGCTTCAACTCTTCAACCATCGGAGAGATATGAAAACTCTTTGTTGATAATGGTCAATTAGTTACCACGTTTGAGTCCACTCTTTTATTTTTTTCCCCCCTTTCCTGGATTTCTCCCCCAAGCAACATGATCTGGCAGTTTATTTCCCAAGAAAATATTTTTCTACTTGACTGACCCACTACATATAGTGCAATAATGTCTGAGACAACACAATATGTCGTGTTTTGGCAACTGAGACTGTTTTTGTCTTGCATGTTTTGTCGGTTCTGCCCAAATTGGATCTTTATTGTTCGGATTCATGCTTTTGTGGCAATTAAATACATAATATAAGAAGGGGTTATAAATGGATCTTCCGATTTCATATGATGAGGCACTTGAAGAATGGGAACGTTTTGAGCAATATCTGATTCAGGCCCGTTATGCTATTCGCAATCCCAAGGATGGTCTTCCCACCGAGGATGATTTTCCCCAGGTTATGGTAAGGGTAAGCAGTCAGTTTGCGCATCCGGAAGTTGCCAAGGCGCTTTCGCTTGGCCGCATCATTACCGCCACGCCGTTTTTGATGAATGGCGGTAATCAACATACCTCCCGCAAGGGTTTTTATTCCTGCTACCCCCTTGGTGATGTGGACGATTCCACCGAATCTATTTTCGATATGGAGAGGGATCTGGTCTCCATTTTTCAACATGCCGGTGGGGGTGGGATAGATGTCAGTAATTTGCGGTCGCGCGGCTCCATTGTTGATCATGGCCAGGGGACTGCTTCCGGTCCGGTCTCTTTTGCCAAGGGTTTTTCACATCTTTCCGCCAGGATCAGTCAGGGTGGAAAAAGACGAGGGGCCTTAATGATTCAGGCTGATTGGGATATTAGCGACATCATGGAATTTATTACCTTTAAGGGTGACAACCCTGGTAAGTACACAGGGTGTAATATCTCGGTCAATGTTACCGATGAGAAGTTCTGGGAAAACGAGGAACTGCTCCAGACCGTTGCCGAATATATCTGGAAGTCGGGTGATCCAGGGCTGCTGTTCACCCAAAAGAGCATGGAGAATACTCCGGTCCCGGCCAAGCACAACCCGGTTTTTTCCAACCCCTGCGGCGAGTATCTGTCCACCAAGGACACCGCCTGTAATCTTCTGACGGTAAGTTTGCCGAAATGTCTTGATGCTGAAAAAGACAAGTATCTGGATAATGTCTTTGAAGCGGCGCGACTGGCTGCCATTGCCGGTAACGAGATCCTCGATATGGGTGGTTTTCCGCCGGTTAAACGGATCGAGGAAAATACCCTGAAGTTTCGCCCGATCGGGATTGGTTTCACCGGGCTGCACCATGCCATGAATCACTTTGACGTTTCCTACGCCGATGAGCATGAGGCCCCGCTTTTTGGCAAAGCAACTCAACTCGCCCTGATGCTTGGTTCGATGCAGGGCAGTTTAGATTATGGTGAGATAAGCAAAAAGAATGGCAAGGAACTTAAGCCCCAGAAGTGGAATAAATCCTATGTCAAGAAGATCGAAAATGACGCGATCTCTTTCGTGAAGGCTGAGGTTGGCGACAGCAAGCTCTGGCTGGAAAGGATTGATCAGGTCTTTACTCCACTGCGTAAACTGGGAGGCCTTTATAACTCCGTCACCACTTCCCAGGCTCCTACGGGTTCAATTTCGCAACTGCTCAGAGTTGCCTGTACCGGGGTCGAGCCATATTTCTCGATGATCCAGTCCCGGAAAGTCAAAGACATCGATGAGTCCTGGAAGGAATTCACCCTGGTGCCGTTAGAGTTTTATGGGTACAACGCCGAGAAATTGGATTGGATTAGCAGGCAGACGGCCCATGAGATAGATCCGTATCAGCAGATACGGATTTTGGAGGCATGCCAGGCGTTCAACCATACCGCAGTTTCCAAGACCGTTAATTTGCCTGCTTCGACAACCGTCGCCGATATCCGCAAAATTCTGGAATATGCCCGGAAGAGCAACTTGAAAGGCATAACCATGTTCAGGGACTCTTCCATGGAGGGTGTGTTGTCTGATCATGCCGGTAAGGTGGATAAAAAGATGGAATTTACCAATATGGATGAGCGTAGTGGCAGCACCTTCAAGTGGCGCGGTCCCGCTCCGCTGTATATTACCGCGAACCGTGGTGATCGGGGCCATGTCCGGGAGCTATTTCTCAATACCACCAAGTCCGGTTCAACTCTGCATGGGATGAGTGAGGCGTTGGGCCGGGTCATTTCGGTGGCACTCCAGCATGATTACCGGCTGGTTAGCAAGATCGCTCGTACCCTGGAAGATATCTCTTCAGACGGCGCCTGGCAAAATGCCAGCCTTGGCCGCTGTTATTCGATCCCGGCCGCCCTGGCCAAGGTCTTGGACAAGTCTAGTGAAAATGAGGTGGAGAACGATCCGGAGCCTTACGTGGAGCCATCGACTTACTCATCTTGCCCGACCTGTGGCAAGATATCTATGCGGCGTAGCGGTGGTTGTAATCAATGTATCAGTTGCGGGTATTCTTCCTGTTGATCATTGCTGGTTTGGTTTTGCAGTTGTTGGCGTTCGTGTAACCTAGGATTATTGATTAGGGGCTTGGGAGGCAGAGCTAAGATAATGATTGCTTGCTAAGCCCCTTGATCAAGTGATTGGTGCGGGAAGTTTGAAATGCGGGAGCGGAAAAGTAGAAACGACGGTGCCTTATCAAGTTGTGTCGGCATCCTCTTCCTTAGTCATCTCTAGGGCCGATGCCGGAGAGATCTTTCTTTTCCTGTAGTTGTTGAATCCGTACGATTTATCCTGACCTTGACGGCAGGTTTTGTTCTTGGGGCCGCTTCTTCCTCTTCTTATTCGAGTGGTAGGTCGGAGTAAGCGAGGGGAGGAGGAGATGAAGTCTGCTCATGCGTTTAAGGGCTTCTCCAGCCGCCATAACCTTTGCAAATTAAAAGAGCCGACAGATAGAATCTGTCGGCCCTTTTTTTGTTATAAAATCGAGAAGAGGTTTTAAGAGGTTATTTCAACCCGATAGATAATCAAGGGGTCTTTGCCTTCAGTCCACTCGAATTCAACTTTGTAGGTACCGGGCGTCGTGACCTTCTTGGTGATATCCTCAGTAATAGGTCTTAGTTTATAATACGTAGCAATTTGGGTAGATGGGTATTCAAAGTAGCTTTCCTTCCAGATCCGGATGAAAATGCGCCGGTTGTCCGGGGTGATTAACCAAACCTTGCCATAGGTATCGATGGAGTTGCGGCCTGTTGCCCAGAAAGCCAGAGTAGTCGAACTGCCGATTCCTTCCAGGTTGAATGTGTAGATATTGTTTTTGCTTGACCCGCCGTCGCCGGCCAGCCCCTGCACACTGCTGACATGGGTCTGGGGGGTATGTTCCTTTACAAGAGCTGGTTTGGCTTCTGCTTTGACCGCAACCGCTTTTTTGGCAGGCTTCTTCGGCACGTTTGGTTTAGGCTTCGGCTTGGCTGCAACCGGTTTTGGTTTTGGTTTAGCCACGATCGGTTTTGTTGGCGACTGCTTCTTCACGACCGGTATCGGAGCGGGAATAGCGACAACCGGTTTGGGGGTTGGAATAGCAATGGCCGGTTTCGGGTTAGGCTTGGTTATAACTGGTTCAGGTTTTGGCTTAGCCGCGACTGGTGGTGGAGTTGGTTTCGGAGTTGGCTTAGCC
The DNA here is from genome assembly GCA_039714535.1 of Thermodesulfobacteriota bacterium. GTDB lineage: Bacteria > Desulfobacterota > Desulfobulbia > Desulfobulbales > JAGXFP01 > JAGXFP01. Next base: position 25,574 of record JBDLJC010000013.1, on the reverse strand, counting down.
TCAAGAGGCTCTGGTGAGGGCTCCGGCACGACCGGTTTCGGCCCAGGTCTCGGTGCGGGTTTTTCTATGACCGGCTTAGGTGCTTCAGTCCGGGGCGCGGGGTCTGCATCAAGTTCTTTTCTGGCTTTGCGTATCTCCTTGCGAACCATATTGGCCCCGGCTATATCGTGCTTGTAAATACGCAAGTCGGTGGCAAGGTCAGTCAATTGCTCAATGTAGTTATAGATAACCTCTTTTCTCTGGCTCTCATTTCTGACGCCCTGCTTTGCGGTCGTGAAAGACTTTCGCAGCGTTTCGAGTTCCGCCGGATCGGCAGCCATACTGCTGTTGGTAAAACAGAGCAGGGCTGTTAAAAATATTATAGTAATGATCAGCGGATTCTTCTTATTACTCATCCTTCTTCTCTCCACTCGTGGATAAATTTGAAAAAATGTCACGGGTGCTACAGCCAGCCAAACAGAGGTGGCCTATAACCTTGCATACGACATCTTTGTAATATAACTTATTTGATTAAGGCCGATTTGCATCTCCGACAGTAACCGGAGGGGTAGCTGTGGGGTCAGCTGTATCAGCGGCATTTAGCCATGCAGCGGCCTTGGCATTGGCAACGATATCGATATTAATAATGCCATCGAGATTGTTGCCATCCGTCCCTGGAACTGCAGGATCAACGGTAGTGTTCCAATTATCGCCATCAAGCCAGTCGATCGAATCGAAGATCAACCGTTTGGCGTAGAAGCGGTTATGGGCGTAAGCGCCGGGCTCATGGTGCAGGTAGTTGAAGTTATGGGCCGCTCCAAAGGTCCCTTCGTTAACCCAGCTGGCACCACTGAAATACGGGTAAGAACCCGTAAAGGTCAATCCTTTTGCTATTAGCTGCTGCTCAAGGATTGCCAGAGCTTCATGGAACCCTTCGGCCTCGTGCTCAAGCTCAGCGGCGGTATCGTCGGCCATTTGCTGGATGACCACGGTGGGTATGGCTGCAGCAGCAGCAGCGTTCCAGATATTTTGAGTTGTTCCGACCAACTCTTGCGCTACGAACAGGGCGTGTTTGCCGCTATGGCAGGTAACACAGATAGTGCCTTTCAGAGCGGTAATTACGCCGGAACCATTCTTTTCCACAACACTCAGAGTGTGGTTCTTGTCGGTCATGTGACAAGCGGCACAGGGGCCGGACCCGGTCTCGGGGCTGTCGCTGTTCAGTCCGATTCCCTTATGGGCATAATACGGTTTGTCGGCGTAACTTAAGCCGGGATACTCATAGCCAACCCTGGTTTGGGCCTGGTAAATAGACGCAGCCGCAGCAAAGTAGTGGGTCGCGGTGACGTTCTTGGTGCCGGGGCCAAAACCAGGCATGAGTGCAGACATATCGGTAGAAGGAATAGCGGTTAAGTTATATGAATCCATATTGCCCCGGCCACCGTGGCAGTTGACGCAGACGTTGGACTTACCAAGATCGGGCAGGGTCGGATTAACGGTATCTACAGTATAAGAAGAGATGGTTATAGCTCCGGGGTTACGCAGGGCACCGGAGTTGTTGCTGTGACAGGCCCAGCAGTAGATCAATTCATTCTGACCGGAGGACACGGTTGCAGTAGTGGGATCAGTGGTGGGGGTATGGGATACCCAGCCAACCAGATGGGAGAAATCATTATTGGCCGGATCGTAGACAACATCGTTTAGGGTATCTGAATCATTGAGGCTAATTAATGATTTAAGATAATTCTTGGCGCCGGTGGCGGTGTGGCACATCTGGCACGAACCGCGATCAAGGTCCGGCAGGGTGTCCAGGTCTGTTTTGTCGCCGTCATCGGCTCTATAGGTGGAGTCCCAGTCATAATGGGGCAGGGCATGGTCGGCTCCGTTGGGGCCAGCGGCTCGAACTGCTGCGACCTGATCGAGGGTAGACGGGTATGTAAGTATAGCGGCACTTTCTTTGTAGTCACGGATATGGCTGCCATGGGCGGAAGAGGCCCATTGTTTATTGATGGTAGCGTCGGCGCCATGGACATTATGACAGTTCCGGCATGCTCGCTCGTCTGTAGGATCAATGGCATAACCTTCAACTATGACGGTGGTCTGGTCGACGTTACTTGATACTCCACCGGCATCAATGAGGGCCTGTTGATAGCTGGTGGCTGGATCGTCCCAATGGGTAGAGGAGATCACTCGGTCCCAGCTGCCGGCATGGAAGACAAGGTCGCCACTGGCGCCGTCTGGTGTTGCAGTGCCGGGCAGCTGCTGGATGCCCGTAGCTATCAAACCAATCTGGGCATCATGGCGTTGGTGGCAGTTGGTGCAGGTATTGTACTCGGCTGAGGCAATACCTGTGGTTTCAGCTTCAAGTAGTTCTCCGTTGTTGTGAGAGTCATGGCAGGTCCGGCATTGAATACTGTTTGATTCGGCTACTGGCGTAGTGAGGGAGAGTGCACCCACAGTATCGTCATCTTTGTAAAGTTTGGCCCCTGCATCGGTATGACATTTGACGCAGATCGCTGAATTCCTGATGGCTCCGGAAAAATGTTTTGAAGAGGTATAATCTTCGACAATATTATCTGCCTCTGGATGGTAACCATTATGGAAAAAGTCGGAGTTATGACACTGGCCGCATCTATTGTAGTCGGGAGTTTTATAGGGAATGGCAGCCCCGTTGACGTGGTCGCCGCCACCGCCATGGCAGGTTTCGCAGGTAACGGCCGCCAGGCCATTTGCCGTGAGATAATCTGCCTCAACAGCCACCGGCGCTCCACCAACCACCGGTGTCTCAGCCACCTTTGCCGGGTCTGTCGGGTCATATGGGCCACCGACTTTAATGTAGGTCTCAAGGGAACGGCCGTCACCGAAGGGATCATGGCATTTCAGGGCGCAATCGTCAGCGGCATCAACATGGGTACTGTGGATAACATGTTTACCGGCCAGATAGTCGGCAACAACGGTGGTGCTATTGGCGATATCCAGGACTTCATGGCAACCGATACAGTTAGCGGCGCCGACGGAAGAGTTGTCCACCACCGCAGTGCCGGTTCCCCCTGCGGCCTGATTATTTTCGGCCTCAAAATCAGCGCTGCAACCCCAAAGTGATATAGCTAAAATTGCGGCAGCCAATACGATCACTTTTTTCCCAAACATAATAACTTCCTCCTCTTTCGCGGCCTGCCGGTTGATGGGGCTTGGGGCCGTTCAAACTATACTATTTATGTGATGATGTTCGTGATGTTTAAATTTAAATATTTTTGCTGCCTATGCTCTTGCTGGTACCTAACCTAATGATTACTCGCAAAAGTATAAGCCTATTTAACCACCTTAGCGGTACCCAGTAATTCAAATGGAACACTGAAACCCAGGTTTTTTGCTTCCTTAAGATTGATGGTCATTTCAATCTCCGGATCCTTGTTGGGCGGGATGTCCTTGGGGGCTTTCCCCTTCAGGATCTCGGCCACCATTTTCGCCGTGCCCCTGCCTTGATGCTCAGGATTTGCCGAGAGAGAGAGAAGGACACCGTGCTCACAGGTGCCGCTCAAAACCGAGGCTGTGGCTATTTTTTTCGAGCGGGCATCTGCAACTATAGTCGTTAGATTTTTCTTCTGATTAATTGTGCCGGCAGAGGTTAGAAATACCGCATCGACGGCGGGCAGGTCGAAGGAACTTGCATCCTGGGCATCAATAGTTGTCACCTCGGCCCCGGCTTTGCTGGCAAGGGCGGCGGCTTCTTCCATCTGCTTGACAGATCCAGGTTCATCTATGGAGTAGAGAATCGCTAATTTTGAAAATTTAGATATCTTTTTCAGGTTGTCTATTAAATCATCCAGGGCAATGGTTGCATCCATGCCGGTGACCTTCCCGGTAAGGCCACAACCTCCGGGTTTATAAGCGCCGCTATAGACCACCGGAATGGATGCGTTCTCGCCACTGATGCAGATAGCCGTGGCAGAACCGTAGGCGACAATGACTTCAGCGCCTAAGACAACCAGTTTTCTCGAGGCGTTGCTCCAGGCCCTGATATTGGCGGACGGTTTTTGGAGAAGGACTTCTGCATTATTATCCAAGGCCTGCAACTCCTTGGTCATGGCGTCATGAATGGTCATATAGTAAGGAATATTCCTTGTCGGCATCAAAGCGCCGACCACATCCGCCATTGCGCCCAGGGGCATATTGACAGACAGTAATATGACTATAGCAAGAATATTTTTTTTCATAGAGGTTCTCATTCGTAGCGTGAACTTGCCTGGATCACATGACCTTGGTTATCTTCAGCAATCCGCTCACAAATTCACCTTCGGAGGGGTTGTCGAATGAGTCGTCCTGCCAATCCGTATAGCGCAGATCCAAACCAACGCCCCAGCCCCGGCCAATATCATAATCGGCATCCAAGCGGAGGTTGATTTCTTCCGTGGTGGACTGGGAGAATTGGGCTATTTCGGCCGTATCAATAGTGCCGGAGGTCCCGCTAAAAGGTGAGGTTGGATCGTAGCTGCCATCGGTAGTTGTATAGTCGATTGAGCAGTTGAGGTTAACTTCCTTGCTGGGCAGATACATCATCTGCAGGGCATAGTTATGGGCTTCCTGCTTATTTGTATAATTTGAATCAACAACTCCGTCCCAGATCATATCTCGGCCCTGCTCATCGGCAATATATGTATAGGTCGGTGAGAGAGTCAGCTTGTCATTAACCATAAAGGATACACTGAGCAGGTGTTGCTGTCTCAGGGCCTCGGCTACATTGGCAGCACCAATAACGCCGCTTATCTGGTTGCTTTCCGTTTCCTCTCTCGCAACATAGGAGTTGCCGTAGGCCACAATTTTCGGTGTCAATAACCAGGTTACTCCCAAATTAAACTGGTTGGTTTGGTCAGGTTCGTTATTGATGGAGGTAGTGGCCAGCTCAGTTGCAACCCTTATATGGTTTACCTTGGCCGTGGCTCTTACCTTGGGAATGACCCAGTTGCTAAGGCTCAACTCATACTCATCTTTCGTCGTTTTTGGTGGGCTGCTCCAGGCAAGGGATGATTGATCTTCAACCTTCTTGATCTTTTTGGTGTATTTGAGGTTGAGGTTTGTTTTGGGGATCAGGGAAAATCTCATCCCCAGAGAAGCGGTGTCTGTTTCCGATTCGACTCCGGGATTGATCAGGTAGGTCGTCGGGCCTCCCAGCCAATTGGTTGCGGTTACCGTGGCCGGGGCTGAGGCCTTATTTACCTGATGCCTGAATTTGGTGGTAAAGGCCAGATATGAGGCGGGTAGCCAGAAAACTTCCCCATTACTCAAGGTGTTTTTTGCCTCAGCACCGCTATACTCATTTTCCTTATTTAGCTCAGAAAGCGTGACCGAGGCAAAAACCCGGCCCGAATGGGAAGTGTGCATCTTTAAGGTGTTGACAGTGGCTTTGAGTTCAGGGGTAACATTATGGACAGAATTGCCGGCCCCTGTATAGTTGTAAGTGGGATCGGCTATATCGCTTTCAAATTTACGGTTTTTATGGGTGATATCTATCTCAATCAGGCCGAGATGGGCATTGGTGCCCAGGATAAAGTCCTGGTTTTCCTGGTCGATTGCCCGCGATTCGGTGACGCGAACAAGGTTAATGCCTGGAACAGGGCCGAAAAAGGCCGAACCACCCAGAAAGCGGGCCTGTTGGCTGCCTTTTCTTCTGACTGATTCCCCTTCACCATAGAGATGGAAGGGGAAGCCGGGGGTTTTAAAGCGGAGTTGAAATTTATTAATGTCAGTCCGGAGCCCATAGTCTTCTACACCCTGATCATTTATTTCTATTTCACTTGTTTCTTGAAGAAGTGGTGGAGTGACGCTAATGCCTGGAGCAAAATCATAAACCGTCAGGTTGTCAAGATTGTGATAGAAGCGGCGGGGTAAGAGACGAACCTGAACATAATCAAGGTAGGAATAACGAAAATCGCCGTACCATTCATTAGCATTAAAATAATCAAACTCAAGGTGGATACGTTGAGGGAGATAGGCTGTTTTATAAAATAAACCGCCACTTGGTGAGTTCTCATCAGAGTAGAACTCAGCCGCTTTTGCCGTGCCAACCCGGCCAGCAGCCTCAGGTAGTGTCGTTGCATTCCTGTCGGCAAAAGCATTGCTCACCGATTTATCGCTCTCGCGGGCGGAGCCTCCAACCCAGACCTTGGCAATAGTCCCGACCTCATCGGCAATATCTTTATAGTCAGCGTGACTTGTCGTTGCCCCGAGCAGAGCCAGTAAGGCAATGGCTGAAAATATAGTTAGTTTTTTCATCGTGTTAAAGCCCCTCCACTTGTTGGCCCTGCACTTGCGCCTGGTGTGTCACTGCCGTGAATCATCGAATGACAATCCGTGCATCTGGTGTTGAACTGACTTTTGGCAGCGAGAGTGGTATTCAAATGTCGTGGATGACATTGTTTGCACAAAAACGCTTCCCGGAGTTTCAAGAGGTTGTTGTTGATAGAACCATGCGGGGCGTGGCAGGTGCTGCAATTTTCCGTGATGTCGCCATGTTCAAAAAGAAACGGCCCCGTCTTTTCCGTATGGCAGCGACCGCAGGTCTCTTTTTCGGTCATCTCATTTAATAGTTTGGGGTTGGCAGTGCCGTGGGGATTGTGGCAGTCGGTGCAGTACATCTTGCCTTCCTTGACCGGATGATGACTTGGCAGGGAATATTGGGCGCTGATATCCATGTGGCATGACAAACACAAACTTGAAATAGCCCGGGGCTCGGTCATCAAGTCAGCTCCGGCATGGATTGGATGACAGTTTGAACAGGAAACTTCGTTGGCGGCATGGGCGCCGGTGTTCCAGTTATGGATGTTAAAAGTTGCGTTGGTCGTATGGCACTTGAGGCAAATTAAGGATAGCGCCCCGGCCGGCAGGGAGTTGTAGTCAATCAGGTTGTTTCTGTGGGCCTCTATGACCTCTTGGGGGTTTTTCTTGGGGCCAAGCTCTGCCAAGGCATCCATAAGCTCACTGCCGGGGCCATGACATGATTCACAGTCGACTATTCTCATGCCATGTGAAGACTTTTCAAGCTGGTCTCCCATGGTGCTCGATTTGAAATCAAGGGCCAATTTGTCATGGTCATGGCAGCCCGTAAGGCAGTTTTTGTTGCCTATGTAATCAGAGGTAAGCTTGCCAAGAAGCATTTTTTCATATTCCTGGATGGGGATAATCGGGTTGTCTTCCTGCAACTTGCCGGTACAACCGCTCATGAAAATAGTTGCTAAAAAACCACATAGCAGCAACCCTTTCACAAGATGTCTTTTAGAATTCATGCTCTTCTCCTTCCCCTTTAATTTCTCCTGTTGATTTATCAAGGAGAGATGGCTTAGGTGCTTAAGTATTTAATTAATAGCAATTATGCTTTGTTGTATATCAATGGTATATATACAAATATTTTAAATTATGTCATCATATTAATGATATAGAGCCGTTAAAATAGAAGAAAAGAAAAAATGGCCGATTTGTTTTATTGATGTAAAAAATTGATATTGATGTTTTTATGAAAATTGAAATTATATAAGGGGGTTTGGATGTTTAGAAAATTTAAGCAGGAAAATTATATTTTTATGCATGTGATAACTCTGATGCCGGCTTTTGGCCTTCTGATCTTTCTTGTGGTTGCGCCGGTTAATGCCGCTGGTCCGCAGCTTAAAACAATTATAGCCTCTGCTGAATCCGGTGATGCTAACGCCCAGTATGAGCTGGCAAAATTTTATGAAGAAGGGAGGGGGGCGCCAAAAAGCATTGGCAAGGCAGTTAAATGGTATCTTTTAGCCGCGACCCAGGGTCATGTTGACGCCCAGTATGAATTTGCTACAGCCCTTGACGGACATCCGGAAGCAAGTTTTTTGATCGGGAAAAGATATAAGGATGGTGTCGGGGTCAAGGCAAGTATGGCGACCGCGATCAAGTTGTTTAAAGATGCGGCTGCTAACGATCATGCCGGAGCGCAATATCTCCTTGGAACTATGTTTGCTTCCGGTGAAGGGGTTAAACAGGATAAAGATGAAACGATCAGGCTCTGGAAAAAGGCGGCAGGCCAAGGACATCTAAAAGCTAAGGCTGATCTTGAGAGTAAATTTAATATACGTATTGCTGTCGTTACCGATACCGACAAAGTTGTTGGACAGGGCAAGGTTAGTGCAATTATAAGATCTGCTGAGTCCGGGGACGCTAATGCCCAGTATGATCTGGCGAAGCTTTATGAAGAAGGAAAAGGGGTGCCCAAAAGTGTTGCGAAAGCGATTAAATGGTACCAGCAAGCAGCTACTCAGGGCCATGTCGAGGCCCATTATGAATTTTCCATCGCACTCAGTGAGGGGTATCCTGAAGCAGTTTTCCTGATGGGGAGAATGTATCAGGACGGAAATGGTGTTGAAAAAGATATTCCCGAAGCGATCAAACGTTACAGGCAAGCGGCGAACAAAAGTCATGCCGAAGCGCAATACGTTCTTGGTTCCATCTATGCTGCTGGTGAAGGTGTAGAGCCGGATAAGACAGAGGCCGTCAAATGGTGGAAAATGGCTGCTGCTCAAGGGCATTTGCAAGCCGAGAAGGTCCTTGGCAGGGAAGTTGTCATGAAGTCCGCTGCGGCAGGTGATGTAAAGGCCCAGTATCGTCTGGCAAAACTTTATCAACAAGGAACAGGTGTTCCCAAATCCTCGGCTGAAGCGCTCAAGTGGTATCAGAAGGCAGCCAAGCAGGGGCACCTTAAAGCGCAGTATCAGCTCGGATTTATTCATGAAACAGGGGCAGGTGTTAAAAGAAATTACGGGGTTGCGGTAAAATTGTACGCAGGGGCAGCAAAGAAGGGGGATGTGGATGCCCAGTACCGTCTGGGATTGCTGAAGAGTTGTGGCGAGGGGACGAAAAAGAGTTACCCTGAGGCGGTAAAATGGTGGGGAGCCGCTTCGAAAAAAGGTAATTCCATGGCCACGTTTTTTCTTGGATATATGTATGAGACCGGTTCAGGTGTGCAGAGAGATATGGCCAAAGCAAAAAAATACTACTCGGTTTCAGCCAAAAAAGGGAATGTGTTCGCCAAGCAAACTATGGGAGCTTTGTCGAACTAACCCCGGCTTGGTTAGTTCGGTTTGTTCGGGCTTAACTATTCAATAACTGTTAAGCCCGCGTATTTGCTCGCCTGCACGGGCTCGTATAAAGTTTGAACGTTGGACGGATTTGATTTTGCGGCTGGCTATTTGTATATATGACTGGAGAATATTTTATTCCTCTCTGAGTAGACATGCCCTGCTGTCCGCTTGTCACTTCTAAGTACAGCCCCTGTGTCTTTCAAAGAGGCTACGGACCGCTTTAGCCGGCGGTTTTCCCTTCCTAATGCATCGAGGCGTGTTTCAAGTTTTTTTGAAGACTCTGAAGATGTGGTTTCCTCTGAAGATTTTTCAGCCAATGACCAAACTTCTTGTTTTAAGTGTTTGTTTTCTTGTTCAAGCTCTTTGAGTTGTGCTTCCAATTCTTCGGCGGCATTTGCTGCTCTTTCCGCCTCTAATGAATTTGCCGGTAAGGGCTGATTAGCTTCTTGTTTTAGCTGGTTATTCTCCCTTTCCAGGGCCTCGATGCGAGATTGCATCTCATTAGTATATGCAGTTCTATCCACTTCTGTGGTTTTGTCCGGTAGGGAATTGCTCCCCTTCTTTAACTGGCGGTTTTCTTTTTTCAATTCCTCGAGGCGAGACTCCATCTGCTCGAATTCATCTACTGGAACCATGACTTTCAGTACTCCCGCATCTACCGCTCCAGCCCAGATCAATAATATTGCCATTATCCCAAATATTCGTTTCATATTAAGTCCTCCTGTTCAGGCTCATTTCTTGAAAAGTCTTGGCTTTGTTGGTGCTGCTGTCGTTAGTTACCTGTAATGCACCGCGATTATTTTTGGAAAAACTTCTCGAAATTAGTCAGAAACACCGTTGGAAAGCTCATGCAAACTGGGCCAGGGTCTGAACATATTTTTCAAATATGATCGCATAAGTAAATTAAATTAAAATGACTGATGCCGAAGCTACGGGATCACATTAACCAAAAATATAACTATTTAACAATGTTTTATTGCAATTAGTGACTTTGTCCGCCCCGGTCTTTTGCTTTGTGAAAATATAATGATGGTTAGATAATTACGACGGTCTCATTTATAACCTGTATTTACAAAAGGCGGCATATCTTCTAATTAATTCATGTTGGCCGTTTCGTCTAATAATCTGCAAAGTTGTTGCGGGTGTAATTAACTCATAGGAAGGAGAAGTAATGAAAAGCTATCGTGAAGAGTTATGGTTTGATATCCCAACGCGTAGGGCGTTTGTTAATATTACTCCTCAGGTTGAGGCTTGCTTGGGGAAAAGTGGGATCAGGGATGGTTTGGTGCTGGTGAATGCCATGCATATTACCGCCTCGGTTTTCATAAACGATGATGAGTCCGGTTTGCACCATGATTACGAAGTCTGGCTGGAGAAGTTGGCGCCACACGAGCCGGTATCCCAGTACCGTCATAACGGTTATGAGGACAACGGTGATGCCCACCTGAAGAGGCAGATCATGGGCCGCGAGGTTGTGGTGGCGGTTACCGATGGCCGGCTTGATTTCGGGACCTGGGAGAGGATCTTTTACGGGGAATTTGATGGTGGCAGGAAAAAAAGGGTACTGGTCAAGATTATCGGCGAGTAGTCATTATCCCTTAACGTCAACAATGGCCCGTCTGATGAGGGGCCATTTCTCCGTTAATTGTCGCTGGTTTTTGAAGTCGATAGTCATCTTGAGGGTGTCTTTCTCAAAGGAAGGTGTATGCTCAAGGGTCACCCCTTTAGGCAGTTTCAGCTGCCCGACGAAGCTGCGGAATTCCTTTTCCGCCTCGGTCAATCTCGGGTAGCATTGGCCGGTTAGCCAGTTCATCAGCATGGCGGTTTTTTGGGGAGGGTTGGCCTCCAGGTGGTTGATGATCTCCAAGCATTCCGGTTCGGAGAGTAGCGCCGCGATCTGCCGGTTCTGGCGACGAAACAGTTCCAGGCAATAATCTACCAGCTTTCTCTGGTTGGAGGAACTTAACCGTAATTGTTTGATTATCTTGAACAAGGTGTCGCGGTCAGCCTGGTCCAGATCTAGAAGTTTGAAGGTAGTTTTTAGGTCAAGGGTGCCTTGGTGCAATGACTCCTGCATTTTGTCGGCAAGGGTCAGAATTTTCTCCAGCCTGGCTGGGTTTAGTTGCCTGGTTAATTCAAGTTGCGGCCCGAATTCTTCCTCCGCGATATCTTGGCCAAGAAAACCAACGGCCTTCTGCCAGCAGATCGCTTTCTCCAGTGGGCTCGCGGGGCGGCTGCACAGGATGTCTTGCAGGGCCACGGTCAGGAGAATGGTGGGCGGAGTCGCGGTTGGCAGGATCAGGCAGTCACAGAAATCGGTGGCAAGAACCTGCCGGGCGGCGATGAGGCGTTGGCGACCGGCGACTATCGTGAATTTACCATGGTCTTTTGGCGTCAGCAGGGGCGGGTGGATGATGCCGCATCTTGATACGGAGTCGCGAAGCTGGGCGGATATTTCCTCCCGGCCAACCGGGGCCAGGTTGAACGTCAGATCTTCCAGATCAATCTGGTTTTGGGGTATTTTCTGGTAAAGCGGTTTTATGTTCATCTGCTTGCCTGGGATGGGTTAGAATGTTCACAGCGGGGTGGCCCGCTATTTTGCGGCAATAATAACGGGCCTTGGCTTTTATTAAAATCTTTTTGTTTATTCATCAGGTGGCATGACCAGCGAAATTCGTCTTGATAAGAACTGGCTGAACGAGTATCCGCGAACCGTCCGCCTGGCGCTTAAGAAACTGGCCGGCCGCTGCCGGGAGCTTTATGTGGCCGGCGGGGCGGTGCGGGACTGGTTGGGTGGGAGCAAGGCCGCCGACCTCGATCTTGCCGTGGCCGGTGACGGGATTGCGGCGGCCCGGTTTTTTGCCGCCGAGACCGGCGGCGCCTTCGTGCTGCTCGATGAACGGGAAGGGGTCGCCCGGGTGGTTGTTGAGGGCCTGGCTGTCGATATCTCCTCTTTCCGGGAGGGGACCGGTAATATTATCGATGATCTGTCCCGGCGTGATTTCTCCATCAACGCCATGGCGGTGGCGGTGGACCCTGCGACCGGCGCCCTGCTGGAGCCTTTTACTGTGCTTGATCCCTTGGGGGGCGCGGCCGATCTTGAGCAGGGCCTGGTAAGGGCGGTATCCGGCGGGGTCTTTGAAAATGATCCGCTCCGTTTGCTCCGGGCCTATCGCTTTGGTGCCTGTTTGTCTTTTACGATTGAGCCGCAGACAGAGGGGTGGATAAAGGCCAAGGTCAGTTTGCTGACCCGCCCGGCCCCCGAAAGGGTCCGCTATGAGCTTGAGGAGATTATGGCCTCTGGTCGAGCCGCTAGAACCTTTGCCCTGATGAATGAGGCCCGGCTGCTAGGGGAGATTTTGCCGGAGCTTCTCGCGGGCGCAGGTCTGGAGCAACCGGCCAGCCATCATCTTGACGTCTTCAATCATAATATGGCCGCCCTGGCTGCCATCGAATCCATTATCGCTGATCCGGCCGCTCATTTCCCGGATCATATCGCCCATTTTCAGGATTATCTTGCCGTTGCAAATCACCCCATATTGCTGAAGTGGGCCGCCCTGTTCCATGACCTCGGTAAGCCAGAGACTTGCGGGACCAGGGAAGATGGTCGCACGACCTTCTATAATCATGATCGGGTCGGAGCGGGAATCTTCTCCGCCATCGCCCACCGTTTGCGCTGGAGCCGTGAGCATCTCCGGACCGTGGCCAGACTTATTGAATTGCATATGTATCCCTTTCATCTGAGCAACGCTATCCAGAATACCGGCATTACGCCCCGCGCCTGCCTGCGGTTGGTCAAGGCGGCCGGCGATGATCTGCCCGGTCTTTTCCTGTTGGCCATGGCTGACAGCCTGGCCTCCCAGGGGCCTTTACGGCCACCGGCCATGGAAGAGAATCTGGTGTGCCTATATGATCGGGTTGATACGGTTTACCGTGAATCGATTCGGCCGGTTCTGACCGGGCCACCCCTGCTTAACGGTAATGACCTAAAGGAAATGGGTCTCGCGCCGGGGCCGATATTTGGTCAAATTATGGATGGCCTTGAACAGGCCCGGGTTGCCGGTGAAATTGCCGGCAGGGAGGAGGCCATGGCCTGGGTCAAGGATTTTCTGGCCGCAGGACCGGGAAAATGTGGTTGATTCAGATTGCCCGATAATTTTCTTGGTCGGCCTGGGTTTTTTCGATAAACTGATGTGTAGTTAGTTGGGTCGTTATTGCTGGGCTAAGCGCGTTAAAATGATAGATTGGGGGAAATGCTTATGAAAGATAATAACTCTCTAAAGACATCCGGGCCGGTCTGTTCTTGTTCCCCAGAAGGCGAAATGGCTGTTGAGGAATTGCAAAAGACCATAGCCCACCATTTACTCAGTTTCATGGGCCGCGATCCCAATCGGGCCAGTAATCGCGATCTCTGCAAGGCCATATCATACGTCATGCGAGACAATCTCATCGAAAGATGGGTTGAGACCCAGAAAAGCTATTATGATCATCAAAAGAAAAGGGTCTATTATCTGTCGCTGGAATTTCTGGTTGGCCGTTCCTTAGGTAACAGTATGATCAATCTAGGTTTCAAGGGGCCGCTTACCGAAGCGGTGGAGCAACTTGGTTACGATCTGGAAGAGGTGCGGGAGCAGGAAGAGGACGCCGCCCTTGGCAATGGCGGTTTGGGTCGCTTGGCGGCCTGTTTCCTCGACTCGATGGCCACTCTGGGGATCCCTGGTTATGGTTACGGGATCCGCTATGAATATGGCCTCTTTTACCAGCATCTGGTCGATGGTTATCAGGTGGAATCGCCGGACAACTGGATGCGTTACGGCAGCCCCTGGGAGTTTGAGAGGTCCCATTATCTGTATGCGATCAATTTCTATGGCCGGGTCAATACCGATATGGATGGGGGTGGGGCGGTCAATTTCTATGGCCGGGTCAATAGCTATAAGGATGAAGAAGGTAAACGCCGCAAGGAGTGGGTTGATACCGAGATTGTCATGGCGCTGGCCTGCGACATGTTGGTTCCGGGCTATATGAATGATCAGGCGATCAATATGCGCCTCTGGACGGCCAAGTCCTCCCGTGAGTTAAATCTTAGGGATTTCAGCGAGGGCAACTATATCGCGGCGGTTGAAGAAAAGGTCAGGTCGGAGACCGTTTCCAAGGTCCTTTATCCTTCTGACCAGGTGGTCGAGGGCAAGGAGTTGCGCTTAAAGCAGCAATACTTTTTTGTGGCCGCGACCTTTCAGGATATCATGCGGCGTTTTAAGAAAAAGAACTATGATTTTGATGATTTAAGCGAGCGGATCGCCGTTCAGCTCAATGACACCCATCCGGCCATTGCCATTCCGGAGTTGATGCGGTTGCTGGTTGATATCGAAGGGTTGGCCTGGGATCGGGCCTGGGAAATATCCGTCAACACCTTTGCCTACACCAATCACACCCTGATGCCGGAAGCTCTGGAAACCTGGCCGGTTGAGATTTTGGAGAATATGCTGCCCCGGCATATGGAGATTATTTACAAAATAAACCACTTCTTTCTTGAGGAGGTTGCGGCCCGTTATTTTGGCGATAGCGATAAACTGCGCGAAATGTCGATCATCGCCGAGGGCCCGGTTAAAGAGGTGCGGATGGCCCATCTGGCCATTGTCGGCAGTCATTCGGTTAACGGGGTTGCCGAACTTCATACCAAGTTGATGAAGACAAGAATCTTCAATAATTTTCATCAGTTCTATCCAGGCCGCTTTAATTGTAAGACTAATGGCGTCACCCAGCGCCGCTGGCTGCTCAAGTGCAACCCTGGTCTGGCCGCTTTGATCAGTGAGAGGATAGGGGAGGGCTGGATCACCGATCTTGATCAACTGCGCGGCTTGGAGCCGTTGGTCGATGATCCGGATTTTGTCAGGGAGTGGATGGCGGTCAAACAGGAAAATAAAGTTAAGCTGGCAGAATATATCAGCACGGTCTGTGAGATAGAGGTAGCGCCGGACTCCATGTTCGATGTGCAGGTCAAGCGCATCCATGAATATAAGCGCCAGTTGCTTAATGTCATGCATGTTATTCATCTTTATTACCGGCTTCTGGCTGAACCAGAACTGGATTCTGTGCCCCGGACCGTTATCTTTGCCGGTAAGGCGGCGCCGTCTTACTTTATGGCCAAGCTGATAATCAAGCTGATCACCTCGGTTGGCGATGTCGTTAATAATGACCCGGTTGTGGCCGGTCGTCTCAAGCTGGTTTTTGTGCCCAACTACGGGGTTTCCCTGGCCGAAAGGATCTTTCCGGCCTCCGATCTTTCCGAGCAGATCTCCACGGCCGGGACCGAGGCCTCCGGGACCGGCAATATGAAGTTTGCTTTAAACGGCGCTCTGACCATCGGCACTCTCGATGGCGCCAACGTTGAGATCATGGATGAAGTTGGCGCGGAGAATATCTTTATTTTCGGAATGACTGCTGAGGAGGTGGCTTGCGAAAAGCATTCGCCGAGACGTTCTCCCCAGGAAATATACCTCGCTGATCCCGCCATTGCTGAGGTTGTCGACAGTATCAAAAACGGCAGGTTTAGTAACGGCGACCGTGAACTGTTCAAGCCGATTATTGATACTCTGCTTGATCCCAATGATCCTTATCTGCTATTAAAAGATCTGGAGTCGTATCTGGCCTGTCAGGATGAGGTTGCGCGGGTCTACCGGGACCAGCAGGAATGGACCAAGCGGGCCATCCTGAATGTGGCCCGGATGGGCAAGTTCTCCAGTGATCGGACTATTCGTGAATATGCCCGGGATATCTGGGGGATCAATGTAGAGTAGGGCTTGAGTTGTCTTGAAATGAATACATGCTTAATCATAAAAAGAGGCTGAGTTATGAAAGTCGTAGCTTTTAACGGCAGTGCCCGCAAAAAGGGCAATACTACTCATCTTTTGAACATTGTTCTGGATGAGATCAAGGCCCGGGGCGGGGAGACCGAACTGGTCGAGCTGGCCGGCATTAACCTCAGCGGCTGCAAGGCCTGCTACCAGTGTTTCGAGACCAGGAACAACCGTTGCGCGGTGGATGATGACCTGATCAACGACGCCATTGAAAAGATGCTTGCTGCCGATGCAATCATCCTGGGTTCTCCCACTTATTTTGCCGATGTGTCGGCGAACATGAAGGCCTTCATGGAGCGGACCGGCATGGTCAGTCGGGCCAATGGTGATATTTTTAAGCGCAAGGTGGGGGCATCGGTGGTGGCGGTGCGACGGGCCGGGGCCTCCCATGTTTTCAGCTCCCTGAACAACTTTTTCCTGATCGGCCAGATGATCCTGGCCGCCTCTTCCTACTGGAATATCGGTATAGGGAAAAATCCCGGTGAAGTACTTGATGACGAGGAAGGGGTGAAGACCATGAAAGATCTGGGAGGCAACATGGCCTGGTTGGTTAATAAGGTTAAGGAGTGATTGCCGGGTTAAAGTAAAGATTCTCTGTTTTCCAGTTGTTGCATGTTGTTAAATCTCTGTGTTTATATTTATTTCTGGTAGAAGTCAAAACTCAGAAGTCAGAGGCCAGAGTAGTTGATTTTCTCGTCTTTCTTCTGAATACTGACTCCTGTATTCTAAATTCAAAAAGACCGGATCTCTTCAAAATTCAGAATAATCTCGTAACTACCACGTGATAAAGAAATCAGGAAAGTTGAGTAAAGTTGTTACTGGTCCTTGAATCCCTCCCGGATCATCTTAAACTCACCGGTTTCAGGATCAAGATCATAAATATTGAAGTTTGTGCGCATATCTATGCCGGCATAATGAACGGCAAAGTTGATGGCTGAAGATCCTGCCGCAAGGCTCTTAATGCGGTGGAAGACCCCCCGGGGCCAGACCAGCATGGCCGGGCCGTCATAAACAACCTTGCTGTTCTTGACGATCCGGTCTGCGGTCACCTCAAAGCTTTCGATCCTGCCATGTTTTTTTATGTAGATGTCCACCAGCCTGACCCCGTGCAGGATCACCAGATTATCGTCCTGGTGGGGATGCATGTACCAGGGGCGGGCCACCTCGCCCACCGGTCCCGGAGATATGGCGCGGCTTGCATGGATTACCCGGTCAATGGCGTCGATCCTCACCATCGCCTCGGTGGGAACATTGTCGAAGGCAACTCCCTTGGTTCGGCGCAGGGTGTTGAGCGGGATTATCTTGTAAAAACCGGGGACTTCTTTAAAAATTTCAGCGCTATTTAACTTCATTGTAACCTCTAGATATTGGTCGTTAGTCGTGGTGCTCTTGCAATTTGAATTAACCCCAGGATATGCTGGTTGATAAAATGTGTCGGCAACCGGGATGTCGGCCGTTAGTATCGCTATGAGGGCCGGCTTTCGCCATCAGAAAAAGCACGCTGAATAGCTGACTGCAGATTGGCAAGGGTGAAAGGTTTGACAAGGGCGCCGGCAAATCCGTGGTCCCTGAAATTAACCACTATCGGGTCGTCAGAATAGCCACTTGAAACAATAGCTCTGACTTCCTGGTCGTTTTTGCGGATTCTTTGCAGGGCCTCATTGCCGCCCATGCCGCCCCTGATCGTCAGATCAAGGATGAGAAGATCATAAGGCCGACCTTCATTTATCGCCTGCAGGTGAGAGGCAATTGCTTCCTCCCCTGTAGTGCTAATCTCTGCTTCGTGGCGAAGATGGGCCAGCATTTTCGAGGTGGTTTTGGCCAGTTTTCTGTCATCTTCCAGTAACAGGATCCGGTAGTTGCCTGTAGCGCTGCTCTGCTTGGGGGGGGGTGGCGCATAAGCTGTAATGTTGCCGTCTGTTGCTGATTTAGGCAGGTATATAGTTACGTTGGTACCACTGCCTTCCAGGGATTTAACACTTATATGGCCAGCATGTTTTTTGATAATTGAATGGCATATTGTCAAACCCAAACCGACACCCTTTATGGCCCCCATTTTTTTAGTGGTGAAATAGGGGTCGAATATTTTAGGGAGGAGCTCTTTCTTTATCCCACGTCCTTCGTCTTCAATTGAAATCTTGATATATTTGCCATCATTCAAAGGTATGCTCGGCTCTCCTTTTATCTCGATATTTTCGGCAACAACAAAAATCTTACTGCCGGCAGTTGATGCCTCCTTGGCATTGATCAATAAACTTTGGATCACTTGTTCTATCTGTCTTTTATCAAGGTACGCCGGCCAGATGTTGGCCGGGGCGTCCATGACCCACTTTACATTTGCGCCGCTTAGGGCAAAATGGCAGGAATCTTCCAGAAGTTGCGGGATAAAAGTCGTGGTTCTCTGCGGATTGCCGCCTTTGGAAAAGGTCAGGAGTTGGTTGGCCAGGGATCGGGCCTGGTCACAGGCCTCTTCGGCCGAATTCAGTCTTTGAAAGGCCGGTTCTTCGGGAGGAATGGTTAGCTGGGCCAGTTCAATATTGCCAAGTACCGCGGCCAGGAGATTGTTGAAATCATGGGCGAGTCCCGCCGCCAAATGGCCAATGGATTCAATATGTTCTATCTTTTGCAATTCTTCATGCAGGAGCAACTGTTCGGTGATATCTTCGACAACCTCGGTAAAGCCAAGAATGGCGCCGGAGTTGTTTTTTACAGGGAAGGTTCTGGTATTTACCGTAAATTTTGTGCCATCGTCACGGGTCCTCTCTGTTTGTTTGGTGACCGCCCGGTCCTCCCGCATGGCGGTGACGCCGGGGCAACCCCGGCATATTTCGTCTTTTTTTGCGAACTCCCGGTAGCATTTCTTCCTGGCGATTTCAGCAGAGTCAACACCGAACAATTTTGCCTGGGCCGAATTGGCGATGACAATGTTAAAGTCCTTGTCTATGTAAGTGATACCCAGGGCTATATTCTCGATAAGGGCGTGGTAAAGGTCCTTACTCTCTTTCAGGGCCTTTTCCGTCTGTTCTCGCTTGACCAGATTGATCTGGAGGGACTGGGCCATTTCATTGAAGGCTCTGGTCAGGGTCCCGATCTCGTCATTTCTTTCTCCGGCCACCTCGAAATCAAGTTCACCCTTGCCAATTCTCTTTGTGGCGGACACGAGTGAGGAGATGGGTTTGGTTATAAGCCGGTTGAATAGCAGGGACACTGTTATGCCGATAAGACAAAGAAGGGCTGTGATCGCGATCAGATCAAGCTTCATCTCGGCGACTGACCTGATCATGTTTTCCTTGGACATGCCAATATACACATGTCCCACCTCTCCCTGCAGGATAGGGAGCACTGCTTCGTGAATCAGCCCTTCGTCGGTGGACAGTTCCCGGTGGGTTGCCTGTTCAGATTGTCCGGTCATGGCCGGGAGTTCTAAAAGGGCGGCTGGGACCCCCTTGGCAAAGGTATGGGCGATAACTTTTTGCGACGGTGCCAATATATAGATATATTTGAGTTCCGTTTCTATTCTCAGGGCATCGGTTATCAGGCGGTGCAGACTCATCAAGTCGTTGGTGAGAATGGGCTTGGCCGCATTGGCGGCCACCATCCTGGCAATGGACTCGGTGTCCTCATAATGCTCCCGTTGGAAATAGGAAGTTACTTTTAGTTCCACCATGAAAATAATAGTTATCCCCATCAGGATCAAAAGGGTGGAGATGACTATATATAGTTTCCACCGGATAGGGACATCTCGCAGAAATTTTCTTATCAGAAAAGGTTTGCTCATTTGCCTGTCTTGTCCCTATTCATCTTTCTGACACTGTCATAGATACTATCGCTAACTTCCACAAACCTTTCTATCATGATATCGTTCAGGAGCTCTTTACCGACCGGATCTTTATGGATGTTAAGAAAGACAGCCAGAAGCTCTTTCCGCAAAGAAGAATTGATCCCTTTGGCAATGACCACCGGGGGGATGCCATAAGGCTCGGATTTGGCGATTATCCTGGTTAGGGAAGTATCTCCCGGGCTTGTTCTGTCGAGGTATTCCCAAACGAGACTGTCCACCGCTGCTCCATCCACCACACTATGGGCAACGGCTTTAATGGAGTTGTCGTGGCTGTAGGTAAATATGGTTTCGGAAAAAAAGATTTCGGGGGTTGTCCCGATCCGGGCCAGCATATCTGTCGGCGCGGCCTTGCCGGTATTTGATAAAGGATCGGTGAAGGCGAAAACCTTGTTCTGCAGGTCTGCCAGTTCATTGATATCGCTGTCCCGGTTGACAATGATATAAGCGTGATAAACAGTTGCACCGTTCACCACCGGAGCGACCAGTAACTCCATGCCGAATTCGTCATGGCCGGCAACATAGGCCCCGGTGCAGATAAAACCGGCATCGATCCGTTCATCCTGCAACAGATCATTTACTTCCTGATAGGTTTTTCTCTGGATGAGCTGGACGGGGCGGCCAAGTTGTTCGGATATGAAATTGAGTAGTTTTTTATACGAGTGGAATGTTTCCTTGGGGGAGATCATTGCGGCCACTGCGATCTTGATACCGTCTCCGTCCAGGTCGTCCCGGACTGTTTCCGGCACCACAATTTCCTGTTTCAGTGATATCGGCGGGGCGCTTTCCTGCCGGTCACAGCCGATGCAGGCAAGTGTGGAAAAAACTATGGATGCTGCTAGTAAGATGAGAGGGAAAGAAGCATGTGATTTGTCGACAAGATTATTGCCCATGGTGGTGTACCCCCTGAGATACCTGAAAATGCTGCGCCCATAATATTCATATTATATCAGAATATTAATCAGATAGTATATCTTTTATGCCTGGGGGCCAGTGAACACGCAAAGTGAGAATACTCAATTCGATAATTCGATTGGGTTGGGCTAGGCTTTTTTGGCATATTCGATTATTAAAATTCCTAACATAAATTCAGTGTACCAGCCTGGGTTTGTAAAATTGTATTTAGTTTGTAGTTTAATAAGTTCACTTTTTGCTTTTGCGCGTGAATAATCCATACCTCCGTTATTTTCTATGATTTCAAGTTCTTCAAAAAATTTTAAAAATCTTTTTGCCAGTACTTCTTTGGTTACGCAATGGCTATAGCTTTCATCAGGTTCATGAATAAAATTTAAACTTCTTCCATAGCAGACAGCATCATTATGAACAGGACACCCGTAAATTATAAGACGCCCCTCTAACCAAGTGTTTAGAATGGCTCCATAGACAAGTGACTTGCCCTCTAAACAAAGCCGAGGGAGATGGTAAACCACGTTGCTTCTGGGGCGTAGTAGTGGGCTTATAGAGATTGTTTTTTACGGATAGGCCCTTTTTCTTTCCTGTAAAAAATTAATAAATTTTTGGTCTTCTCCTGTTTTGGCCGCAAACACCGAAAACTCGATCGGCTGAAACATAAAAACCGAAACAATAAAAACAATAATCATAACCACTGTAGTTGCTGGGATCAAATACCAGGCAAAGTTATCCGGAATGGTGCCTGCAAAAAAGGTTAGGAAGGTGGCAGTAATTGCCAACAAGATGCAAATCGGGATTGAATAAAACGCCTCTACGAGAATTGATAGATTTCCGCAGGTTGCTAAATTGGTGGTTCGGATTTGGGGCAGGTGGTCTTTGTTTTCAAACTCCATCTTGATGGCTTGATAGATCGTGGAGTTGAGCAACTTGAAGTAGACGTGGCGGTCCAGCAGCCAAAGTACAAACAAGCCGATGGCGCCAAGAAAGCTTACCATCACGATTCCCATCAGCGGATCAATTACTTGGGCATTTACCCCTTTTAGCATGAAACCGATCCCGGCAAATGCCGCCAGCAGCCATGCCGAGCCCAGTTTCCTTAATTCGATCAGCTGGGTGTTGTACTGCTTTTCATGGATCTGCAGCCGCTTGTACTTCTCAAAAATATCGTTTTGTTCCTTTGCTGTTTTTTTAGTACTCATGGCAACTCTCCTTTTGTTTTTTTGGATCACGAAAACAACAGAGATATGTTAAGATGTGTAACGAGCCTGTAGAAAAAGCTCCTTGGTAAAAAAGGCCTATCTGCCTGGAAAAGCTTTTTTCATAGCCCAATAATTTTGTTCAGATTTACAATTAGTTTGTTATTAATTCTTACTCAATCATCCGGTTAAATCATATCTTTTTCTTTCCTTATTCTAGGTCTTAAGCATATCCTGGCCCTAATTGGTGGATCTTCTTGAGATTGTGAGTCATGCAATACATCAGCCATTGGCTGTTTACCTTGGTTTTACCTCTCAGGGTAAATCGGTTGGGGCCAATTGTACTACAGCCCCTCTCGAACCAGTTGTTAACAGTTTTTATTTCAGAGGGTTACTCATAATGTGTCCACATACGGATGATCTTTACAGTCTTGTCATCTGCTAGAACTTGATAGACCAATCTGTGTTGGATATTAATCCTACGGGAATAAGCTCCGCTTAGATCTCCAATGAGTTTTTCATATGAAGGAGGATTCTGTAAGGGGTTTTCTTTGATGACAGAAAGTAAATCCTCCACCTTAGACTTAAAACCAGCTCTTTTAATTTTTTTTGCATCTTTTTGAGCCATTTTGGTGAAGACTAATTTCCAACTCACCAATCCAACTCCTCAGAGCATTCTTCGACAGGAGTTGCCAAACCCTCTTTGATAGATTCTCTCATGCCCGGCATAGAAGTAAGATAAAGAGTTTCTTGGATTGCTTCCCAGTCACTTTCCGATACTAATACGGCACTTGCTCTCTTGCCTTTAATTGTGACTGGTTTGTGCTCGGAAGCAACCGTATCCACTAACCCATATAGTTTTGCTCTTGCTTCTGAAATAGTAAGTGTTGTCATGATATTTTACCTCCTGAATAAAACGTACGACATCTCGTACGCAAAAGCAAGGAGGATTATGATTTTTAGACTGTTAACGCTACCGATAACCTGACCGGCCAACAAAGCCAGTCGCGACTAGCGCCGGATGCGTTCACCCGGTCAGGTTAATTGGATTGATGTTGCCTTTATTCCCTCTAATAAAGTCAATCAATTTGCTATATAGGATTTGTTGAATTACCTTTGTCGAGCCCCGAGCCCTTATATGTTCCTTGATCTGCTGTGGAAACTTCGAAGAACGCTTTGATGCTGGGAGATACCAGTATTAACACACCCAGCGACAGGATCGGAATCTGTCTCCCTAATGCCATGAGTTGTTGGATTTCAAATTTATAGCCGTCGAGTATGCCTGAAAAGTAGGTAATTAATGAAAATGCGGCCATCAGGATAAACCCGCCGCCAGCCAAAAATCGGCCCCAACGCAGGCGCAACAAGATGCTCACCAAAACGGTTAGTTTGAAAAGCAGGATGCACGCTGTAATGTTGTGATTAACCGTCCACTCCATTGGCGAGCTAAAGACACCCAGAAGGTATCCCAGGGCTTTAATTATTCCTGTCAGATAAAGAATCACGGCTGCAATAAGGAGGATTGGCCACGGCGCTGAGCTACCGCCACCCTTTCTCCGTTTGCTATCAATCGCCTCCAGCCACTGTATAACTCCCAGAATAATATGCAGTGCTACCCATATCACAATGGCAATTGGCAGAAAAACAATGGCCGGGGGATGACTTCCCGGAGATATGTCGTAAAGCAGGATACAGGCTGCGATGCCGAATAATGCTGTTATGCTGTGCAAGACAATCAATGTGATTTTCATAGGGTTAAAGCGCTTCCACCAAGCTTGTTTGTCAAACCTTACGACTCCAGTTATCACTGAGCTTTTAAGCAATGGGGTGGGGGATCACCAATAACATGATGCTTGATTGTTGAACTACTGCATCCTGTTAATAGTGATAAAAAACAACCAGCGTGACAATAGATCGAAAGTGATTCAACGTAAAAATGCTCCTTATTGTAGACGGCTAACGCAAAGCTAAGACGCGCGTCTGGCTTATGCCGATTAAGTTCGGGGTGTAGTCAGGATGGCCGAAGCCGATTCAGCAAAGCGTAAGTTTGCGCTTCGTGCGCAAGCGAATTGTCAGACGGCAGCAGTTAGCGTGATTTATATGGTAAGAAGTGAGGGTAGATATTTGCTTAAACACTCCCACAATATGATGCTTTTAAAGCCAATAGCCAGATTAAAGCAGGTTGATGATGCTCCATGCTCCAACTCCGATTAATCCGCATGCAATTAGGATTCCGAGAGGTAAGAATATTTTTCTAGATAGTATAATTGTTTTTTCTACACCAAATTTTTTGACCCATAGCTTTGCTTTCGGGCTGTTTTCAACGTAGTTACGAAGCTTTTCTTCATTCAGTAAGTGAGTGATGTTCCGAATGAGAAATATTGCACCTGCGGTAGTGATTAAAATTGGGAAAAGAAATTGTTCCATGGGTTTCTCCTTTGTTTCTTTAAGACGTCTAGCGACTAGGATGATCAGGCCACACCAGTGAACTTGCCGTATAGCGCCACCAACGTTTTCGCGGTCTGGTTATGCGCCTGGCTATGTGGCTTTGTTTTGTTATTTCAATATGTTATGATGAGTATGATATTGTCCATTTTCTTTGCAGTATCGAATTGCTCTTTCAATTATCTGCTGTGCATACTTTCTACCACGGAAGTTTTTCCCCGTGTATATACTGTGCAGATAGGCAATGTTATGGTTTGTATCACTTGGCACAGGCGCTAAACTTATGATTGAAATTGCACCACTGGCGACAAGTTGATTTTCGCTTTTTATCACCCAAGCTTTGCAGTTGCCTGATGGGATTTGTTTCTCTAATTTTTCTGAATATGCTTTTTCAATTTCTTGAGCTCTAACTGACTCTAGTTTCTGACCTTTATTCTCCCATATTTCTTCAAACATCTTCCGATGATGAATTGCTAATTGCTTTATGTCATCACATGTTGCTTCTTGGATATCAAGTATCAATATATCTCCCTGGCAGTGGAATTGGCCTTGTGTTGGTTTATATTTATTGCCACATAACGGTTGAACACACTGGTTATGGCCTTTTTTCCATATGTAGTAGCTCAATTCCTTGATCTGTCGTTTGTTTTTTTATTACTTTGTATCCCAGATTTTCGTATAGATGTATATTCCTATCACTTTTGTTACCGGTGAATAATTGAAAAGTTACTGCATTTGGAACCCTTGATTCTATTTCTTTAAGCAACGCCGTTCCGATGCCTTGGTTCTGATGCTCTGGTTCTACAACTATACGATCAATGACCACATAACCATCAATCACTTTAAATCTCACTGACGCGATAACTTCTTGAGAAAGGTTTTTTCATTAAATTCATTTTCAATTGATTCTAAACTTTGAGTTAATGGAGGTAACTGATAATTATTGTAATCAGAGCTTGGCCAAGAAATGCAGCCTTTTGGATTCCGAGAATAGTTTTTGCATCAGCAATTGATGCTATTTCAACTTGAATATTCTCTTCGGTCATTTCTTAAAGCCATAACGGCCAGCATAATCAGGGGCCGGCCACAGGAATTATCTCTTCAGGCCGCATGCGTTCACCTGGTCTGGTTATCTTTTGTTATAGGAGCCTTTTGCAAAAGTAACAAGCAGGACAATCACACTGTAACACATTGAAATAATTGAGCTTCATGGCATTTCGTGGTAATATTTGGTGCCCCCAAA
>JBDLJC010000012.1:0-77754 GCA_039714535.1 Thermodesulfobacteriota bacterium | reverse complement strand
AAGAGGAAAGGACCGCCACCGGCATATCATAGGGTTTGCCGATAAAACCGATCACCCCGTAAATGACGGCAATGGTCACCGACAGGGGCACCATGGCCAACAGACCCCAGCTGATGGAGCGAAACAGCACCGCCATCATTATGAAGACAACCACGAAACTACCCAGGAAAGCATCCCGCATCCCGGCGACCATCTTGTCCTGCCAGACCACGTTCAGATAAGTAAGGCCGGCCCACTGATGGTTGATGGCCAGGGGCGGCGGATTGGCGGTCAGGAAGTCATCAACCGCATCAATCACCGCCTGCATGTCCCGATTATCGCCGTTGCGAAGCTGGATCCAGATGTTGGCCTTGCGGTAATCGGGGGTGACAAAATGCCAAAGATCACCGGGCTTGTGGCTATTCTGGAAGGAGATCAAGCATTCGGCCACCCCCCCGGTACTGGCGGGAATCCGATAGTAATCCTGCTGACCCTCAAAGAGTTCCTGATGGACCTTCTGGACCACATCGGCCAGTGAGTTTGACTTGCCGATCTTGCCGCTGTCGAGCAGTGACTGCTGAAGAGCGGCCAGGTACTCAAGGACCGCAGGATCTTTGAAGATACTGGTCCGGTTCCGGGCCTTTTCAAGCAGGTCGACCACATCGCCCCAGCTGTCATAATGGGCATCAGATGCTGTATCCATCTCCTGTTCCCAGGTCGTCAGCAGATTGGCCAGGAGGTCATCTCCGGAGGTGGCGGCAGCCCCTTCTTTCTGGAGCAGCTCAGCGGCCTTGACTACAACCGGCCGGTTCGGTGAGTTAAGCTCAAGACCTTGCAGTTCTTTCTGGAGCCAATCAACAGTCCCGCCGGCATCAAGCTCGGCCACCCCGCTTTCCAGGACCAGATAGGCTTCGTAGGTGCCGCCGAAATGACTGTTCAAGACCCGGTCGGCCACCCGAATCGGGTGTTTCTTGTTGAACCACTTAACCGGATTATCATTAACCACGATCAGGCTGATGCCATAGCCGGCCACAATTATAGCGCTCAGGGTCAGAACCAGAATAATCTTGGCCCGGTTGTAAGTAAGCCCGCCAAGTAATTGCAAATATCTGCTCAGGCGACTATCCATGCCCCCCGAGGCTTCTTTGGCTACGCCAAATCCGGCTAGGCTCTCTTCTTTAAGCATCATGATATAGGCCGGGATGAAAATAATGGTAAACAACCAGGCCAGCATGATGCCGATCGCGACAAAAATACCGAAGGCCTGGACGGGGGGGATCGGAGTCAGGGCCAATGAGGCAAAACCGGCCGCCGAGGTCAAAGAGGTATAGAGCATCGGCATAAACAACTGTTTCATCACATGTTCGAGGGTCTTGCGCCGATCGCCGATGGTCTGGTAACTATCGAAAAATTCACTGAGAATATGGATGCTGTCGACCACGGCAATGGGCATCAGAAAGATGGGGATCATCGAACTCATGATGTGCAGGGTGTTGCCGGTACCGACCAACAATCCCATGGTGCAAAACACCGACATCATGGCAACAATCAACGGTGAAACAATCATCCGCACCTGCCTGAAGAAAAGCAGCATCAGCAGAAAAATCGCCACCATTGCCATGGGGGCGGTCACCGCCATCTGGACGAACATCTCTTCGCCGAAGGTGTCCTCAGCCACCGGCAGGCCGGTAATATAGAACCGG
Organism: Thermodesulfobacteriota bacterium; assembly: GCA_039714535.1. GTDB lineage: Bacteria > Desulfobacterota > Desulfobulbia > Desulfobulbales > JAGXFP01 > JAGXFP01. The sequence continues at coordinate 76,072 of JBDLJC010000012.1, read as the reverse complement.
TCGCCCTTGGCACTGTCATACTCTTCGATCTTTCTCAGGAGGCGGCGCCGCACCTCGGAGGCAAAATCCTTCTCTGAGACGGGGATATAGATGCCCATGGCCCGCATATCTTCCGAGACCAGCGTCCCCTTGAGCAAGGGGTTGCTCATGGCCAACTTTCGGATCCGGGCCACATCGCCGGCGTTGAGCGGCGGGGTCTTCATCAACCAATCAAAGCGGATCTGCCCCGGTCCATCCTGCTCGATGGCATCAACCGTTCCCGGTGCGATCAGGTTTCTGGTGACCACCCTTTTTTCGCGATCATCCTCGGCGTGCATATCACGGACAAACTCGGTCAGCTCATGGATCCGGGTCAGGGTCTCAACGTTGAAAACGCCATCGGAATTTTGCTCGTTCACCACCCCCAACACAACAAAATCGTTGAGGTTGAACTCCTGCTTCATCTGGTTATGGAAAACCCGGATCGGCTCGTCCGCGCTGAGCATATTCTCCGGGTCGGTATCAACCTTAACCCTTACAATCAACGAGGCAAGCACCAGCGTGCAGAGAACCAGAAGAGCTGTAACAGTTTTCGGATTCTTTATGGAAAAACTAATTATGGATCTACCCTTCATAGCCCAACTCCTAGAAATCATTTTATGAATTACAAAACAAGACTGTCAAGAGATAGTGGAGAGGCAGTACGGAAAGCACCGAAGAACCAGGCACGAAGAACAACCCGGAGGAGCGAGGTGAAATGAAAAAAATTTGGCCCCAATCGGGCTAAACCTCACAAAACAAATCCCGCATCTTGGCAATCAATTCCAAGACCCGGCCATCCTCAATTTTATTGTAAATAAAATTTGCGTCTTTTCTTGAACTGACAATACCCTGATTGCGAAGAATGGACAGATGCTGGGAAACATTGGCGTTGGTGGTCTTGACCTCCTCGCGGATGTCACCAACAGCCATCTCTTTTTCCTGCAGCAGACAAAGAATCTTCAACCTTATTGGGTGCGACATAGTCTTCAACAAGGCTGCAACATCTTTCACATGTTCGTCTTCCATTCTTCAACCCCAACTATTTCAGTTTTTAATTTAATACTGAGACTGCCGTTTGTCAACAAACCTTTTCTCCCTGTCGTACCTGACCCTTGGCACCGAGCCAATCGGCCAGGCAAAACCGGCACCATTACTACGATTGGGCCATTATTATATATAATAGAATATATTCCCAACTTAAAAGCATCTAATTTAAAACTTAACAACCCAACCACTATTATTATCAGCGAACCAGTGTCCCCACCCCAACCACCTTTACCTGCTGTAAGATTTCCCGTTTGTACTCCTTAAGGGCTTGCAGGGTCTCGGGATAGGGGTGGCCGATTGCTATAGCAAAACCCTGGCGCCGGGCAACATCAACCAGCTTACGCAACTGGATAATAATTTTTTGTGGATCCCGAACATTATCCAGAAAGATATCCCGTTCGGCCGTTCGCACCGCCATTTTTTTAGCCAGAGAATACCCCACACTGTTTCGAGAAGTCCTACTATCGAGAAAAAACAGCCCCGACTCTTGCATAGCTTCCATAAAATCCTGCATGGACTGGTTATTTTGGGTAAAACGGGAGCCCATATGGTTATTTATGCCGCTGGCATAGGGCACAGCAGCCAAATTCTCAACAAAGATTCTCCGGATTTCCGGAGAATCCATGGCAATGGCAATGGTACCTCGGCCTGGTTTCCACTTTGGGTCACTGGCCTCCATCGGAAAATGCAGCAGGACATCACGGCCCAGCCGATGGGCCCGGGAAGCCTGGTGCTCCGTATAAGGGCCGAAAGGCAGAAAGGCAAAGGAAAGGTCGAGGTCCAGATCAAGCAGAGCCTCACAATTTTTTTTGTTATAGCCCATATCATCGATAACTATGGCAACTAACGGCCGCTCTCTTTTCGCCACCAACCCCCCATCCTCAGGGGTAACATCCGGGCTAACAGGAACAACCTGGCTCTTTTTTACCGGCTGTGCAACAATTACCGGCTCAGGTACGACATAGGTCTCTTCATAAGAGATCGTCGGGCCGTTGCCGTCAACCTCGCCGATCTTCGGCAGTACCGTTGCATCATCCGGGCTAAGAGCCAGAAAAACTACCAGACCGCCCAGGGACGCAAACAGCACCGCGACGACACAAAAAACCAGCCACTGCCTGCCCTTTTTTCGCTGTTTGGGCCGCTTCTTTTTTCTTTTCTTTTTCGCTGTAACCATGGGATAAATATTTTTCGCTTTTTGTCTGGGCCTGATTTGATCCAACCACCACTAAGTGGTATAGATAAAAACAGCCAATGAAGACAAATCTGAGATTAATACCTTTTGCTAATACGAATCCGGGGAGTTTACATGAAACCCATGACATTGCTACCAATAATTCTGACAACCCTCCTGATAATCATGCCAACCGCCTGCCTTGGGCAAAACACCCTGATCAAACTCGACGCCATGGGCCGGGAGTTACCGGATGATGCCGCGGAATGGGCCATGGTAAGGGATCCCGCCAAAGGCCTGACCTGGGAGGTAAAAACCGATGACGGCTCCATCCACGATAAAAACAATTCCTACTCATGGAAAAAACATAATAAGGAATTCCTCGCCAAGCTGAACGAAGAAAAATTCGGCGGTTTCAGCGACTGGCGGCTTCCCGAAGAAACAGAGCTTGAAGGGCTGGTCGACCGGGCCAAAGAACAGCCGCCGCGCATCAATGAAAAGTATTTCCCCCAGACCTCACCGAGTATTCACTTGGGTTGGTCACTTTGCCAGGATGGCTCGCTCAACGTATCCAAGATAAATTTCGGCCCCAAGCCAACCACAAAAAAACGGGTTTTCAGTATCCGGGCCGTACGCGGTGAATTCAAAGAATAAGCAATCAGATTTCTAGCCGGGGAAAAACTTCGTGGTTGCTAAACATTAATAAGGTTTGCCAATCATTGCAGGCACCGCTACTAAACGATCCCCCCCAGATTACGATACCCCTTTGGCCACTAGTGAGACCAGCAAGTTTTATTTATCACGGCTCAAAACATAACCGGCCAACCCTTGCAGAATCTGGCGCTCCCGACCTTCCTTAAAACAGGCCAGGGCCGCCAAACCGGCCTCAACCAGTTCCTGTGCCTTGCGGTACCCATAGCCAAAACCATCATATTTTTCAATCAGGGCAGAGGCCTCCGCAAAACGGCGGCGCCTCTCCTCCGCATCGGCTACCAGAATAGCTTCCATAACCTGTAAATCTTCCGGGCCAGCCTCTCGCAAAACATGAATCAACGGCAAGGTCATCTTGCCCTCAACCAGATCGTTGCCGACCACCTTGCCGGTCTTGTCCGGGTCTCCTTGATAATCGAGCAGATCATCGATTATCTGGAAGGCCAGACCGATATTCTCACCATACAATCTGCTGGCGGCCCGCTGTTCCGTGCTACCACCGGCCAGGTAGACCCCGGCCTCGCAAGCGGCGGCAATCAAGGCCCCGGTCTTGCCGGCCACAACCTTAAAGTAATTATCCTCGGATGCGTTCCGCTCTGCAGCGCTCTGCATCTGGAGAAACTCCGCTTCGACCATGGCCTCGGTGGCCCTACCGACAATGGCCATGGCCTCGTTGCCGCCAACCGTCCCGGCCATGGTCATGGCCCGACTGAGCAGATAGTCACCGGCCAGAATAACCGGGGAAATGCCCCAGACCGCGTTTGCCGTCGGTTTGCCGCGCCGCAGGTCGGCATGATCGATCACATCGTCATGGAGCAGACTTGCCCCATGCAGATACTCGAAGACCATCGCCAGTTTAAGGGCCTGTTCCTTATCTGGCCCCAACTCACCACCAGTCAGACTGGTGCAAAGCAAGGTCAGTTGGGGGCGGATTCTCTTGCCGCCATTAAAGATCCCGTGGTTCAGGACTTCGCCGAGCAGCTTGCTCTCAACCGATGCCAGATCAGCCCGTATGGCCCCATCAATCTCGGTCGCCGCGCCCCTGAAAAAATTCATTAATTCCTGATTATCCACCGCTTTCAACCTCTGCGAGTACAGTTAAAAAAACAACATTAAAAGACCGCTTGATAAAAAGCAAGATGGATCAAAAAACAAACCTGCCTCCATTTCGCACAGCTCACTTCACTCCTTTCTGTTTTTGCCCACTCGTGGTATCATCAAAATTGATGACAATGTATACTTTATGGAGAAGCGCTGCTATGAGTGAGACAATTCTGGTTTCCACCCGGGTATCGTCGGAAGTGGCCAAGCGGCTGGCTGCTTTGTCCAAATCAACCCACCGTTCAAAGTCTTTTTTAGCCTCCCAGGCCATCGAGGAATTTCTCAATGTCCAGGAATGGCATGTTGAGGCGATCAAGGAAGGTATTGCTGCCGCAGAAAATGGCGATATAAAGAGTCACGAGCAGGCGGTAGCTATTCTTAATACCTGGGGAAAGAATGCGTAAATTGGAGTGGACCGCTCCCGCCCTTAGCGACCTGGTTGCCGCCGGTGAATATATTGCCCAGGAAAACCCCAAAGCCGCAAGGCGAATGGCCGCCAGAGTAAAAGAGGCGGTGAAGTACCTGCAAGATCATCCAAACATGGGAAGACCGGGACGACTCTCAGATACAAAGGAACTTGTTGTCTCCGGGACACCGTTTATTGCCGTTTACTGGATAAGAAAAGGCGCGGTCCAGATACTTCGCCTTCTTCATCATGCCAAACGCTGGCCGTAGTTCCAGCTGCCAGTTAAAGGTGGTGGCCCACTCCGCTCCCCCCTGGAAGTAAGAATCAAGGATAAAGATTTGACCCCCAGCCCGCAACAGAGACTGCACAAGAATCACTTTTCAACAACTCATTATAGCAAATAGAACCTTGCTGCGTTGATCTGTAGGGAAGGGACTAAACTATTACATATTAAAGAGGGGTTTAGGCAATATTACATCCGGTTACAATAATAATTTCCGGGTAAAACTAGCGACCATTCCGGCCTGATCAGGCCGCTGCTTACTGCAAGAAACAATTCCGTTCCCTTTCCGTCAAGCTAGAGTCAGCGGTGACCTGACTCTTTGCCCTTCATTGATTGACACAATGTTTATACTTGATTAAACATTAACCTAACCTACTAATTCAATCACCCATTTATTTAGTTTAGGGGAAATCCTTCATGAACAAACCACCTGCTGATGAGCCAAACAGTCTTTCATTCAAGCCACGGGCAAGGCTAATCCGGACAATTGGAGACCGCCTGATCAGTGGTCCGGAAGCAGCCATTATTGAACTGGTGAAAAACGCCCATGATGCAGATGCAACCTTTATTAAAATAATTTTCCATCCACCTCTAAATAAAAACGATGGCCGTATTGAAATAGAAGATGACGGGCACGGGATGACAATTGCGGATATTGAAGCGAAATGGATGGAACCAGCCACAACAGATAAAGTTGACCGTGATACCAGCCCAGGTGGGCGAAAACTTCTTGGCTCAAAAGGAATAGGTCGGTTTGCAACCGCAAGACTTGGGCGATACCTGGAAATGACCAGCACTGCAGAGGCTCCAGACACAAAAAGCCTGGAAACATACCGTGTTTTTGGTGTCGATTGGGATTTTTTTGATAAAGCGACCTATCTGTCTGAGGTTAAATTCAATTACGAGACCCTCCAGCCTAAAGAACGAACCGGCACCCAGATGACAATTACGCATCTTCGTAATACCTGGGCAAAAAAATCCCAGGAGGACCTCCTCAGAGAACTACGCCGGCTGGTCTCCCCGATTGAAGAAAAAGAAGAATCTGACTTCCGCATATACCTTGATCTCTCCAATATCACTGTCGATAACTGCGGTTTTGATGGTGCAGAGATTGTCAATGGCATACTTCCGGATAAAACCAAAGATGACGAGAAACACCTTATTCGACCATATCCCTTACTCAAGGCTTGTGACTATGAAGTAGAAGGCTCCTTTGACAGTGAGGGTAATTTTAATGGAAGTATGAAAATTAACCGAGCCAATCAGGATCCAGAGGAATTCAGCCTGGAAATCCCTATTAAACCTGATTTTAACGAGGCACCCTGTGGTGACCTTCTTGTGCATCTGTTTATCTTCGACCGAGAGGGAGACGCTATTCAGGAAACCATCAAGAAGGCCGGCCTCGGGGATGTAACAAAACGTGAGGCAAGGAAGTTATTGGACGACATAGCTGGTGTAGCCATATATCGTGACAAATTCCGTATCAGGCCATATGGAGACAACAGTCAGGACTGGCTTACACTGGACAAACTCCGCGTCCAGAAACCTACACTTAAGATTGGTCACAATCAAATTGCCGGTCTTATACTAATTGACAATGAAGATAATTCCGGCCTGATTGAACGTAGCAGCCGGGAAGGCCTTGAAGATAACGACAACTACCGCCGACTGGTACGACTGATCCTGACGTTACTGTCATCTTATGTGGAACCAGCTAGATATGAATTCAGGAAAAAATCCGGAATCAGCCGTCCCAAAACCGACTCATTTACAGATGCGCGCGAAAGCGCCAAACTGGAATGGATAGAAGCATTTACCTCCAAACTCTCTGGAAAGGAACAGGAAAAAGCAAAAAGAAAGGTGGCAAGGGAAACAGGGAAACTCATCAAGCAACTTGATGCTCTGGAGGAAAAACAGGCCATACTGCAGGCCAAAGTCACTCTCGGTCTGATCCTTGGCGAAGTGCTTCACGAAGGCCGGACGCCTGTTTCATTTATCCAGACAGAAACAAGACGCCTGAGCAAATGGCTGCCGACACTATGCGATGACATGAAAAGTGCTGACTATAAACGAGAGGAGATCCCCAGCATCCTGAATGGCCTGGATAGTTCTGCAGACAGACTCCGTATATTGTTTAAGATGCTTGATCCAATCTCAGGTCGCCGCAGAGGGAGACCATCCGAATTTGATGTGAAAAAACAGGTGGAACTCGTGTTCCATTTCTTTTCCGACACGATCAAAAAGCTTGATGTCAAAACAACCGTTTTGGCAGAATCAGATCTACCCAGGGCATATGGCCATCGAGATGACCTTGTCACCGCACTTACCAATTTAGTGGACAACTCGTTATTCTGGTTTGACCATCACAACGTGGAAGATCCAGAACTGCATGTCCATATATACACAGAAAAAAATGACCTCGTTTTAGACGTTCAAGATAATGGTCATGGCATCCCTGAAAAATTTGCAGACAGTCTGTTTGACGTTGGGTTTTCATTGAAGACAAATGGCACAGGCCTTGGTCTTTCCATAGCCAGGGAAGCCATTGGAAGGAGTAGTGGGACCATCATGCTGGCCAGCAATTCCCCAGGTGCAGTTTTCAGAATCAAAATCCCTCTGCAGGAGGCACATTAATGAGTAAACAGCAAATAACAGTTCTGATTGCGGAAGACGAAGACATTCAGGTCCAAAGCTGGGAGCGGGACATTCATGATTTTAATTCCGACAATCCAAACAATATAGAATTTATTACAGTAACAGCGGATACAGTCCAAAAGGCATTAAAGATAATAAACAGCCAGCATATTGATTGCGGAATTATTGATTTACGTCTTCCTGAGGACGACGACGAAGGCACTTCTCCCGAGGGAGGAAACAAAATTCTGCAAACCATAATCAATGAAATTCCGATCCCGGCAGTCGTCTTAAGCGGATATCCACAAGAAGCTGAAGATTTTGTTAAAGACTCCATGATAAATGTTTTAGAGAAAGATGTTGGGAACCAGGCTAAAGCATTAGACTGGCTGGCAGGATTTGCCCCCCTGATAGAAACACTCCAGCATACCCAAAGAAAAATTAGAATGGAGACAGGCCGACTTTTTCACAAGTCACTATGGCCACGATGGCAGACAAGAGATTTTGATGCTTTTAACCCTGAAGCACACAAGAATGCGGTTACACGCCAAGTGGTATCTCATCTGACAGAATACCTGACTCTCTCTGAAACAGAATCACCTCTTTTTCTTCCGGACGAATTCTATCTCAAGCCTCCTTTGAGGACTGAAAGAATCCACACTGGTGATTTACTTGAGATTGACGGCACCATGCAAGTGGTACTTACCCCACAATGCAACATGGCGCATACTTACCCGGAAAACATATTGATGGCAAAATGTGTGGAAGAAAAAGTAAAATGGGCTGATTTAATCGAAAAACTAACCCAGACTGATTCTAAGAAAAAGAAAGAAAAAGCAGAAAAAGAGTTAAGAGACTTTGCCACACAGGCCCATGCAACTAATTCCCATTTCATACCGCCATGCGATGACAGAGGACCATGGCTGGTCGATTTCAAACAAATTTCGACACAGTCTTCATCTGAAATAGAGGTTTTGAAAAAAAATCGTTTCGCCAGTCTAGCGCCTCAATTCATCCCCAATCTTGTTCAACGTTTCGCCTCATATATGGGACGGGTAGGCCAGCCTGATATTGACGTTAAAGAGCTTGCCTCCCATCTGGCTGGTATACATACCGTCGGGGAAGGAGAAAGCTGTCAAGCAGAATGAATTAAATTATTTGATCCCCCTCTGCAAAGTCAACGATATCCGATGAACCACGGATGCTATGTCATCTTTTAGTTCATGCTCCCAAACCCGGACCACAACCCAACCCTCTTTTGTTAACACCTTGTTTACTTCCTTGTCCCTGCAAATATTCCGTTTCAACTTGGTTGTCCAAAAGTCAGCATTGAGTTTTGGATGTGTCGCGTGAACAGGGCAACCATGCCAGAAACATCCGTCCACAAAAACCGCAACCTTTGCCCCGACGAACACCAGATCAGGTTTCCCTGGCAATCTATTTTTTATCCTGTACCGATATCCGGCACTCCACAGAGCTTTCCTCAGACGCAATTCAGGCACAGTATTTTTCCCCTTAATACGGGACATACAATAACTTCTCTGACTGGGAGTCAGTACATCGCTCATACTTTCTCTCCTTAGTCCTTTTGAATTGATAATACTATTATACTCATAATTTTATAGACTTGTATCTTTTAGCCGAACCTAGTAGCCTGGTAGGAACGAATGTTCCTAGCTAATGAGAGGTTAAAGTGCTTGATTTTATTGATCTTTACTGTGGTGGAGGACTTGGAGCCCGAGGCGCTGTAAATGCCGAAGCCAACCCTGTTCTGGCTGTTGACGGCTGGGAAGTTGCCACAAAAACATATAAAGAAAATTTTCCTGATGCCACTGTCATAACCGGTCTTGTCGAGGATCAGGATCCTGTCTCTTTGGCAGAAACATATTCCGCTGATGTTCTACTAACCTCCCCTGAGTGTACTTCACATTCCATTGCCAGAGGAGCCAAAGAAGGCTGTGAGAAAAGCAGGGAAACTGCGATAAACATACTCCCTTGGGTGAAGGCTTTCGAGCCTCGTTGGGTGATTGTTGAGAATGTTCCACGTATGCGAAAATGGGAGCGGCACAAAGAACTCCGCACAAGCCTTGAGTCACAGGGCTATACTGTGTCTGAAGTTGTACTCAATGCAGCCGAACTCGGCGCACCCCAGGCCAGAAAACGTCTTTTTATGATTTGTGATAAAGAAGGAAAACCTCCTGAATTTAGCGATTTCGAAAACAACTTTGTTGCGGGTACTAAAACAGCCCGGGATATTATTGATTGGTCTGGCATTTGGAAAACCAACCCTTTAATAAAAGAAAGCCGCGCGGAAAAAACTCTTAAAAGGGCTGAAAAAGCCATTGAAGTCTTAGGTCATGGCAAGCCTTTTATCATTGTCTATTATGGGTCTGATTATGCCGGAGGATGGCAGTCCCTGGACGTACCCTTAAGGACCATTACCACTCTTGACCGGTTTGGTCTGGTTACATACGAAAATGATGAGTACAGACTCCGCATGCTCCAGCCCCCAGAACTACTTAAGGCAATGGGGGCAGATGGCCATACCCTGTCTGGAAACAACCGCAGGAACAAGGTGAAGCTTTGTGGAAATGGTGTCTGTTCTACAGTTATGGAAGCAGTTTTCCGTGAAATTTCACGCATAAACTCCGAAGATCAACTCGAAGAAGCCATTTAGCTAAATACAAGTATGCTTATGGTGGTTTGGGGTCGGGGCACGATAACTAGTTGAAATTAAAGAAATAACATCTCAAAGCTGGCGTTTAAAGACCCGAAACCTTCTTTTTTGCCGTCAAAAACAGCATTATAGATTCCTGTCTCATCTCGCAACTGCGACTAGGCTTGACTTATTGTCATTCTGTCGATTTTGAAACCCCCATTTGAAGCGAGGGTCACCCGCCCTTGGCTTTTGGTGTCACTGACGGTTGATCTGAGACCATTTCAACTCATTCGCCAAGCAAACATTCATAAGGGATTCCCAAGCCTCGATGCAACTTGATAACCTGATTCATTGACAAAGACCTTTTGCGGTTCAATATTTCACTAACCCGGCTTTTAGACCCGATATAACTCTCAAGATCCTTGCGCTTGATATCCATCTGCTCCATTCTGAAACGGATAGCTTCTACCGGATCGGATGGAGGCATAGGATAGTTTTTTTCTTCATATACTTCAACTAGAGTCATTAAGACTTCAAGCTCATCTCCTTCCGGAGAGTCAATTGGGGCTCCCCAAAGCGCCTCGACGCGGGCCAAAGCCTTTAAGTATGTCTGCTCATCTTTAATTGGTTTGATAGTAGTCATCATTCCACCTCCTTAACATCAATCGCATCATACTCCGCATGGGTGCCAACAAATTTAACGAACATCGCCTGTCTTGGATAATCCACCGCACAAATGATCCGGTATGTATTGCCTTTTATATTAAACACCACCCGGTTATCGCCAATAAAGGAGGCATGTCGGAAGGTGTTTTTTATATCTTGTGGTGTTAACCAGCTCTGTTTCGAGCAAAAATGGTACCATTCATTTAAAGGGACTTGTGACTTCTCATTCCCATGTTTTTCCCAATATTTCCGCAAGCGGCTCTTGGCAACAATTCTCATACATTTATTATAAGGTTCCCGTTATGGGAACTCAAGCTTTATTTGAATTACTCTGTGCCACAGAAATGTGGACCTCTCTAGAGGTTCAAAATGACAAACGAAGTTTACAACAATTATTTCTCGAAAATATTGGATTTAGGGGCTGAGGGTCAAATCTTGGGCTGAGGGGCTGAGGGTCAAATCTTTATTCTTGACAAAATCGCCACCTTCACCGTTTTTCATGGTAATTAGCAGAGTTGGTTGGGTTGACTTGCGAAACCCAACAATGGGCTTTACGTTTCAACGGCAGTAAAAAACCTGCCCAACCCGTTCTATATGATCAAGGAACTCTGGATTGGAAATATGGCTGAAAACAGAAAGATCGAATGTATAGGGCAGGAGCAGATCGTCAAGATCAAGACTGATCCTGTTTAGAGTTTTCAGGTCAAGTTCCCGCCCCTTCAAGGTCAGATCGATATCCGACCCAGGCCGATAGTTCCCTTTGGCACGTGAACCGTAAATAATAACTTCTTCCACCTGCCCATATCGGCCAAACACTTCTCTAATCTTTTTCAGGGTCTCTTTTTTCAGACCGTATTGCAGACTCATCACTTACTCTGACCGGCTCGCAGTCCCATGAGCTTTTCGTCCAATTGCCTGAAGAGCAGATGATACTGTTCCCGGACGACCTTACAGATCTCGTCGGCGGTTTCCTGGTTATAGGTATGAGAAGTCTTGTTTCTGCTTTTCAGCATGTCCATCCAGTTTTCACCGTCTTCGATCAAGCCCAGTTCAAAGGCCTTCCTGATGACATCCCTTGAACCGTAAATATCTGTTTGCCCCCGATATTCCAGGAAATCTTTCATGGTGTTCCAGGCCAGTTCATAGGTGTATTCAAAGGCCTTGATCAACCCTTGCTCCTCAAGCTCCGACAAGTCGCCCTTGTCGATAAATTTCTGCAGTTGCGCAAGGGCCTTCTGATAGTTGCTGAAACGTTGTTCCCAGCGGATGTCTTTTTCTTCCTGGATCATATGCTCCTGCTCATAAACACTTATGCTTAAAAGATTATCCTAAAATAACTGCGCAATCACAAACTGTCACGAAATACCTTGTATGGCTAAATCACGTGAACAAACTTCCCGGCTAAACCCAAAATTATTTTCCCTGCCAGAACTTCTCAACATCGGCCAGATCCCTGGTCACCGGACTGGGCGGCAAACTATTCAAAAAAGTCCGGCCATAACCTTTAGAAAACAACCTGGTATCGAGAATAGCCAGCACGCCCCGATCCGAGGCGGACCTCATCAACCGCCCCACCCCCTGCCTCAGGGACAGGATCGCCCGTGGCACTTGGTAGTCGAAAAAAGGATTGCCACCCGCCTCCCGCACCCGCTCGACCCGGGATTTGACCACCGGATCACTGGGCACCTCAAAGGGCAGCTTATCGATAATCACACAGCTCAGGGCCTCACCGGGGACATCAACCCCTTCCCAGAAAGAGGCCACGGCCAGCAGCACCGAATGGACCTCATTGCAGAACTGATCAAGCAGCGCCGCCCGGGGCGCATTACCCTGCATTAAGATCGGAAAGGATAATTCGCCTTGCAGGTATTCATAGGCCTCACGCATGGCGGTGAGGCTGGTAAAAAGGATCAGGGCCCGGCCGTTGGAGATCTCTACCAACCGCCTGATCATCTGCGGGGCCTCGCCGGCAAACTGACCGGTGCCGGGCGCAGGGAAATTACGGTCCGGTACAAAGAGCAGAGTCCGGCCCTTGTAATCGAAGGGGGTGGGCAGGGCCATGGTCTCGGTTGCCGGCGGCAACCCCAGCCGCTCCAGAAAGAAGTCGAATTTATTGCCGGTCGTCAGGGTCGCAGAGGTAAATACCGCCGCCTGGACCTGACTGTAGAGGTGCTCCTGGAGTTCATCGGCCACCTGAATCGGCGAGGCCGACAACACTACCGCCCTCTCCCGCCGCTCCAGCCAGTAGATCATTGAACTATCCGCATCTTCAGCGGTAATCTTCTCCAGGGCCGCCTGCAACTCCACACAGCGCCCCAACAAACCGGCCCAGATCTCGCCCGTCACCGACAGGTTGTCGAGCTGGCCCGCCAGACTATTGAAACGGCTATCGATCTCAGCAAGTGCCGCCCGCCAGCCCGGCAACTCTCCGACAATCGCACCAAGATCAAAACGACCGGTCTGGCCCGCCAACATCGTCGCCAGCCGGTCAGCCTCGGTGGCCAGGGCTCGGGCCAACTGCAAGGTCTTATCTTTCGACCCCTTCGGCAACTCGTCGGCCTCAGCCAGGGCCTCGATATCCCGGGCCAGATCAATCAGCTGGTAATGACTGACCGATATCCCGAAATAACGGGTGGCAACCTCTTCAATATGGTGGGCCTCGTCGAAGATGACCGCCTCATAGCGGGGCAGGACCTCGGCATTACCGAAACGCCGCAGGGCCAAGTCGGAGAAAAACAGGTGATGGTTGACGATCAACAACCGGCAGCGGCCCGCTTCTCGGCGCAATCTGGTAACAAAACATACCGACCAGTCCGGACATTCACTGCCCAGGCATTGGGATCCTGTAGCACTGATCGCCCCCCACAGCGGCGAGTTATCGGCCAACCAAGCCAGTTCGGCCCGGTCGCCGGTAGCGGTCTCCGCCAACCAGTCACCAATGGCCGCCAGCTCGCCGCCAAGACCGAAGAACTTCTTCTGGGGCGCCGCTGCCACCTGATGCCAACGATAGAGACAGAGGTAATTCTGCCGACCTTTGACACAGAGGGCGGTGAGATCTTTAACAATATATTTTTTAATAAAGGGAATTTCTTTTTCGAGAATCTGGTCCTGAAGATTGAGGGTGCCGGTGGAGACCACAACCCGGCGACCGGACAAGGCCGCCGGCACCAGATAGGCCAGAGTTTTACCAATACCGGTCCCGGCCTCCGCCGCCAATAACCGGGGCACACCCGGGGCCTCCGGGTCGATCAGGCTGCGCATCACCGCCTCGGCTAATTGCAGTTGGCCGCGCCGGAATTCATAGCCGGGCAGCTGCCGGGCCAGGATCCCCTCCGGACCGAAAACCTCTTTAATTTCATCCACAGCCGACCCATTGTTCATATAAGCAAATCCTGTTGTAGTTCACGCAAACTAGATGATTTTGTAAAAAGGACCCAAGGGCATAGCAACATCGGGATGGCTAAGCAAAAATTTCGATAAACAAGGAGTAGTGTATTTTTGTGAGTAAGGCCATACATATGGTATGCCGAACGAACAAAAATGCGCTACGACGCCGTAGATCAGGATTTTTTGCGACGCCATCAAAAGAGTTATCAGCCGATTTCTTGACAAGCCGATTTTGTTTTTGATAGCGTATAGGTAGAAGGAAAAACCAAACTACTCATAAGAAGGAGAAAAAAATGACCGAATTCAAAAAAATCATGGTCCCCATTGATTTTTCTGAAAACTCTCCCAAGGTACTCCAAACCGCTGTCGACGTCGCCGGAAAATTTGGCGCGGCTCTTTCCATAGTCTTCGTGGTCCAGAGTTTCGAAGACTACTCGGGATTTTTCGTCCCCCACATGCCAATCAGCCAGTTCGAGGATGAGATGGTCCAGGGCGCCGAGACAAAAATGAAGAGCTTTCTGGCCGAAAATCTCAAGAGTGACCTGCCCCATAGCTCCACGGTTCTCAAGGGTGACGTTGCCGAAGAAATCATCGGATATGCCGCGAAGAACGATATAGCAATGATCATCATGGGCACCCACGGTTATAAGGGGCTGGAAAAAGTCCTGTTCGGCAGCGTGGCCGAGAAGGTGGTCAAGACCTCGGCTTGTCCGGTATTGACCATCAACCCCTACAAATAAAAAATCCCAGAAGCACCTCATCTTTGCCCGTTTGGGCCCGCTCACATAGAAGAACTATGCTTCGCAGGGCTAAACGAACAAACCTGAGGCACTTCTGAGCTTTTAACAGTTTTTGCGTGTTTATCTTTGGTCATGGACTCTGGCAATCTATTGTAAATTCCCTCTACGGGGCCGCTCTCAGTACTGCGACCAGACTTGGCTGGCTGCCATCACCATCGGCAGCAACGGCCATCCCACTGATTCGGCCCCAGACCTCCCGTAAAGAATGGCCCACCAAAAGATAGATATCAAGGCGACAGTTCCGGCGATCCTCTGCCCCGACCTTGTTTTGCCAAAGCTCTGCTGCCGTTTTGAGATTGGCAATTCCAGAAACCCCATCTCCAGCCAGAATATCTTGCAGACCATTACTGACAGCCGTGCCGGCCTCCGCCGATTCGACACGGGCGGCTGCCATGGCCTCGATAGATTCCACAACCGGCAGGTCAAGTTCGACCAGTAATTGCGGGCGCTCGCCTGACAACTCTTCCCAGGCATCAAAAAGGATTGCCGCCGCATCCTCGCTATCGGTAACCAGCAGCGAATGCTGCGTGCTGTCCATGACAAAGAGAGCGCCCCATGCCTTCAGCAGATGCTTGATTTTACCACCAGCCCGACCACCACCAATCTTCAGAGCAGCTGTCGGAAGAACCTCATCGTCATCCGCCTGGTCGTCATGCTCCCCTTTGAGGGCCTCAAAAACAGCCTGCTCGGCCCGATTTAAATCCGTTAAGCCCCTGTTGATATCGGCCCGTTCCTCCGTCAGAATCTCAGCCAGTTTTAAGATCAGCCGGGCCTGCCAGAGTTTTTCGGTCAGAACCGGATCACGGTCTGCCTCCCTGTTCTCCCCGTGCAAACTGGCGACCAATTGCCAGACCGAAGATTCATCCCGGTCAATCAGAGAATCAGCCGACAGGGCCGACAGGTAACCGCCATAAAAATCGGCCGCATGGGCTTTGATGTCCCGGATCATTGCCAGAAAGCGATCACGATCCTCACCAAGGGGCATTACCACATGCCCCTCCCAGTAAGGAGAGCCATCGTTGCTGCCATCATCCGCCACAATCTGGTAAAAGTCTATCTTGGCCAATAAACACAGCAGGCTATAAAACAACTCTTTGTTCGGCCCGGTTCCCGGGAAATAAAGTCCACTCAGCATGTTCATCTTTAAAATCCGTTATAAATGGGCTACCCTGTGGCAACCGAATAAATTGAGTAACTGCTTAGAAGTTACATTTGCGAATTACCCCGCGTTCTCGACCCTGGGCAGGATAGTTAATAAATTGATTATAAAAAGTGGTTAATTTCCTATGCAAAAAGTTGGCGAAAAGATATCCCTGGCAATTCTGACCCTTGTTTATCTGTTATGCAGTCTGCGTTATTTCCCGAACCAGCCAACCGCTTCCCTGCTCAATACCGCCACTCACCTCCTGACGGTAGCACCCTTCCTGGTCGGAGCCCTGCTGCTGTTTAACTCATTCTACCAAAAACAGGCCGGGGAAAGACCGGCACCGGCAAAAATGCTCCGGCTCGGCCTGACCCTGGGCATTACAATTGAATTCTTCATCGGTATTTTCAACTATTTGCAAATCAACCAAGGCGGGTAATTCCTTGACCGGACTGGAACTATTCTCCCCAACCAAGACTCCGTTCCCTCTTCTTAAAACAACCCACAAGTTCACGGATTAACCAAATCACCCGCGGATCATCGAATTATCCGGATGATAGCCGGATGGCGCCGTGGTATTGGGCAGCAGAAAGGAGCGGCGCCCGATAAGAGTACCGGGATTGGTTACTGAGTTGCAACCCGTCTGGACCTGGTCGCCCAGAATAGCGCCAAGCTTACGCAGCCCAGTTTCCACCGTACCCTCCGGGGTCCTGACCCCAACATTGCCACTAACGAAACGCAGGTTGGCCATCTTTGTTCCCGCCCCCAGATTAACCCGGTTCCCCAGAATGGTGTCGCCAAGATAGGCAAAATGACCGGCCTTGGCATCATCCAGAAAAATCGTGTGCTTGACTTCGGTCACATGGCCAACCACACATCTCTTGCCAATCAGGCAGTTGCCCCGCAGATAGGCGCCTTGCCGGACTTCGGTAAAATCGCCAAGCACCACCGGCCCACAGATAAATGCCCCCGACTCGACCAACACGCCCTTGCCGAAACAAAACCCCTCACCCTGCAAAACCACGCCGGCCATAATAACGCTGGCCCCCTTCAATAGATTGTCACCGTCGTAAACCGCCAGACCCTCCCGGCCCACATCACCAAAGCGGATATCCAGGCCGGTCGCATCCCGGAACGCACCCCCATGCAGGACCAGAGTTTGCTCAAGGGGATGCCCCGTCTCAATTCCGGCAGGCATGGTCAAATAATCGCAAGTAGCCATATAGCCCTTTAGCTGGGCCAACGCTTGCCAAACCGGGCCATCTTCAAAGATGGCCCGATGTTCAAAATTGATTAAATCAAAAAAAGAATTTGCGGTTAGAGGGGTAGTCATTATAGTATTCCTTTAGTGGTTTTCGTGTAAAACAAATCATTTTACCCGCATAATGTTGCAAAACGGTATTAATTTCAAGAATAAACGGTTGTATGGCTTAAGAGAAGCCGGGGTTAATATTGTTATTTTGAGCTTATATTTCGAACCACCAGCAAAATAAAAAACTATGTGGTATCAACTCCACAAAAGGAGCCCATTTTGGATATAAACGACACAATCTCAGATGCTATTCCAGAATTCCCCGATCTTGATGACCATGACATCCCGGAAGTACTGCCACTGATGGCGGTCCGCGACGTGGTCGTCTTTAACTACATGATAATCCCCCTATTCGTTGGCCGCCCAACCTCGATTGCGGCTGTCAACGAAGCCCTGACCAAGGACAAGATTCTGATGCTGGGCACCCAGAGGGATGCCACCACCGACGACCCCGAACCGGATGATGTTTACGATGTCGGCATGGTCTGCATGATTATGCGGACCCTGAAATTACCTGACGGCCGCCTCAAGGTGCTGGTCCAGGCGATGAACAAGGCCAAAATCACCCACTACGAACAAACCGATCCATTTTTCATGGTTAAGGTTGACCTGTTGAACGACGAGGAGATCAGTGAGATCTCAGTCGAGACCGAAGCCCTGATGCGGACGGTTCGGGAGCAGACGGAGAAGATCCTCTCTCTTAAGGGCATCATGTCCTCAGACCTGATGGTCATCCTCAATAATATCGAAGAACCAGGCCGCCTGGCCGATCTGGTTGTCTCAAACCTCAATCTCAAAACGACCGAATCCCAGTCCGTTCTGGAACTCTGCCATCCCATCGAAAGATTGCGCAAGGTCTCTGATTTTCTCAACAAGGAACTTGAAGTATCAGCAGTCCAGGCCAAGATCCAATCCGAAGCAAAAGAGGAGATGGGTAAGACCCAGCGCGAATATTACCTGCGCGAACAGCTCCAGGCCCTGAAAAAGGAACTGGGGGACATTGACGACCGCTCCCTGGAGATGGAGGAGCTACAGAGCAAACTAGCCAAAAAGAGGATGCCGCCGGAAGCCAAAAAAGAGGCCCTGAAGCAATTAAAACGACTGGAAATGATGCATCCTGATGCCTCGGAGGCCACCACGGTCAGGACCTATCTGGACTGGATTATTGATATCCCCTGGCGCAAATCAACCCGGGACCGGTTGGACATCAAAACGGCCAAGAAGGTTCTCGATGAAGACCATTACGGCCTGGACAAGATCAAGGAACGGATTCTTGAATATCTGGCCGTCCGCAAGCTCAACAAGTCCACCAAGGGGCCGATTCTCTGCTTTGTCGGCCCCCCCGGCGTCGGCAAAACTTCACTGGGCAAATCAATCGCCAGGGCCATGGGCCGCAAATTTCACCGCCTCTCTCTGGGCGGCATGCGGGATGAAGCTGAGATTCGCGGCCACCGCCGAACCTATATCGGTTCAATGCCGGGCCGGATCGTTCAGGGTCTGAAGACCACCGGCTCCAACAATCCGGTCTTCATGATGGATGAGATCGACAAGGTCGGCTCCGACTACCGGGGCGACCCATCTTCGGCCCTGCTGGAGGTCCTGGACCCGGAACAGAACTTCGAATTTACTGATCATTACCTCAATATGCCCTTCGATTTGTCCAAGGTCATGTTCATTACCACCGCCAATATGACCGATACCATCCCGAGGCCTCTGCTGGACCGGATGGAAATTATCGAGTTGTCCGGCTATATGCTTGAGGAAAAACTGGAAATTGCCAAACGCTATCTGCTGCCCCGCCAGATCAAAGAGAACGGCATCGATGTCAAGACCATCCAGGTCGACGAAAAAACCATCCAGCGGATAATCTCCCATTACACCAGAGAAGCGGGGCTGAGAAACCTTGAGCGGGAACTCGGCAAGGTTTGCCGCAAGGTGGCCAGACGCATGGCTGAAGGGGGCCGAAAATCCTACAAGATCTCGGAACGAACCCTTGATAAATACCTGGGTCCCACCAAGTATACCCCCGAAACGGAACAGGAAAAAATCGACCAACCAGGGCTGGCAACCGGGCTGGCCTGGACCGAGGTGGGTGGAGAAATTCTCTATATAGAAGTTTCCGTGCTCAAGGGCAAAGGCAGTCTGCTGATGACCGGTCAGCTCGGTGATGTGATGAAAGAATCGGCCCAAGCCGCCTTGACCTATTGCCGCTCCCGGGCCAAAAAGCTGAAGCTTGATGAATCATATTTTGAAGAGATCGACATCCATATCCACGTCCCGGCCGGCGCCATCCCCAAAGACGGTCCTTCGGCCGGCATAACCATGGCTACCGCCCTGTATTCAGCCCTCTCCGGCAAGAAGGTCCGCCAAGACGTGGCGATGACCGGCGAGATCACCTTGCGGGGCCGCGTCATGCCTATCGGCGGTCTCAAGGAAAAGGCCCTGGCTGCCCTGCGGGCCGGGATCAAAACGATCATTATCCCGGCTGAAAACAAGAAAGATCTGGTGGAAATACCGAAAGATCTACGGGAACAACTAAAGTTCATCCCCACCAAGAACATGGATCAAGTCTTTCCCCATGTCCTATAGGTCCAGGCCAGGTAAACAGAGCAAAATATTATCCGGCCCCTTTAACCATGCTAACTGCCAATAAAAACAGACTCACTTGTCTAGCCCGATATTTAATCATTACCGGAGGGGTGCTGCCCCTCCTGTTTTTGCTCTGGATTGGCGCCTATATCTTTGCCCCAGCCCCTAATCCCGGCCAAAATGAAGTGGCGGTAATAATTCCCCCCGATCTGTTTTTCCCGGCTATTGAAGTGAAGCTGATCGAAGCAGGGGTGGTCAAAGAGGACTCCCGCTTCCTCCTGGCTGCTCATCTAATGGGCGTTGCCAACTCCCTGAGAGCCGGTGAATACATTTTCACGGGCAACCTCAGCCCTTACAGGGTCTTACGGGAGTTAAACAAAGGCTCAATGGCCCAGAGTTCGCTGACCATTCCGGAAGGAGCCAACCTAAAACAGATCGCGGCGCTCTTGGGAGATGGCGGTTGGTTGAACCCGAATCGTTTCCTGGAGCTTAGCCGTGACCGGGAATTCATTGACAGGCTGGGGCTCAACCTTGAAACCCTGGAAGGATATCTGTTCCCCGACACCTATCTCTTTGAACGGGGCGGACATGATCCCGAGACGATCATCACCACCATGGTCTCCCAAATGCGCAAGGTCCTGGTCGAAACCGGGGCTGAATCCGGCCTGCCGCAAGCCAGTCTCGACGTGCACGAGATCCTCACCCTGGCCTCGATAGTCGAAAAAGAAACCGGCCAGTCCCTGGAGAGACCCCTGATCGCCAGAGTTTTTCTGAACCGCCTACGCAAGGGAATGAGATTACAGACCGACCCAACGGTCATTTACGGGATCAAGGATTTTGACGGGAACCTGACCCGGAAACATCTCAGGGAGTACACCCCGTACAACACTTACGTCATCAAGGGCTTGCCACCCGGCCCCATCGGCAGTCCGGGTCGCGCGGCCATCGAGGCGGTTATGCAACCGGCCGGCGGCTCTTATTATTATTTTGTTTCAAAAAATGACGGCTCGCATTATTTTTCCAAGTCCCTGGCTGAACATAACCGCGCCGTTTACAAGTACCAGAAACGGCGGCGCAAACATAAAAAAAGAGGCAATTAAAAATGAAACGCAATCTTCTGCTCAACGACAATCGGGGCTTTTCCCTGATCGAGATAATGGTGGTCATGATTATCATCGGCCTTTTGGCCTCCTTTATCGGCCCCCAATTATTCGGCAAACTCGGCAAGGCCAAACAGACAACCGCGAAGGCCCAGATCGAGATGTTAATGGCCGCCCTGGATGCCTACCGGCTGGATGTCGGCAAATACCCCTCCCAACAGGAAGGCTTGGAGGCATTGGTCCGTGATCCAGGTGAAAGTGATTGGACCGGCCCCTACCTGACCAAGGCCAAAGTTCCGGTTGACCCCTGGAAGAATCCGTACCTTTACCGTAATCCCGGGCAAAATGCTGAGGTTGAGATCTCCTCCCTCGGCAACGACAATAAAGATGGCGGTGACGGAGAGGATGGTGACGTAAACAGCTGGGATTAACTGGCCCAGACCACCAAGGGTGGACTGGCAATTTCGCTTATCAGTGTCATTGGCTTAAGGTCATTGGCTTAAGATTTTTTTTGCAAACCGAACCGCATAATATCGAGGTAAGCGAAGACTCCGACCATGAATATTGAATTTCGAGGTGTTTTCTTTTACCTCTGCGCTTCGAAATTCCTTGTTCGTCATTCGATATTTTCTATATAAAAAAATGGAAATTGATCAGTTATTCATCATAACCATCCAGAGTAGTTTTATCCTGGGGCTGGTCCACGGCGTCAATCCGTGCGGACACTCCTGGCTGGTGCTGGCCCCCTTCGTCTCCGGAACCAAAAAGGGCTCCAGGGTTACCTTTCTCACCTTGTCTTTTCTGGCCGGCACCACCTTGGGCTGCCTGGTGCTGGGCGCCACTCTTGGGGCCATTTCAGTCGCCATCCCGCCCAACTTTGGCCGCTGGATAGAAACCACGACCTCGGTGGTCTTGATCCTGCTGGGAATCATAATGATTGCCAAACCCCATCTCCTCCATCATCACGACCATAATGAGAATCATGCTCGCCATCATGACCACGAGCATGGTCCCTGCTCCTGCTCAACAGTCAGGACAGGGGCGCTTAAACACCAAAAAACAACCGGCGGCGCCCTGTTCGGCATAGGTTTTATCAATATGATCATCCCCTGCCCCACCGTGGCCATCATGTACGGCTTTGCTCTTGAATCAAGCAGCTACGCCAAGGCCACAACCGTTTTCGCCGTCTATGCCTTCAGCACCAGCCTGGCTGTCGGGGCCGTAATTTACGGAATTTTCCGCCTAACCTCCCTATTAAGAACCCTGAGCCAGGATTGGATCGAAACGGCGATAATGAGAACGATTGGGGCCATGACGGTTTTTTTCGGGGCCTACTCCATGTTCCTGTCTCCGTAAATCAACGGCAAGAACAAGAACTTGCGACTGATACAACTCGAAACAGGCTTGTTGAGGACACCTCACCACCCTCCAACCAGGATGAACCTTGGCAACTTGAATCTTTGCACCATAAAATCATTCAACCAGCCATTTAACCACACCGGCATATCCAGCCAAGATAATGGCACAGCCAATAGACTCAGACCACGCTCCCTAAGGACGTGATTGCTGACAAGACAATAAGAAGGGCCCTGGTTTGAACCAATACGCAAACAAATGGCAGAAATTCATGATCGTGGCGACCGGGGTCTTCATGTCCACCCTCGATAGCAGTATGGTCAATATCGCCCTGCCAACCATCATGAAAGACTTTCACAGCCCGATGGCTGCCACTGAATGGGTCGTGCTGATCTACCTGTTAACCATCACTTCCACCCTGCTTTTCTGGGGCCATTTAGGCGACCGTTTCGGCCGGGGCCGGATCTATGGGGCTGGGATGCTGATCTTTGCCCTGGGTTCACTGGCCTGCACCACTTCCCCAACCCTTTTCCTGCTGATTGTTTCCCGTTTCAGCCAGGCTATTGGGGCGGCAATGCTGATGGCCACCGGCCCTGCCATTGTTAAGGATAGTTTCCCCCGCGAGCAACTGGGCCGCACCATGGGCCTGATTGGGGTGGCAGTCTCGCTGGGCCTTATGTCCGGCCCTTCTCTGGGCGGTTTCTTGATCGAGTATTTCTCCTGGCGCTCCATGTTCTTCATTACGGTGCCGATTGGTCTGATCTTTTCCGTCCTTGCTGGCAAATTCATCCCGATGAGCAAACCGGACAGCGACGGCGCCATTGACTGGGCCGGCGCCGTAACGTGGGCAACAGCTTTGTTTCTCATCACCGTCACCCTGACCCATATCACTGAATCAAGATGGTCGCCCACAACCACGATGCTTTTATTCATGTTAGGTGGCAGCCTAATGTCATTCTTCATCTTTATTGAGAAGCGCAACCCTCATCCCCTGCTGCCTTTGGAACTTTTCAAATCCCGTTATTTCGGCATGGGCATTGTCAGCGGTGTGTTGTCATTTACCACCTTGTTTGCAGCCATCATGTTGACCCCCTTTTATCTTGACCGTTTACGGGGGCTAGCGCCATCCATGACCGGCCTGGTCATGATGGCTCTTCCCGCCGCCATAATGCTGTTGGCTCCTCTGGCCGGCTGGTTGGCAGATCATTTTGAGAAAAGGCTTATTGCCACCACTGGCTTAATTATCTCCGCCGTCGCCGTTCTCCTGTTGTCGACGACTACTGTCGACACCTCCATTTCTGCCATTGCCATTCGTTTGGCCCTGATCGGCGGCGGCCAAGCCCTGTTTCTTTCGCCTAACAGCGCCGCCGTTCTGGGTGCCACCATAGCCCGCCGGACCGGTTGCGCCGCCGCTCTACTGGCTACCTCCAGAAACTTGGGGATGCTGCTGGGCATTGCCCTGGCCACTCTTCTCTTCACGATTATCTTCTCAAGCCAAACCGGAGGACTTGATATGAAGGATTTCCGGCCTGCAAATACGGCTCAGTTCACAACAGCCTTCAAAGGGGCTTTGCAAATAGCGGCAATGCTCGGATTTTTGGGCGCGCTGTTATCATGGGGACGGGGGAGAACTATCGAATACCAGGTGCGGAAAAAGAGCAAAAACCACGGACAGGATGGTTAGCCATATTGAGGCTTGCCGTACCACACCTTGAGGGAATCTCAGGCGGGGCTTATCAACCGGGAAATGGGCAGATTGACCATAACTTCCAAGCCCCCGGAATCACGTTTGTGCATTGCAAAATTACCGCCGTGGCTCTTAAGGACATTTTCCACCATGGTGAGACCCATCCCGGTCCCGTAAGTCTTGGTGGTAAAAAATGGATCCTTGGCCTTATCCAGGGCATCTTCCGGCATCCCGATCCCGGAATCCCTCACCGCAATATGAATCCACTCTTCATCTCGATCTACCAATAGCTCCAGCTGCCCACCGGTCGGCATCGCTTCAACACCATTTCTGAGTAGATGCAAAAACATCTGCCGCAGATATTTAGGGTCAGCATCTATCTGCATATCATGGTCATTACACTCAATATCCCAACTGATCTCCTGCCTGGTCAATTCCGGCTGCAGCAGCATGATGGTTTTGCGAAGCATCTCACACAGGATAATCGGCTCCGGATTTATCTCCTGGGACTGCTCGGCATAATTATTGAGATCTTCAAGCACCTTGTCAAGACGCGAGGTTTCCTTGCTGATCACCCCAAGAAATTTTTTCTGCTCCTCTGTCGCGGATTTTCTGGTAAGAATCCTGGCCATGCCGCCGATGGAGGTAATAGGATTTCTGATAGAGTGGACCAACTGGGCGGACATCTGTCCAAGGGCGGAAAACCGCTCAGCCTCAACCAGCAGATTTTTGCTCTTGTCAAGCTCCTCGGTCAACGCTTCCAACTCCGCAATTTTCTTCTCCTGGTCCTGATAGAGATGGCTGTGTTCAACAGCCAGACTTGCCTGGCTGGCGAACCCCTCCAGGGAATATATATGATCCTCGATTATCGGCTGACCGGTAACAAAATTATCGGCAATAATCACCCCGAAAGAACGGCTGGGAGAGAACAAAGGGACAACCACAAATTCATCCACCTGCAAAATTTCAATAAGTTCCTTGGGTACCGAGAGTGGTTCCTCGCCAAGCTTATCTCGCCGCTCAACCGCCATCGGCCAGCTTTTGTCTCCCAGCAAACTTTCACGAGACCGCCGCTCTAAAGAGACCGGCACACAGCCATTCCCTCTTGACACCAGAATACTCCGCCGCTCACGAGCAGCTTTTATAAGAATGTTATGTTGATCAGAAACCGCAATTTCCAGTAGCCCAACAATTCGATTTACCTCGCTATCCTCATTCCTGAATGTGTCTCTGAATTCATGGACAATATCCATAAAATTCATGTCCCTACGCTGAAGATCTTCCCAGATTCGACCCGCATCAGCCCGACCGTTCGGACCAATGGCCATTTTGCCACATAAATACTGATTATCATCATCAAACATGGCCAGAAAAGCCCGATTGAAGCGTAAACCTTCATTGGCAGTAATCCCGACCAGAACAGCCTGGAGAATCTCGTCCACCTCGATCGTGCTCAGATAGGCGGTGTTCATCTTGACGGAAAGCTGGTGGAGGACATTGATCCGGAAATGGGCCTTTTCCAGATCTTCGTGGTACATCCGATTTTCCAGGATCAGACGCCTTTTCTCAAGGGCCTTTTTTACGACCACAAGAATTTCATCGAACTGGACTGGCTTGGCAAGGTAATCATCCGCCCCCTCCCGAATACATTCAATCGCCACCTTGAGATCGGCAACGCCGGTCAGCATGATAACCGCCACATCGGGATGACCTTCCACAATCTGCGGCAACAAAGTTTTCCCGTCAATGTCCGGCAGACCGATATCAAGCAGAACCAGAGCGGCATCATTTTTTTTAAGTTGGACCAGAAACTCTTCCGCCCGGCCAGCCTCCACCACCGCCAGCCCATGGTCTTCCAGGAAAATCTTTAAGGGTGTCCTGATCCCCGGATCATCATCAATGATATAAATTTTTTCACCAGGGAAAAGCAACTCAGCCGTAGGCAGGGAGACACGTCGATTGTAACCGAAAGAAGATTCGGGCATTTTGCACCAGAGGATTTCTTTGAAAGAAAAAACAAAAGCTTGTACATAGACTAGGACTTTAACTGGCCCCCAGTCAAATTGTTTTTCGCCCTACAACGAACAAACGCACTTAAGGCCAAGACCTTAAGTGCGTTTGTTATCAACCGGTCCTCAAACCGGGAGACACTAATCCGCTTAAGAACAAATCACATCGGTAAAATCAGCTTATTGGAATCTTCGTTCCATTTAACGACCAAATACCAAGCCGCCATCGCCAGAGTAATCAGGATCAGGGTCCCGCCATAGCCAAGAAAGGTATCAGGCATATAGACAAATTCACCGAGCTTACCGGAATTAGTGATACCCTCTTCGAGCCAATCTTCCTTACCCTCAACATCGGTTACCTTGAACCAGGCGGTCATCAACGAGTTGGAAATGCCGAAGAAAGGCACCACCAGCCACAGTTTGATCTGGCCTTCGCCAACCCGCCACAGGGTGCCGGTGCCGCAACCGCCGGCGAACATCGCCCCAAGCCCAAAGAGGAAGCCGCCAACCACACCGCCCCAACCAAAAGTACCACGGACGTAATGCTCTGTGGCTTGCAGACCGGCCGCCTTGATAACCGCAATACCGACAGCGCAGAGCAGGACGCTTAAGGCCACAGATTTGGCGAGAGTACAATCGCCGGTCATATGGGGCTCCCGAAAACCCTGGATCATACACCAACGCCCCCTCTGCATGGCATAACCAAGGGCAGCAGCGATGAGAAGAATACCGCCCATCTTGGCCATATAATCGCCTTCACTGCCGGCATAGTTATAGGCTCCGCATAAAATGCCACCCAGGGCCAGCAGGCCGAAGATAACTTGCAGGGCAAAAGGAAACTCAATAGTCTTGGAGCCGCCACTGCCCCATGAAACGTGCTCCATCTCCCAGTAAAGGGCCTTAAGACCGGCGACCGCACCAAGAACCAGGCCGAGCATCATGGCAAAACCAGAGGCGGAAAGGTTGCCGATGGCATTATAAAACCCACCGACATTACAACCACCGGCCAGGGCGGCGCCCACCCCCATAAGAACCCCGGCAATAACCGCTTTGGCAAACTCACGGAACGGCGGAATGCGGAGAGCAAACTGATTGCCAAGGGTGGCCGATAAAAAAGCGCCCGCAATAAAACCGACGCCAATTATTGAGCCGGAATTTTTCAGGAAATGCCTGGGGGCCTCTCCATCTTCAAACATTTCAAACGGGTTCAGGCCCAGACCATAGATGATCCAATCACCCCAATTCCGGATCGCCCCAACCGCACCCCAGGGACGCATCCAAGCCAAAATCAACACGCTGAAAAAGGCGACCAAGATCCCGACTATATAAGGATTCCATTCGTCTTGGCACATGGCCTTGTAAAGTTCTTTGAACTTTTTACCCAACAAGTTTCCTTCACTCATCAATTTCCCTCCTGCTTCTTTGTGAAATTTAATATTGCAACTATGAACCCAATTAACTCTTGATCTTGACAAGAGATCTCGCAAAATTTCGATTTTCCACAAATTCCAGACCGGAAAATTTGCAGGATCTAACCTTTTCCTTTACTCCATGGTCATAAGATTTGTCAAGCATCAAGGGCAGCATCTACCACAAAGTAACAGCCACCTCCATTACACCCTGTACCAACATTGCTTTTGCGACAATGCTTTACAGCTTATTGTTCTCAAACAGCGGTTATGAACAATCATTCATTTAACCTTGACAGCCACCCTTAATCTTGGTAGAAATTTTTTTTTATCATTGTGATCCGGTTCTCAATTCCGGTTAATCAAATCAACGACCCTTAAACAGTCGACGCTTGGTTGCCGGTAATAAAAAATTGTACGTAGGAGGATAAAATGAGTGACATAAAGCTTGCCCCAGCCGACATTAAAGCAGATCACAGCCTGGACACCAAAGGCCTGAGTTGCCCGATGCCATTGTTACGGACCAAAAAAGAAATCGGCAAGATCGAAGCAGGCCAGATCCTTGAGATTCTCGGTACCGATCCTGGCTCACGCAACGACCTGCCCGGTTGGGCTGAAAGATCAGGCCACGAATTTATGGGCGAGATTGAAGATTCAGGTTTCTTCCGTTTCTTTATCAAAAAGGGCTAAGTTTAATTTAACAGACCACTTCTTACCCGTCGAAAGTGTTATTTTCGACTGTGGATTCTTGGCGCACCGTCTTATAAATCGGCGATGCGCCACCGCTTTTTTCATTGGAGGAAAAAATGGCGAAGAGTTTAGGTATTTTTGTAACCAACCCCGATAACTTCCGGCACGCAATGGGAATAGCCAAAGCTGCCAAGGCCAAGGGTTCCAAGGTCAAGGTTTTCTTTACCTGGGAAGGAACCCGCAATTCCAAGTTACCGGAGTTCCCGGCCCTCTGCGAGCTGGCTGACGAATGCTCCATCTGCGTTGACAGCTATCAGAAGATGGGTTTTGACCGGGACGATGTTCCAGCCGGCCTGACCTCGAAAGAGATGGCCACCCAGGCTCAGCATGGCGCCATAATCGAAGACTACGACTGTTACATCAGCTTATAAGGGGTTAAAAAATGGAATATAAAAAAGTCTGTTTCATGTATAGAAACAAGGGTTATGCCACAGACGGTATGCGTTCCGCTCTTGGCCTGGCCGTTGAAAATATGTACGCATACGGGGTTGTCGTCGATGGCGGCCTGGAAAAACTGGATGAAAACAACCAGGAAAGCATCGAAATGCTGCGCGATATGGAAGGCGAGATTTATGCCGTTGAACCAGCAGTATGCGAAGCAAACGGTCTTGAACCAATCACCATTGAAGAGCTGGGTGAAAAACTCCGTGACATGACCGTTGTCATCCCTTACGGCGTCAAATAAAGATTTCATCAGGAGAGATAACAATGAAAGTATTAAATGTATATCGTTCAGAGCCGGATGAAACCGTCAAGAAACTGGTTGAAATCGTCTCCAGAGACCGGGACGCCGATAGCTTTGACCTTAATGTTGACAGTCCGGATTACGATGCACTGGTAGACAAGATCTTTACTGCCGACCAGACCATCTGCTGGTGGTAAACAGACTTAACTTAAGCAAATCTAAATGCTTAAATTAAAAAGGCCCGCTCCTCTTTGAGGAGCGGGCCTTTTTTTATATCCAAATCCGGGGAAAAACAATGCCTAGAAAGTTGCCGGTATTGCCTTAAATCACAAGAGCCTTACGCCCTGATCTTTTCTTCATCCACCAAACGATCAACAAAACCAAAGAGAAAATCACGTTGGGCTTTGCTGGCATAACTTATACAAGAACAGTGCAGGTTCGTCTCGCTCCGCACCAACAACTCAAAAGAAACCATATCCTTGCCCAACTCCACCCCGAAATAAAAAGGCCCGCAATCACCGTGGCCCTGCTGGGCCTCGCCGAGTAGGTCATCGGGCAAGGCCAGCCAGAACATGTCCTTGACCAGCGAAGGTTTCAAAGTTCTCTTCAGGTAGCCCTCAATATTATCCCGTTCCTCCCGGGAAAGATCGTCAATAAACAGTTGTCTCATCGCGGCCTATTTCCTCAATTTATCCCGAAATTCCTGCATATGAGCCTTGAAACTCTCCACGTATTGACTGAGCACATCCTCGGATTCAATGACATACGGGGTGATCATCACCAATAACTCCTTCTTCTTTTTCTCTTCTTTCTGGTATTTAAAAAACCAACCCAGCAGTGGGATATCCTTCAGAAGGGGCACCCCGTTTTCAACAATATCGACATTGGTCGAAATCAGACCACCCATGAAAATGGTCTGCCCGTCCCGGACGGCCAGTTTGGTGGTTAATTCGCGATTGGATATTACCAGAGACTCTTGGCCACCCAAAGCTGCTGTGCCGGCCGAGCTGACCTGCTGGTTGATATCAAGAATAATAATGCCATCATAATTTATCTTCGGGGTCACCGTGAGAATTACCCCGGTATCTTTGTACTGGATGGTCTGGTTGAGATTTGAAGTGCCTATATCGCCGGTCTGACTGGTCACGATCGGTACCTGTTCACCGACATTGACCGTGGCCGTTTCGTTATTAAGGACCATAATCTGCGGCGAAGACAGGATTGAAACTTCAGTATCATCCGCAATGGCATTAATAATGCCGGCCGCCTCCCCGGCGGAATTCAGAACACTATAGGTAAGGCCCGCGGCAGTGTCAATCAACCCGCCATGGTTAATGGGCTCCGCTGTGCTGCCGTTGGCAATGGACGACAGATTACTGGTCAGGCGGTTTTGATAAGCCCTGCCATCGAGCACACCTTGCTGGTGTAGAGACCACTCAACCCCCAATTCCCACCTGTCAGTCAACGCCACCTCAGCGACCATTACTTCAATCAGGACCTGACGCGGCATATTATCAAGGCTTTCCAACAGCTTGACCAAGCGGCTATAGTCTGCAGGCAGAGCCCGCAACAGTATTATATTGCGGCTGTCATCCGGTATTAGGGCTGGCTCACCGGCCCAATGCAACCCCGCGCCGCCATCAGATTTACTGCTCGCTGTCGCACCTGTTTTCTTGGCTTTTGACTCAGTTTTCGGTTTTGCTGTGGCAGTGGCGCTGTCGGCCGCTGAAGTTTTATCCGCAGCTTTTTTGTCTGCAGTTGCGCCTGATCTTAGAACTGCGCTTGCCTGCCCGCCAACAAGTTCAGTGACCAACCCGGCCAGTTCAGAGGCGACTGAATTTCTGACATTATAGATATAAATGTTATCACGCCCTTCGGTCGGCACCTCATCCAGTTCCGTAATCCAACGCGTAGCACTGTCCAGAAGCTCCTGATTATTACTGACCAGCAACAATGAATTCGCCCGCTCCAGGGCCAGGACGGTTACGCCGTCATGCCCACTCTTGTTAACCTGCAAAGCCCCTAATATATCGTTTAACTCATCTCGAAGATCAAAAAGCGGAGACCTCTCGACCCTGACCAACCTGACCTTAAGCGAGGCCAGCGGCGAAACATCGAGCCGCGCCAAGATCATCATTATATCTACGACCTTGCTCTCATAGTCAGTGACAAACAGGGTGTTGGAATTATCAAGAATTTCAATGCGGCCCTGCTCCGAGGTATAAGGTTCCAACATTTTTTGCGCTTCAGCCGCCGCCAGATGCATTACCGGGATCACCTGGATAATGAAATCAGATGAATCTTTTAATTTACTGATCGTTTCCGGGCCAAAT
This sequence comes from Thermodesulfobacteriota bacterium, assembly GCA_039714535.1. Lineage (GTDB taxonomy): Bacteria > Desulfobacterota > Desulfobulbia > Desulfobulbales > JAGXFP01 > JAGXFP01. The sequence goes on along the minus strand of JBDLJC010000012.1, from coordinate 44,812 downwards.
ATTAGATGAGAACCCGGTTTTTTGGTCATATAGATATAATTGTATTCGCCCTCACTCCTGATGTCCAAGCCGTTGATATTCAGCAGTTTCCTAAAAACCGCCTCTAGCTGCGCCATAGGGATTTTCTTACCGGAACGAATATTAACCACCCCCTTTACCTGGGGATCAATTATGTAGCTGATGTCCAATATCTCTGCGATTACCTGAATAACTTCGTAGATGTCGGCATTATCAAAGTTAAGCAACACTCCTTCCCCCGGTACCATCTTACCGGCTCCGAAAGACTGCGGACTTTTCTTGATTCCGCCCAGATAGGGGTTACTGCCGTTTATAGCGGTGTTGATGTCCTGAACCGGAACAACCTTAAGGTCTTCCTCTGCGAGTGAACCTTCATCTTCAGCACCGCCATCAAGAGGCGCTGACGAAGCGTCTGGCCTTTCAATCTCGGCGCTGATGCGGCCCAGGTCGAACTCGCTACGGCCCTTATCCCCGCCGAGATCAGCACAACCTGCCAGCAATACCAGCGTCAGGAAAAAAGTTAATTTGCATGAAATATCTCTAAAACCCATGAATCACCTTATAAATTCCAATTATCTTCGCAAAGGATCCCCTGGAATACCAGGAGATCGCGGCAGACCCAGGGACGGATCAAGTCCCAATAAGCGCTCGGATCTCCTCTTGATTAACTCGGCTGCTCCCGGCTGAGTGTCACGGCTTGCCGCCTGGGTGCTACGACCTGCCGCCTGGGTGCTACGACCTGCCGCCTGGGTGCTACGACCTGCCGCCTGGTTGCTGCTACGACGACCTGACGACGGCATCACCCTTCTGGTAGCATCAGCTGTTTTCCTGGTAACATGCCGTTCCGGACGGCTCACTGTTCGCTGCACCGGAGTTCGTTGCGCGGCGTCGGCAGACTTTGCCCCCTTCGACTTTGCTGCGGAACTGAACGCTGCTCGATCTTTATTAGGGTCGTACAGGAATTTTTCAACCACCTCATCGCCTTTTCTAAAGACAATCCGGTCTTTTTCTATCTTTTCGACCAGATAACCGCTAAACTTCTCGCCACGCTCAAGCTGCTTATGCTTGGCAACCGTCTTGGCGGCGGTTTTTCGCGTCCGTGCCCCCCGTCGCGCGGGCTTGGCAGCTCTTCTGGCAACCGGGCCCTTTTCCTGATAGGTAATCAGCCCTTTGTAAATTTCACCGGCAATCAAAGAACCGGCATAAATCACCTCGGCCAGATCAACCGCACCGTTACCCCCACGGGTGGTCCCTGTGGCAACTTCTTCAAAGATACGTTCACTATTAAACAGGTAACCTTCATACAGTTCCGGCAAAACAGCCGGAACCGGCGGATAAAGCACCGCCTTAGGGAAAACCGGCTTTTCCCCACTATCCCCCTCACTACTGACGACCACCCCCGGGCGAAGTCCCACTGCCGGCCCCGCCGTAAACTGCCGCAAAATACCCGCCAAGGTGAGCACCAAGGCGACTAAAATCGCAACTCTCGATGAAATTGGTAGATCCTTCAAATTTCAGTTTCCCCGGAATTACCACTCTGCCCAGATATAATATAATAGCCTTTCAGCTCAATAAATATCTTCAGACCTGTTTTTCTATATGGCTTGAGTGAAATACTCTCAATCTCAAAAAACTCCTTACCCCTGTATAATTCCGCCAGAAAATCCATAAACTCATGAATGGTTCCGGCTAATCTCACCTTGATCAGGACTTCTCCCAAAACGGCCCCACCAGCGCCATCCTTGTCTTGCTTAGAGTCGGCTTTGTGCATCGTGGGCCGAATTGATTCAGCCTGCAAGCCTGCTTTAGCGACTAACGCCTGAACCCGAAGCTGCATCGCCGAAGAAAGTTTATTGTCATCTTCCCCGGTAAAGAAATATTGGCCAACCTTCTCCTTCAAAGCAAGCAAATGATCCAGTCGTTCGGCGAAAACTTCGCCCTTGCCGCTAACGAGCTGATATTGAGCAAGCTGGGCTGTCTTGCTTTCGACTTCCTCCTGCCGGGTGTCATAGGCATCATTGACCCAAACCCCAAGATTAACAATTATCAGTAAAACAGCGACCGCCATTAGCAGGGTCCGGCGCTGAAATCGGGCAAGAAAGTGGGTTATGGCCTTCATCGCAGACTGATCTCCACCTGAAAGTATGTCATATTTTTGCGGCGGCTGGTCGACTGTAAGCGAGCCTCGCCAACAGTCTGTAATTTTTCAGTCAAATCACCGACATTATCGGTAAACCCATTAATAACCACCAACCCTTCGGCGGCAGTCAAACGTAATTGATTAAGATATGATCCCTCCGGCAGCGCCAGGGTAAGCTTTTCCAGAAAAATAAAAAGATCAGGATTACCCTTCATCTTACTAACCAGATCAAGAAAAGCCTCCGTTTGCCTGATCTGTTTTTTGGCCTTCTTGGCCTTACGAACCAACGGTTGTAAGCGGGCAATCTCTTGATCGGCTCTATTAATTTGCTTGGTCTGGTCCAAAAATTTAAAACTACCTAATGCCGCCAGACCAACCAGATTTAAAACCACTAAGGTAATAATTGCTATTTTCAGGTAATCCAGCCGCCGATAAGAGGCCGGCAACATATTATGCTCTTTAAGCAGTGGTGGCGCCGCCATTAACAGCTGCACAGATTTAAAATTACTACCGACTGGCGGACTTAAATGAAAAATGTTTTCAGTATCGCAAACCGCCGCCAGTTCGTCATAATCCAAGTCGGCGCCACTGCCCAGAAAACGATCCGCATATTGGCCGCCGTCAAAAACAAAAATTTTAGTCCGTCCGCCTGGGACGACCAAGGCCCACCTCAGCTTACGCCACTTAGCCGTGACATAGCGCTGACTCTCCGGATAAAGACCCTTAACCACAAATCCGGCCTTGAGTAACTCCTCCACCACAGCAACAACCCGGGCTGATCGGGCAGCTGCAATCGTCACCCGGAAATTATCGCCATCACGAACAGTGGAATAGCTATAAAGAACATCGTCTTCGGGAAAAGGCGCCAAGGCGCCCAGCTGAAAACTGACCGCCTCCCCGATCTTAGGGGTATTCGTCGGCAGATCAATCGCGGTCATATAGATCAGCTCTTCGGCCAGAAACAGGTTCACCGTTCTGGCCCTGAGACCATGTTTCTCACAACACGAAGTCAGCGCCGCGGCAACATCAACCTCGTCCTGCCGCAACTCTTCTTCAACGATGTTGCCACGGTCACAGGTCAAAACAAAACAGTCAGACCTGATTATGATTTCAAGACCGCCTTTCATCGGTACTGCTCCCTCCAGGACAGATATTTGAATTCCTTCTTGTTCTTATCAACCGAGACCAGAACTCTAATTTTGGTCGCAGGTCGTTTCCCGGGCAGATTATCTGCCTCTTCGCCTTCAACCTCTGCGCTCTCAGGTGCTTCTATAGAAAAATCACCGCCGGAACCACGGGCAACTATCGAGTAAATCTTGTTTCGCGGACTGTCATCAATCATATGACTGACCAACGAGGTGTCTACCCCGCCACCGATAATCTCCTTAAACGTCGCCATAGTAACCTTCCCGGGGCTGGCCAGTTCCTGTTCTTCCCGATATCTCTCGATCAACCCCTCATCGTCACCGACCAGAAACGCCAACATCTCCGGGGAAAGATGATTGATATTTATCTTGCCGCTGGGGTTATGGACAGTGAAAACAGCATAGGGATCAAACTTTCCCCTTAGTGATTCCGTCCCGCGAATCAGGAAAAACTCGGCGGGATCTTCGAGCTTGTCGTTGCGGGGGATATACGATTTCTCCAACTCCTCGTAATAATCTTTCTCCGCGCCATTAAGACTGTACTCATCACCGGGATCGCGCCAATCAACAAGTGAATCACCGACAACAGCCACCTCCTCTTCTGCCAGGCCGTGATATGCCAGGAATTTTTCCAGGAGAATACGATTACTGCTTCTGGTTGTTGCAGAATAATTGAGATCTATCTTGCCTGACTCACTGACGGCATAATACTCCATTTTTCCGGTCGATAAAAGAGTTTCATAGATCAGGCCCCGCAAAAACTTGGCTCCGCCAATTTTTTCCTCGAAATCGATCCCAGGTTGATCAATCAATCTGAACAGGGCCAGATTCACCCCACCTTCAGCCAGCATCCGGCCAACAACCCGCTGTTTAATATTGGCGGAGATCTGCAGATCGGTGCGGACCTGCATAATAAGCTGTGAGGCCAGAAAGCTGGTAATCAACATAATAAGAATCACCACCAGCAGGGCAAAGCCCCCACTTTTCTGTTGCTCGTTGGCGGAACCCATCATAACTCTTTAAGGCTCAAGGTTGTCAGCTTACCGGATTCATCCTCGGCTAGCACAATCATATACTTGCCGCCCTCGACAAAAACCTCGCCGGCGACTTCCTCGCCAAGATTGTGGCCCAGAAAATGTTTTTCCAGCTCCAGTTGCGCCATGAACAACTGGCCGCCATTCCGGTCAAGACGCTCAATATTTTGGAGAGACATGGAAAAATTCTGCATAATGGCCAGATAAGCTATTCCCAGAATGGTGACTGCCAGCAAGACCTCCAGAAGAGTAAAGCCAGCGCTTTGCCCAACTCCCTCTCGACAACTCACAGTTCATCCTCAGACTGCCATGCTCTGGGCAATAGCTCATAGTCTTGGCCCAGATAGGACAGTTCCAGCAGCCCCTCTGCCTCATCATACTGCCAGTCAATTTCATTTATATCGCGCAGCAGAACAATCATTTCATCGGGCGCAGGCGCATAACTCTCATCATAATCAACATTATAAAAATCCAGCTTCTCGGTATAATAAAGGACCCCGTCACCGGGATCATACAGATACACGGCCAGAACCAGCCCACCATCCCGCTCCACCATTGGAGAAGTGGTAACCATCTTCAACAGGTTTCTCTCGACATCAATCAGCAATTTTTTCTGGCTCTGGTCATACCACACGCCATGGACCTGCCGATGCAGCAAGTCCAGAAAGGAACGCTCAAGCCCAATAACAGCAAGCCGCTCCTCGCCTTTCTGGGAGAATCTAATCCCAACGTTGAGCACCGAATAAAGCATCGCCGTAACCATGACCAGCAGTAGCATAGCTACCATCAACTCAATAAGGGTTACCCCCTTTTGCGATCCCGCCACTCTTATGCCATAAAAATCCGTCAACATATCAAAAAAGCCGCCTCTACCTGACTCTAGGCCCCGGCACAATCTATTTTAACTATTCAGCCAAATGCAAAGAAGAGACTAAAGTCCAGCCGGCAACCTACTCAACAAACGGTCGACCAGTGAGCAGGTCCAGCCGGATTCGCTTCGCCCGCTCCCCTCTGGCAAAAGTCAACAAGGCCGGAGTCGCAATGCCCTCTGGATAAAAAGAGATCTCCTCCGGTTCCATCGTCAGGTCCTCCTCTTCCCCGAGACTGCAATCTCTACTCTCTTCAACAGGTCCGGTCAGCTGAAAGACACACTCCTCATCTTCGGCAAGTTTGAGGTTTACCGTCTCCCCCCGGGTAACCGCCACCAACTTGGCATAACGCAAGATGGAGCTAAATTTCCTGATCTGTTGCCGGAATTTAAGGCTGTCGTAAATACGGCCCACGGTCGGGATTGCCGTGCCGGCCATGAGGCCCAAAATAACCAGCACCGCCAGAATTTCAAAAAGAGAGAACCCCCTGCTATCATTGAACGCCAACCTCTTTCGATAGCAGCCGCCCACACTCATCAGGCAATATCATTAATGCTGAGAATAACAGAAAGCATCGAGATCACGACATAGCCGGCAACCAGGGCGATAAGCAGGATAAAAATCGGTTCGATCAGCGCAATTATCCGCTTGGTCTTCATCCGTAAACTTTCTTCATAATGATCGGCGATCTGATTACAGACAAGACCGACCCGGCCTGACTCCTCGCCAATTGCCAGAAGATCACCGGCCAGATCGGGCAACAAGCCGGCCCCTTTAAGTTTAAGCCCGACCCGCTGGCCTTCCTTCAGAGCCGTGGTAGCCCGATTAAGCAACCGCTGGAACTCACGATTACCGGCCACCCCGCTACTGATTTTCAGAGCTGTGGCCAGATGGACGCCGTTGTTAACCAGGACCTCAAGGGTCCTGAAAATCCTGGTGGTCTCAAGATCCCTGACAAAAGAAGATATCATAGGCAAGCGGAGCGACAGCCGGTCAAGGGCCTCCTGTCCCTGCTCGCTGCGAAAATATTGCACCAGCACCAGAGGCGCCCCGGTCAGGAGCATAGTAAAAATCACGAGATGATCGCTGATCACCCGGGCCGAATCAATCATAACCCTGACGTTAAAGGGCAGGTCCTGCCCCATTCCTTCAAACAACAACTCAAAGCGCGGCAGAATTGCGGTAACCAGAATTATGATCGCCCCCAGTCCGACCAGCAACAGAAATGCCGGGTAAATAGAGGCGGAGACAATAAATTTCTTGAGCTCCTGGGAGGTTGCCTGGTATTCAGCGATCCTGGTCAGCATCGCCGCCAAGATCCCGCCTTCTTCACCGGCCCTGACTATGTTTACATACATCGGCGAGAAATATTTCGGGTAAGCGGCCAGGGCCTCGGAAAATGACTTGCCCTCTTTGAGCTTCCGCTCGACATCACCGACAAACTCACTGAACGCTTCATTATGACTGTGCTGTTTGATGGTTCGCAAGGCCTTGTCCAGCGACAAGCCCGCCCCCAGCAACAACGAAACCTGTTTGGTGAAAAAATCGATATCCGCCAAACTAACCCGGTTAGGCCGAAAACTCTTCAAGGTAAAACGGCTTTTACTCTCAAAGGCCCGACGTATTTCCATGGGCCGCAAACCCGACTTCAAGAGCCGGGCGGCAACCGCCTCACGGCTGGCATCATCAAGAGTCCCCCGCTTGATATTGTTAGCGGAATCCTGGGCTATATAGCTAAATACCGTCATTCAAATCACCTGCCCGCCACCCGGAGCACTTCAGCCAGTGAAGTTATCCCCGCCCGGGCCTTAACCAGGCCATCCTCGAACATAGTTATGAAGCCGTTTTCCCGGGCTATACGTTTAAGGTCAACCAAATCACCACCCCTCCTGGAAACGCCCATGGTGGATATCGCCCGGGACAGAGCCTCGTTAACCACCAGCAACTCATACAACCCGACCCGGCCCGAATAGCCACTGTTGCCGCAATGACTGCACCCTCGCCCTTCATACAGATGAAAATCCCCACCCTCTGGCATTTCACCAAGAATTTCCGAGGCCAATCCCTTATTTTCTTTACAAACCGGACAGATTTTGCGAACCAGCCTCTGGCCAAGAACTGCCCGGAGCGAAGAAACCAGCAAGAACCGTTCAATGCCCAGATCCACCATCCGCGTCACCGCCGACAACGCATCATTGGTATGCAGCGTACTAAAAACCAGATGACCGGTCAGAGATGACTGGACCGCGATCTCGGCTGTTTCCAGATCACGAATCTCCCCGATCATAATGACATCAGGGTCCTGGCGCACAATAGAGCGCAACCCCTTGGCAAAGGTCAGATCGATCTCCGGCCGCACCTGGATCTGATTGATACCCGGCAATTGGTACTCAACCGGATCCTCGATGGTTATCACCTTATTGGTCACATTACTTATCTGATTCAAGGCACAATAAAGGGTGGTGGTCTTGCCGCTACCAGTTGGCCCGGTAACCAGAATAATGCCGTCCTGCACCTTCAGGGTCTCGCGGAAGACATCCTCCATTTCAGGCCGCATACCCAGATGGTCCAGATCAAGGATAACCGAAGCCTTCTCGAGGATACGGATAACGATACCTTCCCCATAAACGGTGGGCAAAGTCGACACCCGCAGGTCAATTTCCTTACCGGAAATCCGCATGCCAATCTTGCCGTCCTGGGGTAACCGCCGCTCGGCAATATCGAGCGCGGCCATCAGTTTGATCCTGGAGATTATCGCCGCCTGCAGGTTATGGGGCGGACTCTCGAAATCCTGCAGAATACCGTCCACCCGAAAACGGACCAGCAGACCTTCTTCCTGGGGTTCAATATGGATATCACTGGCCCGTCGATCAACCGCCAAATCGATCATACTGTTAACATATTTTATAACCGGAGCTTCCGAAGCCATGTCCTTGAGCCGGTCCACATCGGACTCGTCAACCAGCAAATCACCGCTTTCAGCGTCGTGGGCGGTCAACCCGTACTCATCGGCCATGATTTTTTTCAGTGCTGTCTCCGAGATCAGCCGCACCTCACGCTCTTCCGGCGTCAGGACATCCATGGCCGCGAAAAGATCACCGTCAGTCGGATCGCTGATTAACAAGACATCTGTTTCTCCACCACACCGAACCAGCGCAACCGGATGCCCTCGATGAAAAAACTCGGAAATTTCAGGAACAACAAACTCCTCTTCAGCCGTAGGGACATAAAGTTTTATTGCAAACTGTTCGGCCAGGGCTCCGACAACATCATCCTCGCTGACATAACCCAAGGTGACCAGAATCTCACCAACCCTGGTTGAAACAGTGTCCTGATGTGAGAGTGCCCGCTCCAACTGCATGGGCTCAACCTTACCGGCAGCGACGAGTATCTCCCCGATCCGCCGTCGCTCTCCCGAAAACACCAATCCGTTCATCAATATCCCTCAAAAAAAACCCGGAGACTCTCAATCTCTGGAAAATTTCACCACAGACATTTAACCACTCAATTTAACAGCAAAATTATACTAAGATCTCAAGTTTAAGGCGAGATATTTGTCTTGTGAAATATTATATAAAACAAAACGCTCTCGCAAATAATATCATTTAAGTTTGACATCCCCAATTGGCTCCGGTAGATATTTTCAATAATTCTTTCACAAACAGCATACAAAGGAGACGGCATGGATGATTGCATTTTCTGCAAAATAGTCTCGGGAGAAATCCCGGCCAACAAGCTCTATGAAGACGAAGAGATGTTGGCCTTTATCGACATGCACCCGCAGGCCCCCACCCATTTCCTGGTGATCCCCAAAAAGCACATTAAAGGCCCGGGCGACATGGGCTCAGAGGACATCGAACTGATCGGCAAGCTCATCAAGAAAAGCGGTGACCTGGCCCGTGAAAATGGGATCGGCAGCGACTTTCGCCTGGTCATGAATAATGGCGCCGTGGCCGGCCAGACCGTTTTTCACATCCATCTCCATGTCCTGGGAGGCCGGGCCATGAACTGGCCGCCGGGCTGATCAACAAGACGGGCCAGCAACCCACCTAATCCTATCAAACAAACTCATTGATAAGCAAACTAAAAACATGCCTCCGCAAATAATAGCCCTGGTCGGTAAGCCCGACAGCGGCAAAACAACCCTGCTCGAAAAATTGATCCCCGAACTGAACCGCCGGGGATACCGAATCGGCACGGTCAAACACCATGTCCACCAGTTTGAAATGGACAGAAAGGGCAAGGACACCTGGCGACATAAACAGGCGGGGGCCAGGACCGTGGCCCTCTCGTCACCAACCGGCCTCGGCATAATCCGCGATGTCGACCATGATCACGCGATTGAGGAATTGCTTGACCGCTATTACTACGATGTTGATCTGGTGATCGCCGAAGGCTATAAATCAACCGCCCTGCCCAAGATAGAGCTGTTCCGCAGCGGCGCCCACCAAGAGCCGCTGCCAAACCGCGACGAAACCTGGGTCGCCATGATCAGCGACACCACTCCAGAGACAGACCTGCCCTGCCTAAACCTGACCGATGTGGCCGGAATAGCTGAGTTTCTAATCGAGAATTTCATCACCAGGACCGCTGCAGCCGCGGCCACCCTGCTGGTGGACGGCAAGCCCATTCCCTTGAACTCCTTTGTGGAATCTTTTATCGGTAAAGCTGTCCAGGGGATGACCACCTCACTGAAAGGCTGCGCAGACGCTAGAGAGATCACCATCACCATCCGTCCGGGCAAGACCAATGTCAACCGATGATTTCACCGGAGTTCTCCTGGCCGGCGGCAAAAGCAGCCGCTTCGGTTCCAACAAAGCCCTGACCAAGCTGGCAGGCAGACCCATGATCGAACACCCGGCCAAAATCCTGGCGGATCTGTTCGAAAACCGTCTGCTGATCACCAACAGCCCCGCAGAATATGCTTTTTTAGGCTGGCCGATGATTGGCGACATCTACCCTGACGCCGGCCCGCTGGCCGGGATCCATGCCGCCCTTAAATCAGTGGCCAGCCCCTTGATATTCGTGGCCGGTTGTGACATGCCCTTTCTGGACAAAACCCTGATCAGCTACCTCTGCCGCCTGGTTGAGGGATATGACGTGGTCGTCCCCCGGACCGCCCAAGGCTTGGAGCCGCTCCACGCCGTTTACCGCCGGAGCATTGTCGAAGTAATCGAGAAAAACCTGGCCGGAGGCAACCGAAAGATTCAGCAAGTCTTCTCTGAACTTAAAATCAGGGAGGTAAGCGAAGCAGAGATGTTGGCCGCGACCGGTGACCTGATCTCTTTTCGCAATATCAACACCATTGCCGACCTGCCGGAGTAAAATGAGCAAAGTCCTTACCCTCAAAGAAGCTCAGCGCCTGATTCTTGATCTGGCCCAACCGACAACGCCGGAGACAATTGCCCTGGATAACGCCTTGGGCCGAGTCACCGCAGCTCCCCTTAAAGCCAACCTGCCGGTACCATCATTCGACCACTCCACCCGGGACGGCTATGCGGCGAAAAGCAGTGACCTCAAACGGGCAAGCGTTTCGGCCCCCGTCACCCTCAGAGTTACCGGGGAGATCCAGGCGGGCTGCACAGAGCTCCCCACCCTCGACATGGGCCAGGCTCTACGGATTATGACCGGCGGCGCCATCCCCCCCGGCAGCGATCTGGTCATGGCCCAGGAAGATGTCGAAATCAACAGCGCCACGATTATCGTCAACCAGTCACCACCGGCTGGGGCTTTTATCCGCAAAAAAGGCAGCACCATTGCCAGAGGAAGGGTGATCGTCCGGTCCGGGACAACCCTTGCCCCGGACCATCTGGCCCTGTTGGCCACCGCCGGCGCCGGTGACATCAAGGTCCACCGAAAACCGGCCGCCGCAGTTATCTGCACCGGCAGCGAACTGGTCCCCCAAGGCAAAACGCCAAAGCCGGGCCAGGTGATCAGCAGCAATCGTTTACTGTTGGACGGCTTGATAAGAACCTGCGGCGGAACCACAACAGCGCTGCTAACCGCCCCGGACCAAAGGCTGGAGATCGCAACTGAACTCAAATCGTTTCTCGCCGGACAGGTCCCCCTGATCATAACCACCGGCGGGATGGGGCCGGGCAAATTTGATTTAATGGGTGAAGTTTTCAGCGAGTTAAAAATTAAGACGATTTACAATGCACTGGAGGTCAAACCGGGCCGCGCCACCATGCTGGGCATCCATGGCAAAAGTCTGATATTCGCCATGCCCGGCCCGCCCCCTGCCGTCAGGCTGCTCTTCAACGAATTAATCAAGCCGGCCCTACTGAAAATAGGCGGCGCCAGAACACCTCTCAATAAATTACTCCGGGCGGAACTTACCGAAGCTATTGATCTCAGATCAGGGAAATTCCTGCATTTGAAAGGCGGGGTATATCTTACCGACGAAGGGAAACTCCGGGTGAAACTTGCTGACAGGACCGAAAAAATCAACTGCGTTATTCATATGCCCCCGGGGAGGAACCACCTCAAGAACGGCGAACAGGTGGCCATTCATCCAACCGCGCCGGCTTTCTAAGAAAACGGGCTATCTGCGGTCAGCCCGCAACATGTAGCGGCTGCTATCAGAACCATGGGGGTCGTGGCACTGGAGACATTTTGCCTCAACCTCTTTAGCAGAATGTTGGGTGCCGGTCCCCTTGGCATGACAGGTGACACACAGCCCCTTGATCTTTATCTTGTAAACCCCGGCCCTGCCCACGGAACATTTTGTCCCGGCCGGAGCATGGCACATCTCACAGCCATTTACCCCGGCCATCTCGGCCGCAACCGGGCCATGCATATATTTAACCTTGATCAGCTCCTGGTGGCACCCTCCGTTCATACATCCCTTGGCAACAGCTTCAGCAACTGTCGTCGTGAAGATGCCAATGAAAGTTATAATAAGAAAGCCAACAAACAAGTTACATCGCATTTGTTTTTTCCATTGTTTTCAACAAGATAAGGGCAAAACCTTCCATCTGACCGGAGGGTTCAGTATATTTGTTTGCAGCGAAAGATGCCAAACATATAAACGGGTTTGTATTTTGACGGTAATCCTGGACACCCGCCAACCTTGCTTTATAATGTTTACCGTGCTAAAAATTGCCTTTTCGTATTAGCCATCATCACAACAATAGAAATCTCCATGGAGATCTAATAATGCTTGAACTCCGTTTTATCCGTGAGAACCTGGATCTGGTCGTCAACAAAACCCGCTTCCGCGGCCTGGACACCGCAAATATTAATAAATTTATCGAGATTGACCAACAGAGAAGGGACCTGCTGTCAGAAGTAGAGGGGCTGCGCAATAAACGCAAAACCGTTTCGCCCGAGATCGCCAAACTCAAAAAAGCCGGCGAAGATGCCGAAGCCCTGGTCGCTGAAATGCGGCAGGTTGGGGACCGGATCAAGGAACTGGACGGCCAGCTGCTGGGCATCGAGGAATCTCTCCAGAAAATAGTTATGGAGATTCCCAATCTCTGCCATGACACAATTCCCCAAGGCAATGATGACAGCGACAATCAGGAGTTAAGAAAATGGGGCAACCTGCCGGAATTTTCCTTCACCCCCAAAGCCCATTTTGAACTGGGCGAAGAACAGGGCACCATTGACTTTGAGAGGGCGGCAAAACTTGCCGGCGCCCGCTTCGCAATTCTCAAGGGTTTTGCCTCCCGAATGGAAAGGGCCCTGATCAACTTTATGCTCGACCTCCACACCCAGAGACATGGCTACGAAGAAGTCCTCCCCCCGTTTCTGGTCAACACCGAAACCATGACCGCCACCGGCCAGCTGCCCAAATTCGCCGATGACCTGTTCAAAACCGAAGTCTCCGACCGGGATCTGTGGCTGATCCCAACCGCCGAGGTCCCGGTGACCAATATCCACCGCGACGAAACCCTGGCCGAGAAAGAACTGCCGATCAAATACTGCGCCTACACCCCGTGCTTCCGCTCCGAGGCCGGGTCATACGGCAAAGACACCAGAGGCCTGATCCGGCAACATCAATTCGATAAAGTCGAGCTGGTCAAATTCACCAGCCCGGAAACATCCGACCAGGAGTTGGAAAACCTGCTGGCCGACGCCGAAAAGGTTTTGCAACTCCTTGAACTCCCTTACCGGGTAGTCCTGCTCTGTAGCGGCGATCTCGGTTTCTCGGCAGCCAAGACCTATGATATCGAAGTATGGCTGCCAGCCCAAGACAAGTATCGGGAGATCTCCTCCTGCAGCAATTTCCTGGATTTCCAGGCCCGCCGCGGTGGGATCCGCTACCGGCCAAAAGACAGCAAAAAAAGCAAACTGGTCCACACCATTAACGGCAGCGGTCTTGCCGTGGGCCGGACCCTGGCCGCCATCTTTGAAAACTACCAACAGGAAGACGGCACGGTCAAGATTCCGGAGGTACTGAAACCCTACTTTGAGGATCGATTTACCCCAGCCGAATAACAGCCACCTTCTTCATAAGAGCATTGCGCCTTATTATGTTTTCTTGTCATTGGATAAATATTGAACAAAATAGAAAAGCGTAATTTCTTGGGCGTTCCGGTATGCGGCAGAAATTTATAATAGGGATTACAGCCCCAATTTCACGCTGGAAGTTGATTTGTTTAAGATAAACAGTAGGAAGCATAAGTTTTGCGAATGGCTGATTTCTTATGATGTTCAGTAGAAATCTTAAGTTTTGAATGTAGTATTTTACTTATGATGGCAAGAAATCTTAAATTAAGAAGCCCCGCTGGCTCAGCGAGGCTTTAATGCCAATATTTGTAGAAGAGCAACCAAGCCCTATTGACGATCGCCTATGTAATATCCTCTTCCAACCGTCTTTTTTTTGTCACATAAGGTAAACTATTGAGCACGAGAGTCGAATCCGACACCCCCCCATACAAACACTTGATCTCTTCCTGACCCCCTTTCCTATTTACCTAAATCAGTTACTTACTTGACATTACTTCCCCATTCCGGTTTTTGCCGCCAGCTCCGAGGCCACCTTAAGAGAAGCTTTTTGCATCCCTTGATCGATCTCCGAATCCTTGACTCTTCCTGAAAAAGACCAGGTTACCGTGCGTGCGGCAGTATAAAACAGTCCTCGCCCGACTTCGTGGGCTCCGGGAAACTCAAACATCTGAGTAATAACGTGGACAACGTTGTTGACGTTATTATGGGTAACTGAAATTGGGGCCCACATGATAAAAAGATAATCGACTCCAAGTTTTTTCTGGAGCCGCCGAATCTTTTCAACGTCGGTCTTGGTGTAATCTTTTTCAATATTAAAGTATGCACTGCTATATGGGCCTTGAATGTTATACGGATAGCCCTTAACCGCTTTGGCAATAGCAGCCTGAGACAGTACCCGGTAATTGCTTTTCTCCTTGAGCGCTTCGGTCACGTAATGCGCAAGCACGGCGTTGCCACCTTTTTCCAGACCGGAAATAACGGCAATAGAAGCACTTTTTTTCGCGTGGAAATCAGCGGCAAGAGGCTTAAAGGCTGCTCCGACGCATCCTCCAAGAAAAAAAAGCAGCATGGCCAATAAAATAAATTTTTTATACATACTCCCCCCTAAGCTTGTTTCCCTGAATTGGTGACCTTAATAAATTGATCAACAAGATATTTTGTCGCTCTTTTGATGAGGGCCTCGATATGATAACCTTCTTTCTTAAATGAGATAGCTTCCCATATCCTAACTTTTTTATTGTAGGAAAAATCAGTGAAGGTCACGACGTTGCCTTTAGGATATTCAAACATATTCCCATACACGGACATATAGTAATAATCGGTAGTGCTGCTCCCCTGGCGGCTGAAATAATGCCCTAAATTATTACCCCAAACAACAAAGACATAATCGACCTCTAATTTCTTCTGTAGCGCTTTTATTTTCTTGATTTCAGCAGGGTCAATCCAAATAGGTTTTTTGGGATCCTTGGCTTTTTCAACCATTTTAATGTTAAATGGATATTTCTTGATCTTTTTAGCTATATCCTTTTGCGACAGCACCGTGAAAGTTGTTCGCGCCCGCATCTCTTCCGTTAATGCTGCAACAAAATTTTTCCCAATATCATCGGTTTCACCACAAATTACTGCCAACCGTGCCGGTTTAAAAATGATTCCATCATTGATAGGAACAAACGGTCTGGCCTTGCCGCCGCAGGCGGAAAACGAAAAGAGTATAACCGCAGCAATAAAACCCTTACTTATCAGCTGTTTTAAGGAAAAACTCATTTAAAACTCCTTGTAGTTGATTTCACTAATTAATTACTTGTTTTTGCCAGCATGCTCAATAGCTCTGGTTTCTCCAAGAGACCACAGTTGAAGAAAAAGAGTGTCAACCATTTTTGTCACGAACAATAAATCTGTCCCGGTTTATTGTTCTGTTGTGCTACCTTGTTTTTACTGTAAGCAAATAAAAAAAGGCACTTCTCTGATATAAAAGAGACGCGCCAAAAGATAGTAAGTTTCTCGAACTTCTCTTCGGTAGCTTGGCGACCCACATGGAGCCCATAGCTTTGCGCCCCGGAATTGTTTCCGGTTTGCCTATTATCGGAGTAAGTAATATATTTGATAGATATATATTATATAATTCTAGTTGTGCAAATAAAAATTGAATAATTTATAGAACTATAAAAATCATTTAAACAAAATCTAAAGTTAAGATAACCCCCATACATAATAAAATGGCGAAAAGTTAAGATGTTTACAGAACATCTTCAAAACAAAGGGCGTAATCTCAGCAACACCTTTTCTCCAAGGCCAATTCAAGGAGCCGCTCAATAAACTTAGAAAACGGCAGTCCATAAGCCTTGGCTGCCTGGGGCAACAGGCTGGTCGGAGTCATACCGGGGATGGTATTGGTCTCCAGAACAAAAAGACCCTTATCGTTGACGATCATATCGGTGCGGCTGTACACCTCCAAATTGAGGACCCGGTGAGCGGCCAGCCCATATTCTTGGGCTTTGGCGGTGGTCTCCTGATCAAAATCGGCAGGGCAGACCTCCGTCGAAGCGCCGGGCTGATACTTCGCCTCATAGTCAAAGAACTGAAACTCTTCACCGGGAATTATCTCGACCAGTGGCAAAGGGGTCAGTTCTTCGTTACCCAAGACGCCAACGGTTATCTCCCGGCCCTTGATGAATTCCTCGACCATCACCTGATTATCAAACTCAAAGGCCGTGCGGAGCCCAACAGTCAGTTCCGCTTCATTCCGAGCAATACTCATCCCCAGACTGGAGCCCTGATGGAGGGGCTTGATTACCAGCGGCAGGCCCAGTTGCTCGACAAGTTTTTCGGGGGCATCGACATCGGCCCTCACTGCCATTCGCCAGTCCGGCACCTGCAGTCCGGCCTGCCGATACATGATCTTGGCAATATTCTTATCCATCGCCATGGCGCTGCCCAGCACCCCGGAGCTCTGATAAGGGATACCGAGCATATCCAGAAAACCCTGCATGGTTCCGTCTTCGCCGAAAGGACCGTGGAGGAGGATGAAGGCCACATCTATTGCGGCTGAATCCGCCGCCAGTTGCTCAAGGTCCGTAGCCGGGTCATAACGCCTGATCTCATATTTGCTCTGGTCAAGGGCCTTGTAGACCTCCGCCCCACCCTTCAGGGAAACTTCTCTTTCTCCGGATCGGCCCCCGGCCAATAACGCCACACATAGTTTTTTGGACATCCAACCACCCTCATCTGTATATCTGCCTTGCTCGGCAACGTCTGGACCATAAAGGAACAGTGCCTGTTCTCTTTGCCGGGCAAGCCCGTTAGCTCTGAAAATTCTTCCCTTACACTTATTAAATTACCCCGCCATCAAGCTTCTTTAACGATGACGCCACTCCAACTTAGCGACCATTTTTTATAACGTCAAATTATAAGGAGTTATGCCCCTGCGGCAAGATTGTCTGTAAAATATATTTGCACCACGTTTTTCTGCGGTTAAGATCAGCCCATGGACAAAGAAACCCTAAAAAAACTGGCCAAGATCGTCGGTCCGGACCACCTGACCACCAGCCAAGAAGACCTGCTCTGCTACTCCTATGACGGCTCGGGCCTTGAGTACCTGCCGGCGGCCGTGGCTTTTCCCGGATCAACGGCGGAAGTCAGCGCTATCATGAAATTGGCCAGCACCGCGAGATTCCCAGTGGTGCCGCGCGGGGCCGGGACCGGCATGACCGGCGGTTCCCTGCCGATCGCAGGGGGGTTGGTTATGGCCATGAGCCGCCTTGATCGGATTATCGAGATTGATCAGGACAATCAGATCGGCGTGGTTGAACCGGGGGTGATCACCGGCCACTTCCAAAATGAGGTAAGCCGGGTTGGTCTCTTCTATCCGCCTGACCCCGCCAGTCACAAGTTCTGTACCATCGGCGGTAATGTCGGCGAATGCGCCGGCGGTCCACGGGCCATTAAATACGGGGTAACCCGCGATTATGTTCTCGGCCTGGAAGCAGTCCTGGCCGATGGCCAAATCATCAATACCGGGGTCAGAACCGCCAAGGGCGTGGCAGGCTACGACCTGACCAGATTGCTGGTCGGCTCTGAAGGGACCCTGGCCATTATCACCAAGATAACTTTACGACTGCTGGCCAAGCCAACCGCCAGCACCACCTTTCTCCTGTTATTCGACAGTCTCCGCCAGGCCACAACCATGGTCAGCAAGATCCTCTCCCACCTGACCCCATGCACCCTGGAATACATGGACCGTACGGTCCTCAAGGTCGTCGCCGATGCTCTCCCATTCCAACTTCCGGAGAAAACCGAGGCCTTGCTGTTAATCGAACTGGACGGCGACCCGCAGATTGTCGAAATCCAGGCCGGGGAATTAACTGAATTGCTGGCTGACAAGCCCGGCCTCCTTGCAATCCACCAGGCCCAAGACCAGGCCGCCGCCACGCAACTGTGGGCTGCCCGCCGCGCCATTTCACCATCAACCTTCAAGCTTAAACCCCACAAGATCGGCGAGGATGTGGTCGTGCCAAGAAGCCGGATCCCGGAACTGGTCGATTTCACCGAGCAGCTGACTGCCGAACTGGATCTCATTATCCTGACCTTCGGCCATGCCGGGGACGGCAATATTCATGTCAACATGATGCTCGACCGCAACAACCCACGGGAACTGGCCGCCGGCCAAACTGCCAAGGAACGCCTTTTTGAAAAAGTCATCAAAATGGGCGGCACCATTACCGGCGAGCACGGCATCGGCATCACCAAGTCAGCTTACCTTGATCACGAGATCGATAGCCCTACGCTGACCGCCATGCAGGCGATTAAAAAGGCCCTCGACCCCCTCAATATTCTGAACCCCGGCAAAATATTCCCGGAATCGTCTTGACCTCAACCCAAGGACCATCTTAAAATATTACAGGCCAACAGTTAAAAAAGGTTTGACAACTGGCCCCGGATTCAGATATATATTGGCGTTTCGACTAGCTAACCGCAGTGGGTATTTTATTTTAAAGGACCCCACTTTATCAGCCCGCGAAGTACAGGAGATAACATGATCACAGTTGATGTAAGAGGCGACGTAGAACAGGCCCTTCGCTTTCTCAAGAAAAAATTGCAGCTCGACGGAGTTAAAAAAGAATTGAAACGCCGTGAATTCTACGAGAAACCAAGCGCCAAGCGCCGTCGCAAACAGGCCGAAGCCAAGCGTAAAATCCGCAAACTGATGAGCCGCGCATCCGGTTGATCTGTTAGTACCTTATCATCCTGCATGAAAAACCCGGCGAAATCCGGACATAACAGGCAGCAACTCAAATTGGGCGGTTCCCATTCCTGTGGGAAAACCGCCCATTTTTTTGAGCGGGAACTAGACCTGTTCCTCCACTATCTGGCCGCCGAAAAGAGGCTGGCCGCCAATACCGTCAGTTCCTACCAGGCCGATCTGGCCGCTTTTTTTTCCCACCCCGCCCTGAAAAAGGCAAAACAGCTCCAGTCTATCCGGGCGGCACATATCCGCGCCTACCTGACCGCCTGCCATCAGCAAGGCATTGCGGCCCGCTCCAACGCCAGAAGGATTTCGGCCCTGCGCGGCTTCTTTCGTTTCCTGGTCGGCGAAAATATCATCAAAGAGGATCCGACCGCCACGATTGAGCTGCCGAAACCGGGCCGCTACCTGCCCAAGGTTCTTGATGTGGCGGAAGTATCTCTGCTGCTGGCCGGTGGCGCCACCTCTGACCCTCTCCACCTCCGCAACCAGGCCATGCTGCATCTGCTTTACGCCTCCGGGCTGCGAGTCTCGGAACTGGTCAATCTGCCCCTGGCCGCCCTGAACCTGACCGGTGGCAATGTGCGTATTTTCGGTAAAGGCTCCAAAGAGCGATTGGTGCCCTTTGGCGAGGAGGCCCGCAGCAACCTGGGAAATTACCTGCGCCAGGGGCGCCCCCTGATCCTTAAGAAGAAACGTAGCGATTTCCTCTTTGTCACCAACCGCGCCAAACCCATGACCAGACTGCGCTTCTGGCAAATCGTTCAGCAAACCGTGTTCAACGCCGGCATCGACAAGAAAATCAGCCCCCATACCCTACGCCACTCCTTCGCCACCCATCTCCTCGAAAATGGCGCCGACCTGCGTTCGGTCCAGATAATGCTCGGTCATTCCGATATTGCCACGACCCAGATCTACACCCACGTGGATATCAGCCGCCTCAAATCAATCCACAAGCGCTTTCACCCCCGGGGATGAATGACAGACAACACCTATCAAGGTCATTAACTTAGGAGTTTTTTCAACGAACAGCAGAATATCGAGGTAAGCGCAGACACCGACCGGGAATATTGAATTTCGAGGTGTTCTCTTTTATTTCTGCGGTCCTAAATTCCCGGTTGGCCATTCGATATTTTCTGTTAAAAATAGATCCACACCACTAAGTTAATGACATGGGCTCGCCTATAGCTGTTGGTTTTCGGCCCTCTAAATGTTAGACTTCAGAAAATGGAAATCATCACCACCCACCTCAACGCCGACTTTGACGGCCTGGCCTCAATGATCGCGGCCCACAAGCTCTACCCCGACGCAGAGCTTGTCTTTGCCGGCTCCCAGGAAAAGGATCTGCGCAATTTCCTCGCCAACTCCACTCGGGTTTATCAGTTCCAGCGGCAGAAGAATATCGACATGGGCCAAGTCACGCGACTGATCCTGGTCGACACCCGCCAGCCAAGCCGCATCGGTAACTTTGCGAAATGTTTAAACAATCCTGGAGTCTCAGTCCATATCTACGACCACCACCCGGAATTGCCCGGTGATCTCAAGGGCGACTACGAGGACATCCGCCCGGTCGGCTCAACCGCGACGATCTTCACTAAAATTTTCCGGGAAAGGAATATCGAAGTGGATCAGGATGAGGCAACCCTCCTGGCCATGGCCATATACGAAGACACCGGCTCCTTCACCTTTTCGACAACGACGCCGGATGATCTAGAGGCCATGGCCTGGCTGCTGCCCAGGGGCGCAAACCTGCACGCCGTCGCCCAATTTGTTTCCCAGGAACTCACCTCCCAACAGGTGTCTCTCCTGAATGAGGTAATGCGTTCGGCCACCACCTACACGATTCAAGACATCGACATTGTGATTGCCAAGATCCATCTGCCCGAATACGTGGATGAATTTGCCCTGATCGTCCGCCGCTTTATGGTCATGGAAAATCTCGATTGCCTGTTTACCTTGGCTAGTATGGGGGAGAAGACCTATCTCATCGCCCGCAGTCGCATTCCGGAGGTTAATGCGGGCGAGATTGCCATAGATTTCGGCGGCGGCGGCCATGCCTCGGCTGCCTCAGCCACTGTTCTGGACATGACCCTGATCGAGGCGGAAGAAAAACTGGTCCATCTCCTCCACAAGCACGTAAGACCGACCAGTATCGCCGGAGAAATCATGTCATCCCCGGTGATTTCGGTTAAGCCTGATGTCAGTATTAAG
Source organism: Thermodesulfobacteriota bacterium (assembly GCA_039714535.1). GTDB lineage: Bacteria > Desulfobacterota > Desulfobulbia > Desulfobulbales > JAGXFP01 > JAGXFP01. The sequence goes on along the minus strand of JBDLJC010000012.1, from coordinate 23,699 downwards.
GTAGCCCAACAGATAATTGACCGCTATAACGTCACAGTGCTGCCTGTTATCAATGAAGACAAAGGAAGTCCCGAAGAGATCCTGGGCCTAATTTCACAACGGGTGCTCGGCAAAGCCATCTACCACGGCCTGGGAGACCTGCCGGTCAATGAATACATGACCACCGATTTTGCCGTCCTGCCACCAACCGCAACCTTGGCCGATATCCATGAATTAATTATCACCAATCGGCAACGCTTCATCCCGATCATTGAGAAAGGCTTGGTTCTGGGGGTAATAACCAGGACCGATCTGCTAAACCTGCTGATCAAAGACCCGGCCCACCTGCCCCAGAACCTGCTGGAGCCACAGGAAACCCCCTCCGTGGCCAGACAGCGCAACCTCAACAACCTGATGATCGAAAACCTGTCCCGGGAAATCATCATTCTGCTGCGCACCATCGGTGAAGTGGCCGAAGAGCACGGTTACGCAGCCTTTGCCGTCGGCGGTTTCGTCCGCGATCTCCTGCTGCGCCAACACAATCTGGATCTGGACATCGTCATCGAAGGCAACGGGATCAAATTCGCGGAAAAACTGGCCAAGAAGCTGCAGGGCCAGATTCGCACCCATGAAAAGTTCAACACCGCCGTCGTTATCCTGCCGGACGGCTTCAAGATCGACATCGCTACCGCCCGGCTTGAATATTATGAATATCCGGCGGCCATGCCAACCGTAGAACTGTCCTCAATCAAACTGGATCTCTATCGCCGCGACTTCACCATCAACGCCATGGCCATCCACCTTGGCCCCGAAACATTCGGCACCCTGCTGGATTTCTTTAATTGCCAGAACGATCTCAAGAATCGGAGGATCAGGATCCTGCACAACTTAAGTTTCGTTGAGGATCCGACCCGCATCTTCAGGGCCATCCGTTTTGAGCAGCGGATGGGGTTCAAGATCGGCAAACACACCGAGCGCTTGATAAAAAGCGCCGTCAAGATGAATCTCTTTGCGAGCATCACCGGGAGCGGCCGCCCAAAAACAACCGAAAAAGGCCAGAAGACCAAGAGCCAGACCCGCCTGGGCTACCGAACCTTCAACGAGTTAAAACTACTCTTCTCCGAAGAGGAGCCCCTCTCAGCTATCAAAAGGTTGGCCAGTTTCCAGCTCCAAAAACTCCTCCATCCATCCCTGAAAATCGACCGGCCCTTGACGCAGATTATAACCAGCACCCAACAGGCGGTGGACTGGTACCGCCTGCTCTATCAAGCTGAGCCTTTCCGACCGTGGATCGTCTTCATGCTGGCCCTTACCTGCCGCCTCAATGGCCGCCAGCTCACCGTGCTCTACCGCCGCCTTGAAATACCGGAGCGCTATGTCCTCATCCTGGCCAAAGAGAAGAATCAGGCCAACCGCCTGGTCCGCACCCTAAGACGTCATCCAACCCTGAAAGCCAGCGAGGCGTATCGGCTTATGGACCGGCTAAGTCTGGAAGGTCTTATTTTCCTGATGGGATTCTTTGCCAAAGAAGAGAACAAAAAAGCCATTTCCCTCTTCATCACCTATCAACGCCACGTCAAAACCATCCTCAAGGGTGCGGATCTGAAAGAACTGGGTTATGCCGCCGGCCCGATATACCACCGGATTCTGGAGCGTCTCCTCCATGCCCGTCTGGACAATGAGGTTGACAGCCGCGAAGATGAGCTTACTTTCTTAAAAAGACATTACCCGCCCAGCCGTTATCGTACCGGCGGCCGCCCCCAAACAAGGAAAAAAAATGACCAATAATATTATCCAGCAGATTGCCATTATGGCGCCGCCATTCCTGCTGGCCATTACCTTTCATGAATTCTCCCACGGCTATGTAGCATGGCGGTTGGGCGATCCAACCGCGCACAATGCCGGGCGCTTGACCATGAACCCCCTGAAGCACCTCGACCCGATCGGGGTCCTGGCCTTTATCATCATGAAGATCGGCTGGGCCAAACCGGTACCGGTCAACGCCGCCTATTTCAGAAACCCGGTCAAGGACATGATGTGGGTTGCAAGCCGGTCCCGCTTCCAATTTGCTACTAGCCATTGCCAGCGCCGTTGCCATTAAACTCCTCATCCAGACCGGATCCTTTATACCCCAGGCTATTCTCTGGCCGTTGGTCAAGATGGTGGCGGTCAGCATCTGGATCAACCTGGTGCTGGCCTTCTTCAATCTTATCCCCATCCCGCCCCTAGACGGCAGCCGGATAATCACCGGTCTACTACCAACCGAAGCAGCCATGTTTTTCCATAAAATGGAACGGTTCGGGTTTATTCTCCTCCTGCTCTTGTTTTATACCGGCATAATCCCTAAAATGATAATGCCAATCACCAACTTCGCCCACGGGCTTATTACCGGTTGATTAAGACGAAGATCCTACAAAATATGCACACCGCTATGCTATAGATGCTGAAAAGATATCAACCGAGCTTAACTTTTCACCTCTAGAATAATTCAAGACCGTGATTCGTAAGACGTTGGATTGATATCTGGTTAAGGAAGAATTGGTGGCGAGTTATATGGAGTTGGCTTATAAGAATAATTAAATAACTGTGTATATGATTCAACATGATCCTATCAGTCATCTTTCCCGGCCGGGCTGGGGCTTTCAAAAGTGATTTGATTTGGGCAAACAGGAAGACCAGGCGAGTGACAGAGAAGTTCTTCCCGCGATTCGTTAAAGTCCTGATGAGGACGGAATTTATTGGCCAGATAAAGGATATCATGATCGAGGGCTTTGCGTCATCCATTTACGTCAGCGCCAAAACCCAGGAGGAAAAGAACCATCTCAACCTGCTTCTTTCCCAGGAAAGGTCCGCCAACATGATGCGCTTCATTCTCCAACAGCCCAAGCTTAAAAACACAACCAATGACTGATAGATCATCTGTTGCCGGTAGGTTTTGATGGCCGCGATCCGGTGGTCAGTAAAAGCTGGGTCGAGAACGAGGTCCGCTCCCGCCGGGTTGAATTTCGGGTTGTTTTAGAAAATGCGGAAGGGTTCCGGTAAAAGATTTTTTTCGAAGCCTTTCTTTTCTAGTGGTCGACAACCACTCTTGCGGTACTTCTCTGGTTTTATTAGTACTGCTCATAAACAATAACGAGGCTGTAATTTAATGTCGTCTGATTCACTAAAGTCCCTTGCAGTTAAAATCGAGGCTAACTCTTTTACCCTAGGGGTTATTGGTCTTGGGTATGTTGGTCTGCCCCTAAGCCTGACTTTTCTGAAAAAGGGAGTAAGGGTTATCGGTTTTGATCTCGATGAGATAAAGATCGACAAACTGGCAAGGGGTGAAAGTTACATCAAGCACATTTCTTCCGGAGATCTAAATGGCCATGTAAATTCTGGGCTGTTTACGACAACCAGTAATTTTAGCAACCTGGGAGAACCGGATGTTCTGCTGATCTGTGTTCCAACGCCACTCACCAAGAGCCGTGAACCGGATCTCAAGTATATTAAGGCCACAGGTCGAGCGGTAGCTAAAATCGTTCGACCAGGTCAGTTGATCGTGCTGGAAAGTACTACTTATCCTGGGACTACAGTGGAAGTATTGCAACCTCTTCTGGAAGAAAGCGGTTTGCAGGCGGGGGTAGATTTCGGTTTGGCTTTTTCCCCGGAGCGTGAAGATCCGGGGAATCCTGATTTCGACACTGCTGACATTCCCAAGGTGGTGGGAGGTACTGACCATCTTTCATTAAATTTGGCCTGCAAAGCTTATGAAGTGGCGATCACCAGAGTTGTTCCTGTCTCATCCAGTCAATCAGCAGAGATGGTTAAACTGTTAGAGAATATTTTCCGCAGTGTCAATATCGCTTTGGTCAATGAACTAAAAATCCTCTGTCTGCGGATGGGGATCGATATTTTTGAAGTAATCAAGGCTGCTTCCAGCAAACCTTTTGGCTATATGCCATTCTACCCCGGGCCGGGTTTGGGTGGGCATTGTATTCCTATCGATCCCTTTTACCTGACGACCAAGGCAAGAGAATTCGATATCCAGACCAGGTTCATAGAACTTGCTGGTGAGATCAATACCAATATGCCATATTTTGTCGTGCAACGGGTCATGGAAGCGTTAAACGAGCAAGGAAAAGCCCTGAAAAACTCCAGGATCCTTATCCTTGGGGCCGCATACAAGAAAGATGTGGATGATGATCGGGAATCTCCTTCATATAAATTAATGGAATTGCTCTTGGCAAAGGGCGCGTGCATCAGTTATAACGATCCGCATATCCCGAAACTCCATACCGTCAGGAAATATGCTTTTGATTTCAAGAGTATAGATCTTTCAGTTGGTAATCTGGAAACTGTCGACTGTGTTTTGGTCGCTACCGATCATACGGCCTATGATTATGACTTTATACTTGAACATTCCAGTTTAATCGTAGATACCCGGAATGTTTTTGCCGGGAAAAACACAAAAGGCAAAGTCTTTGCGGCGTAGAGGCGATTTGAGAATGACAACAGCTTATAAAAAAATTCAGGAACAACTAAAGAAAACCCCTAAGAAATGGCTGGTTACCGGAGTGGCCGGGTTTATCGGTTCTAATCTTCTCGAGACTTTGCTGGAATTGGACCAGAAAGTGGTTGGCCTAGATAATTTTTCTACCGGCTATCAGCATAATTTTGATGAGGTCCAAGGACTTGTTGCGAAAGAGCAGTGGAGCAGGTTCTCTTTTATTGAGGGTGATATCCGAGAGTTGGAAACATGCAAAATAGTTTGCAGAGGAGTTGACTATATCCTCCATCAGGCGGCTTTAGGGTCAGTACCCAGGTCGATTGGAGATCCAATCCTTGCCAATGAAAACAATATAAGCGGTTTTCTTAATATGCTTGTTGCGGCTCGAGATGAAGAGGTGCAGAGATTTGTATATGCCGCCTCAAGTTCAACTTACGGTGATCATCCTGGTTTGCCAAAGGTCGAAGATAAGATAGGCAAGCCTCTTTCGTCCTATGCGGTTACCAAACTGGTCAATGAACTTTATGCGGATGTCTTTGCCAGGTCATATGGCTTCAAAGCTATTGGACTCAGGTACTTCAATATATTCGGTCAGCGCCAGGATCCAAACGGTGCTTACGCTGCCGTTATTCCCAAGTGGTTCGATAGTCTGATAAAGAACGAAACCGTATTTATTAATGGTACCGGAGAGACCAGCAGGGATTTTTGCTTTATTGACAATTGTGTTCAGGCAAATTTACTGGCTGCTACTGCAGATCAGGAAAAGGCCACAAACCAAGTATACAACATTGCATTTGGTGAAAGGACTACACTTACCGAACTATTTACATTGATCAAGGAAAGAGTCTCAAAATACAATGAAACAGCCATGGATGCTGCTCCTCAATATCGTGATTTCAGGGCCGGAGATGTTCTTCATTCTCTGGCCGATATCTCAAAGGCCAAAGAACTCATCGGTTATGAGCCATTTTTTTCAGTGCAAGAGGGTTTGGATAAGGCAACAAAGTGGTATGTAAGTAATTTAATATAAAACGTGTCAACTATAAGATAGTTAAGGATCATTTTATTTAAATTTTTTTAGTAGATTGGCCACAATTCTTTCAGCGGCTTCGCCGTCCCATTTTTCTGGGATTTCTCCTTTTAGCGACTCCCCATGCAGAATTCTGTTTGCGGCGGCTAAAATATTTTCTTTGCTGTTCCCCACGATAATATTGGTACCAACTTCACAGGTTACAGGCCGTTCGGTGTTGGCCCGCATGGTAATACAAGGTACTTTAAGGACGGTGGTTTCTTCCTGTAGGCCTCCACTGTCCGTCAGGACCATCTTCGCATTCATGTTCAGATGGAGAAACTCCAGGTATCCCAAAGGTTCGGTGATCCATATCCCCTTGATTTTTGGACCGCATTCCAGATAATGTGAGAGACCAAACTGTTCAACCATTTTCTTGGTGCGAGGATGGATCGGAAAGATTATCGGTAGTTGCTTACTGATATCGGTCAGAGCTTCAAGGATGCTGGTAAGAGTTTTCTTGTCATCGACATTTGAGGGCCGGTGCAGAGTTAAGGTTGCGAAGCCGCGGGTTTTCAACCCAAGCTTATTCATCAACTCAAGTTTGCCTGCCATCTCCCTGTGCTTGATCAGAGTATCGATCATCACATTGCCGACAAAGACTATTTTTTCTTTTGCCACACCTTCAACGAGCAGATTTTTATCGGCAAAATGATCGGTGGTGAAAAGCAGGTCGCAGAGGACGTCGGTACAAAGCCGGTTGATCTCCTCTGGCATTCCCATGTCACGGGAGCGAAGCCCGGCTTCGACATGGGCCACCTTGATCCCCAGTTTCTTGGCGGTGATAGTACAGGCCATGGTAGAGTTGACATCGCCGACTACGATCACCAAGTCAGGCTTATGTGTAAGACAAACTTTTTCAAATTCAATCATGATCTTAGCAGTTTGCTGGGCATGGCTACCTGAGCCAACTTCGAGGTCAATATCAGGTTTTGGCATCCCCAGATCGTTGAAGAAGGCCTTACTCATCTTCTCATCGTAATGCTGGCCGGTATGGACCAGCAGGTGCTTGATCCGGTCAGGATACTTGTTCATGGCCTCGATGATCGGGGCCATTTTCATGAAATTGGGTCGGGCACCAACAATATTTAATATCTTAATTATGGAGGACAAGTTTTCCCCAATCTTTTTAGTTTTAATAAATTGTACTTTGAAAAGCAGAAAAATTCCGGATAGATTACTTAAATATTTTTCCCGTAATTTCTTTTATCAATAAGAACATAAATTTGGTATTGGTAAAAAGATATCTTTTCCACATTCTCCGCGGTTCCTGAAGGACACGGTAGAACCACTCAAGACCAAAATTCTGCATCAACTTAGGTGCCCGTTTGGTTTTTCCTGATACTATGTCAAAGGTCCCTCCGACTCCCATAGCGAATTTCACTCCTAGCTTGTCTCTCCACCTGGTGATGAACAACTCCTTTTTTGGTGTACTAATCGCTACGAATAACATAGTGGCTCCTGAGCGCATTATTTCTTCTGCCATTGCCGCTTCATCATCCCAGAAATAACCATGATGCCAACCGGCAATCTTAAGTTCAGGAAAGGTTATTCTCAGCTTTTCCACTGTTTCCTTTATGATCTCAGGTTGGGCGCCAAGCAGGTAAACAGGTTCTAGTCGCCGGCTGGCTAATGAAAGAAGTTCAAAGAACATATCTATTCCGGCAACTCGTTCCGGGATGTCATGCCCAACTAATCTCCCTCCCCAGACTACTCCTGTCCCGTCGATATTGATTATGTGGCAGGAGTCTATGGACTCCCTGAGGAAGTTGTCGTTTTGTGAGTTAACCAATTTTGCGACATTAACGACCACATGCTGAGTAAATACTCCTTCGTCCAGACGGTGGGCAATTTCTTCGATAGTTTCCTGCATAGTCCAGGGGTGCATGGAAACACCAAGGAATTTAATGTTCTCTTTCATTGCTGTTTCCACCAAATGGCAAGCATTAACAAAGCAAAAAGCTGGCGACTTCTATCGGGCTTGCCCCGCAGGTGTTGTTCCCATAGTATTTTTGTTTCTTCCCGACTTAATAGAGTCAAATGAGGTGCATTATTGTCGAAAAGTATCTTTTCTATTCTGTCTTTCCAAATACCACGAGACCAAGGCCCAAAGGGAACCTGAAACCCTTTCTTCTCTCGGTGGACAATTGAGTATGGTAAATATCGTTCGGCCATTTTTTTGTGGACGATTTTCGTTTTGCGGAGAGCAATACGAAAATCAAGCGGTAATGTCTCTATAAACCCTACTAATTCAATGTCAAGCATTGGGACCCTTGCCTCAAGAGCAGCTGACATGGAAATTTTGTCTCCGTATAAAAGAAGATCATCTGCCAGGTTCATGCGAGAATCCAGACGCATCATTCTTTCTGTAGGTTGACATGTGCAGCCAGAGAGCCAGTTCAACCAGTAGTTAATGATCTGCAAAGCATTACCGTCAGAATTGTTCCCCGTTAATAGATATCGCTCTTTTTCGGAGAATAAAGCGCATGCTTCAAGAATTCTTTCTCCTAGATCAATGGTTGATAGTGTCCTTAAGCCGCGCTCAATTATTTCCGGGGTATTGCCAATTAGGTTTGCTGTTTTTGTCGCCAATTTCCAGAGACTATGGAAAGGGAATAAGCGGCGAACCATTTCTGCCTGATATCGGCGATACCCCCCCCATGGCTCGTCGCTCCCTTGGCCAGCCAGGACAACAGTGACATTTTCTCTGGCTCGATTAACCAGATACCACATAGGCATAACTGAAGTTGTGCCAAGAGGTTCTTCAACAGACTGGACGATTAAGGGGAGGGCATTCCACAACTGGTCCGGAGATGTTTCTATAGAATAGAAAGGTAATCCCAAGGCTTGTGCGGTTTCATTTGCTTCATTAATCTCGCATTCAGGCTGTCCGCCACCAAACCCAACGGTAAAGCAGGGGAGTTCGGTGCCGCAGCCCTTGGCCATGGCGGCGATGAGGGCCGAATCAATGCCACCGGACAAAAGAATTCCAACGGGGACATCTGAAATTAGTTGGCGCTGGATTGCCGCTTTAAGTTGTGTATGGTATGCCTCGGTTGCATCATCAATTGTCCCGACAAACCTTCCTTTTACAGGTTTGATATATCGTAACGTCTCGGTCTCACCTGTTTTAATATCCAGACAAAGCTGGTGTCCTGGCTGAAGACGATGGATGCCAGACCAGAGGGTTTGGGGGGACGGGGTATATCGCAGTGTGAGAAAGAGTTGCAGCGCATCTTTATCGAGTTCATCTGTGTTTCTATTGTTGTTTCTTAAACCGCCCACTTCGGAAGAGAAAGCAAAGCCGGTGGGATTTTTTGAGTAATATAGGGGTTTAATCCCGAACGGGTCACGGACTAGATAGAGTTTCCCTTCTCGAGTGTCCAGTGCTGCAAAGGCAAACATACCATTAAGTTGAGGGAGGGTGTCTTCAATCCCTTGGGCTGAGATTAATTCCATCAACGTTTCAGTGTCTGAATTTCCTCTAAATCTGGTAGTAAGCTGCTTCCTTAACTCCTTGTGGTTATATATTTCGCCGTTATAAGTTAACCACCAGCGCTTGTCATGGCTCTGCATTGGCTGTTGTCCAGCCGGAGACAGGTCAAGAATTGACAGGCGGGTGTGTCCCAAAAGAACATGCTTGCCAAATATGTCGAGTGATTCCTGGCCATCACTATCTGGGCCTCGATGTTTTAGATAATCAAGTTCAACCGAGATAGATTCTTTGGAGCCAACTTTTCCGACAATTCCACACATACTAATAATCGCCTATATCTTTAGCCAAACGGGACTTGTGATACAAAAAAGGTACAATTCCCCAGCGAAAAAAATTTTTACCCCATGGTCGGCCCAAAACATCAATGCGACAGAACCAGTCATCTTGCTTACGAAACACGCTTTCGACATGATCGACAAATTGTTTTGCGGTATTCAGCAAGCCAAAATCAACAAGAAGCCCAAGATATTCTGCCTGGTCATATAAATCCCAACGAAAAGGGTCCTTCTGAGCACGTTTGAAAAATCGGCGGCATAGGCCATGCTGCTCGTCATAAAGTTCATTTCGTATAAAAGACCAGCCTTTTTCGACTACCTGATTCATTAGTTCACTGCTTTCCGGGATAGATTTTTGAATTTTCAGCAAATTCTTTACGACAAAACAGGAATGGAAACAGTCGATAAAATTACCTTCGAATTTATCAGCATAATAATCCCAAGAGCCGTCATCGTGTTGTTGAGTTACTATCCAATTGATTAGTTTTGTAACACGTTCAGCTGCGAGATTTTTGATTTCATCTCGGCCATGCTTTATATGAAGCGTGTAAGCTAAAGCTGCATATGAATTTGCATTAATAACAATTCGTGGTTCCACGATCGGTGCGTAGGAAAGTGCAATTGTATCGTGAGTTTCATGCATAATCTTTAGCGATTGAAGGAATGGCCATGTCCCGTCAAACATCTCCTTAGCCTGTTCATGTAGCCGAGGAAGCTTAGCAATTTTCAGCAGAACTTCCATGACATATGGCGTATGAGTGATAAAAGGAATCCTAGGCCCATATAAGCCATTTTTTGACATCCACGGAAAACCTAATCCCCAGGCAAAGTATTTATTAGCTGTATTGTCTGTCGCGATGTTGCGGATTGTTCCCAATAAAAAGTTACCATACTCTGTAGAGATGGATTTTTGCAGAGTATATCGTAACACTTCATGTGACAATGATATGGGGTAAATCAGCTGTGTAGTCTTAAATACATATCGGCTCAAAACAGGGACAAGCCAATCCAACAGTCCGATAAATATCGCCCCTGTTTTCCCAAGTATTTTCCTTTTGTAATAATTTTCCTTAACATAAAGCCCAAAAGGGGTTGCCCATAGATCATAAGGATCGGGAGTTGGGGCAAATCCTGTTGTGACAAGCTGATCTTCGATATCCTTATTATTTCCCACTAACTCTGTCTCTATAGACTTTAGTTTATCACCAACCACAGAAACTCTCCTGTTGAGAGTTATCGTTCGTTGTTAAGGATTTCTTCGTAAATCTTTTGCAATCGCGTTGACACAACTGATGCCATAAAATGCTCTTTTGCATACGCAGCATTATATCTGCCGATCTTGGCCATTTTGTCTCGGTCAACAATGATTTTTTCAATACAATCGGCAACCTCTTCCGGCCCTTTTCCGTAAGCTAAAGCCCCCATTTTTCCATCTTCAAAAATATCTGCCAATCCGCCCACAGGGCGAGTTACCACCGGCATTCCAAAAGCCATGGCTTCAAGAACTGAGGTTGGTAGACCTTCCCCGTAAAAAGTGGGAAAACAATAGATGTCATGCTCAAAAAAGGTTTTAATCTTTTCTTTATCTTGGACATAGCCTAAAAAACGTATACTACCTTGGGGTAGCTGAAGTTTCTTTATATTCTCAGCCAGTTCCTGCCGGACTGGGCCATCACCAGCAATAGTAAGCGAGACATCTAATCCTTTTCGTTGTAAAATTTTAAGAGCATCAACAGTTTCAAACACCCCCTTTTCTCTTTCTAAACGGGCAAGAAAAAGTATTTTCATTGTGGATAATCGTTTGTGGTCAGCCCATTTTCTCTGTACATCAATACCAGCTATAAGACTTTCATCTACGCTGGTTGTTTCCTGGTAAACAGACGCCGTTACCCCCCATTCTCGCAATTTCCGTTTAAACTCTGAAGCCAAAACAATAAAACCGTCAGCTTGGCCAAAAGACTTATGGAAAAACCACATGAATTTCTTCTCAATCTCGTCCTCAAATTTCTTATCCCAGCCATGCCAGAAAACAAGAAGGGGATATCCCATCTTCTTTGCCTGCCAGGCAAATAATCCATCCCGAATAAAACTCTTAAGTCCGAGGGAAGGGTTAAGCTGAATCAGCGCTGGCTTTACCGATTTAACAGATCGCCAGAAATTGATCTGGTCAAACAACGGGTGCAGCAACCAGCCATAATTTCTGGCACCACCTATTTCCAAGAGAGTAATTTCCCCATCAGCGAAATGTGGAGAAACACTGTTATAAAAACTGGCAACTCCACCCTGGTCTTGTAGGCATGGGACGGTGAGCAGAATCTTGTTTATATATTTACTCATTAGTACTGATACAACCACTATTTGCAGACAACTTTTGCAGGGACTCCCACTGCTGTGGAGTTGGGAGGGACATCTTCAATAACTACCGTATTAGCACCGATTTTAGCAAAATCACCAATATTAACGTTCCCTAATATTTTTGCGCCTGCTCCAATAATAACATTGTCGCCAATTTTTGGTACACCAACTCCTCTCCCCCCCCCCCGAGGGTCACTTGGTGGTAGAAGTGGACATTGTTGCCGATGACACAATCACGATGGATGACAATTCCCAACCCGTTAAAACCAAAATGGATTACTGCACTGAAAAAAACCCCCTCATAAATTGGCAAATCAAAAAGGGGAGAACAGGTAAATGTTTGCGAAAACAAAAATTAGTAATTTTGTAGCAGTAGTATGGGAGATTTGGCTTTATTGTTTATTTGCCATGGTTCACAACACTTAGAAGATAGCTGTCCAGATTGTTTACAATTAATTCCCAATGGTATTTTTTTGAGTCTTGCATGATTTTTTCACTTGAAAATTGGAGCTTTATGGCAAGCAGGCGTTCGAGTCCTTTGGCAAAACCTTCAACCGTGTCATCAACAAGGACACCATTTTCATCATTAATAACGTTTTTGTTCTCTGTAGTTGCAGTTCCTATTACTGGCATGCCGGAAAGAAGATAATCAAATGTTTTTGTTACCGGCTGCACATCGAAAAAGGGGGTGATAGGGACAAAAGACACCCCGGTATTGTGATTGTCAAAATACTTTGTGAGTTGAGTAAAAGGAATGCGCCCTACTATTTTAACACGACTGCTGAGTTTTAGTTCTTTTACCAGGGTGCGTAAATATTCTACTTCTCCATAGTACCCATCTCCAATAACAGTATACAAAAGGTTAATATTCTTAGGTGCCTTTTTTAAGAAGCAAGAAATACCAATAATAGTTCTTTCAATATGACGGTTCGACAAGGTGCCCACATAAAGTAATTTCACTTCCTCAAAAGATTTAACAGTACTGGAGATATGGGCAGATCCAATGGGCAAGATTAGACCCTTCTTGGCAAGGTGTAGTTTTTCAGCAAGAGATCTGGAAATGATAGTTACATTCTTAAAAAATATTGACTCAAAATGCATACCAGCGTCATACAAAAAGCGGAGCAGTGTGTTTTTGTTAGTTGATCCAGATCGAATATCGAAAATCATTTTTGTTTTAGGAAATAATAGACGTAGAACAACGCAGCCTCTGAAATATTTTATAAAACATATGTCTATAAGATTGTGATGAAAGTATCGAGCAGCATAAAAAAGATATCGAATATTACGGATCACTATATTGCCAACCCGGGGAATATAATGCACTTGAACATTGTCCATTTTTTGCTTTGGCTTGCCGTAATCCCAGCATAAGTAAGTTACTTCATGGTAGTTACGCAAATATTTACAGTAGAAAAAGGTATCAATATGATAACCGAACTGGTCTTGACATAGAATCAGCAGTTTAAGGGAGTTGTTTTGAGATATGTATTCAGGCATTGAAAGTACGGTCCAACTCAGTTTGGATTGTAGCTAGAAAGAAGGCGAAGGCAAAATTGAAGAAAAATGAAGACAAGGTTGCAGTATAAAAAGATAATAGGAACAGGGTGAAGATTAACAGAGAGAAGGTTTTGTTGATTTCCGAAGAATATGAGAAATTGTTTTTGATCTTGATGTATATAAAAGTGAAAAAAGAAATAAAAGCTCCTAACCCGAGGAACCCCAATTCAGCTATTGTTTTAGAGAAATAATTTCTTCCTAGGCCGGCAAGAGGTCCATACCATTGGAAATAGTGGCCATTTGTTTTGAGAAAAGAAGCTTCGGTTGTTGCCCCGGAGCCAAATCCTATGAATAAGTTTACAGGCTTAATACTGATAAGACGTGTTGCTTCACAAATTGCTTTGATCCTACCCATTCTTGGATCAGAACCCATCATATATATTTGATGATCTACGATGGAGGGGCGCATTAAATACCTAATAATATAGGATTTTTCGAACAGTTGGTTGATATCGTAGTTTGTCTTCCAAAAAAACAAATACAATGAACTTAACATTATGATTCCCGTCATGGTTAGTGACACAGACTTCTTAATGAGAACAGCCAGGTTCTTTTTCTCCAATATTGTGAGCAACCAGACAAAGCCGATAGCCATCACGACAAACAACGTTGCTGTCTTGGATTTTGAGAGGATTATCGGCACAAGAAGGAGATAGGAGAGAAAGTAGTTGTTTAATCGAACAAGTTTGTTTTTGCTGGTCAGTTCCTCAAGAAGGACAATGCAGATGGCAATGATTTGACATGCTACTAGTTCACCATAACCTGAAAACGAACCTGTAACAGAATCAAGAGTCGCTGTTTTCCCGCCTTCTGCTGCAATCCATTTCAAGATTGATAAGGGGATCTGTGTTAATCCTACCCATATCATTGCTTTTTTAAATAAGGAGATGGAAAGAACATTTTTAAAGTAAAAATAGAGGCTAAAGCATGTAACAAATCCAAAATAGTAGTATCTCAGTTCAAATATACCCAGAAGCAAATTTTCTCCATTAAAGATGTTTGAAAGCGCTGTTAATAAAACAAAAAAGCAGGTAAGCCATAAAACAGGACTAAGAATAATCCATCTATTCACGAATGTGCTGTTTTTCAAAGCAAAATCCAAGGCCAGACGGATACCAAGCAAACCTGCAAAGCCAAGAGAAACTCTGTTTAAGATAGCAGGTGCTCCAAAATAGCGGGTGAACCAGTTAAGCTGGAAAAGTGAAAGAAGCACAACCAGAATAGTGAGTATTCTCGGACGCACCATAAGGTAAGCTATCCAAGGCGCTGCTGCGGCAACAGCTGTAATGTTAATAATTGTCATAGAATGTATTGAATCAATATTTAAATTTAGAGCATAACTTTAAGTAATTTATCTATGTTCCCTAAAGAATGTTGCATGGTCGCATATTTTCTCGCTTTAGATCCCATTGTGTTACGTAGATTGTGGTCCTCAATAAGTTTCCTAGTGTTCTGAATGAAATTAGAAAAATCACCAGAGCATAAACCGAGTTGCTTATTTTGAATAATTTTATCAGGATCGACTTTAAGACTTACAACTGGTACGCGCCGTAGCCATGCTTGGATAAAGGTGTTGCTAAACCCTTCCGTTTGGCTGGTATTGACTAGAATGTGACTTTGATTAAGAATTTCATTTACCCTTTCGTTGGGGATTTCACCCATTACTTCAATATTATTGTTTTTTGCCTTTTTGACTAAATCGTCATACCCCCCAGTACGACCTATCATTAAAAAACGAACATTCGATTGTTGGCCTATTTCTTCAACTAGCCTGACGAATAGTTCCGGTTTTTTGACGTGTTTCCAGTTAGCTATCCATAGAACTGTAATCAATTCTTCAGATTTAACAAAATCAGGAGGAATAGGATGACCGTTTGGGATGATAATTCCCTTACGGTTGTAATTACGCATCAATTCACTTACTTGAAAGTTGGTCTGGGCAATAATAATGTCAGCATTTCTGATCCCATATTGAGTAATCATATCTTCAGGAATTAGCCAAGGTTTATTCCAAGGAAGCATTCTGAGTGTAACGTCTATGTCACTAGCGATGTGGAAAATGAGGCGGCAATTATTGTTTTTTGCGTAGTAGGCTGCGGCTCCTGTTAAAGCGGTGCCTGTTCGATTATATATGATGTCAGGTTTAATATTTGCTAGAGCTTCTTGGACACGGATGAAATATGGGTAAGTAATATTGCCCAGCTTTAAAAATAAGTCTCGACCTGGGAGAGGAGCTAGTTTAGCATCATTTTTTTCTGACTTTGTATTTGGGCAGGTTGAAAGGAAGATGTAATGGACATCAATTCCTTTAGAGACAGCACTCTTGATGAGATAACTTGTCTGCAGCTCGGCACCACCACTAAACTCTTCGAGTATTCGAGGCAAGATCACTACTAATTTCTTTTTAGAGTTCATATGAGTGATTCAAATGAATAATGTTTTAGCTAGTATAAATATCTTTTTCCAGATCAGAACATAATAAGTTAACTGAGTGATTGAAGTGGATGTTTTTGCCCTTACCGATTGATTTTTGGTGGATATGGTTCACCAATTTTTTATTATAAGGTAAATGTAATCGTTTATACACTTCGTTTAATATTTTCCCCGGGTCGTTTACCAACTCTCGATAGCGAATAATAATAACATTATTATGCTTAGCTAATTTTTTATCCATGACCATATAATTAGTTGCCCACCAAACTAGGGCCATCCAGTCTTGTGTTTCAAGAGTTTGGTTCTTGATATGGCTAAGAATGATATCTCGAATATTGGAAGGCATTGTCTGTGATATCCAATTGTCGCCTGTTCCTCTTTCTATAAAATCCTTCATATAGTCGGCTACGACAGGGCCGAATTTTTTCAACGCTGAAGCTACAACGTCCTTATAATCTCTAATAAGCCAAAGGAAGTAGCCATTTGGATATTCAGCTAAGAGTTTTGAAATTTCAAAGGAGTTTAGAATCGGTTTTAAAACCATGACACTTGCTTTAGATTTATTTACTGTTTTTGAAAGGCGGTTGTAATCGAGCATGAAGTTTTTGGCTACGGAGGGATGGTCCTCTCCAAAAGTTTGCGCACGAAGATCGCGCTCAAAAACATTCAGTAGCATAGTAGAACCGGAACGTCCATATCCCATAATGAAAACCGGTACGGTCTGATCTGCCGGGCTTCTCAGCCCAAAACAGATGTTTTTTATATACGTTCTGATTTTGCAGTCAATCTTCTCTATTGTTATTCTTTTCATGAAAACAAATCTCTTTCACTTGCTGATTTGAAAAATTACGATTTTACATCTAACAAATTTACTTAGCCAACAACTTATGAATTATTTTAGCTATTTCGCGAACATTACTTCCAATCGATAATGTCGATAGGAAATTTTCGCGGGCATTAAATCCCACTGTTTCGCGAAGCTTCTGATTTTCAACTAGTTCAGTAAGTTTTTCAAGCCACTCTGAATTGTTTTGTGCAAAATATCCAGTCACACCTTCTTTCTGGATTTCTTTGTTTGCCCCAACAGGTGATACGACAGATGGGATACCGATAGATTGATACTGAACGAGTTTAAAGGCACATTTTCCACGAGTCCACAGGTCATTTTCTAGAGGCATTACGCCGATATCGATATTGTGTAATTGCTCAACTTCATGGTTTACATTCCATTTTGTGAAGGTCATGTTTGGAATGTGCGCTAATTCTTGAATATAATTTTTATTGCTGATAATAAGAAACTTAACATTGGTATTTTTAGCTAGTTTCTCAAACACTGGCGTGAGTTTAAACAAGTAACGAAAATTTGAACTTGTCCCTGTCCAACCAACGCATGACGTGACTTCTTCTTGACGATTTTTGGGTGAGAACCGATTCTCATCTACTGTGGTAGGGAGTACAACAACTTCCTTGCACTTTTTTTTGAAATGACCTTTTAGGAATTCATTGCCAGCAATAACAACCCTACTAATTGATGATATCTCCATTACATACTTATCTGAGAAAAAATTTACGTTTTCAATATTGGCAAACTCGGCATCATCAATATCAAATATAATATTTCGGTTTTTGGATTTAATCAATTTTTCAAGAATTCTTGAATTTGGCCAATCCATCAATGATTTCTGGATTAAAACAACATCGAATTTTGAAAGATCAGCTGACAGTATCTGAAAAAGCCTCAGGGGAAAATAGCAACATATCTGAGAGATACGCTTAAAAACTATATGTAAAGGCCCCCTGGCAAAAGAAGGCACCCAACCGTATTTTCCACAGAACAATGGAGGGAAAATTGTGCAAGTTATGCCCCGGCTTTCCAAATGCTTTATGTATCCTAGAATTCGAAATCGTGAAGAAGGGACTTGCTTTCCTTGAATAAAACAGGCTAAACGAATTATTTTGGGAGGAAGCTCCTTGTCATTGATCATATGATATTATCGTATTTCAGCTTAACCATAAGGTCTGTGTCTTTATTGGCTTTATAGAAATCCAATAAAGAATGATCATTAATAAAACTGTACATTCTGTTTTTATTAATTGCTGTTGTGCATTTGGACAATTGTCGAGATTTACAGGGTAAGCCAATGAATTCAAGCATATCCCTGAGCCGCTCTTTAGGATTGTCTATGAGGTCTTCATATCTGATCTTATGAACCGGCACATCTGGGAATAAAGATAAATGTTCTATTAACATTCTATTGTACTCTTCCCATAGATGAAAAGATTCCATTAGATTAAGGCATCTCAACGAAAAAAAAGGGCTGTTAATTGAACCAATACGTTTTTTTTCACGTTCAGTTAAACTGTTTGCAACATCGATCCCATTTCTGTAAACGTAGATTATTTTTGCTTTTGGGAATATTGATAACCAGAGCGGTAATGTTACTGTTGTTCTCGGCTCTTTCCACCCCCAGGAAAAAAAAGGATTTCTGAAGAATTTTAACGTATTTTCCCATCCGACATAATCGAACAGAAAATCCTTTCCTGATACTACCTTTCTCATTTCAATTTCAACAGCGCCACTTGTCCTTTTATTGCTAAACAAATGTTCAATATTAAGAGGATTATCCCAGTATGTATGAGCAATATGAAGCACTCTATCGTTCAAGCTCTTAAAGAAAATCGCCTCGTTGTGCGTATCTAGTTTCTTGCCGATAAACAAACCGCATTCTGAAAGTAGTTTCGCCAGAATAGTCGTGCCGGATCTGTGCATCCCAACGATAATAACCGGGTCTTCTCGCATGTTGTTATAAATACCCCTGCCTATTGAATTAAGCCTTTAGTTTTATATAGCCAAGCATAGTTATCAGGAAGCTATGTATGAAATATGTAAACAATGTTGAATATGCAATTCCTACTAAACCATATTTGCTATAAAAAATAATATTAAGCGTTATATTTGCCAGAGCAGTTAAAAGTCCAATGCGAATTTGAATTGATTCGTTGTTATTTGCCTGTAATGATATCCCAAAAGGTACCACTATATAATTAAACAATAGGAAGTAGACCAGGACATTAATGATCGCAATAGATTGCTTGAAATTTTCACCTGCCAACACAGGTATTATCCATTTCGCGAGTGGCGGGGTAATGATGCATAGGGCAGAAGCCGGCAATGCGATTATCGCCGTATGTTTTAACACTATCCGAGCATCGAGGTTTCTGTCTTCAAGAAGTTTTGCATAGACCGGGAAAAGGCTTTGTGACAGAGATTGCCTGACCATCAAACCTCTCTCAACGATATTGTATGCTAAAGCATAGAGTCCGACTTCCGCAGTTGTTCCCATGATGGATATCATCACGAGATCTATTTTCCCACTTAATACGTTAAGGAATTGCAATAAACTGAAATTAAATCCTTGCCTGATTATTCTTTTGTTGAGAAAAATATGCGACAAAAGCCGGAATCTCAGCAGTTTTTTACTCACTCGGTAATTAGATAATAATACTATTCCTTGAGTTGCCATCTGGATCAATATGAGAGTAAGCACCCCATATCCTGCCATTACAGCTAAAATCGACAATGATACTGATATGGTATTCCGTAAAATTGAAAAAAAAGAGATAAACTCCATCCGCCTGTTGAACTGATATATAATGTCAACGGAATCTCGCAGGCCGGAATAAAGTAATGATCCGCTATAAATAACGATGAATACCTTTGTCCCTTTATCGTATCCCATCAGAATGGCGACTATTGCGCAAAGAAGAAAAGCAAATATCGAAAACAGTAATCTGAGGCCGATTGTTTCTTCAAAGATTTCTTTTGCGTACTCCGGTCGCTTTGAACATTCTCTTAAAACCACTTTATTAATGCCGGAGAAAGTAAACAAAGAGAATATGCCGACAAAATTGATGACTGTTTGATATGCTCCGTAATCCGCCGGGCCAAGGAGACGAGGGATAAAAAATGCGCCAATTAAGGATACTATCTGGGATAAAAAAGATCCTATGGTTAGGTATGTAGTATTAACAACTACACTGTTGGGAGGTTTCAATACCTTTTTCAGCTTCATATTGCGTGTAGCATCTTGTATGGGTATGCGATTAATTCGGGGAAGAAGTACGCCTTAACTGGGAATGTTCTTTTGAATCATTAAAATATTATCCAAAATTGGGAGAATTGTAACCATAAACATGATCAGACTTAACATATGAAACTAAGATTTGTCAGTAACCTTTGGAGCCAATAAGGAAAACAGAAAAAGCCCCCGGAATTTCAAGGGGCTTTTTCATGGAGTTAATATGGCAGATTTATTCAATTAGGGCACGAAAGTAAACACGCACCCAGTTGGGACGCTTCTGTAGAGGCTATCGACCAAACCGGTCTTCCTGGCCTTGACCTTGAAGTAGTAGGTACCACTTATGCCAATTGCTACATCGGTAGAGGTGGCGGTGTTGTTGTATACCTCAACTGGACTTGTGAAGGCCGGGTCGGTATCCATTACGAGAATGTAATTGACATCAGGAGTGGCAGACGCTCCCCATGAGATCGTAACGGAGGTTCCACTGGCAGTGGCTGGTACAGAGAGAAAGGATGTTCCCGCAGCAACGGGAGCTTCAGTAAACACACAGCCCGTCGGTGATGTTCTGTAGAGGCTATCGACCAAACCGGCTTTTCTAGCCTTAACCTTGAAGTAGTAGGTGTCACTACCGGTAGTCACCAAGGCATTAACAGAAGTATTAAGGCCATTATAGACCTCGGTAGGACTTGGGAAGGCTGGATCGTTATCCATTTGGACAATATAAGTTACCCCCGAAGTAGCAGAAGCCCCCCAGAAGACCGGGATCCTGTTACCAGTGGCGGTAGCCGGTACCGAGAGAAAGGATGTTCCCGCAGCAACGGGAGCTTCAGTAAACACACAGCCCGTCGGTGATGTTCTGTAGAGGCTATCGACCAAACCGGCTTTTCTAGCCTTGACCTTGAAGTAGTAGGTATCACTACCGGTAGTCACCAAGGCATTAACAGAAGTATTAAGGCCATTATAGACCTCGGTAGGACTTGGAAAAGCCGGGTCGTTATCCATTTGGACAATATAAGTTACCCCCGGAGTAGCAGAAGCCCCCCAGAATACCGCGATCCTGTTGCCGCTGGCGGTAGCCGGTACCGAGAGAAAGGATGTTCCCGCAGCAACGGGAGCTTCTGTAAATACACAGCCCGTCGAGGATGTTCTGTATTTGCTGTCCGCCAATCCGGCTTTTCTAGCCTTGACCTTGAAGTAGTAGGTATCACTACCGGTAGTCACCAAGGCATTAACAGAAGTATTAGGGCCATTATAAACCTCGGTAGGACTTGGAAAGCCCGGGGCGTTATCCATCTGGACAATATAAGTTACCCCCGGAGTAGCAGAAGCCCCCCAGAATACCGGGATCCTGTTACCACTGGCGGTAGCCGGCACCGAGAGAAAGGATGTTCCCGCAACAACGGGCATCTCGGTGAAGACACATCCGGTCGGTGACGATTTGTAGAAACTATCGCCCATACCGGCTTTCCTGCTCTTGACCCTGAAGTAATAGGACCCGCTACCGGTAGCAACTGGCGCATATATAGATGTAGCGGTGCCGTTGTAGGCCTCGGTGGGGCTTGAAAAGGCCGGGTCGGTATCTATTTCGACCAAGTAACTAACTCCAGGCGTAGTTGAAGGATCCCAGAAGATCTGGATCGAGTTACCACTTGCAGTTGCTGGGACAGAGAGCCAGTCGGGGGCATCGGTTCTCAATACATCTATTTCATTAGCTCCAAAAACCCATCCGCTACTTGTCATCCCAACCTTCTTGGCAAGTACCCGATAGTAGTAAACCCCTGCAGTTTGTCCGATAACATCATAGGAAAGGACTTCACCATCTACGCCGAAGTCGCTTTCATATACCAGAGCCGCATCTGAGAAATCAGACTGAGTGGCCTCCTGGAGTTCATAACTTACTTCAGACGTGGATGAGGCTGTCCAGCTTATTGTGTAGTCACCTGTGGCGCTGGTGGCAGGAACAGTTATCGAACCTGGCGCAGCAACCTGAGACAGTGGCTTCCTGATACCTACACCGAAGGAGAGACCTGGGTCGGCATTGAGCCAGTCAACATCTCCGGCCACGATGTAATCTCCATTGGCGGAAACAATACCCTTGAGATCGTATACAGCCAAGTCAAGGATGGTATCGCCATTGTGATCAACATCTTCAATTTCAGGGAAGTTCCCAAAAGGAAAATTATCAACATCAGCCGGGGTTGTTTCTATCAAGAATTGGCCCCCCGGAGTTACTTCATAGGTGAACGTCATCTCACCCGAACCACCAGTGGAATCGGCAATGATCTTGAAATTACCGGTGCCAGGGGTCTGGCCATCGAAGGTTAACCAGGCATAGGTGTTCTGGGTGCTTGGAGTGGCAAGGTCATCATATTTCATTTCATGGTAGGCGAACTCACCTTGTATAGAGGAGTTGTCCATTGATCCGCCAGCTCCGGCATAACGGACCCCCACTGACAGGGTGATGGTATCATCTATCGGAGTGGGAAGCGGATCTGCAGCAGTATCGATTATCACCATCAGCTCGCCATCAGGAGAGACAAAGCCCAAGTCGGTGGCGCCGATCATGAATCGACCATCTGCGCTTACACTATAAGGTATATATTCGGCAGGATCCGGATTGGGGTTGGCGACCTCGTCTAAAGTGGAGCTATATCGTTCATCGGTGGAGCTCTGGAAACATTTACCGACCTCATCACAATCCCACGGCATGTCTGCCAGGGTTGCGTAATACCAAGCGCCAGCCGGGGCGAAAGTAATATTATCAGGCTCGAAAGTTGCGCCGAATCGTTGGGTGAACATGGCCAGGCCCGGATCGGTCTGGGAGACCTGGGTATCAGTGATCTGGGTTATGATGTATTCGCCGGCAAGGGCAAATTTATCCATTCCGGCACCTTTTCTGGCGCCGATCATCAGCATCAGTGAGTCATCAGGATCAACCTCCGCATCATTGATCAAAAAGACATCGTTGCCCGGATCCATCGAGACGTTACCAAGAACCGTATCTCCGAAGATGGTGAACGAGTAGTCGTTCTCAAGGTTGTAGAAGAACGGTCCAGATTCAAGTGCTGGGCAGTTTTGCGGTTCTGCCTCCTGGCAAGTGGTGGCTTCTTCAGTATAGAGGCCCTCGACGTCCGTACCATTAAAAAACAGGGATGCACGAGAACTGAAGAACTGGCCATCGGCCGACACATAGTCATCCATGAATTCGGCGGCATGGTATTCACCGGATAGAAGTGGTGAATCGTCATTGGGAATCAACGGCTCGGTATCGTCCTGATCTCTGATCCCATCACCATCGGTGTCGGCTTGATCACAGGCATCGCCAATACCGTTATAGTTGGAATCGGTCTGGTCTGGATTGGCCACAGCCGGGCAGTTGTCGAGGTTGTCGGTAACATCGGTACCGGCAGCACGTGAACAGACATTTGAGGATGCCGGGTCGCCGTAAGTGTCAAGATCGCCATCGGCATACCAGATGACAGCGGGGTTCTCGGTTGCGTCGGCATCGTTACAGTCGGTACTGTTGTCGGCCCAGAGGTCACCCGTAGTTGATCCGCAGGCCCCTGCCGCACCGAAGCCACCGGCGGCGGCGTAACCGGATTCAGCCGAAGACAAGGCGCCATAACCGTCCTGATCGCCATCATTGAAGCAGACGACAGTGTCGTCACAGTTCTGGTCAAGGTCGTCACCAGGTGCATCTGTCGCACCCGGGTAGGTAGCGACGGCCGCATCGTTACAGTCGTCGCCGAGCAGTAGCGGCAGGGTATCCCAGCCGCCGCCGTCGATGGTGCATTCAACGTAGCCGTCGCTGTCGTTATCGATCTCGACCAGCGGCAAGGACCCGCCGCAGGTATTAATCAGACCGTCGCAGATTTCAACGGCTGTCGGCGAGACGGTATCGTCGCTATCGTTACAGTCGGTATCGTCCAGGACGTAACCGACCGGTTGGGCGCAGACGTTC